>CAZUAQ010000003.1:0-175251 GCA_964618455.1 uncultured Planctomycetales bacterium | reverse complement strand
GAGTGTGTATTAGGCGCGTCGCCTGACTCTCCAATTCAGGCTGAACCATTACAGGGCGGAACCGTTCGAACTCTTCGCTAGTGAGTTGGGCATACTTGGCTTCGTGCGAGAATCGCCAGATCAACGGGAATGATTGCAGTTCAGGAATATTAGGAATCATACGGATACTCCGCATTCCGGGCAGACGCCGGATGTGTTCCCCGTCAGGTCGTAACCGCACGCGGCACACAAACCTCGACGACGTCGGCGGTGTCTGCGGACAGGGCCTACAACGAAGGACCCTACCGGCCAGGCCAGCATCGCCAATGGCAGCACCCATCCCCAGCCCCGGATTTCCAAGCCGCGCACCCAGGCGTTCAGCGCCACGTCCTTCTCGGGCTTGGGAAGCTGCATCAGGTCAAGGTTGATCGGCCGAATTGTCAGCCCTCGAATGGTGAGAATCGTATTGGCGGAGGTGATGGTCATGCCCCCTTCCGCATGTATCGTGCCCCGCAGAGGAAAGGCGTTCCAGCCGATTCCCAGCCGACTCCCGTTGTTCATCATCGCACGATTACCGGGATTCGCGGCCACGTGCATGAACGACCATCGGCCCTTCTCGCATTGCACATGAGTCAGCGGGAGATTCGCGAAGCCGCCCCGGGTGACACGCACCGGTGTTCCGTAACTGATGATCATAACGACGAGCACCAGCAGGCCCGGCAAGACGAGCGTCGCGAGCAGAATGCGACGCATCATGAGGACTCTCCTGCCGGATCCACTTCAGGCACGTCGGCCCCGCACTCCGGGCACTTGCCCGTGACATTCCCCGTCAAATCATAACCGCATTTGCGACAGTGGCCGGGCGGGATGCGTATGCGGTTCAACCAGAAGAGCAAGACCGTGGGCACGGCGATGAGTGAAAGAAGGAGCCAGTAAGGCAATACGAGAAAGGTCATAAACTCATCCGTCTCATACAAAGGCCAGGAAAAAAAGTTTGCGAGCCTCAACGGATCCTGGATGCGCTCCACATGCCAATTTGCGCTCTTGTGGTTGCCGAATGCTACGATCCAGGACAAACTCAGCTCGCCTGCCCCACTTTCGATGAGGAATAGACCTTCGGTGGAAATACTGGCTCGGTAAACGTGCCACAACAGGCTCGACGCCCACGCCGCCATCAGCAGCACGCAGCACACCACCCCGCCCCATCGAATGAACTTGCCGAATCGTTTCATCTCAAGCCTGTGCTTTCGATTCTGCGCATGGATGATCCTGATGAGGCGGGTCACTCCCGGTACCACACGCGGATGAATTGATACCACGAATTCATCATGTCCCCGCTGGTGGTCAGGTTCGTGTCGGTCGTGCCGTCTTCGCCCCACATTTCCGGCAGGACCACCGTCTCGATGTTCACAACATCGACCTGCGACTCCCGGATCCACGCGTTGGCGGCGGCCAGCGCTTCCTGGAACGACTCAAACTCCCTGCTGAAGAATCCCCGCTTCGTGATCTGCGGCGCGAAGTCCTTGAACTGAATCATCATGGCGCTCCTTGAGAATAAACGCAGATCGCTCGATCTGACCCTTCAAATCGCATGTCCACACTCCGGGCATCGCGGCTCGGTGATGCCGCGCAGGATGTATCGGCACTGGCGGCAGCGGGTTTCGTTGTCGACGATCGCGCGCGGACCGTAGATCCGAGTCAGCCCGCCATACATCACCAAGGCGAGCACGGCGAAGGGCAGATACCAGACCGTGGCCAGGACGATGCCGAAGATCAAGCCTCTCGACGGTCCCGCTCCCCCTCTGAGCAACGTATTGATCGCCACATAGAGATCCGTGTACAGAGAGTAGCCATACCCCGCCCAGATGATCCCCAGTCCGTAAACGATCAGTATCGCAATCGCCCCGCGCCAGAACCCATGCATCGGTTGCCCCTTTTGAGAAAGTGACGCGTCCGCCGCCGATACGAGGACGAGTCTTGCGGCGGTGAACCGGTTGAGGATTTTACCACAATCACCCAGCGACCTGCCATCGCCGGGAGATGGTCATTGCCCCGAAGGGGCGAAAGCGGGAAGTCCATGGCGTCAGCTATGGAATGGAGACGCGTCACGAATCCGAAAGCCCCGCACGGGGGCGGCAGAACGTGTGCGGGAGCGGATGGGGCGCATGCTCACTGCCGATGGGGCATTGCGGATTCGCGATCCCAAATTCGAAGAGCCCGGGCCCACCCCTTTGCTTGCATATCGAGTCGCTGTGATGCGGGAATGATGTTGTGTGGCGGTCAATGTTGTGGCGCGGATGCGGGTGGGTAACGCGCGAACTCACTTCTTCCCGCGCGATCCGGGCACTTGCGATCCATGGCGCTTCAGCGCTCAGTCGCCGTCGCCGGAGGTCGACTTGATCTCCGGGGCGCGCTCGAGAATCTTGTCCGCCAGGCCGTACTCGACGGACTCCATGGCATCGAGCCACTTGTTGCGGTCGCAATCCTTCTCGATCTGCTCGTCGCTCTTGCCGCTGTGCTTGGAAATGATGCCGTAGAGCCGCTTGCGCAGGCGGATGATCTCCTGCGCCTCGATGGAGAGGTCCGTGGCGGAGCCTTCCATCACGCCGCCGATCAGCGGCTGGTGCAGCATCAGGCGCGAGTTCGGCAGAACGAACCGGCTGCCGCTCTGCCCGCCGCACATGAGCACGGCGCCCATGCTGGCGGCCATGCCGATGCAGTACGTGTACACGTCGCAGCGGATGAACTGCATCGTGTCGTAAATCGCCAGCCCCGCCGAGACCGACCCGCCCGGCGAGTTGATGTACAGGTGAATCGGGGCCTTGCTGTCCTCGTTCGAGAGGAACAGCATCTGGGCGACGATGACATTCGCCATCTCATCGCCGACCGGACCCCCGAGAAAGATGATCCGGTCCTTGAGCAGGCGCGAGTAGATGTCGTAGGCGCGCTCGCCCCGCCCCGTCTTTTCGATCACGATCGGAATCAGATTGTTGTCCACCATGAACCCGTTCCACCTTGAACTTGGATGTCCGCGTTACTTCTTTTTCTTCTTCTTGTCGTCTTCCGGCTCGGTGAGAATCTCGTCCACGAGGCCGTACTCGAGGGCTTCCTTGGCGCTCATGAAGCGATCGCGCTCGATCTCCTGGGCGATCACCTCGGCATCCTTGCTGGTGTGCTTGGCGAGGATGTCGTTCAGCAGCTTCTTGTCCTTGAGGACCTCCTCCGCCTGGATGCGGATGTCCTCGGCCTGCCCGGTGATGCCGCCATAGGGCTGGTGCAGCATGATCTTCGAGTTCGGCAGGACGTAGCGCTGCCCCTTGGTCCCGGCGGCCAGAATGATCGCCGCGCCGCTGGAAGCCTGACCGATGCAGTACGTCGCCACCTCGCAGCTCAAGAACTGCATGGTGTCGTAGATCGCCAGCGTCTGGTCCACCAGGCCGCCGGGCGAATTGATGTACAGGTTGATCGGCTGATCGCGCTTGATCGACTGCAGGTACAGCAGCCGCATCACCACGACGCTGGCCGACCGCTCCGAGATGGGCCCGGCCAGGAAGATGATCCGGTTGTCCAGCAGCATGTCCTCGATGGACATCTCGCGGTACCGCTGGTACTGCGGGGCCTGCTGGTTCATCGTTCTCATGATCTCGTGCGGATGATTCATTTCAGGATGTTCCATCGTCGTGTCCTTGACTGCTGACGTATTTTCGACGCACCGCGCCTGCGATCGCTGGTCTCGGGTATCTCGCCCGGAGGCCACGGCAATGATAGTACGCCCGGAGCCCGTGGGCGTCACGTTTCGTCGGCATTTTCTTCAGGCTTCTCCTTTGCCTTCTTGCTTGCCTTCTTCTTTTTTGACTTCGGCTTGTCGCCTTCGCCCTTATCGGACACCTCGACGTCCTTTTCCTCGACCTTCGCCTTTTCCAGGAGTTGATCGATGATCTTGCGATCGCGGATCTGCAGGTAAAGGTTCATGAGCCGATCTTCCTTGGCCAGCTCATCGCGAACGCGGTCGAAGCGGCGGCCCTGCCGCTGGGCGATCCCGGCGATGACGCCATTCAATTCCGACTCGCTGACATCCACTTCGATCTTCTCCGAGAGCGACTCCATGATGAAGTAGATCTTGAGATCGCGGATGGTGTCTTCCTTGCTGCTGGCCTTCATCTCGTCGAGATGCTTTTCGACCTCCTGCTGCGGCACGCCCTGCTGGTACATCTCGAGCATGCGTCGCATCAACACGCGCCCCGCCTGGCGATCCCCGAGACGGTCGGGCACGTCGAAGGAAGTCTTGTCAAGCAGGTACTGGTAGACCTGGCCTTCCATCCCGCGGCGGACTTCCTCGCCGATGCGGCTCTCGAGTTCCTGCCGGACATAGTTGCGGAACTCGTCCTCGCTCTCGAAGCCCCAGGTCTTGATGAACTCGTCGTTGAGCTCGGGCAGCTTGAGGCGGCGGATGTCCTTGATGGCCAATTCGAAGTCGGCGGTCTTGCCGCGGAACTCCTGCTTGATGTAGTCGTCGCTGATGGTGCCGGAGACGGTGGCGGTTTCGCCCACCTTCTTGCCCTGGAGCGCTTCGCCGAGGTTCTCGAGGTTGACCCCGTCGACCTGCTGTGGGCGGGCGGCAAGGCTGGCATCCTCCTGCTCCTTGAGGACCGTGCCCTCGCAGGTCATCTTCATGTCGGCGGTGACGAGATCGTCATCCTGGATCGCGTCTTCGGCGGCGGACTCGTAATTGCCCTGGCCGGCGCGGATGCGGTCGATCTGCGTCTGGACATCCTCGTCGCTGACGCTCAGCACCGGCTTGGTGACCGGAATGTTGTCCAGCTCGGGCAGCTCGAACTCGGGCCGCAGTTCGATCTCGCAGGCGAAGCTGAAGTCGCCTTCGTCGGGAATCTCCATCAGGTCGATCGCCTTCTGGACATCCACGAGCGAGTCGGACTCGGCTTCCTTCTCGCGGGCCCAGACCAGCGGATCGCCGATGATCTTGAGATCCTCCTTTTCCGACGCCGCCATGTAGCCGGCGCTGACGAGTTGCTGGACGAGGGTCTCGCCGACTTCGCCGCCGAATCGCTTCTCCAGCAGGCGTCTTGGAGCGCGGCCACGGCGGAACCCGGGCACCACCGCCTCTTTGCGAAGGTCGGTGTACTGCTCGTCGAGGCGGGCGTCGATCGTGTCCCGGGGGATGGTGACCGTCATCTTCTTGCGCAGCGTGCCCACATCCTCCAGATTCACCTGGACGACGCGTTTTAATTCGTCCTGGATGGACTCCCGGCCCTCCTCATCCTCGTCCTGATCGAGTTCGTCATCCGCCTCGACCTGGGAGGGATCCTGCGCGTCATCCTGTTCGTCCGTGACCTGATCTTCCGGGTTGCGTTTGTCCTCATCCGCCATGGGATCGAGCACTCCTTCTCGCAAACGAATGTAACCTGATAAAATACAAAAACTTACGCATGAAGACGGCAATGATCCCCGCGACGGCATCCGCCCGAGCAGGTTTCCGGCCGAAAGCTTCGTGGATCAGTGGGTTGTGATGAGGAAGATGGCGAAGGGCCCAATGTTCCCGACCACCGTAGCCAGCGCCAAGCCATGCGTGCTCCGTGGAAAATGGAGATCGCGTGACCGGTATCCCACGATTGCCGTTCAATTGTCGCGAAAGCGGGTGATGAGATTCGAACTCACGACATTCACGTTGGCAACGTGACGCTCTACCACTGAGCTACACCCGCGTGTAAGCAGTGTATATTAGCCTTTCGTGAATCGGATTCAAGCCCGGGGCCGCGAAAAACGCGCAGGGCTTGCCCGGTCGCCGCACATCACGATTCCGCGCCTGTGACGTGGCGCACGGCTTGCCGGCAGGCCCTTTCGGCCCGGCATCCGGGTCGCTCCGGCCCATGGTCTTTCGGTTCCGAGGCGGCCGCCGCCACCCCACCGGCTTCACGGGCACGGAAGAATCGCTTCGTTGCCGATCTGGGCCTTGGCGTCACTCAGATCGAGCACCGTGATGCCGCCGCTGCAGTTCACGTCCGTCTTAAGGTTCGAGGCATCAGCGATCTGGCCGATCGTCGTCTTTACCGTGGAGAGGTCGGTCACGGTCACGCCTTCCGATTCATTGGCATCGCCGCCGAGCACGATCAGCGGAAGTATCTGCGGAACCATCGGGGTACTCCCCCCTGTCGCGCAGATGCCGCTGACCTCGAAACGCAGGCAGGACGGGTCCGGCGCGTTGTTCAGGTCAACGGTCAGCTCGCTCCCCGCGATCACCAGGTTCGAGATGGACCCTTCGTCGAGTGTCACCTCGGCGTCCAGCGTGCCGTCGCACGCCTCGACCGACTGGTCGAACGTGACCACGATCTGCTTGCTGCAGCGACGCGGCTCGATGGCCGTGTTCGGGCCGAGCATGTCGATATCGAAGGGGCCTTCGTTCCCATGGAAAGCCCGGGACACGGCCGAGGTGATCACCGGCGGCACGCACGTGGTGCACGTCAGGGAGAAGTTGCCGCTGCCGGCGGCCGCGCCCGGAAAATGCCCGACCTGAAGCAGATAGCTCTGGCCCTCCACGGCGGCAAAGTTCAGTCCCGATTGAAAACCGCAGTCGTCGTCGTTACAGGCCAGTCGCTCCGTCTCCCCGGGCGGGCAGACGACCGCGTCGTAGACGGCGATCTTCGTGTCCACGTTGGTCATGCCGCAGGTCTCGAACCGGTAGTCGCCGCTCTCGCCCGGTGCGGGCTGCCAGAGGTACCAGACATCCCGACCGAAACTGCCCTCGCCGAAAAATGTACAGGCGGCCAGGCTGTCATCGCCATCCGGTGTGGCGTTGGAATTGTCAAAACCGAACGTGCCCTGGCCGAAGATCGACTCGAACTCCACAGCCTCGCAATCATCGGCGCCGGTGATGGGGCAGTCGATGCAATCGAGCGTGAAAGTTCCGCTCCCGCCCACGCCGAGTGGAAAATGCCCGATGCGGATCAGGTAGTTCTGGCCTTCCACGGCGGTGAAATCCACCGAGGATTGAAATCCGCATTCGTCATCATTGCAGGCCAGCAGTTCCGTGTCCCCCGGCGAGCAGAACCCGGCGTCGTAGACCGCGATCTTGGTATCCACGCTCGTACCGCCGCACGTTTCCAGGCGATAGGTGCCGCCCTTGCCCGGCAGAGGGCTCCACTGGTACCACACATCCCCGCCGAAGCTCCCCTCGCCGAAGAAGCTGCAGGTCGGCGACGTGTCGTCACCGTCGGGCGTGGCGTCGGTGTTATCGAAATCGAATCTGCCCTCGCCGGCGATGATCTTGGCCGCGAAGCAATCGTCCGCGCCGAACCCCGTGGGGACGAATGAAAGATCGTCCACTACCAGGACATCGCCTGAGAAAGATACCGTGACCAATGCGATGGAAGATCCCAGGACGGACATCGGTGCCAAAGCCGACGCCCCGGCAATCTGTGTCACATCCACCAAGTTTCCCTGGTCGTCGAAGGCCGTAATGTCGATGGTCCCGCTGTCCGCGTGACCTGCGCGTATGGATACATTCGACACCGGCGGATCGAAAGACAGTCCAACGTCGTTCCCACCGAGCAACGCGAGAAAATTCGGGCTCGACTGGCCGCTGACACCGAAGTTACCGCACTCATCGATCCGCTCCCCCGGACCCCCGAACGTCACGCCCAAACTGGAGTACTCCGTGCTGAGCGGCGGATTCGTTCCAAAGTTACACGGCGCCGTTACGTCGTCGAAGTTGATAACCGTGGCGGTCAGCTGAGGTTCCGGCACGCCGCCGGCGGGCTCGGCCACCGGGTCGGCCGGGGCGGGGGCCTCTCCCTCCACAAGCTGACCGTTGATGAAGCTGTAGCCGTCAGGCACCTCGTCCTGAGCCCAGGCCACGCCACTCCACACGGTGATGCAGAGCCCGGCCACGCCCACCCATTTCCGACAATACAAATCATCGTTCATAGCGGTCTTTCCTTTCATAGAACGTACCTTTGCCTTTTTCACGACGAGTGGCGGACAGCCGGGGGAGAAACCGGCTGGTTGCGGTGTCAGTATTCACAGGAAGGTGCCACACATCGTTGTGTTCGTGGAGGGTGCCGCCGTGACGGTCCGAACGGACCTCTGCGGCCCCCTGCCCAGAAACCTCACCTCACCTGTGCGTTGAGTGAACCACAATCGAATGACCGATTCTTATTACTCTATCATCGGCATAAGATGACCTCTGCCACCGGGGAATCTCGAGCAGGCCTGAAGCCGGGTGGGCGCGTCATGTGGGCCGATAGGCAAGCCGGGGCGGGTGTGATACAATCGTGCTCGGAAAGGATTGAACCTGCGGCCCGTGGCGATTTGCAAGTACGGATCGGGCCATCGGAACATTCCCGATCCGGCGCCTGTACGCGATCATGCCGATCCCGCCCCCGGGATCTCAATGCGTGAACATATGGCCGTGAGCCTGGTGCGGCTCCGGCCTGCAAGATAGAGTTTCACACCCTTTGCGTTTGGTCCCCTTTTTCTTTGGAGGTTCCCAACATGGCCCTCGTCCCGATGCGAGTCCTTCTGGACCATGCGGCGGAAAATGATTACGGCGTCGCCGCATTCAACGTCAACAACATGGAACAGATCCAGGCGATCATGGAGGCGGCTGTCGAGACCGATTCCCCGGTCATTGTGCAGGCCTCGCGCGGCGCCCGCGATTACACGAACGACAACTATCTGCGTCACCTGATGCTGGCAGCGTCGGAGTTGAATCCGAACATCCCCATCGCCATGCACCAGGATCACGGCAACTCGCCGGCGACCTGCCTCAGCGCGATCGAGAACGGCTTTACCTCGGTGATGATGGACGGCTCACTGGATGAAGCCGGAAAGAACCCCGCCAGTTACGAGTACAATGTCGAGGTCACCAAGCTGGTGGTCGATGCCGCCCACAAAGTCGGCGTGACGGTGGAAGGCGAACTGGGCTGCCTCGGCGGCATTGAAGACGGTCACGGCGCGGGGCTCTCCGGCGAGGAGGCCATGAAGCACCTGACCGATCCGGCGCAGGCGGAGGACTTCTGCGCGAAGACCGGCGTGGACGCCCTGGCGGTGGCCATCGGCACGAGCCACGGCGCGTACAAGTTCACCAAGAAGCCGACCGGTGAGGTGCTGGTGATGAGCGTGATCGAGGAGATCCACAAGCGTCTTCCGAACACGCACCTGGTCATGCACGGCTCGTCGAGCGTGCCGGAGGAATTGCAGAACATCATCCGCGAGTATGGTGGTGAGATGAAGGAGACGTACGGCGTGCCCGTGGAAGAGATTCAGCGCGGCATCAAGCACGGCGTGCGGAAGATCAACGTGGACACCGATAACCGCATGGCGATGACCGGCGCGATCCGCAAGGTCTTCGCGACGAACCCGAAAGAGTTTGACCCCCGCAAATACCTCGGGCCGGCCCGCGCGGCGATGAAGCAGGTGTGCCTGGATCGCATGACCGCCTTCGGCCAGGCGGGCAATGCCGGGAAGATCAAGCCGGTGACCTGCAAGGAGTTCGTGAGTTTCTACAACTGAGAAGGCGGCGGATTCCTTCCGATTGGATGCCGCAAGGGATACGCGAAATAAGAAACTTTCTGATTCCTCAAGGCTTCCATGAATTCACACGTCCCGCCGCGCACTTCCGCGTGGCGGGACGATTTTTTGTGCGAATGAAGCGACAATGCAGCGCTTGCCATGTTGCTGGATATCCTCGCAGAATTCGCAGATTTTCGGTCCCTTCGGGCAAGGCTCGTATTGATCGATACTTACCGAACTTCCGCGCGCGCCATCGGGCCGGACCGCGTCGGAACCCCTCCAATTCTTTAGCTTAAATATTGAAAATACTTGACTTGCATTTATAATTCATCGAAGAATGAAGAATAGAGTGTGGAGGCTCAGGCAGTACCAACCCGAGCGATGACTTACCGGACTCCCGTCCGGATCCATGATTCTTCATCCCTACCGAAATGAGGTGTTCACCGTGTCCGCGATTCGTACCCCTCGACGCCCTCATGGCTTTACCCTGATCGAAGTTCTTGTCGTTGTGGCGATCATTGCGCTGCTTGTCGCGATTCTGCTGCCCTCCCTGTCGAAGGCGCGTGCCCAGGCGCGAACGGCGGTGTGCCAGAGCAACTCGAAACAGCACGCGACAGCGGCCAACATGTTCGCCGTGGAGTCGAAAGGCTTGGTGCCGCGCGGAGGGAACCGCAACACGATTCACTGGACGCAGCTGGTGCTCAAGCAGATGGGAAGCAAGCTTCGCACGCGGAACAACCTGAACCTCGTGCCGGTGGAGCGCTTTGAAGTGTACCAGTGCCCGGAGCGCAAGGGCACGCACCCGGGCGAGTTCCTGGACTACGTGATCAACGCGCTGGACCATCGCGGCCCGGTGGCGGGCGGTTGCAGCCCGAACGGCACGAGCGGCGTCTGGCACGAAGTCCAGGGTGTCGGCAAACTTGAGTACTGGAAGCGTCCGGCGGAGACGGTCTACATCATGGACGCCGCTCGCGAAGATGATGAGAACCTCGCCGGTGTGTTGCAGCAGGCGCGTCTGCAGTTGGAACAGAACCGGACGTACACGGATCTGGCGGCGCAAGCCCCCGCGAATTACGTCGGCATCGACTTCTACGATGTCTTCTCCGGCGGCCAGGTTCCCCTGCCGGAAGAGTTCAATACGCAGAGCAGCAGTGATAATTCTCCACGTGCCTCGTACGACATGCACGGCAAGCGCGGTTCGGTGGCGTCGTTCGCGGATGCCCACGTGGAGATCGTGCGCCCTCCGTCGGAGACGCTGGCGCCGGATCGGATCACCACGCTGCAGTATTACTGGCGGAAGTTCGGTGTCCAGGACGCCGAGACGATCACGACGGAGGCGAGCGGCGATAACGGCTGCCGGATCGGTATTCCGAACTGGAACGGCTGACGTCTCCGGCTCTGTGTGTTACTCGGTAGAATGTCATTTCAAAACCGGCGAAGCGTGCTTCGCCGGTTTTTTTTTGCGCACGGAATTCGCTCGATCCAATTGCCTTCAGGGATAAACGTTCATTAGTGTTGTTACTGACGGGACGAGGGGTCGTAGCACTCGGCGTGGCGGGCGGCATCGCGCCGGGCCTGGCGACGAATGACGACGAGCAGGCCGGAGAGCAGGATGAACGGCAGGGGCATCATGAAGAGGATGCTGTAGTAGTAGCCCGCCGCCATGTTGGCCCGGGGCGAGGTGTCGCCGGAATCCGTGCCGTCGGCATCGGCCGGGGCTTTGGACGCGTCCTCGACGTTCACCTTACAGTTCGGGCAGGCATGGACCGCCGGCACCGCCTGCAGGCTGAGCAGCGCCGCAACCGTGGAAATCAGGAGTCGTCTTCGTGTGTTTCGGCCCATGTCGATTATGGTAGTGGGCCGGCGAGCCCGGGGCAACCGGGTTGTGACAAGGCGAGCTCGAACATGGATTTCGCGAGCCCTGCCGAGGAGGATGCATCATGCCACGGAAGCTGACCTGTACGATCATTCTGACCGTCCTCTGGTGGGCGGGAACCGGCCCGGTGGCGGCGAACGAGGTCGACGCGCTGCCCGACATCCGGCTACACACGATTCTCGAGGCGCCGGTGGAGGCGGTGAAGCGGGAGGTCGCCGACGCCCAGCGGCTGGAAGGCTGGTTCGCCAAACGCGTCCAGGCGTGGGCTCCGGAAGCCGAGAAGTCGTTCGGCTTGATCCTCTTCGACGGCGAGGAGGTCAGCGGGACCTTCGGCGGACTGCCGCGCCGGGAGGCCGACGTCCTGGCGATGCAGTGGTCGGAGGAAGGGGCGACGATGCTGCGGATTCAGGTGCGCGGATTAGACGGGCACCTGACGATGCTGTCGATCGTGCAGACGGACTGGGGCGCGGCGACGGCGGAGCGTAAGAAGCGGCACGCCCACACGAAAGCAAGGTGGCGTCACGCGCTGCTGCGTCTGCAGATGCGCTATCCGGAGCCGCTGGTCGAGACGTGGCGTCGGCGGCCGCGCGATGTCGAGGGGGAGTACGTCGAGCGGAACCTGCTGGTCAATGGGCACTTCGAGATCGAGACGCCTGGACGTTTCGAAGGCGTGGGCTGGGGCTGGGAGATCAACCGCGGAGACGCGGCGCCGAAGGTGCACGCCGTTGATGAAAAGGTGTTTCATACGGGACGCTTCGCGCAGCGCATCGCCCATCCACCCGACTGGTCGAACTATGCCATTCAGCAATTCACACCGGAAGCGCCGGGTTTGATCGTACCGGGAAAGCGCTACGTGCTGAGCGGGTACGTCAAGTCAGAGGGCATCCGCAACCCGGCGGGGTGGTACACGCTCGGGCTGTGGGCGGCACGGATACACGGAACGCCGATCGGCGAGCCGCTGAAGAACGACAGGATCCTGAATGACGAGGGAAAGCCGTTGCTCAATCACGATTGGCGTCGCATCGAGATCACCGGAACAGCGCCGCCGGGGGCATCGCGCGGGATCGTCATCCTGAGCGGACACTGGGACGAGGCGGGTACGGTGTGGTACGACGACCTGCGCTTGTGGCCCGACATGCCGGCACCGACGACGGTGGGAAAGTGAGAGGGGGAAAGGGACGGTCCCCGTTTGGCGGTTCACGACCTTGATGCATGTCGGAAACGAAATGTCCTTGTTTGAACCCGCGTCGGTGACGGATTGCCCCAAACGGGGACAGTCCCTGGCGCCCTGCACGAACGATCCTGGGAGATGCAAACGCGTTAGGCTCAGGTGCGTTTGAACTGCTTTTCGAGGTCGCGGAGCGTCAGCCGAAGCGACGTGGGGCGGCCGTGGGGACAGTTGCTCGAGCGCTCGACTTCCTGCCGTCTCGCCAGCAGTGCCTGGATCTCTTCTTGCGTCAACGAATCGCCCGCCTTCACCGCCGCCTTGCACGCCATCATGCTGATCAGGTCGTTGGTCACCATCTCCTGCGTGACCTCGCCGGACTGCTCCGCCAGGCGGTCCAGCAGATCCCGCAGAAAGTCATGCACACGATCCGCCTTCAGCAGTGACGGCACCGCGTGAACGCCGATGGCGTTGGGGCCGAACGGCGTCAGTTCGAAGCCCATGAGCTTGAGCGTTTCGCCGTGCGTCTCGATAACCTCCAACTGATCCGGTGTGACGTCCATGGACTCCGGCAGAAGCAACCGCTGCGACTCGAGCGGGCCGCTGCGGATCTGTGCGGCGAGAGTCTCGAACATGATCCGCTCGTGAAGGGCGTGCTGATCGATGATGACCAATCCGTCTTCCGTCTCCGCCACGAGGTAGCTGCGATGAACCTGGAGCACCTGGCCGCTTTCAGCGAGGGCGGCGAGATCGGCATCGGAGGGCACGCGTTCCTGCGGCTGCATGGGTATCGATGAAGCCGACGCCTCGTCCGACGGTCCGCCGGAGGCCGGCAACCCCTCCCACGGCGATGAACGATAGGCGGTGCTCGACGCCGCGCCGCGATACGGCAGGCCCGCCGCGCCACCACTGCCACCTGGTGAAGATCCCTCTCCCGCTCCGCCGCCGACCACGGGCCTGGCGTTCTTGAAGAAGTCGGCGATCGACTCGCGGATGCGCTGCTGCCGCTCGCCGAGCGAACCTTCGGCATCCGAAGCCTCCGCATCGCCATCATCCTCCGACGCGCGATCGGTTGACAGATCCGGCGTCAGGTCGGTCTGCAGCAGACGTTCGCGAAGACAGGAGAGCACCTGCGAGTAGACCTTGCCGGAGTCCTTCCATCGCACCTCGACCTTGGTGGGATGGACGTTGACGTCGACCTCCTGCGGATCGATCTCCATGGCCAGGAACGCCACCGGATGGCGGTGGGGATCGATGAGGCCGCGGTACGCTTCACGCATCGCATGGCCGACGAATCGGTCGCGGATGAACCGCTTGTTGAGAAAAAGATACTGCCACTTGGTGTTGGTGCGGCCGGCGGCGGGATAGCCGATGTAGCCGTGAATCTTGAAGCCGTGCTCGTCGCGATCGACGTGCATCAACTGTTCGGCGATCTCCCGGCCGTAGAATTCGGTAATGCGCCGGTGCATGGATTCGGTGGCGTGGAGATCGTGCACGGCACGACCGTTGTGGACCAGCTTGAAGCCGACTTCGGGATAGACCAGCGCCATGCGGGCGAGCTGCTCGGTAATGTGGCCCATCTCGGTCTGGGGGGTGCGGAGGAACTTCTGCCGGGCGGGCACGTTGAAGAAGAGCTCACGCACCTCGACGCTCGTACCGGGAGCGGCGTGCGTGACCTCCGGCGGCTCGATGCGGCTGCCGACGACGCGAATGGCATGGGCGGCATCGGCATCGCGCGGGCGCGAGGTGATCTTGAGCTGGGCAACCGAGCCGATGCTCGGTAACGCTTCGCCGCGGAAGCCCATGGTGGCGATTTTGAAGAGGTCGTCCTCGTGATTGATTTTGCTGGTGGCATGGGGGTGAACGCAGAGCTGGAGGTCCTCGGCGGACATCCCGGCCCCGTCATCGACGACGCGGATGAGCTTGCGGCCGCCCTGCTCGATATGGACCTCGATGCGGGAGGCGCCGGCGTCGAGGCTGTTCTCGACCAGTTCCTTGACGACGCTGGAGGGGCGCTCGATGACTTCCCCGGCGGCGATTTTGTTGACCAGCAGATCGGAGAGAACGTGAATCCGCGACATGGGTTCGCCTGGCTTCCTTGCAGCGTGCATCCGGTGGCGACGGTGTCCCGCGACGCCGATTGGAGTATAATTCGCGCCGGCCGCGCGGGTCAAACCACCCCTGATGCCGGGATCGAACTCCCCTGTGAATTGTGTACGTGACGTGTCAGAAGACGATCGGCGGAGCGAGTAGGCAACGTCTCCGCCGCGAGGACCATCAACGTGATACTCAAAGATGTACGGAATGTCGCCATCATCGCCCATGTCGACCACGGCAAGACGACGCTGGTCGACCAGATGCTCAAGCAGTGCGGTCAGTTTCGCGAAGGGCAGCTCAAGGGCGAGCGGATCCTCGACTCGAACGACCAGGAAAAGGAACGCGGGATCACCATCCTCGCGAAGAACATCGCCATTCGCTACAAGGACACTAAGATCAACCTCATCGATACGCCGGGTCACGCGGACTTCGGTGGTGAGGTCGAGCGCGTGCTGAAAATGGCGGACGGGGCTCTGCTGCTCGTCGACGCTTTCGAGGGGCCGATGCCGCAGACGCGCTTCGTGCTCCGCAAGGCGTTCGACTACGGCCTGCGTCCGCTCGTCGTCGTCAACAAGATCGACCGCCCTGACGCGCGGCCGGCGGATGTGCATGACGAGGTGCTCGATCTGTTCATCGAACTCGGCGCGGACGAAGACGCGCTGGAGTTTCCAACGGTGTACGCTTCGGCGACACAGGGACACGCCTCGCTGGATCCCAAGGGTCGGCCCGGCAACGTCGAGGCGCTCTTCCAGGCGATCATCGATCACGTTCCCCCGCCGGATGTGGATCCCGACGGCCCGACGCAGATGCTCATCACTACGCTGGATTACAGCGACTACGTCGGACGCATCGGCATCGGGCGCGTGTACCGCGGAACGCTCCGCGCGGCACAGGAAGTGACGGTGCTTCATCGTGACGGCACGCAGAAGAACGAGCGCATCGGCGAGCTGATGGTCTTCGACGGCTTCGAGCGGGTGAAGACGGATCACGTCCCCGCCGGGGAAATCTGCGCGGTCGTCGGCCTGGAGAGCGCGGACATCGGCAACACGGTGGCGGACGTCGAGCATCCCGAACCGCTGTCGATCATCACCATCGACGAACCGACGCTGCACATGACCTTCCGCGTCAACGACTCGCCCTTCGTCGGGCAGTCGGGAGATTACCTCACCAGCCGGCACCTGCGCGACCGCCTCGAGCGCGAGCTGCAGCACAATGTGGCGTTGCGCGTCGAGCCGGGGCTGACGCCCGAGGAGTTTCACGTCTCCGGTCGCGGCATGCTGCACCTGTCGGTGTTGATCGAGACGATGCGGCGCGAAGGGTATGAAATGGCGGTCGGCAAGCCGAAGGTGATTTTCCGCGAGTTGGACGGTAAGAAGACCGAACCGATCGAGCTGTGCGTGATCGAGGTGCCGGCCGAACACGTCGGACCGGTGATGGAACTTCTCGGCGGGCGGCGCGGCATCTGCACGAAAATGGACACGCGGGGCGATTACTCGCACATGGAGTTCACGATTCCCGCGCGCGGGCTGATCGGCCTGCGCAATCGCCTGCTGACCGCCACGAACGGCACCGCCATCGTGCACCACAACTTCTACGAGTACGAATTCCTGCGCGGTAGCATCCCCGGCCGCTCGCTGGGCGTGATGGTCGCCAGCGATGCCGGGCAGGTCACCGGGTACGCGGTGGAAGGTCTGGCGGACCGGGGCGCGTTCTTCGTCAAACCGGGGGATCAGGTGTACGTGGGCCAGATCGTCGGGGAGCACTGCCGCGACAACGACATCGAAGTGAATGTCTGCCGGGCGAAGAAAATGACCAACATCCGTGCCGCCAGCGCGGACAAGACCGTGGTGCTCAAGCCACCGCGGCACCTGACGCTGGAGATGGCGCTGGAGTTCATCGAGGATGACGAGCTGGTCGAGATCACGCCCGATGCGGTCCGACTTCGCAAGCGGCTGTTGAGCGAATCGGATCGCAAGCGCGCCGCGCGGGCGGCCAAGGGGTGAGATTCTCGCGCGCACACACTCTTACGGCAGGATGCAACTCCCTGCGGCGGGAATGTTCTCACCGCTGAGACAGCGTTGCAGTCTGGCAAAGTCCTTCTGATCGGCGTCGCCATCGGCATCGAAATCGCTCGCGCCGCAGCCGGGCGGATGAGGCACGTAATCCTGCGAGGCGCAATTCAGCCACGCCGCCACGTCGTTACCGTCGACATCCCCATCTCCGTCGTCATCGCCGAGTATGGCGGGGACGACTTCAACAGCGCCGCGATCGACAATCGTGTTCAGGATGCGCGGCCCGCCATCGAGATCGGATGTCACGCTCACTGGTATCCAGGAATTGTCGCCGCTGTTGATGGCGGGCGACGACCCACCCAACCGGACATCATCGTCCAGCGTGCCGATCACGTTATCCGCACCGTCGGGATCGATCCACAACGGGTCGAGCCCGTCGTTGCCCACGCCGCCCAGTCCGGCCGCGCCGCCCTGGATCGAACAATACGCGACCTGCGGCGTGGTTCCGGAGCCGGTCAACTGCGCCGCCTGGTTCATGCTGCCGCCGACCGCATTCCCCCACAGCAACGTATTGGCCAATGTCGGTGAACTCTGGTAACTGTAGATCCCGCCCCCTGCGGAAGTGGCGATGTTGCCGTTCAGCGAACAGTTGATGATCTCCGGCTCGCTCGAGAACAGCAGGATCATCGCGCCACCGAAGCTGGCCGAGTTGCCGCCGAACTCGCAATTCGCGAATGTGCCGTGGCTGTTGGAACTGTTGTAGACCGCGCCGCCATCCGGGACGGCGGAGTTGTTCAGGAAGCGCGTATTGGTGACCGTCGGCTCGCAATCAAAGATGTTCAGCATGCCGCCGCCGGCAGCTGCCGTGTTGTCGATGAACAGGCACTGATCAAGTTCCGCATGCGTGTACGAGTAATTGTACATGCCCGCGCCCTGGTTGTTCGCCGGTCCGAAACCGCCGCGAAACTCGCAGCCGATCAGTCGCGGCAGCCCGTCGAACAAGTTGGCCATTCCGCCGCCGACCAGCGCGTTGTTATTCTCAAACTTGCAGCCCACAAGAAACGGATCGCTTCCGGAGTACGTGTACAAACCGCCGCCCTGCGCATCGTTGCCGTCGGCGCTGTTGGTGATGAAGGTCGTATCGATCAGCATGGGATCGCTGTCGAAGAGACACGCCATGCCCGCGCCGAGGTTGCCGTGGTTCGACTCGAACCGGCACGAGAGGAAAACCGGATTGCACCCGTTGTAGCTGTACACGCCTCCACCGCCGGCGGGCCAGTCGGCGCCGATGCAGGTGTTGTTGAGGAAGGTGCAATCCTCGAACGTGGGGTTCGCGCCGACGTAGTTGTACACCGCGCCGCCGGACAGCACGCCGGAGTTGAAGACGAACGTGCATTTACGAATCGTCGGGCTGCCGCCGTCGTAGACCAGCAAACCACCGCCTCCGGAATCAGCGCCGGTTCCGTCCGCGTAACCGGCGGTGATGGTGAACCCGTCGAGTATTGCCGTGGCGGACTTGCCCGAGCCGGTCACGACGTGATAGCTGTTGTCGGTATCATCGCCGACGGTACCGATGTCGCCGGAAAGCGTCGTGATGTACGACACAGGATCCCGCTGCGACAGAAGCGTCTCGTTGCCCAGGAATCCGCCGTAGAGCGTCACGCCGTCGATCAGGCAGAACGTGGCGGCGCGATCGCCCGTGCCGCAATCGGGCTTGTACGTGCCCTGCTTGACCCAGATCTCGGTCACGTCACCGTTCGAGCCCGCCGCCTTACACAACGCTTGCTGAAGATCCTGGATGGCCGTGCCCCAACTCGTGCCGTCGCCACCCGGAGCCGCACCGGCAGCCACGTACAACCGCGACGGCAATCCCGTAATGGCGGTGGGTCGGAAATTGGCCACGGCATGGCGAAGCTGGTTGATGGTCAAGGCGATGTCCGACGGCTCGGGCTCGGTATCCGGAACGCCTGTCGGACCGGGGTTCGGCGGAACCGGACCGGGCCAGTTCACGTTCGGATTCGCGAAGTAGGGAATCAGCGCACCCGGCGGATAGGCCATGATCGTGCGCCACGCCCCGCCGGGTTCGCGATAGCCGTAGGAGTATGCGGCGAACGGGGGCGCGGTGCCGAGATTGTCGCGGTCGTGCTCGCAGTAGAGATTGTGGCCCAGCTCATGGGCAAGCACCAGGAACGGCGCCTGATCCTGCCGCACGATGTTGAAACCGCTGGCCCCCGTGCCGGTCAGCGACGGATGTGGAAAGTAACCGATACCGCCTGCATCGAACTGCTCGACCCACAGGCTGACACAGTCCGCACCGTACTGATCGCGCAGCGGATGAACGTCGTCGAGATACCCGTCCTCGGTCGCGACGAGTCGCGGACCGTCGATGTTGCCCGCACCGCTTTCGGTGTAGCTGATCTCCGCCGTGTGAACCAGGCGCACGGACGTGTTGATCAGACTTCGCGTGTAGGCGGCATTGGTGTCAGCGACGGCGAGCGCGATCTTGTCCTCGATCAGCGTCGTTCCCCCGGCGGCGATGCGGGCGTCTTCCGTATAGACCACGAGAAGATCAATCACCGAGCCGTCGTCGCACGCGCATCCGCCGGTGGTCGACCCGGTGGAAAAGGCCTGGGGGGATGCCCCGGCGCGTGCTTTCTTGGCGATTCGGTGGCCAAGGGCCTCGAACCCGCCTCCGCGATGAGGATCGGGCTGCCCGCCACACGCCAGGCGTGCTTCGGAGCGCCAAGCATTCACGACCACGTCGCCCTGAGCCGCAGTAAGGATTTCGTACGTCGGGCGGCCGGGCAGGTGGATCACCGCGGAAATGCGACCCTCGCGTCGCGTCAACGTCACCGCGCTGCCCGGATGATCGGCCACATGCCCCCACCAGGCACATCCGCCGGCGATCGGCACCATTTCGGTGAAGTTCATCTCCAGCCGGACATCGGAGAAAAGGCGAACGCCGACTGTGGCGGGAAGCTTATCCGGGATCGATTGAGAAAATGCCTGCGCATCCCACTCCAGGCGTCTCTGTCGGAGAGGCCGGTTCTCGATGATGGATCCCCCGAGATGGGCATGTGATTGCGCGGTGACGAGGTCAACGGGAGAACGCGTCTGCGCGTTGGTCGGAGCGGCGGCCCAAACGGACAATGCCGCCATGGCGGACGGACTGAGAACACGCCATCCCCTACTCCATCGATGATCGCGCATGGGACGCACCCTAATGTGTGATACAGATCGGCCCGGTCGTCACGAGTTGTCACTGATACAAAAAAGGCTGATGTCTGACGACACCAGCCTTGGTTTCGTATTCTTTTCGCTCTCGGGCCTGCGTCCCGTCAAGCCGATCGTCGACGACGCAGAAGCACGAGGCTTCCCACTCCCAGCAGTGCCAGCGAGGTCGGCTCGGGAATGTAAATGTACGTCAGGGTGACGGTGCCTTCCGATTCGCCCTGCTCGGTCTTGAGCTGGCCGAAGCCGCTTTCGAGCGTGGCGGTGAACATCGACGCGGTCCGGAGCTCGACCTCGAAGGTATCGAGACCGATGTACTCACCTAGATCCGTCGTGGCGGAATCCTGATCGCTGCCCGACGCCGTGGACCCGACGAGTTCGACCCAGTCAGGGCCGGCAAAATCGGGATCGGGTGTTTCGGAAACTTCATCCGATACAAGCGAGACAAGTCCCGTGCTCTCTTCCGGTGTTTGAACACCGGCGGATAGCGGCGAGAGGGTCACGTTCGTCTCAGCATTGATATCGCCCTTGATGGTCAGTTCGACATTCGCCGAATTGATGGGGTCTTCATTCTCGTAGGCGGCCGATCCCGCCGAGATCCCATCCACATCGATCTCCAGGATCACCTGCTGAAGAATGCCGAGGCTCGGATCGAACTTGTCGAAGTTCATGGTGAGCGTTCCGGGCACCTTCAGGCCGCTGTATGGCATGATCTGGATCTGCTGCAGGGCGTGGCTGCTCGAGGCAACCAGCAAGAGCATGAGTGAGCACATCCCTAAGCGTGATTTGGTCAACATCTTTCTCTCTCCAACGACATTAAAAGCTGCCATCGCGTTCAGTATTGTTGCGTACATCTCCCTCTGAGTGACAATCTATTATTACAGGTCGCGGAGTGGCTGCCAAGTCCTAAATCCCGCTCATTTACGAATTAACGTGCCCTCAAGAAATCCCCCGCTCCCTTTTACACACCCCATGTGGTTATCGGCGTCGCTACGGGGGCCAAGCCTAGAGGGAAACCCCCAAGCGAGTTCCGATAACACTTCATTTCAAGCGGCACTGAATGGGATTATTTTTCGGAAAGCCTAAGATCGCCTGAGCTTTTTCACCGGAGACTGGACTCGTGACATCGCCCCCGACAGCCATCGACTATTACGCTACGGAGCATCGGCTGGAGATCGCCTGGAGCCCCCGGCACGTCGGTCAGTATCCCACCAAGCTGATCCGCGCGAGTTGCGGATGCGCCAACTGCGTCGATGAACGGACCGGGGTGCGGATCCTCGACCCTGACAGCGTGCCTGAGCATATCGACATCGAGCGGATGGAGCCGGTCGGCAACTACGCCATCAAGATCGTCTGGAGCGACGGCCACGATACCGGGATTTACTCCTGGAGCCACCTGCTGAAGATCTGCCCCTGTCCGGAATGCCGCTTCGATTGAGGGGCGGTCCCGTGCCGGCTTGCCACTCTTGGTTTCATCTATTCCCCGTGCTCCGCCACGCCCACCATGAAAGCGACCCTCGCGCTCGTGAACGAAGGTCGCGCTTGTTTCCTCCTGGTCCCAGCCGGGATCCGGGGGTTGAGGCTCAGTTGCCCGCGTCGTCGCAAGCGGCGAGGGCGGCCCCGCTCTGACCGAGGCATTTCTGGAAGGTGGCAAAGTCCGTCTGATCGATGGCACCGTCCTCGTTGACGTCCATGCAGAAGCACTCGTTGGACACATCGTCAACGAGGCTCGGATGCCCGGGATCGGGCGTCGGACCGGTGGCGCAGTTGGCGAAGACGAAGAAATCCTGATCCTCCACCGAGCCATCGGAACCGGGCTGGCCGAGATTATCCCGTACGTCGAAGACCGGATCGGGCTGCGACGCCAGTTCGCAGGTGGGCACGTCACCCGGTGCGACGGCGCCCTCGTACGCCATGACCTCGTCCACCCAGATGGTCGCGTCGTCTTCCTGGCGCAGGCCCCAGCGAACCATGCGGCGGTCGCTTCCGCCGATCCCGTTCTTGCAACCCCACCTGAAGTCATTGCCGTACGTGATGTTGCTGACCGATCCGGTCATGACCTGGGGCGTGCCTTCGTTGACCCAGATGGTGGCAGTGCCGCCGTCCGTCGACGGATCACAGATCACGCGGAAAGTAAAGAACTCGTTGGGCATCACCGTGCCAAGATTCGGCCCACCGCCACTCCCGTCGAGCAGTGGCGTATCGAAATCGCGACCATCCTGACCCGCGCATTGCTGGGCACTCGTACCGTTCTGCAGATTGACGATGCCGAACTTACCGCAGTCGCCGGTGGGCGGCTCGGCATCGCAGATCGGAACACCGCCACTGAAGGTGCGCGGCATGAACCATGTGAATGCGAAGTAGACCGTCCGGTCCCCGACCGTGTCATAGGCACGTACGAGCAGGAAGGCGTGATTGGCCTCACCTTCCTGAGTGACACTCAGGGCACCGCGGAACACGACCGTGACCGTGCCGGTGACGCCGGTCTGTTCGTAGCTCTGCTCGTGGAGCACCTGACCATCCTGGTTGTTGAAACTGGAAACGAACGGAAGCGAGAGTGCCACGCCATTGCCGTCTCCGCCGACCAGACGAAGCACCTGATGAAGCGGCGCGCCGGGGAAGTTCGCGGCGCCCTTCGGTGTCAGCTTGTCGGCGTGCTGCCCGAGAGTCGCGACGTGATGCAGGTTGACGTCATCGTCATCGAACTCCATCCACTCACTGTAGCTTTCGGTCCCTTTCCAGGGGGTGTTCCCCAGCCAGACATAGTTGACGAGGTAGCCCTCGTTCTCGTCGCCGGGGATGGTGATGCGCGGAAAGTCGACGTCCGTGGTGGGTGAGTTGACCGAGTCCACGTACCCACCGCCGGAGTTCAAAACGTTCACCGGCCAGGCGGCGCCGGTCCCGATGGTGCCGTCGTTGTCGTGCAGACCATTGACCGGGTTGCCGTCTTCGCCGCCCATCCACTGACATTCAAAATCCTGACCCGACACGGGTCGGCGGGGGCAATCGTTAGCATTGGGACCGGCTTCCCGCAGGCTTTGCGCTTCGAGGGACCAGCCCTGAGCCCGAGGCAGCGTGCCTTCCGAGGCGTGATACTCCATCAGAAGATCGCCCGGCGCCGCGATAATCATGGCGGGAAAGGCCAGCAGAATCGTACAAAATACAGTTTGACGCCAAGACATACCGAGTTTCATCTTTCGCTCTCCTCTTGCGATTCCCTTCCAAGCACGCAGCCGTGAGCCGTGTAGCCCTGGGGTGCAATACGTTGATATCTCCCGCAATCCAGGGAGACTGAACTAAATTATGATTATAACCGTATAGGGATCGGTTATGTCCACTTTTCTCATTTGCTGTCAGTTCTATCCGCACCCCGCTCAAAGACACTGGATTATCCACATAAACCATTTATTTTAAATGACTTATGTATCAAAGGATGGATACGCGGGGTTGTAAGATGAGGGGTGGAATTGAGGGTGAGAGGGGCAATCATGCATGGAATTCCACCCATTCAGCACGACGATATTCCGCCTATCTGAATCGAACTGTTTTGAAGATTCGCATCGCTTCAGCCATGCTGTCCCGATCAGCACAGCGGGCATGGAGAGTGATCTGACTGCGACCCGTGAAGCCCGCGCGTGGTACGTGCATCGCCACGAAATGGCGATAAAGGGGGTCGGCGGATGGCGCTTCCGCCTCGTCCAGCGCGAAGGACACCCAGGTGGCGTCCCTGTTGCCGAGGGTCAGTTCACCGCTCTCGTACTCCGGGCGGTCGGCGTAGCTTGTGAGCGGATCGCTGTACCGCCCGTAGTCGAGGCCGAGGCGAACCTTCCCGCTCTGAAAGCACCTCACGTAGGAATCGATCCCCTGAACCTCCTGCTCGACGTAGTCCGGCGGCAGCGCCAGCGTGAAGCGATCCGGGGCTTCGACGGCCACCCAGTCCGCGGGGTGGGATGGCGCATCGCGCAAGACGCAGTAGCTGCAGCCCGAGGTGAGCATGGCGGGAAGCATGACGCAGAGGGCCTTGATCGCATGTCGGCTCAGGTTCATGGTGTGACCTCGAATTCGATACGGTCAGCGCGGTGCCTCGGGTGAAAGGAACGGTCCCTGGCGTTCACCGCCATTTCTCATCTCGGCACGGTCGTGTCGTAGCGGACGCCCTCGGGCATGTTGACCGGGACGGGTACCGTCGTGCCGAAGTCACCCTCGGTCCGGCGGGTGGCGTCGACGGTGACGAAGGCGGTGTACTGCGACATCAGGTTGTGGGCGAGGGCGGTCGCGCGGATCGGGTTGCGCGCGTCGTTCAGTTCGCCCATGGCGTAACGATCCATGAGATCGGCGATGCGGGCACGTGCCCAGACGGCGGTGAGTTCCGGCGCCCCGCCTTCGCCATGACTCGGTCCGGCGGAAACGAGCAGCGTGCGCCTCTTGCCCCCCGCCATGCCGGAAATGCTCACTCCGCGAGGCTGACCGGTGAACCGGCCGAGGACCGTGACCGGTCGGCCGACGAAGAGATCGGGCAGTCGGCTGGGATAGACATCGTGCACCTGCATGCCGTCGAACTGGAGATCGAGATGCGTCAACGCCGGGTGGCTGATCCGCTCGAAGAAGCGATCCATCACGTCGTTGGCGCTGTCGCCCTTGCCGAGATACGCCACGACGCCGCGTCCGAGCTTGGCCATGCGATCCATGAGGTAGCGGTTCGGTGACGAGCCGACGCCGAAGCTGAAGACGCGGGCGGCATCGAGGCGATCGTGAAGTTCGCTGAGAATCTCCTGCTCGTTGCCAATGAAGCCGTCGGTCAGGAAGACGACGAAGCGCAGCCGTTCGGGATCATGCGGAAAGTCGAGCGCGGCCTTGATGCCTTCGACCATCATCGTGCCACCGCCGCCCTTCCATCCCTTGATGGTGCGGATCGCCTTGCGGACACTGTTGCGGTCGGCGACGACTGGATGACTTCCGAGCTTCGACGAGCTTTCGGAAAAGCGGATGATCTGGAAGGTGTCCTGAGGCTGGAGGCGTTTGAGGCCGCGTTGGATCGCCGCCTTGGCCTGCCGGAGCGGTGTGCCGCTCATGCTGCCGGAACAGTCGAGCACGAAGACGAGTTCGACCGGTCGGCGCTGGAGGCGCTGGAGATCCTGCGGCGGATAGACCGTCAGCAGGAAGGTGCCCTGGCCGGAGTTCGGATCGCGATGCGTGACCAGCGCGGAGCGCACGTCGTCGCCGGCGACCTGGTAGCGCAGGACGAAGTCCTTGTTGGGGATGGCGTCGCGTTCGGAGAGGCGGACGTGGGCTACTGTGTTCGCGGAGCGCTGCACTTCGACGACGTGCGAGCGGCACTGGATATCGCCGAGCGGCACACCGGCATCGATGGCGACGTGGAGACCGATGTCGTGACCGCTGCGCTCGCCGGGCTTGAGGTACGTGACGTTGGTCTTCTGCTGGTGCGGGCCGTGATCGCCGCGGGCGACGGCGCCGATACCGCCAGTGTGGCCGGGCGGGTTGAAGCGTGGACCGACGACCATCGGGAAGACCCACTCGTACCAGCCGTCGTCGTAAGCGAGGGTATGGAAGTAGGTGATCTCGACGTCGATGCGCTTGCCGGGCTCGATGTTGGCGACCGCCTGGGTGAAGACGTTGGGCCGTTCCTGCGTAAGCAGCGAGGCGGTGTAGCCCTGCTGTTTCGCTTCGGCATAAATGCGCTCGGCCTCTTCGCGCTCGCGGATGATACCGCGGATGCGCCGCTCGCCGATCTGCATGACGAAGCCCTGGATGGCAGCGTTCTGCGGGAGCGGGAAGGCGTAGACGGCTTCGATCTTGGAGCTGAACGGGTTGGCGTACTGCTGCGTGACCTGGACGCTCGCGATGTGTGAGGTGAGTGTGGCTTTCACATCGGTGTGCTGCAGGGGGATGGGGACGTCTACTTCTTCGATACCGCGGGCGAGCATCGCCCCGGTGCCGGGCGTGTCTTTGTCGGCATGTGCGGCGGCATCGGCGGCGGGTCGCTGGATGACCCAGACTTCTTCGTCGAGGGAGGGGATCGAGCCGGGCGTGGCAGGAAGATTTCGATCGGTTTCGCGGCGTTGAGTCGCTCCTGTGCCGAAGTGTCTTTTGTCGGAAGAGTGTGGAGCTATCGGACGAGGTGGAGGCTGGGCAGTCAGCGGCGTTGAATACGATCGGTCAGTCCCCATTTCCATCTGCACTTCCGAGCATGCCATGAACGTGAACGCGCAGACACACACCATGGCCATGCTGACCAGAAACGACTTGACGACCTTCATGGTTGATCTCCCTTTCATGAGTTCCTTCTCATCGGTGTTCATCGATGCCATCTCCCCGATCGCGTGAGATTGGGTTGATGCGTGACTTCCGTTTGATGCGCCTTCTCCTTCCAGACATGAAGGCGGCGGACGTGTATTCGGGATGATGGCGGGCGCTTGTACGGTGGGTGGCGATCATGATCGGGCGGTTCTTCGATACCCACGATCTCCACCGGTTCGTGGGTGATTGCAGCGTCATCCTGTTCCAACGCAGCGGGCGTCTTCGCATCCGTTGAGGCTTGGACATCCACCGCAGCAAAGGGCGACGTCTCAATGTCCGGATCGCAGATAACGATGCGCCGGGATTGTTGACGGTCATGCGAGATGGCCTGCGGCAAATCGGTTTCCGTGGTGTAACGGGGTCCGAGTGGTTCCGGTCGGTGCATGTTGGGATATCCCCTGGTGCAACAGCAACCACCGAACGCCGACATCAGGCAGACGGCCGGTAGAACAATCCGGGGAATGGATCGTCGGCGTTCTCCATGTCGGGTCATTGGTTTCCCCCTTCCGCGATCGTGATCGATGCGTCCATGGGCTCCCCGTTGATACCGGCGGCGGTGACGAGTTGGGTCTTGTATTCCGGCGCGGTCGCACCTTCGATCTGCACGTGAATGCGGGCGACGCGCGTTTGGCCCTGGGGAAGATCGTTCGCTGTGGAATAAGCGGCGACGATAACGCGATCGTTGCGCATGGCGGCAGGGTCGTAGTACGGCGCGTCCTTGTATGCTTCGTGCTCACCGCCTTCGAGGCCGACGATCTTCACATCGCCGCGTGTCGCGCGGAAGTCGAACTGATACGCGGCCAGAGTCGCGTCGCCGGTATCGATGATGACGTCCAGCGTGGTGAACCGGATGGCGGAGGTATCCGTAGCGGGAGCGGCTTCGTCGGTGCCGGAGGATTCGTCCGCGCCGGCGTGGAAGGTCACCATTCCGGCGGCAAGCAGGATGGCAAGGAAGGGAAAATGACGAAGCCTCTCTCCGCGACCATCACAGCTTGCTATTTGTGAATTCCAGTTCGTCATCATGGCGTGACCTCCTCGGGGGTGAGGCGGACGGCGCGGCGGGCGACGGTGTCGATGTCCTGCTGATCGAGGTCGCCGTCGGCATCGAGGTCCCAGCGTGCGCGGTAGGGCCGGTCGCTCTCGACGTGGCGGGCGAGGGCGTAGGCATCGAGGATGTCCACGCGGCCGCTGGCATCGATGTCCTCCGGCAGCGCCGCCAGCAGAACGGCGTCGTCGGCCGGCGCGGTCTGCTGCATCGCCATCGGGGATTCGCCATCTTCGGAGCCCGGGGCATCGATGGTGCCGAGACGCGGGAGGAGCAAGACGAGAGCGACGGCGGCTGCGGCGGCGGAAAGGGTCGCCACGGAGGCCACGAGCCGTAACCTCCTGTGGCGTCCGAGCTTGCGTCGACCCATGGCCAGTATGCGCGCGTCGGCTTCCCCCGGCACGGTGTCCAATGGCCCCACGGTGGTACGCAAGTCGTCGATGAGCGCCTCGGGGAGTTCGAGGCTGTCGTGGTCGTCGGATTGTCGCGGTGCGTCGGTCATGTCTCACATTCCTGTTGAGGGATGAAGGCGCGAGACGGGGCAGAAGGTTCACGCTTTTTCGGATTTGACGCTTTTTTTCATCCATGGAAGTGCGAGCGCGTCGACGGCTTCGCTTCGCGCGTGTGCCGATCGCGCGTCTCGGCTGCCTGTTTTCCATCAGGGGGAGCGGTTATTCTTCGGGGACGTCGCTCCGCGGGGTGTGCCGGCGGAGCCCTTTCCGACATGACGGAGCAACCCATGACCCCACGCCATTCACTCGCGATCGCCCTTTTCTGCCTTGCCCCCCTGCCGACGGCACTCGGCCAGGATGCCGGAGCCGCGTCGGATCAGATCCTGCTTTACGTCTCTCCCGATGGCCGCGCGGATTGGAGCGGGACGCTGCCCGAGCCCAACGCCGATGCGACGGACGGCCCCCTGCCGAGCGTGGCGGCGGCGCGCGACGTGATCCGCGTGCAGCGGCGCAGACTGCGAACGCGTCATCCGCGGATCGTGGTGCAGGTGCGCGGCGGCACGTACTTCATGGAGAACGCGTTGACGTTCACCGCCGAGGATGGCGGAAACACCGATCACACCGCCGTGTACCGGGCGTACGAGAACGAAACCCCCGTGCTCAGCGGCGGGCGGAAGATCACCGGCTGGACGGTGAAGAAGGACGCCGTCGACGGGCACGATCTCTGGACGGTGAAACTGGACGCGAAGGCGTTTCCCGGCGGCGGGTTCCGCCAGTTGTTCGTGAACGATCAGCGCATGCCGCGGACGCGTCTGCCGGAAGAGGGATTCTACCGGTTCACGGGCCTGCCCGGAGTGAAGGACGACACGCCCTGGCACGGGGGCCAGACCCAGGCGACGTTCGATCCGGCGCACGTGGGACAGTGGTCGAACCCGAGCGATATCGAGGTGGTGGCGCTGCACTTCTGGATCGAGTCGCACCTGCCGATCAAGACGATTGACTATGAGAAGAACCTGTTCACGTTCCAGCATCCGAGTACGTTCCGCATCACCGAGGCTCACGCGCGCGAGACCTTTGCCCGGTACTACATCGAGAATGTGAAGGAAGCTTTGAAAAAGCCCGGCCAGTGGTATCTCGACCAACCGACGTCGACGCTTCATTACATACCATTGAATGGGCAGACGCCGGAGAACACGACGGTGATCGCGCCGCGGTTGTCGCAGCTGGTCCGTGTCGTCGGCACGGAAGCGCAGCCGGTGGAACACCTGCGGTTCGAGGGGCTGATGTTCGCGCATGCAGAATGGACCTTCCCCGAGGGGGACGCCGGCTCGATTCAGGCGGCGTTCGAAGCGCCCGGCGCGTTGTACTTCGAGAACGCGCGGCATTGCGTCGCGCGAGACATCCAGGTGCGGCAGGTCTCGTCGTACGGGGTCGAATTCGGCAAAGGCTGCACGCGGAACACGCTCGAAGACAGCGATATCGTTGACCTCGGCGCGGGCGGCGTGAAACTGGGGCACCAGTCCACGCACACCACCGTGCACAACAACGAGATCGGCCCCGGCGGCGCGATCTACCACAGCGGTGTGGGCGTGTGGATCGGCCACAGCGGGCACAACCGCGTGACGCACAATCACATTCACGACTTCTACTACACCGGCGTGTCGGTCGGCTGGTCGTGGGGCTATCGCGAGAGCGCGGCGGTCGACAACCACATCGAGTACAACCACATCCACGATCTCGGCAAGGAATGGCTGAGCGACATGGGCGGCATCTACACGCTGGGAGTCTCACCGGGGACGGTGCTGCGTTACAACCGCATCCATGACGTGAACGCCAGCAACTACGGCGGATGGGGACTCTACACCGACGAGGGCAGCACCGGCATCATCATGGAGAACAACGTGGTGTACCGGCTGAAGCACTCGGGGTTCCACCAGCACTACGGCAAGGAGAACATCATCCGCAACAACATCTTCGCGTACGGGCGCACGTACCAGATGATGCGGACGCGTGAGGAAGAGCATTTGTCGTTCACGTTCGAGCGGAACATCGTGTACTTCGAGATCCCGAAGGTCTTCGGCAGCAACTGGAACAATGAGAAGTTCGCGATCGATCACAACTGCTACTGGCGCGTGGGCGGTGAATCGATCGAGTGGCCCGGCGGATCGCTGGAAGCGTGGCGGGAACGGGGACACGACGTGCATTCGATCGTGGCGGACCCGGGCTTCAAGGATCCCGAGAACGGCGACTTCACGCTCCCGCCGGATTCTCCGGCGCTCAAGATCGGATTCGAGCCGATCGACACGAGCCGGATCGGGCGGATCAAGTAAGGCGGAATGGACGCGGGGAAGCGACTGTTGATGAGGCTCGGGCCGCGCGGACGGCGCTGGAGTGCGGGCGCTTTGTGTGTCATCACGGCGGGTATGCTGTTCTTACTGGCGTATGCGATCGCGCCGTCGCCGCTGATCGAGCACGCGGATGAACCTTCCGAGGGTACCCTCCATGCCCCCGAATCGAACAAGAAGCCGGCGCGACAATTGGCCTTGATGGCGGCCGCGTTTGGCGGGCTGTTTGCCATCGCGGGAATCGTTCTGTTCACCTCGCCGAAGACCAAAGGAAAGAAGGCCAAACGACGCCAACGTCCTTCACGACACCCCCGACCGCCAATGTGGGATGACCCCCTGGACTGAATGAAAGTCACGACGGCCGGTCGATTTCCCTCACGGTCGCCGTATGGGTTGTGTGCGTGATTGATGACGTGGCGAGTCGCGCGGCGGATTACTTCAGTTCGACATCCTGGCTGGGCAGGGTCGTGACGGAGCCGGAGGTCTGATTGACGGCGACAATCTCAGTCACGTTGTTGATCTTGCGGAGTTCAATCTTGTACGCCCCTTTCCATTCCTTGTCGAACACCGTCCTGCGGCGGCCGATCTGAATCTGGACCCCGGCATGGATCATCCGGCTCGCAAGCACGTACGGGGAATTCTCCGGCTGGGCATCCGTGACGAGCTGTTCGCGGCGCTGGCGGAGTTGGTCGATTTCCAACTGCAATTCCTCGGCGCGGAACATCAACTCGGTCAACTGTTCCTTCTGGGCGGAGGTCAGCCGCTTGGGATTCACGTTGAGTACTTTCACCGTACTCCGCACCTTCTCGACCAGTTCACCGCGCGACCCCATTTCGTCCTCGATCGCGGCCGACTGCTTGAGCACATCGGGATGAATGCCGACGATAAGACGTGTGGGCGTATTGCCGTTACTGCCGAGCACGGCCGCCTCGATACCCTCCCGGGCGTAGATCTCTCCGCCATAGATGGCACCCTGAGAGGCGAGAATCTTGCCTTCCGTGTGAAGGCGACAATCGCCGGCCTCTCTGTGGAAAGCGATGTTGCCTCCGGCCTGGAGATCCGCCGCATCGCAGAATCGGGCGACGATCTCACCGCCGGCACGGACTTTCCCCTGATGATGCCCCAGGATTCCCCCACGCACGATGACATCTTGTTCCGCGATGACTTCGCCCGCCTCCACCGCTCCCCCAACGGTGATCGATTTCGTGCATTTCACTTCAAAGCCGTCACGAACCGTGCCTGTAATATTCAACTCGACGGACGAGTCGATCGAACCGGTCGCGAAGTCGATATCCCCCTGCAACACCAGTGCTTCGGCGATCCAGAGTCGATGCTTCTCAAGCATGGCGCGTCCCGGGCGCATGGCGATGATCTGTGTGGCATCCGAATCGGAACGGGACACACTGCTGTCGAGCTCGATCTCGACAGGCTTTCGAACAGGGGGGATGGCCTGCCCGAAGACATCGATCCCGGACTCGGGCGCGACGGCGGGAAGAAGCGTCCCGAGGACCGTCCCTGAGTCGATGGTGACGATGCTGCTCAGTTTGTAGTAGTTGATGCGCCCGTCACCTTTCCAGGCCTCCGCCTCGCGCTCAAACATCTCACTCCAGATGAACCTGGCATCTTCCCCTTCCCGTGGCGGCCGGCCCTCGGCGACCCTGTGAGGCTTCGCCGCCTCGGCCGGTTCGGCGAGAACGCACTGGACGAAAGCCGTGACGCGCTCATGGACGTTCTCGTCGATGGCGATCTTCTCACGCTCGAGCGCGTCGAGGACCTCTTCGGGTGACAGCGCGACGATGTCCGCCGGGTCCGCGAGTTGGACGGTGGCCGCCAGTCGATCGGGGTCGACATTCACCCGAATGCGGTCGGTGGTCTTGATGGTTTTGGGGCTGGCGTCCTTCGTCATCGGTGCTCCTGGCTATCCGTCATGGGCGATGACTGTATCACTGGGAGAAGCCGGGCGCTTTCTCCTCGTCTTTCGTGAGCCCTTCCTTCCAACCCTTTACTCAAACTTCGGCGAAGGAGCGACCGCCTGCCTGTAGCGTCTGAACGAATCACTTCCGGAACAAAGACATGGCCCGAGGCGGTATGTTCCTTGTCGGTCTCTTCGTCTTAATGGAGTGCCGGCTTGAGAAGATATCCACGGCCGATAACTGGAGACGTCTTTGGGGTGGACGGGGCACGGGAACGCCCGAAGCTTGTCGGGCTTTCGTTGCGGATCGTGATGCCACGATCGACCTGCAAAGGGAACGGGCGGGCTCGATGCACGAACCCGCCCGTGGGGAAATTCAGGTTGAACGCGAGTGGAGAATTGATTCGGGATGTGGCCGAAGCCGTCCCGCTCCATCGTGTGCGCTTCTCGCTCAACTTCCGGGGAAGGCCAGACCATCCTCGCAGGAGGGATCGACCGGCACCGACGGCCCCGAGGTCATCGCACAATCGAGGAACGCGGAGATATCCGCCGCATTCAGCGCGTCATCCGTGTTGGCGTTGAAGCAGATGCACTCTTCTGTGATGCCGCTGTCCGTCAGGCACAATTGCAGGTTCGCGAAGTCGACGCCGTCGACGTCGCCGTCATCATCCGAATCGAACCGGGGCACGTTACAGACCGACACGAGTTCGACCAGAATGTTGTCCCATGCGACGGCCTCCGGGCCGCCACTCTTGTCATGCAGCGAGAGGCGGAACTCGAGGTTCCCCGTCGTGGTCGTGAACTGCTCCTCGAGCGGGCCGTACTGCTGCCAGACACCGTTGACATCCGGAACTCCGAACAAGCCACCGGGCCACAAGGGAGACGAAATCCCATCCTCGGGCGTGTCCGTATCGGGATCGAAGTCCGCGTCGTTGTCGTAGTTGCTGTCGTAGAGGAAGTAGGTCCGGTTGCCGACGCGGTACGGATCGATCACGTTGTCCTTGCGCACGTATCGATCGCCCGAGACACGCAGGGTGTACGTTCCCGGATTGACCACGGAAGGAAACTTCTGCGAGATCCATGCGAAATTCACGGGTGTATTCACATTGCGATCCTCGGCATAGCCGAATGACTTGGACCCGGGGCTGCCCGTATCGCCCAGGAGCAGCGGATCGTTGACCTCGAAGATGCGCGGGATGTTGTGATACGGCAGATAGACGTTGCCCTCCCAACCCTGAGCCAGCGGATCGGGAGTTTCGAAATCTTCGCTGAAAGTCCAGACAGGGTTCACCAGGTCGCTCGGATCGTACAGATTGATTGTGAGATTGTCCCATCCGGCGGACTGACCGGCATCGCCCTTGTTGAACATCAGCAATCGAATTTCAATATCGCCGCTTTGGGTGATGACTTCGTTGCAGAATCCGGTGGCAACGCCACCCACCTGCGTGCAGGCGGTCGGCTGAGCCAGCAAGTCGAGGTCGGCGGTGACGTCATCCCCCGCATCGATCCCGTTCAGGTTCACGTCCTGGAACACGGTCCCTTCAGGTTCGATTCGGATTCGGTTCCAGACACCGCTCAAGGACAGGTCCTTGGGAAAACCCAGATCATCATCCCGGAAGAACGGTATCCAGCCATGCCAACTGCGGACCATGATTCCCTCTTCCGGATCCATGCCGTCGTTCGCAGCCAGACCGGCTCCGAAGTAATCGCCGCCGCTGAGTCCGCCGTCGTTGCCGTCCCAGACGTAATTGAGATTGTCGTACGCGTTGTCCGTCAGGATGAGAATGTAATTTCCGGCCCGCCACGCATCCGAGTTGTCGGACCAGGAATAGATATCGGCCTCGATCTCAGCACGGTACGTGCCTGGTGCGACGGCGCCGGGAAACTTGATGGTCACATACCGCCCGATCGAGCCCTGGGGCTCACTGTTTTGATAAGCAATCGCCTGGGATCCGGGATAATTGAGACCTCCGCCAAAGGCATCGCCCGGGGCGCTGAGGGTGGTCGGCAACCGGTCGTCGTCGAACGACAGGCCACCGGTGGTCAGAGTGTGCTCTTCCCACGCACTGAGGTCGGTCTCGAAGTCCTCATCGATCAATACCAGGTTGGCCGCCTGCACGGTCCCACCGAGCAGGATCGCCGTCATTCCGGCAGCGACCCACGCCATTGGAGATTCGAAGAATCGATCTCTCATGCCTGCATTCCTCCTTCGCTTCATACTTCTTCCCATCCTGATGTGGACGGAGACTTTCTTTCCGATCAATGCAATCGCCACGAAATGGACATCGAGCCGGCCACCGAGAGAAATGAGGGAGGTAGCCGGCCAACCACACACGCCGTCGAGTCCCAGACGGACTTCGGCGCGCGAACCTTCATGCATTTTGTCTTCTGACGTTTCAGAGGGTCAGTGGGGCCCGTACCACGCGCGACAAAGACGCGAATCCACTGCCGTTGCAGATTGTATCACAAGAGAGCGCCGTAAGAAATGGGAAAACATGTATTTGGTTAAACTGAACTAACTCCAATGGGGCTGATGATTCGGCGTGATTCCATCGCTGAACATGGGTTTCGACCGGTGTTGAGGGCTTTCGCCGCAGGAAAACTCACCCTCTCCACCCTGCGGATGCCTCAGGCACCGATCCATTTGACGAGCATCTTCCGCGTTCGCGGCCCGTCGAACTCGCAGAAGTAGATGCCCTGCCACGTGCCGAGGACCAGCCGCCCGCCTTCGACGAAGACCGTGACCGAGGACCCCATCATCGACGCCTTGATATGGGAGTCGCTGTTGCCTTCGTTGTGGCGGTAGGCACGCTCATTCTTCGGCACGAGCTGCTCGAGCTTCCAGAGCATGTCGTGGACGACGTCCGGGTCGGCATTCTCCTGGATCGTGATCCCCGCCGTGGTGTGCGGCACGTAGCAGACGACGAAGCCGGAGTCCACCCCCGCCTCGCTGACGGCGGACTGGATTTCGTGCGTCACGTCGACCATCTGGTTCCGCTGGCGGGTCGGGACGGTGATTTCGATCATAGGAAGCTCCGAATTCAAGTGACTCGAACGCGGTGAACGCTCTCGTTCAAGACAGTTTGGTGGCTTGAACAGCCATCACTATAATTGCTCAAAGGGCTGGAATTGTCGAGACTTAGAGCGTGCCGATGGTAAGGATTCCGTCGGATGAAGCGAGGTTTCCGTGGCATCAAAGGGCAAAGTGGTGGTCGCCATGAGCGGCGGCGTGGACTCGAGTGTGGCGGCATGCCTGCTGCATGAGCAGGGGTACGACGTCACCGGGCTGTTCATGCGCACCGGCACGGAGATGCCCGAGGATCTTCAGACGCAGGAGCGCCACCGGGGGTGCTGCAGCGCGGTCGATGCGTCGGATGCGCGCCAGGTGGCGGGTCAGCTCGGCATTCCGTTTTTCGCACTGAACTTCAAAGAGCAGTTTGACCGCATCATCGATTACTTCGCCGCCGAGTACGAGCGCGGTCGCACGCCCAACCCGTGCGTCATGTGCAACGAGCATTTGAAATTCGGCCGGCTCGCCGACTACGGGCAGGCCGCCGGGGCGGATTACGTGGCCACCGGGCACTACGCCCGCATCGACCAGGTCGACGGCAGGCACCTCCTTCGGCGCGGCATCGATCACGCCAAGGATCAGTCGTACGTGCTGTTCGGTCTCGGTCGGGAGATGCTGTCGAAGGTGCTCTTCCCGATCGGTGGGATGACCAAGGATCGCGTGCGGGAGGAGGCGGCGCGATTCGGCCTGAATCTCTGCCGGAAACCGGACTCGGTGGATATCTGCTTCGTTCCCGATCGCGACTACGCCCGCGTGGTGCGCGAGCGCAAGCCCGACGCCTTCACCGAGGGTGACATTCTCGACAAAACGGGCAACGTCGTCGGCCGGCATGAAGGGCTGCCGAACTACACCATCGGTCAGCGACGCGGACTGGGCGTCGCCATGGGACTCCCGATCTACGTCACCGAGATCAACACCGCCACCAACACGGTGACCGTCGGCGAGAAGGCGGAGCTCGAACGCGCGGCCCTTGAAGCGTCGCGCGTAACATGGCTGGTCGATACGCCGGACGCGCCGATGCGCGCCGCCGTGAAGATCCGCTATCAGCATCAGCCCGCCGATGCCGAGCTCGTGCCGCTCGATGGCGACCGCGTGCGCGTGACGTTCGACACCCCGCAGCGGGCAATCACCCCGGGACAGGCGGTGGTGTTTTATGATGGGGACGTCGTGCTCGGTGGCGGATGGATCGACTGAGCCTTTTCGTTCCGAATCACATCGCACCCCACTCACCAACCGGAGGCCCGCACGTGTTTGGCCGATCGCCTCACGACTCCGCCATGCTCATGCTGCACCAGGGGGCGCTTGGCGATTTCCTGCTGACGCTTCCGGTTGTGGCGGCCCTTCGCACGACCCTCTCCCGCCCGCAGGTGATCGCCATCGCTTCCGCCGCCTCCGCGCGGCTTATGGCTGGTCGAGGCGTCATCGACCGCCACATGTCGCCCGAGTCCGTCGGCCTGCACACCTTGTTCGGCGAGGATGGCGGCGCACTCGATCCGCGCCTGCAGAGCCTGCTGCACCTGACCGCGCCGGTGGTGCTCAACTTCCTCTCCGATGCCGATCACGCCATTCACCGGCGACTTGCCGAAACCATGCCGCGTGGCCGGGTCATCTCGGTGGATCCGCGTCCGCCGATCGATGCGGAACACCCCCGCCACATCACGCAATGTTGGACCGATGCGATCCGGGCTCAAGGCATTTCGATCGGCGAGGCCGCACCTGTGCGGGTCGACCGGGCATCGGACACTTCACGCGAGGAAACGTCGAAGCAAAGGCCGATCGTGATTCATCCCGGCAGCGGCGGGCGTGGTAAATGCTGGCCGCTGAAGCGTTTTCTGCAGCTCGCGGACGGGCTGAACGAGTATGCGATCGATTGGATGCTCGGCCCGGCGGAGTTGGAGCGTGAGCCGGAGATGCACGCCCTCCTGAAGCAGCGCGTCGTGGAGCACGGCGGTCGGTTGATCGTCGAGGAAGATCTGCAGTGCGCGGCGGATCATGTCGCTCGGGCGAAGCTCTACGTCGGAAATGATGCGGGCATGACGCATCTGGCGGCAGTGCTGGGTGTGTCCACGGTGGCGCTCTTCGGTACGACCGATCCGCGCGTGTGGCGTCCGTTCGGTGAACACGTTCACGCCATCTACGAGGAGGCGGGCGCTGCCGATCCGTGGCCGTCCGTGGAGCGCGTCATATCCGCGTGCAAGGAACTACTCGCACAAGTCGATTTGCGATCGTGACACCGCACATTCTCTGGTATCACACCGCTCCGCGCAGCGTACGCGACGCCGCGTCGCTCACGGCCCGTCGATGTCGATGTTCTCGATCGACTTGTGCGCGGGGCACGAATAGCCATGCTTGGCGTAGTAGCGCTGGTGATACTCCTCGGCGCGGTGGAACTCCTGTGCCGGTTCGATGCGCGTGACGATCGGTCGGTTGTACTTGCCCGCCTTGTCCCACTTCGCCTTCGATGCCTCCGCCAGCTTCGCCTGCTCGTCGCCGTAGGTGTAAATCACCGAGCGATACTGCGTGCCGAAGTCGGGGCCCTGGCGGTTCAACTGCGTCGGGTCGTGCACCTGGAAAAAGACATTGAGCAACTGGTCGTACGAGACCTTCGACGGGTCGTACGTGACGTGGACCACTTCGGCGTGGCCGGTCGTGTCGGTGCACACCTGCTTGTAGGTCGGCTTCTGCACATGACCGCCACTGTAGCCCGAGACGGCATCGAGCACGCCGGGCACCTGCAGGAACGTGGCTTCGACCCCCCAGAAGCAGCCCGCGCCGAACATGGCCTGCGCTTGACCTTCAGAAGTAGCGTCTTGAGAAGGTAAACCCTCCGTCCCGGTGGCGGAGGCGAGTTCGGCCTTGGCGTCAGAACCGGCTCGCGTGCCTGAATCGGTAGGTGCACTCTCTGTCGACGGGTTTCGCGACGTCGAATCATTCATGGCGTTCTCCTGGCGCTCGGCACATCCGGCCGTCCACAACAGCCCCCACAGCGGCAGCACCGCCGCCCAGCGCATTACATGCATGGTCATCGTTCAGCCCTCACGAAAAGGGGATTTCTCCGGTCCAGGGATTATAGCTCGCGCCGGCGGGAGATTATTCCGGCAGGGTCTGGAATTGCTGCTAGCACTGCTTCCGTCAGTGCATGCCCCGCCATTGAGCCGGCGCTCGCCAAGCCGCCCCAAGTCCATCGGCTATAATCCCGGTCGTTTGAGACGGAATGTGAACGCCAGTGGAGAGATACTGCATCATGAACAGGATCCGCTATCGCCTGGGGCTGCTGGCCGGGCTCGTGTCCTTCATCTCGCTCGTGTCGGGATGTGTGCTGTCGGGCGCGGGTCCCTTTCGGTTCGATGGATTCTACGAGCTCACGGCGGAACGCCCGCAGGTGCGCCTGCCGCTGGACGAGGCGCCGCATTACGGGACCGGCTTCGAGTGGTGGTATTACACCGGGCGGGTCACGACGGACACGACCCCCGAGCAGGTCTTCGGCACGCACACGGTGATCTTCCATGTGCCGCCGTTTCCGCTGGGGGGCGGAACGGATTACTGGATCGCGCACTACGCCATCGTCAACGCCGAGACCGGCGAGTTCGTCTACGACCAGAGCCGCATCACCGGCGGCCAACCGGACCCGCAACCCGAGGTCGGCTTCGATATCGATGGCGGCCTGATCCAGATGCGCGGGAGCGCCGGCAGCGATCAGTTCACCGCCGCCATGGGCGACGGCCGATTCGCCCTCGACATCGCGCTGCAGGACACACGCGAGCCGATCCTGCATGGCGGGGACGGGTATGTGCCGCACGGCCTCAACGGCGGGACGTTCTACTACTCGCGTCCGCGGATGTACGGCACGGGCACGCTCGCACTCGACGGCGAGCCGGTGCCGGTGACCGGCCAGTTCTGGTTCGATCGACAGTGGGGGCTGAACTTCGCGGGGTCCTTGACGCGATGGGCGTGGTTCAGCATCCGCCTCGATGACGGAACCGACCTCATGCTCTTTACGTATGGACCGATGGCGGAGGTCGCCCACGGGACGTTGATCGAGCCGGACGGCGTGGATGTGACACTGACGGCGGAGGACTTCGCCATTGTTCCGCTGGCCGACTGGACGAGCCCGGAGACCGGCATCACGTACCAGACGCAGTGGGCGATCGACCTTCCACTGGACGACATCCGCCTGACACTCACCGCCGTGGCGGAGGCCCAGGAGCTCGACGTCCGCCCGACCACGGGCAACCTCTACTGGGAAGGGCTGTGTACGGTGACCGGCACGCAGGGCGATCGTGAATTGAGCGGCCACGCGTTCGTCGAACAGGCGAACTACGGCCGGCCGGGGGACGAACAGGAATAAGGAGTCGAAACAGGGAATCAGGAATCCGTTCCAGGAACCAATCCCAATTCTTCACCCGTGAGTTTCAGCATGAAGCGTTATCATACACATGATCACGGATTGGGCTTTGGCATAGGCTCTTGATCCTTCCCGCGGTATGCGATGGCCTTCATAACAATCAGTTCGGTACCGACTCCTCGCATACTGTAGTCCAACCGGCCGTCAGATCTCAGCTCCGCTTTCTTGATGTACCCTTCCGTACGATTCTCTTTCGGGTAGACGATCCGGTAAGCAATCTCGCTCAGAGCCGGAGTGTAGCGACTACGGACGACATCAACATATGGCCATTGATCATCGGGATTCTCACTGCTGTCTGTTCCCGGATAGGTACGATCCCCGAGGTGCTTGAGATCATTGATTCCTTCAGCCATCGCAAGGATCGAAGGCTCGTAGGCGAAACTTCCATCCGGCCGAATGACTGTAAGGAGATGCCCTTGATCGTATTCTTGCGATTGGGCCTGTTGTTCGCCGTCCTCGATGCCTGTAAACGTGATCAGTTTCGTATACCACGACCCTTCAAGTCGTGAGAAATGCGATTCGTCCGTTTGCGAACACCCCGAGACCACCGCCACGAGCCACACCGCCCTGAACGCCAGTCGCAACACTCTACCATAGTTGGACATGCTTCAAAGTACCCCGTACCTACTATGACAGCGCTATGAGCTATCTCACTAGCGAGGACCCGTATCATCGTAACCCTAACGCGAAGCGTCCGCAACGATCCGAAAACCCACGCCACCGCTGCGATGATCGACGGCGAGAGAATGAATTGTGCTGCAGTCTGTAGAATCCATACCGTTGTGGTAGCCTCCCCCATAAATCGTCCCGCAACTCTCCCAGGGGCATTCGACGCCTACCTCTTCATGGCTGGTGGAGGTCCACTCCCAGACATTGCCGAGCACATCATGGATTCCCCAAGATGAAGCCCTTAACGAGCCGACCGGCTTAGGGTGGAATTCATCCAGGGGCGCGGCCAGCCTGGCGAATTCTGCTTTCGAGACGGTGACTTCTGTATCGGGCGATGGATCCAGAGGGATGGACTGACACACCTGTCTGCATTCTTCATAAGTCGGCAACCTGTAAGTCCGTCCTTCCTTACTGGAAAGCCATTCACAGAAATTGTGCGCATCGCGCAGGCTGATGCATTGAGCCGGCCAATCATCTCTGAACGTGAACTCCGATCCTGAAGGCGTATTCCTGCTGACCCAGTCCTGCCTGGCGTTTCGCCATTGTGCCGCATATTCGTAGGACGCTTCTTCGAGAAATGTCGTGAATTGCTGATTGGTGACCTCGAACTCTCCGACGTAGAAGCGTGCCTCAACTCCGCGACCTTCACCTTTGGCGTCGGATGCAGCGGGCGGGACGAGTATCATTTTCATTCCAAGCGAATTGGTGAAGTCTCCATCCGTTGCTTCCTTCGTCTCGGTGTACTCCGGCTTCTTCAGGTCGATGCCCTGATCGGCATCCTGCTCGCATGCCATCCCCAGTGCACTGAGAACAGCCATCATCACTACGTAAATGCGTCTCATATGATCGTATGCCCCTGCGTTTGTATGCTATGGCCCTTCTCTTTGCTCCGTTGCTGAAGTCAGGATCAATACAGATTCATCACTGACGATCTCTCGCTGGCCACCCTCGACGACGCCCTACTCCACCGCCAGGGCGAGCAATTCCGCCATGTGCAGCGCCTGGCGGCCGGTGAGGTCGTGGATCTGGTGGCGGCAACTTGTCCCCGACGCCACCACCATCGTGTCGCGCTCGAGCTTCTGGATCTTCTCGCGCAGCTCCTGGCCGACCTTCAGCGAGAGCTCCTGCTTCTTGGCCAGCATGCCGAACGCGCCGGCCATGCCGCAGCACCCCGTGTCCAGCAGCGTCGCCGACGCGCCGTCCACCGCCTCCACCAACCCCGGGTAGAAATCCACGTCCGTCAACGCCTTGGAATGGCAGTGGCCGTGGATCGCGACCTGCTTGAGCACATCCTTCCGGAAGGGAATGGCGTCGGGCTCGGCCTGGAGCAGATTGAAGATGAACTGCTCGAACAGCACGCACCGCTGCGCAACGTCCCCGGCTCCGGGCAGCTTCAACTGCCGGTACTCGTCCACGAACATCGTGTAGCAGGACGGCTCGAGGAAGATGATCGGTTCGTCGGGAAGGCCGTCCTTGAAGACCGCGATGTTGTGCTCCGCCAGCCGGCGCACCTCGTCGAGCACGCCGCGGCTGGCCGCCGGGCGCCCGCAGCATTTACGCTGCCGCTCGAGCTTGACGGTGTACCCCGCCGCCTCCAGCACCTTGACCGCCGCCTTGCCGATGTTCGGCTCGTTGTAGCGCACCCACGTGTCGTCCCAGAGGATGACCGTGCCGCGCGCGCCGGCGGTGCCGTTGTCGTGATGTTTGCGGAACCAGGTGTCGAACCGCTGCGTCGTGTATGGCGGCATCGTGCGGTGCGACGAGAAGCCGAGTACTTTCTGCAACATCCATTTGGTGGGTGCGAGGCCGAGGATCGCGTTGACGAGTGTCGCCTGCGGTCCGCTGTTGATCTTCCCGAGGAAGTCGGCGTTGGCAATCATCCGGTCCAGCAGCGGGAGGCCCTTCGCCTGGTGTTTGGCGTGGTTCAGCTCCGCCTTCAGGTGGGCCAGGTCCACGTTCGACGGGCATTCGGTCTTGCACGCTTTGCACGAGAGGCAGTTGCTCAGGGCCTCGTCGAGTTCCTCGGTGTAAAGCGTTTCGCCGTTGTTGCGGAAGCGCTGTTCGAGGGCGGCGCGGATCGTGTTCGCCCGGCCGCGCGTGGACATGATCTCCTCGCCGGTGGCGATGTACGTCGGGCACATGGCGTTGACGTGCTTGCGGCAGTGGCCGTTGCCGTTGCACTGTTCGAGGTTGCCGATGAACGACTCGTCGCGCTCGATGTACCCGAAGACCTGCGCGAACGGCAGCTTGAGGCTCGAACCGGCGCCCTGGCGGAGGTTCGTGTCGAAGGCGTAGTCGCCGTCGCCGAGGATCTTGCCGGGGTTGAGCAGGTTCTTCGGATCGAACTTCTGCTTGACCTCGCGGATGGCGGTCATGATCTCCGGACCGAGCTGGTCGGGCAGGAACTCGGTACGGGCGATGCCCACGCCGTGCTCGGCGGCGATCGAGCCCTTGAACTGCTTGGTCAGCGCCGCCACCTCGTCGGCGATCTTGCGGAACCGCGCGACGTCCTCGGCGGTGTGCATGTTCAGCTTCGGACGCACATGCAGCAGCCCCGACGCCGCGTGGCCGTAGTACGACGCGTCGAGGTTCATCGGCTCGATGATCGCCTGGAAACCTTTGACGTACTCCGGCAATTCCTCGGGCGGCACGCAGACATCCTCGATCCCCGGTACCGGCTTGGCTTCACCCTTGCAGGCAGTCAGCAGATTCAGCCCTTGCTTGCGGACGTTCCAGACAAGCTGCTGCTCTTCGTCCGTGCGCGGGATGAGCTGCCGCTGGCCGAGATTGCGCGATGCCATCGCCGCCAGCTTGTCCTCGATGTCCTCGAAGAACTCGACGAGCAGGATCGACTCGCACGGCTTGGCATCGAGCTCGAGCAGGGCACGGGCCTTGCTGAACGCGCGCTGGCCGCGAGTCTGGTCGAAGAGGATGCGATCGATGTGCTCGATGGCGGCGGGGTTCAGATCGAGCAGTTCGGTGCTCGCCTGCATCGCCTCGCCGACCGACGCGAAGAAGAGCACGCCGAGCCCTTTGCCTTCCGGCAGCGGCACGAGATTCAACTCCGACGAGGTCACCGCCGCGAGTGTGCCCTCGCTGCCGGCCACGAGTTTGCACAGGTCGCCCTTCTGCCGCAGGTAGCGGTCGAACCCGTAGCCGGGCCAGCGCTTGTGGATGCGGTCGTGGAGGCGCTCGCGGATGAGCGCTTCGTGCTGATCGACCAGGCCGTCCGCGAAACTGCGGATCTCCGGCAGCGTGTCGTGCCCCTCGCCGATGGTGACGACCGAGCCGTCGGCCAGGACGATTTCCAGCGACAGGATGTGTTCCGCCGTGGTGCCATAGACCGGAACGTGCGCCCCCGACGAGTTGTTGCCGATCATGCCGCCGAGCGTCGCCCGCGAGCTGGTGGCCACGTCCGGGCCGAACCAGAGCCCGTGCGGGGCGAGTGTGCGGTTGAGATCGTCGAGCACGACGCCAGGGCCGACGCTGACGCTGCGCTTGTCGACGTCGAGGTCGGTGATCTGGCGGTTGTGCCGCGAGAAGTCGACGACGAGTCCTTCGCCGAGTGCGCCGCCCACGAGCCCGGTGCCGGCGCCACGCGGAATAATTGGGATACCGAGGTCGGCGGCGGCGCGAATGGCTTCGGACGCTTCCTCGGCATTGCGCGGAAAGGCGACCGCCATCGGCGTGACCTGATGGATCGACGCGTCGGTGGCGTACAACTGGCGCGTGAGATCATCCGTGCGGATGTCACATCGTGTGGAATCAACGAGCTGCTGTGTTCTTGTAGTTGACATAGCTGTCTATTTTACGCGTCACGGTAGCGGTCACAAGTCAGGCGGGAAGAGTCCACGATGATTTAGCACGCCCCGGAACGGGATGAACGAGTTGACCGATCGGGGAAAGGCGTTTGATGCATGAAAAAAGACCCCGGTGCCATTCGGCGACCGGGGCTGTCGTGTTCCCTTATCGGGAAATACTATAGTTTTCGTGATTATTGAAGATTCAATTACGGTATCGGCGTGACGGCCACAGTCCCGGGGGGCGGTGCGAAGGCCACACCCGATTCCACGAAAGCCTCAATCACCAGGCAAAGTGTGAGAAGGCCTTGTTGGCATCGGCCATGCGGTGGACATTCTCACGCGTGTTCATGGCGGCGCCTTCGCCCTTGTACGCATCGACGAATTCCTGGGCCAGCGACTGGGCGATGGGGCGCCCCTTGCGGCCGCGGGCGGATTCGAGGATCCAGCGGATGGCCAGCGACTGCTGACGCTTTTTCTTGACGGGAATCGGCACCTGGTAGTTGGAGCCACCGACGCGCTTACTGCGGACCTCGATGTTGGGCTTGACGTTGTTGACGGCGGCCTCGAAGACGGCGCCGGGCGACTCGTCCTTCACGCGCTTGGCGACCATGTCGAGGGCGTCGTAGAACACGCGCGTCGCCACGCTCTTCTTGCCATCGAGCATGAGGCAGTTGATGAACTTGCCGGCCAGGATGCTGTTGTACCGCGCATCGGGCCGGAGCTGCTCGTTCGACTTCGTCCACCGCTTGTAACCCATAACGTCAGATCCTCAAATCGTCCGCCGAGATCCGTTCTCGTCCTATCCGTGTTTATCCGAATGATTTCCGGACGCAGGTGGAGACCCTCCACGCCGTCCAGAGTGGAATCCGGTAGTATGCCCCAAGAGCCGCCCGGGGTCAAGCCCAGCGGGATCAACCTCAAGCCTGATCTGCGGTGAACTGGGTTATTCGGACATCGGCATCGGGAAGATGGGCGATCAGTTCCAACCGGCCGCCAAGCGCTTCGATCAAACGGCGAAGCGTGCTGATCTGCATGTCCGACTGGGACTCGAGTTTGGAAAGGGTGGGCTGCTTGATGCCAAGGGATGCGGCCAACTCCTCCTGGGTGAGACCGGTCTGACGGCGGATCTCCGCCAGGAGCATCTCGGCCATCATCTCCCTGGCACGGGCCTTGGCCGCTGCCCGCCGTTCCGGGGCCATTCGGGCCTGTAATTCGCTGAATTTCCGCCTCATCCAATCAATCCTTCCCGCTTCAGTTCCTCCAGATGCTCCTCGTAGAGCCGATCCGCCTCCGGGATCATCCGCTCATAGAAACGGTCATCCCCGGTCTTGTCACCGCCGATCAATAAAATGGCGGATCGCCTGGGATCAAAGGCGAATAGCGTTCGCAAGGGTCGCCCTTGATGCTGGGTTCTAAGCTCCTTCATGTTCGAGTGTCTTGAGCCCTTGACCGAGTCCGCATGGGGCCTGGTGAGATGTGGGCCGAGGGCAATGAGCAGTTCGACACTGGCCGCCACGGATTCCTGTTCCGCCTCGTCGAGTCCGTCCCACCATTGGCCGAATTCATCCGTGTATTCGACTTCCCACATTCATTTAGTATAGCATATCGGCTATATTCGTCAAGAGCTATATTTAATTCCTGCAGCCGCCGATGCGTTCGGAGGAAGGTCTGCCGTGTGAAACCGTTCACCAGCCTCGTGGTCGATACGCGACGTACTGCGAAACTGGGTGATTTTCGTGGCGTGGGCGGGCGCGATCGCGTATGATGGGGTGATCCCGAGTGGATACGTGCTTTCGGGGCCGGCGCAGCCCCGGCACGGGAGGTTTCGCACATCGTTCGTGGTTGGGGCCTTTTCTTCGATCGAGACGGCTCCCTTAGAGAACAGAACATCATGATTGTGGATTGCCATACCCATGTCTGGGAAAGCGTGGAGCAGTTGGGTCGTGGGACCGGTCTGTGGGGCTCGATGAGCCGGGAGCAACACGGAGCCTCGCCGCCCCGGGCGTCGTCCTCCGACCACCGCCGGGCCAGCGAGCCGGTGGACAAGACCTTCGTCCTGGCCCTGAAGAGTGCCTACCTCGAGGCGGACATCCCCAACGACTACGTGGCCCACTACGTGAAAAAGTACCCGAACGAACTGATCGGGTTCGCGTCGGTGGATCCGAACCGGCCGCGGGAGGCAATCGACGAGCTGAAACGCGTGCACGACGAACTCGGGATGTCGGGGGTGTCGATCTGGCCGGCGGCGCAGGACTTTCACCCCGCCAGTACGTCCGCGATGCGCGTTCACGCCGAGGCAACCCGGCTGGCCATGCCGGTAATCTTCCACCAGTCGGTGCAGGCGTCGCCGGTGTCGAAGATGGAGTTCGCCCGGCCGTACCTCGTCGACGAAGTGGCGCGGGAGTTCCCCGATCTGAAAATCGTCATCTCGCAGCTCGGTTACCCGTGGATGGACGAGACGATTGTCATGCTCGGCAAGCACCGCAACGTCTTCGCGGACATCAGCGGGCTGCTGCATCATCCGTGGCAGTCGTACACGGCGTTGATCAGCGCGTACCAGGCGGGGGTGATGGATCGGCTGCTGTTCGGCAGCAATTTCCCGTTCAGCACGCCGGCCGAGTGCATCGAGGCGTTGTACAGCATCAACCAGGTCGCGCACGGCACGAACCTGCCGACGATTCCGCGCGAACAACTCCGCCGCATCGTCGAGTGCGACGCGCTTTCGCTGCTGGGGCTCGGCGATGATTCCCCGGGGCCGAAGGCGCTGGACACCACGCTGATCCAGGCGGAAGAGTAGGCGTTGGGGGGAGTAGCCTTTACCCTTTATGCATGGCCAGTGAATTCCTCACATAAGTCGGGCATGCAAGCAGTAATGTCTTCCATACACCTATTAGAACAGTTTTTATCCATTCGCAATGAGTGCATGAATCCTATTCAGCACGCACCTCAGCACATCCTGTCAGGCCCATGACCGTAGTCTGCAGAATCATCCTTGCGATCGCGAATGCGCTTGGCGTGACATGGATCATGATCGTACTCCCCTCGCCCTACGGCCGAAATCATTTTCTGATGCTGATGGTCGCCGTGCTGGCGGGAATGCTGTCATACTGGGCCGTGCCCCCGACACCGGCCAGAACCATCGTGTTCGACGGCTTCTTCCCGCCGATGCATCGATTGAATCGGGGAATCATCGCCATCGTCGTGCCCGTGCTGCTGATCTGGGCCATCCTGGAGTCAGAGGTTCTGATCTCCGCGTACGATCTCAACACTTACATTGAGGCTGTGCTTGCGGGCATGATTCTCCTGTACCTGCCCGCTCTGGCGTGCTGCTTCGGCACGTATCAACTTCTGACTCGCTACTGGGGAACCCAGCCCCGGTGCCAGTGCCGCGCCTGTGGTGGTACGCTTTCGGGCCTGACCGAACCGGTGTGCCCTGAATGTGGAGAGCGGATATGAACTCCTGGTGGGCCAGAACATTAGCCGCATTCATCAGTTCGGTCTTCATTCAGGTCTTCACCGTGTCCTGCATACTCAGCATCGTCTTATCCAGCCGGCTCAACATCTCGCCCTCGCTGGGAATCCCGGTGAGCTATCTGCCCGGATTGATCACCTTCCTATTGATCCTCGGATCGGGCACGGAGCGAGTCCGTTCAACACCGGTCGAAGAGACGAGATGCCGCGTCTGCGGGTACATCTTGCGCGGCATCCCTGAACCGCGATGCCCTGAGTGCGGCGAGCGAATATGAGAATCTGGTTTGCAGCGAACAGCATATCCTGCCGTCCCCTGTAACTTGCTCCACCACGAGGATGGCGTAGAGACAGGTCCGACAACGGCATCCTCCTGCGTCTGGCCCGATCTGACGCACGGAATCTTGTGACGTTTGGAGCGATTCGCCTTATTTCGGGATAGAATGGAACAACAACCTTTGGCTATCAGGCGTTGAGGGACAGACTGCGACCGGAACTTGCGGGGCTACATCCAATTGATGGGGGCGACCATGAAACACAAACGACGGACCAAATCGATCATCGGCGGCGTGCTGCTCGTCGGCCTCGCGGGAGTCGGCGGTCTGCTGCTATCCGAATGGCGCGGCACTCTCTCGGGGCAGCTGTCGCACATGCATCAACCCACCTACGAGACGCTCACGTTTTCACCCGAAAGCCGATGGTTTGCCTATCTCTGGCGGGATGCCGTGAACCGTATCCCCCACGAGCTCGGCGCGCGTCCCCTCCTGCTCACCGATTCCCTTGAACTTCGCTGGTTTCCGGTAGGCCACTCCGAATTAGAGCGATCGAGATCACTGGCTTCGATCGATCTCCGGCCGGAAGGTCAGTACCGATCTTTTCTGGACGGCGCCGTCCGTTTCAGCCCGGACGCGGCGCATCTTGCTGCCGTCACACCTGAATGCGTACTGATCGTCGACCTGAACAGTAACCACGAACACACGATCCGATTCAAGGATGAATTGTTCAAGAGCCTTCATTGGCTTGACGCAGATGAGTTCGCATTCAGTACAGTGAGTGAGGACCGTTTCGCCGTGTGGCGTCACACTCTCGACGAGGCACCGGATGCCCGGAGGATGGTCTACGAGAAGCGTTCTCGCCGAATGACCATGAACAATGGTATGGGGCCGAGACTGGAAAATGCTGAAGCTTCACCAAACGGCAGGTATTGGTTCGTCACTCGGGAACGGAAAGACGGTTCTAGGTTGACACACCTCCTGCTCGATGTCCAGACCGGGAAGCAGTTTCCTTTCGACTCGACCGCGCGCGACGTGTGCTGGACATCCGACAGTTCGGAAGTGCTCGTCCGGCTCAGCGACGAGGTGAACGGAGCGAGGCCTTTCCTGCGGGTCCACACGGAGACATGGGAAACCGATGACCTGACCTCGCAGTTCAGCGAGGCGTTCGGTGTGGACGCGGACCTGACCCTGGTCGCCGACCGATGGACCCCGGACGATCACTGCGTGATTTACTATGCCACGACGTGGATCCCCCCTGAATCCCCTGACCATCCCCCCTTGCATCGAATGACGGGCTATGTCGTTCAGATTGAGCCGTGGAGGGTCATCCTTTCGCAGCCCGCGATTCTCCGATGGTCTCCCGTGCCGGGCTGGGTGCTGCTTCAAGGAGACAACGACTTCCAGTGGCTCAGCGAATCAGGCTCAGAAAAGATCCCCGTCGAGGGTTGGGTCAACGACTGGACATGGAGTCCGAATGGGGCATACGCGGCCCAGGTGGAGGATTCGAGCGTCACCATCTTTCGGCCGGCACTACCTCCTACCTCTTTGGTTACCGACGCCGAGCAGGGCAGAGATGGAGCCCAATAGGATCGCTGACATCAGGCAGAAGGATTAGAGGCTTCGTCGGTGGTTCAAGAGCATGCCACTGGCGGCCAGGAGAAGCAGCGTCGCCGGCTCAGGGACCCAAACGGTAACGTAGTCGATGTCACCGTGGAAGGCATGATAGTCGCTGCCGATCCAGTGCATGTTGCCGATCCACATGGGTTGGGCGCTGGTGCGGATGCTTGACCATGTCGTCGGCTGCGATGCGATCAGTTGCCCGTCGAGCCAGAGATCGACGCTCTGGCCTCTGTTGAACACGCCTTTGAGCACGTGCCACTCTCCAGCGACGAGCGGAGCGCCGCCCACGGCCTGAATGTTGTCCCACGGTTCCGTGGCGCTTCGAACCCAGAATCGCGGCCGACCCGTATCCGTGATTCCGAAAACCCATTCGTCATCGTCGTTGATCTGCGGTCCCCATTCCGAGGCGATGTCCCTGTGCCATGTCCCCCCTGACGCGAGCCGAATCCGGCTTTCGATCGCAAAACTCCCGAAGTCGCCCAGCGAAGGGATCGTGTTGATCTCGACGCGTCCCTGGGGATGCGTCTCACCCTGGAAGTCCAACAACCCAGGCGCCCAAGCCGGTGAACCCGCGTCAGTCACGAGCGTGCCGTCATAACCTCCGACGGCATCGTGGGCGGTCGATCCGCCATTCTCATTCAAGTCCCAATGGGCGAACAATGTCAATGGCTGCGCTCGCATTTGGCTCACAACCGACAGTATGCTGAGCGTCATGACGAATATGATGATGTGAATGTGCTTCATTGGCCGCCCTCCCATTCGCCAACCGTTTGAGTTCAGAAGAAGTATCACGCGAAGCATGACCCGATTGGATTGAAGAATAAGTCTATCGGCTATCAGGGGAGAACTGAACTTTGTTTTGGCGATAATGGGACTAGCCCAAGCATTACGCGGCTGATCCAAGCCTGACAATGCTCTTCATGATCTCACTGTCCATTGAATCACCGGCGGTTCGGTAATGATCATGACGCGCCCACGCGTCGAAGGAACGCCGACGGCCCTTCCGCCGCCGGCGTCCCTTCGGGGAGATTTCGTGTCAGATGGCCATGGACACCTGTGATGTCGCGTCCTGCACTTTCACCGGTGCAGGCGGCGCGATGGTTTCCGGGCGCGATGTGGCCGACCTTTTTATGAAGAAACTGAGGCAACCGGCGAGACAGAGCAGCGCCCCCAGCACGCCGCCAGTGACCGCCGTTCGGTTGCCGGCCATCTGCGCTTCGCAGGCCTGGTGAATCTCCTGGTCCCGGGCGTCCATCGCACGCTGCAACTGTGCGCTCTCCAGTTGCATGACGGATGCCGCGTCCTCACCCGTCAGCAGCTTGTGGTGATGCAGGATGGAAGCCTTGGTCGCTTCTCCCATGGCCGGCGGAAGTTGATCGTTCACGGAAAGGGTCATTCCGATGATCGCGGCGGCCCCCGCCACAATCATGCCCACGGACAACAGCTTCTGGTTCTTGCTGGATTCGGTCTTGGCGTTCAACATCATGGTCTCCTGAGTGTTTCGAGTTTCCATCGTTCCCTCGGGATCTCCCGGGCGAGCACCCGATCCTCGGTGCCGCTCGATTTGATATCCCGCACGCAGAGACTCATTCGCGCGAGTGCATCGGTTCTGACCGGGAAATCTCGATTTTTCTCAGATTCCGGATTCGGCATGGACACACGTCCGGTCGGAGGTGTTCCTTCCCGGTTTCGAGCGGGGGAAACGCACTGAAGGCCCCGCATGAATGGCGACATCTTCTGTCGGATTCCCCTCGTTCCATATTCCGGCCCATGGGGCCCTGCAGAGCTCCGACATGCCCCTTGGCCCGGTCCGGAGGTTGCCTCACCCTGCTGAACTCGCCAGGCTGGGCAGGCGGCGGAAAGACTTGGCAGGATTGCTGCGCCGCGTCATGATCTGGCCTGGGCCCCACGGGAAGCATACATGGACGAGACCCGCAAGAGTTTGCTGATTCGCGTCCGAGACCCGCATGATTCTCAGGCCTGGCGCGAGTTCTATTCGATCTACGGACCGATGATCTACCGCTATGCCCGGCTGCGCGGGCTGAGCGCGTCGGATGCCGAGGAGATCCGGGACCAATGCATGGCGGTGGTGGTCGAGAAAATCGGCGGATTTACCTACGACCGGTCACGGGGGCGATTCAAGAGTTGGCTGCATCGCATCGCGAACCACAAGATCATCACCACCTTCCGCAAGCGACGCGTGAAGCAGGCGGACTCGTTTGAGCTGAAGGCGGTCGTGTCCGAGGAGCCGGGTCCGGATGAGCTCTGGGATCAGGAGTGGCGGAACAAGCACCTACGCTACTGTGTTCAGCAGATCAAACAGGAAGTCCCCCGCCACCACTACCTCGCGTTTCGCATGCTGACCTTCGAAGGGCGGTCGGTACCGGAGGTGTGCGAAGAACTGGAGATGAACAGCAACCAGGTCTACAAGGCGAAATCGAGAATCCTGGAACGTATTCGCCAGAAGGTCGGGGAGCTGGGGATCGAGGAACTCGAGTGAGTCTTTGCGGGCGGCCTCACGTCCTGCGGATTCCTGGCCGTGGCCGCCGATCGGGAGTCGTGTCCCCGGAATCGCGCGTTGTGTTCGAGCCGATTGCCGGTAGGCCGGCACCCGATCTGATAGAATTACTCGAGGCTGGACTTCCCGAATTCCTGTCGCCGTCTCGCGTTTTGAAGGATGACCCTTGAGCGTTTGCCCGGCAACCAAGAAGTGGAAACAGTTGGCTTCCGGTTCGCTTCGCGGCGAGGCGGCCGATTCCCTGCGCGAACATCTTGAAGGCTGTGCGTCCTGCCGCGAAGTCTATGATCGACAGTTCACCGATCCCCCTCCCCATACTGAGCAGACTGTTCCCTTTCATACGACCGACTTGCGGCGACTGGAGATGGACGCTCACGGTTCCAGCGTGGAGGCCCATGCAGATCCATCGCCATCGGCCGTGAACGATTCCATCCCGGGCTACCAGATTCTGGGCGAGATTCATCGTGGCGGTCAGGGCGTGGTGTACCAGGCCATTCAGAAGACCACCCGCCGGCGCGTCGCGATCAAGGTGATGCGCGAAGGGCCTTTTGCCGGGAAGCGTGACAAAGCGCGATTCGAGCGCGAAGTTCAGATCATGGCTCAGTTGCGACATCCGAATATCGTACCCATTCATGATTCGGGCATTGCCAGCGGCAACTTCTACTACGTGATGGACTACATCTCCGGCCAGCCGCTGGATGCCTACATGGAGAGCCGGGACTACTCCATCCAGGAAACACTCCAACTGTTCACCCGGATTGCCCAAGCGGTGAACGCGGCTCATCTGCGCGGTGTCATTCATCGCGACCTCAAGCCGGGCAACATCCGGATCGATCCCGAGGGGGAGCCGCACATTCTCGACTTCGGGCTGGCCAAGATGGCGACCGGAAGCGTGACAGAAGATTCTCAACCGCAGGTCATGACCATGACGGGGCAGTTCATCGGCAGTATGCCCTGGTCCAGCCCGGAACAGGCAGAGGGTATACCGAGCAAGATCGATGTGCGCACGGATGTGTATGCACTGGGCGTGATACTCTACCAGATGCTGACCCGCCGCTTCCCCTACGACATCGCCGGGTCCATGCGCGACGTGCTCGACAACATCATTCGAGTCGAGCCGGTACGGCCAAGTTCCATGCGCAAGGAAATCGATGACGAAGTCGAAACGATCATTCTGAAGTCACTGGCCAAGGATCGCGATCGTCGCTATCAGTCCGCCGGCGAGTTGTCGAATGATGTCCTTCGTTACTTGAAAGGCGAGCCGATCGAGGCCAAGCGCGATTCGCTCAGCTACATGCTCCGCAAGCAATTGAGGCGTTACCGATGGCCGGCGGGGATCGCCGCGAGCTTCATTCTGCTGCTGATCCTTTCTGCCACGTTGTCCGCGACTCTCTGGAGGAAGGCCGTTGCCGATCGTGATCGTGCCGTGTCTGCCGAGATCCTGGCGAAAGAGGCCGAAGCGCAAGCCAAGCAGGCGGAAGAGGCGGCGGACGCTCAGCGCAAGCTCGCCGAGCAGGAGGAGCAACGTGCCCGGCTATCGGCGCATTACGCGCAGGCGCAATACCAACTCGCCATGGGCGATCTTCGCGAGGCCTACCGGCACGTCTCTGCCGCCATGGACCAGGAGGTCCGCCTGGAGTACGGCAACCTGCTCTCTCAGATCGTAGCGGCAAGTCGAAAACACTGGAATCTGGTCGGATGCTTCCCGATCTCGGATGAGCCTGTCGAGCGTGCCGTGATCCTCTCCGGGAATCCGCTCCACCTCGTCCTGGCCACGGATCGCGCGCTTATCGCTTACCAACTGCTCGATGGGACTCAAGTAGCTCGCATTCCCAAAGATACGCCGATCAACCACATGGTGGACGCCGGCCGCGGTCGGCTTGCCCTCGCGCGTCAGGACGGGAAGGTGGAGCTATATGCCTTGCCCGATTTGAAACTCCAGGGGAAATTCAATTCCGGCGCCGATGTGTCGACGCTTCGCGCGGGAGGCGCGCAGGATCTCCTCGCGATCCTCAACGACGAGGGTGACGTCCATGTCCTGAGCCTGCCGGAATTAGCTGTCCTGCAGAGAAGGCGATTCTTCACGCAACTCGTGCAGTACAGCTATGCCTTTCCCGACATTGATGTTTCGCCAGACGGGGAATCGATCGCGGTCTTCGCCGGACTCAACCTCCCGGTTCGTCTCTGGAAGTGGCGGCAGGACGAGATGCGGCGTTTCCCCTTGAAAGATGCCCGCGCGCTGAGCTATGTCGACAATGAGACACTCGTCGTCAGCCTGATGCCGGGCTGGCACTACTACTTCGCGGAGGACAGGGACGGGCAACTTCATTGGGACAACCTGGTACGGGCCGACAATGACGTACGCCGTCCCGATGTCATCGCCACACGGAAGAGTTCGTATGAACTGGAAGACCTGAAGGCGACGCGCCTGGAGAATCTGGCCTACCTTTTCGACCAGAGCACCATGAACGTCATCTCCGACCAGCGCGGATCGGTGATGACCTCATCCTACGCCTCCATGTGGCCGCACGAGCGCGTTGGCGCGTCTCTGGCGGCCTTTCACAGCGAAGCGCAAATGCTTGTCTTGACCTGCGGCCCGAAGGCAGTGGTCTTTCAGGCACGCCTCTTTTCCTCATCATCTTCCTCGGAGACGCCTTCCAATCTTCAGCGAAGCATTCCAACCCACGGCTGGGGCATCACCATGAGCCGGAAGGGCACTTACTCGTGCGTCCGCCGTCAAGGCGTGATGGATCTTCACTGCCTGACACCGGATGGGCAGGTCAAGAAGATAATGCTGGAAACCCCCGAGATCCAGGGAGATCCCTGGGGCATTGCGAGTCGTGAAGATGGTCAACTTATCTGTGTTCTCTGGCAGGAATACGAAAAGACGTTTGATCGTCCCGGGAAGGGAAAGACCGCCCTGTTCTACAACCTCGAAGGGCCCACGCTTTCGAAACCGGTTCGCATCGCTCGTCGCTTTCCCCTCGACCGCCATCAAGGGGTGCGGGCGCGATCCAACCGTCTGTGGTGTTTGACACCCGACGCCTCGACCCTGTTCCATGCGGATGCAGTGAAGGGGGCCACCGGATACGATTCGACAACCGGCGCCGAACAGTATCGTCTCGAGTATGGGAATTCGTACTGGATCTCCCCGGATGGCTCGTTATACGTCGTGGGCGATTACATGCATGAGCAGCCCGTCCGCGTTTACGATGTGGCAACCGGCTCGCTTCTCTTTGAAACCCCACAGGTCGGTAATCTGTGCACGGCGGCTGTATCACCGAACAACCGCCACCTCTATGTGGGTTGGGAAACGGGAATCGTTGAAGTCTATTCCATCGAAGAGAAAGCGATCCTGAGGCGTTTTCCATCCAGTGCCAGTCCGATCGCCATTTCTCCGGATGCCCGGCGCTACATCGGTTTCAAGCGCAGGGTGAACCCGTTGGGCAGCCATGTTCTGGCGGATGGGGCGACGGGGGAGTTTGTTCTCTTTCTGGCAGAAGACACCCATATTCTGACCAAAGCCCGATACTCGTTAGATGGGCGCACGATTGCCATTCCTTCGATGAACGCGCTGACGATCATCGAGCAAATGACACTGGACGATGCCCGGCAGAGCCTGGAGAGGATCGAGCCTGTACAGCGTGGATCGGGTTGGTCTGTGCATGCCATTCGATGATGAACAAAGGGGCATGGGTGACCGTGCGGTTCTATGGGAGTGAACGATTCTGTGGAATACTCGTGAGGAGGCCAACATGATGCTTGTACCTGACGCAGTGGCCGCCGTGCTGGAGCTCTTTGCCCGGGGCGGTGGCGATGAGTATCTCGGGGAGCCGGTGACGCAGTTGCAGCACGGACTTCAGGCGGCGGCGCTGGCCGAGGCCGCAGGGGCATCCGAAACGCTGGTGGCAGCGGCGCTGGTCCACGATATCGGCCATCTGCTCAACCCCGAGACGCTTGCCCTCGGTGAAGCCTACCTCGACGCGGGGGATGACGAACACGAGCGTCTCGGGTGGCTCTGGCTGAAGGAGAACTTCGTTCCTGAAGTCGCCGATTGCACGCGGCTGCACGTGCCGGCCAAGCGTTATCTCTGTGCGGTGGAACCGGCTTATGCAGCGGGGCTCTCGCCGGCGTCGGTCAAGAGCCTGCAGGCCCAGGGCGGTCCGATGTCGCCTGACGAAGTGGCGCGTTTCGAAAAGGAGCCCTTCTACGAGAGCGCCGTCCGGGTCCGCCGATGGGATGACCGCGCCAAGGATCCTCACGCCACCACGCCCCCGATCGAGCACTTCGTCCCTCCACTCGAAGCGTCGTGCCAGTGACAGCAGTCGGCGGACCCCCGGCTTGAGGTTATCATGCCGCTGCGGATGCATTGGAATCGTCATGCTGACACGAGGGGTCTTCCGATGGACATGGGGACATGGGCGAATCGTCCACTTGGAACAATGGGTTGGTGCGCGCTGCTGGTCATGTCGCCGTTCGCGGCCTCGGCAGAGGAGCGCGCTTCGGCGAGCGCCGATGACCGGGCGGCGGTGACGTACCGCGTAATGGCGTACAACGTGGCGTCGGCGGCGGGGGTACCCTTCGGCGAGAAACAGATCGGTCAGATGGCGGACACGATCATTGACCACGCCGTCGACGTGGCGGGGTTTACGGAGATGGAGACGGGCACGGCATGGCACGACGGCCGCGATCACGTGGCGGAGCTGTGCGTGGCGCTGGCCGATCGCGGTTATCCGATGCACGTGTTCAAGTGGCCGGTATTCCGGCTTCAACAGGGATGGTTTACACCGGCATTGTTGAGCCGCTACCCGATCGAGGACTCCTCGTACGAGTGCGTCGATTCACCGTTCAGCAACCGGTGGTGCATCGGTCAGGTGACGGTCAACGTGGCCGAGGACACGCCGGTCCGCGTGATGATGACGCACATGTGGCCGGCGGGAGATGCCAGACCCTACTTCGAGAAGTTCATGGAGATCGCCGCTCGCTTCGATGGGCCGGCAACGATCATGGGCGACTTCAACCTGACGCCGGACTCACCGCTGTATCCGATCATCGGTGAAGCGGGATTCACGAATGGATGTGAGGCGGTGCATGGTCGGCGGTGCCCGACGGTGCAGGGCATGGCGGGGGTGTCAGGGCCGCTGCCGCTGGGCGGACAGATCGATTACGTCTTCGGCAACGCGGAGATCGAGTTCGTGGACAGCTACGTCGGCCATTACAGCCTGTCGGATCACTGGCCGGTGATCGCCGAGGTGCGCGTGAAGGCGAACGGGGCAATGATCGCGTCGACGCTGCCGGACGAGTCGGCCACGCGGTGTGAAGCGGCGGCACTGCGAGCCAGGGCAGCATACCATTACCGTCGCCATGATTACCCGGCGGCGGCAGAGGCGTACCGCACGTGGGAGGAGGCGGCGGACTCGCCCGAGGACGCGGGCTTTGCCGGGTACAGCGCGGGCATGATGTATCTGCTGAACGAGGATCACGACGCGGCCCAGGCCGAGTTCAAGCGCGTCATCGAAACGTACGCGGGGTCGGAGTGGTCCGCGCGATCACACTACCGGCTGGCGTTCATGGCGGAGGATGTGCAGGCGTGGGCGGAGGCGATCGCGCATTTCGAGGCGTACCTCTCGGGGTACTACGCGCACATTCATACGGACGTAAAGGCGCCGCTGATGCGGATCACGGCGCGGCGGATCGCGACATGCCGGAAGAAGCTCGGCGAAGAGGCAACGCCCCACCAGGTGATGAACGAATTGGCGGCGCGGGAACCGTCGAGTATGCGGGCACGGGCGGCGGCGTTTGAGCTGGCAATGAACACGCACAAGGCGGGTGATCAGGCGACGGCAGTAAAGTACATCGTCCAGGCCGACCCGCATCCACTGGGGGCGTGGCCGAGTGTGACCGGTCCGGTGGCGGAGATGTTCCTGGAAGCGGGCGAGATCGACAGGGCGAACGAATTCTACGCACACTTCCTGCGGCATTTTGATGACGAACTGGTCGCACGGGTGCGCCGGGGGCGATGGGCCAAGCGCACGCGACCGGAGTCGCTGGCGTATTCCGTCCGGAAACTGAGCGGCGTGAACGTGGATGGTTCACTGGAGGAATGGTTCGCCACACCGACGGTCGTGCTCGAGGGACGCGATCATGTCTATTTGAAAGATCCTCGAGACGTCATCGTCGCGCGGGCGGACGTACGCGTCGGCTACGATGACGCGTTTCTCTATTTCGGTGTGACGCTGCCGGACGATTCGCACGTGAACACGTACGACGGCGCGGACATCTGGCAAGGCGACTGCCTGCAAGTGGCCATCGATCCCGCCGCCGATGCCACCGCCGCCTACAACGAAGACGACGTCGAATTCGGAGTCGCTCTGACGGAGTCGGGCACGGTGACGCATGTGTGGGTGGACGCGATGGAGCGCGATTGGGAGGCGCTCAAGGCCGCCGCAACGCATCGGAAAGGTCAGACCGCCTATGAACTCGCGGTTCCACGGAACCTGCTCCTGAAAGAAGGCAAACCCTCCACGCGCATGGGGCTCAACGTGCTGATCGGCGTTACGGACGAGCGCGGACGTCAGGGCTGGATCGACTGGACGCCGGGTATCGGTGAGGAGAAATCGCCGAAGCTCTATCCGGTGTTGACGTTGGAATGAGACGAAGTTCTTGATGCGCGTAATCACTCGGCACTGACAAGTCGGATCTCGTCCGGCAGTTCTCCCGCGTTCAGCAGGAACGCCACGAGCGCATCGAGATCCTCATCAGCCAGATGCTCGGGCAGGAAGGCGGGCATGATCGACGGCAGTTCGCGAAACTCCTCGATATCGCGATCCTGAACAACGACAATCTGGTCTTCTCCGAGCAGGATGTGCACCTCATCCTCCGATTCGGCGACCAATCGTCCGTAAATCACTTCCTCGAACGTCGAAACCATCACGGCACGGTACCCCTCGGTCACGTCGCGATCGGGATGGCGGATGGCTTCGCGGATCTGGTCCGACGAGAGACGTCGGGCGACCTCGGTGAGATCGGGACCGATGCGTTCGCCCCGGCCACCGACGGCGTGGCAACTGGCGCAAGCGGCAGCGGCCTCGTCAAAGAAAAGGTTGTGCCCGCGAAGCGTCAGCGAATCGTGTTCGGGGGAGCGGGGTTCGTCGTGCGAAAAGCGGATGCCCTCCTGCGCAATCCGGGTGGAGGAGTCCGACATCGCCGCCGGCGGAGCCGTGGAGGTCGACTCGCAGCCGGCGATGCCGGCCCAGATCGTCGCCGCGGCGGAGACGAGGGCGCAGAATTTCCCCGAGGTCGGCATCGCGCTTTTCTCGCACAACGAAGCCAATCCGGATCATCGATTCTGAAATATTTCAGAACCTGCCAGAATGCACATCAGAACTCATGGATGGTGCCGAAGAAATGCATGCGGCCCATCGATTCGCCTCGAAAGGCACGGAACTCATCGTGATCGGTGAAATGAGAGATGCCAGGTCCCGACCACGATCCGCACTATTAGCATACTCCCGGTTCACGCGGGATGCCAAAGAAATCTCAGGAAATCCGATTTATCCGAGGTTAGCCGGTGAGGTCCTGGGGCACCTGATAAAATGGGGCAAGCGAGCCGACCAGTGCCGCGACGACGAGAAGGACGCCGAAGAGTGTCAGTACGAGCGAAAGCACTGCCAAGGGTAATCGTACGGGACGCAGGATGAGGGCGAAGACAGCCAGCGCAAGACCGGGAAGCGGGAGGACATAGAAATTCGCGATGATCGGCTCGACCCAGGGCAACGGCGTGACGTCCAGTCCCTCGCCCTGCTCGGCCAGCACATTCAAGCCGTACTGCTTGACGACGATGACGGCGGGAATCATCACGATCCCGGTGATGAGGCTCTTGATTGCCAGCCAGCGCGACCAGGCCCCCGGGGCCTTGCGTCTTCCGAGTATCATCCCTGCTACCCCTTGCGTGTGGTTGCCTTTTTCTTGCCGCCGCCCGCCTTCGCGTCAACCGATGGCGACGCGTCGAACGTGAACGCCGAGGGACAAAGCTTGCTCAGCGTGCATGCGTTACACCTAGGCTTGCGCGCGGGGCAGACGCGTCGGCCATGCCAGATCAGCGCGTGGCCGGTGTAGGTCCATTCCTCCCGCGGGAGCACCTGCGTGAGATCCTGCTCGATCTTGACGGCGTCCTTGTCATTCTTGGACGACCAGGTCAGCTCCAGTCGATGCGCGAGGCGTCCGATGTGCGTATCGACGACGACGCCCTCGTTCTTGCCGAACCAGGAGCCGAGAACGACATTGGCGGTCTTGCGGGCGACACCGGGAAGCGACGTGAGTTCGTCGATCGTATCCGGCACATCGCCACCGAAGTCGTCCACGATCTTGCGGCAGGCACCCATGATGCTCTTGGTCTTCTGGCGGAAGAAGCCGGTGCGGTGAATGCGTTGCTCGACGTCGGCGGGATCGGCCTCGGCCAGGCTCCTCGCGTCGGGATAGATCGCGAAGAGTTCGGGCGTGACCTTGTTCACCGTGTCATCCGTGGACTGGGCGGAAAGGATCGTCGAGATCAGAAGCTGGAGCGCGCTCTTGTGTTTCAGGGCGCATTCGGCCTCGGGATAGAGCTTCTTCAGTTCCTTGATGATTTTGCGGGCGCGGGCTTTCCGGGCGTCGAGATCCTTCGGTACTGCCGCGGAGGGAGACGCCTTCTTCTTCACCGCTTTTTTCTTCGCTGACTTCTTCTTGACTGCGGTTTTGGGCCGGACTTTCTTCCCGGCAACTTTCTTCGCCTTGGCCATGTGCCGTCTCCTGCGGGATGGAAGCTAACGCGGAATGAGTCGAACGGTATCGCCGTCCTGAAGCGGTCGTTCGGCGCCGGCGGGCTCATCATTGACCTCAACGCCGACCCGGCCGGACCAGTCCGCCAACGCCGGGTATTTCAAATAGACCAGTTCCGTCAGGTTGCAGACGTGCGCCGGTGGCGCGAGGCCGTACTCGATCGGCTCCTCGCCGAGCACGTCCGTCAGCTTGCCTCCGGCTCGCAGTTGAATCCTGATCAATTCCGGCATGTGCGCGACTTTCAACGTTGATTACGTGTATCCCGATCCGTTGTGACCGATTGTACGCGTGCAACGCATTGGACGCGAGTGGAGGTCGAGGCAGATCGGGATGTCTGGCGATATAGTACGGGCCCTTTATAATCACGTTTGACAGAAGGTTGGTCACTCGCGAACAAGGGCAAAGCCTCACCTCAGAAATCAGGAAGAACGCTTCATGGCGGCAGAGATCATTGACGGCAAACAGGTGGCCGAGAGCATCCGGGCGGAGCTCAAGGCCGAGGTCGAACGACTTGCCACGGACGGGTTGACGCCGGGGCTCGGCGTGGTGCTCGTGGGCGAGGATCCCGCGTCGACGTCGTACGTCACCGCCAAGGAGAAGGCGTGCGCGCAGATCGGCATCTTTTCCGACGACAACCGCCTCCCTGCCGAGACATCCGAAGCGGAACTGCTGGCACTGGTGGACCGGATGAACGACGACCCGCGCATCCATGGCATCCTCGTACAACTCCCGCTGCCGAAGCACATGGACGAATCGAAGGTGCTGCTCCGCATCAAGCCGGAAAAGGACGTGGACGGCTTTCATCCGGTGAACGTGGGCAAGATGGTCATCGGCGAGGATGCCCTTCTGCCCTGTACGCCTCATGGATGTGTGCAGCTTCTGGCGCGGAGCGGCGTGGCGATCGCGGGATCTCATGTCGTGGTCGTCGGGCGGAGCAACATCGTCGGCAAGCCCGTGGCCAACATGCTGCTGCAGAAAAAGGAACATGCCAACGCCACCGTCACGGTCTGCCACACGGGGACGAAGGACATGGCCATGTTCACGAAACAGGCGGACATTCTCATCGCCGCCGCCGGCCGGCCCGACACGATCACCGCCGACATGGTCAAGGAGGGCGTGGTGGTGATCGATGTGGGCGTCAACCGGGTCGAGGATGCGTCCAAGCCGCGTGGCTACCGCCTCGTGGGCGATGTGGACTTCGAGGCGGTACGCGAGAAGGCGAGCCGGATTACGCCTGTCCCGGGCGGGGTTGGCCCGATGACGATCACCATGTTGCTTCACAACACGATCCAGGCGGCGAAGGCATTGCATGGGAAATGAACGCGTGAGGGGATGCGGGATGAGACGCGGACATACGCGTGAGCGACGCCCCCCACGCATGGGGAGCATCGCGGCGGCGTGCTGCCTGATTGCGGGAGCGCTCCCTCTCCCGGCGCAGCAAAGCGATGCTGTTGACGGGGAAGTGTCCGCCGTGGAGGAAGGACCGGCAACACGACAGGGAATCGTCGACTTTCAGCCGGGCGTGCGTATCGACTGGGAGACGCGGGAAGTGCTGGTCGCCGGCGAAGTCGTACTGCGTCAGGGCGCGTTGGAACTCTTCGCCTGCTCCCCCAACACGCGCGAGCACGAGAGCATCGTACGTGTAGACGCCCGTCCACTGCACATCTACCAGGCCATGGGGCTCATCGGCCTCGAACCCGGCGAACCGTCGTACTATGACGAGAATGATCGGTACCATCCGGCGCACGGCGCCCCGGTGGCGATGGAAGTACACTACGCATGGAAAGGCCGCGATCATCAGCATCGCATCGAGACATGGATGCTGAACGCGGAGACGGATGAGCCGATTCCGTCGCAGCCCTGGGTGTTCGCCGGGTCGTTCGTGACCGACGGCATCTTTGCGGGAGATCCGGAAGGCACGGTCGTGGCGGTGGTGGACTTTCCGAGCGCGATCGTCGCCCTGCCGCGGTTTCACTCGGCGGGCAACGAGGCCCTCTGGCTGACGCCGAACACCGAGGCGGTCCCGGAGGTGGGCACCGAAGTGACGCTGATGTTCCGCGCGGGGGAACTGGTCATTCGCGTGGATCGCCGTGGGCGGACGTTGCTGATGGATCAGCCGGCGACGCTGGCAGAGATTGTCGCGCGACTGAAAGATCGGAACCCGGACGCCCCCCTGCACCCGTTAAGGTTCGAGGTGCATCCGGAGGCGCCGAAGTCACGGAGAGAAATGGTCCGGCGTGCGTTGGGCTTGATCGATCCTGGAATCTCGATGGTCGATGCGATCGCAATGGACGAAGGAAAGACCGCGCCCCACGATCCGGCTGCATTGTGGGTGTGGGTAAGCACGGCGCTCGCGAAGAAGGACGACTCGGATGGGAGCCCGCTTGATGTCGAAGCATGGCAACGGCTGCTGTCCGTGGAGCAGGAGATACGCTGGACCCAAACGACGATACGATTGATCCACTCTGCCGGCCAGGAACTGCTCAAGCGCTTTCAGCCGGCTTCGGCATCGCCGAACGCGACCGGCACACAGCCCGCTCCGGCCATGCAACCCACGACAGGAACCTCGACAACCTCACCCCCTTGATGGAGGGATACCATGCGACTGATGCACCTTCTCGTCTCCCTGCTTGTTCTCAGCGTTCTTCCGTATGCGCATGCGAAGGAACCCGGGCGGCCGCCGAACTTCGTACTGCTCATGGCGGACGATCTCGGCGCGGGCGAGTTGAGCTGTTACGGAAACACGAAGCACCAGACACCACGACTCGACCGGCTGGCGGAAACGGGCATGCGTTTCCGCACCTGCTGGTCGACGCCGCTCTGCTCGCCCACGCGCGCGGAGATTCTCACCGGGCGTTACGGCTTCCGCACCGGCTGGTACAACTTCCTCGGTCGCGTGACCACGCCGATGGATCACTTCGATCCGGACGAGCCCACCTTCGGCGATATGCTGAAAGCGCGTGGCTACGCCACCGGGCTGGCCGGCAAGTGGCAGCTCAGTTGGCCGACCCGCCAGCCGAACATGATCCTCGAGCACGGCTTCGACACGTATTGCGTCTGGGCATGGCAGGAGTTGCCGAAGGGATCGGACTTCCCCGGGTCGCCGCGTCAACGCTACTGGCACCCGGCAGTGATCGTCGACGGCAAGCACCGCCCGACGACGAAGGATCAGTACGGCCCCGACGTGTACACCGACTGGTTGATCGAGTTCATTCGCGAGAATCGCGAGAAGCCCTTCATGGCGTATTACCCGATGTGCCTGACGCATACGCCGTGGGATCCGACGCCCGTCCCCGGTCAGCCCGGTAAGAAAACGCCCGCCACGCTGAAATCCAACGTCGAGTACATGGACCACCTGGTCGGCCGCATCGTCGACGCACTGGACGATATGGGTCTGCGCGAGAATACGTTCTTTATCTTCACCGGCGACAACGGCACGCAGGGCAACGGCAAGGCCAAGGTGACGGAACTCGGAGCACGCGTGCCGCTGATTGTGAACTGCCCGGGGACGGTCAAGACCGCGGTGAGCGATGAACTCGTCGACCTGTCGGACATGCTGCCGACCCTGGCGGAGCTGTCCGGCGCGAAACTGCCGGAAGGGGTGACGATCGATGGCGTCAGTTTCGCCAAGCATCTGCGCGGCGAGCCCTACGATGCCCGCGAATGGATCTTCAGCTACCTCGCCTATGAGCGGATGCTGCGCGACAAGCGGTGGCTGCTCGAAGGCGACGGAACGTTTTACGATTGCGGGGATCGCCGCGACGGCACGGGGTACAAGGATGTCACGGACGCCGACGCTCCGGAGGTGGTGGCGGCGCGGAAGCGCTTCGATCGCATCCTGGCCAAGTTGCCGGCGCCTGAACGGCCGGCGAAGGCGCGTGCAAAGGAATGATGGCGGTTCAGGATGATCCGTTGATTGCCGTGGTGGAGAATTGGTCGTTTGCGTGACGTGGCGTGGAGACCCCGCTCAACCGCGCCCGGCAGGATTCGAACCTGCGACCTTCGGTTTAGGAAACCGGTGCTCTATCCTGCTGAGCTACGGGCGCTTGATGTGGCGACGCATTATAAACCTGCGGCGGGGAAACCACCAAGTCGATGAAGGAGACAAGGCGACCAGGCACTGGCTCAATGATGATCAACCTGCATCGCGTGATGGAGATCATCGACATTGCGGAACGTGAGTGAAAAACTCGATCAGAGGTAACGGCGGTCCCTGAGCTTCTCACGAGCGTTCTCATCGTGCAGGTCACGTCTACTTCGATGATTCTGGCGCGACTTCGAGAACCTGGTCCGCCGGGACGTTCTCCAGGCGCGTCGTCGTTCCGTTCGGCCAGTGGACTTCGACGCGATCGGCGGAGGCTGCCCGCCCGAGACCGAAGTGCACGCGCGGGTCGGCGGCGCAGCCGTAGCTGTAGTTCAACGTCACGTCACGCCGATACGTTGTCTCCCCGATCGTCACATGGACTTTCGCGCCGAGCGCGTCGCGCATGCCCTTCGCCCCGCGGCAGTGGACCTGCAACCAGTGCTGCTTCCCGGGCGCGTCGTTCCTCAGCAACCGGCCCGGCCCGTTGCTGACGCTGACCAGCAGATCCGGATCGCCGTCGTTATCAAAGTCCCCCGCCGCCACGCCGCGCGACACGGCGGCATGCTTCATCACCGGACCGGCGCGATCGCTCACGTCGCTGAACTTCGACGCGGTTCGATCCCAGCGGAAGAGTTGATCGTACTCCGCCTTCGGCTGCTGCGGATCCGGCGCGGCCCCGCTCGGGTCGCGCACGCCGCCGTTCCCGGCGTAGATATAGAGTTCCGGGTCGTTGAAGAGGTGAATCGCGGTCGCCCCGAATCCGGTCCGGTTCAGGCTCAACCGGGCCAGGCCGGTCGGCATCGAGGCGTCGACGAAACCGCCCCCGCCCTGCTGCAGGTAGAGCGTGTGCGTCTCCTCGAAAAAGTGGCACAGAAACAGGTCGAGCCGACCGTCGAGATTGAAGTCCTCCGCGTTGCAGCCCATGCTGCCCTCGGCCTGCCCCATGCCGTTCACCGCCACGCCCCACTGCAGGGCCACGTCCTCGAAGCGCGTCCCCTCCACGTTTCGCCACAACTGGTTGGGAAACGAATCGTTCGCGACGTAAACATCCACGTACCCGTCATCGTCAAAGTCCGCACAAATGACGCTCATGCCCGGGCCGAATGCCTGGTCGAGCTCCACGTCCGAGGTAATGTCGGTGAACGTCCCGTCGCCGTTGTTGCGATAGAAAACATCCCGCGCCGGCTCGTACGTCTTCGGGCCGCAGTAATCTTCCCGGCTCGTGCCGTAGTAGTGACAGTCGCGGTCGCCTTCCAGCGTCCAGTTCACGTAATTGGACACGTAGAGATCCAGATCATCGTCCCGGTCGAAATCCAGGAAACCGGCGGCGATGCTCCACGAGGCGTTGTCGATCCCGGCCTCACGCGTCACGTCGGTAAACGTGCCGTCCCCGTTGTTCCTCAGGAGCACGTCGTCATCCAGGTTGGAGAGATACAGGTCGGCATAGCCGTCGTTGTTGTAGTCCCCGACCGCCATGCCCTGCCCGTAACCGGTATCGCCCGCCCCCGATTCGGCGGTGATGTCCGTGAACGTGCCGTCTCCCCGGTTCCGGTAGAGCAGATTCGGCACGGCATTCGCCCTGGGTTCGTCGAGCGCGCGTCCGCATTGAACCCAGTACACATCCAGCCAGCCATCGTTGTCGATATCGATGAATCCGCATCCCGAGCCGGTGATCTCCGGAAACAGGTACTCCCCGCGCATGCCGGGGTCGTGCGAGAAAGAGACACCGGCCTCCGCCGTCACGTCTACGAGCCACGCCGAACCGGCCGCTTGCACAGGAGTCGCCGTGGAGCCCGAAGTACCGCCGTTGCCTGATGAGTCATCTCCACCGCATCCGACAAGGCTGCCGACAAGAAGCCCCCCCACCAGAAACGTGGAGAGGACTCGCTCATGGCTGGCTCGACCAAGAAGACTGCTCTGGTGCATGTGATCGTGCTCCCCATGACCTGCGCGATGCGAACCCGGCGGTTTGGCCTGAGCTCAGGGCGGTGGCGCCGTCGCGTTCCTGGTAGCTTCCGGGACCGGCTCCGCTGCAGAGCGTAACGCCTCGATCTGCTCGAGGCGATGTTGGACGCGGGGATCGCCGGCTCTGGCCCGATCCGCACGCTGGAAAGCTGCTTCCGCCTCATCATAGCGTCCTTGGCTGAACAGGCTCTCCGCCCACGCCACCGCCAGTAGGAAATTGTCCGGATCGAGGTCGGAGGCGGCCCTGTAGGACGCGATGGCCTCCGCAGGGCGCTCCTGTGCGCGATACGCCTGGCCGAGCAGAAAATGGTTTTCCGCGCGGCTCGGATCCAGTTCCACCGCCCGGCTTGCCGCTTCCATCGCCTCGGTGTATCGGCCGAATGCCAGGCAGATTCGCCCCTTGATGGCCAAGGCCACCACATCCTCTTCATTGATGTCCAGACTCGCCTCGATTGCCGAGAGGGCCTGTTGCTCCTGTTTCAGCCGACTGTGCGTCAAGGCGAGCTGCCGGAGCAGGATCGGGCTGCGCGGCCGATCTTCGATCGCTTCGCTCAACAGCGCCAGGGCCTCAGACGCTCTTCCCTGCAGATTCAGGTCATCCACCACCTCCCTGACCAGTGGCGGTGTCACCGAAGTGAGCATGAGGCTGGTCAGCAGAGGATCCTCCAGGGTGATGCGATGCGGCAGGCGCTGATAGGCACCGAAATGCTTTGCGTAGAGATCCACTTGTCCCAGACGCTGGTACAGGAGGGCAAGCTGGTAGTGCACGCGGTAGTTGTCCGGGTCCAGCGTCAGCGCCTTCTCCAGGAACCGCTGCGCCTCTTCCATGGCATTTCGGGCCTGCGCGACCAGGGCCAGTCCCAGGTAGCCCGTGGCTTGATGCTTCGCCGTGGCCAGATGCTGATAGGCCTGCTCGGCTTCGTCGAGTTGTCCGCTCTGCATCAACTGTTCGGCCAGGTGATAGTAGGCGGGCGTATATTCCGGATTCAGTTCGATGGTGCGTTGAAGATGCTGGATGCTGCGGTCGATCCGTCCTTCCGTGAACTCGACCCGCGCGAGCAGATAGTGGGTCTCGTACCGTTCCTCGAGGGCGAGCGCGCGTTGGTAGGCGGCCCGCGCGGCGGCGGCGAAATCGTGCCGCTGATACAGATTACCTAATTCGACATAAAGCGAGGCATCCTCGGGACGGTCCGCCACACGTTGAAAGAGGTCGAAGACCTCGGCAGTCAGCACCGGGTCGAGATCGCGAAAGTCGGGCGTATGCTCCAGGCCGACCCCCTGGCAAAACGTCAGCAGGGCCTCTTGATCCACGACGGCCCTCTGCGAGCCATCGTCGGCCTCCTGCCAGGTGGCGGAAGGCAGGTCCGGGATCGCGCTACGGCGAAAATGGAATGTCAGGTAAATGGCAACCAGGATAAGCGCGAGGACAGAGACGAGACCCGCCCAACGGGGAAACCGGTGCGGCGAGGGCCGCGGCTGGGCCGATTCCCTCTTTTTACCCTTGAATGCCATACACGTTCCGCGGCTTGCCTTGAAGGAGTTCTTCTCCGTGGCATCATTGTGTCGCGATCCACGGACGACGACAAGAAGGCTAAGAAAACTGAGGCCCCCAGAGAAACGCGACAAACAGTATCCGCAACCCTTCGCCCCCGCTCTTCTCAAGCCACTTCGGACAGAGCAATCATTCTTCAGCCTCACCCATAATCAGCAATCTGGGCGGTCTCGAAATCCATAAATCCAAGGAAAATAAGGATTTTGAACCCCAACTTAGCCTTGATTCATGTGCGGCAGTTCGTTTACCATGAGCCCGTTCGGGCGAATCTACCGCTACTTCAGCGGGCAAGGAACAAAACGCAATTCTCGAAGATTTTGATGGGTCTGCTTAGGGAGCCCAAGCGGGATTCCGCAGGTTCATCGTCACACAGGAAGGAGAGGGCACATGTTTAGCAGGTCGCTTATTTCGGCCATTTTTCTGGCCGCCACGTCGACGACGTTCGCCGTGACGTTCACTGAGGACTTTGAGGATCCCAACTGGATGACCGCGGCGGAGTGGACCTACACGGCGTCGCCGGGTTCGGCTTTCGACACGCAGGGTGGTCCCACCCAGTTCACCGCGGGCGATGCCTCGACGCTCGGTGCCGATGCCGGTGGTAACGGCTCCAATTACGGTGGTGTCTCGATCAACAATCCCACGGGCGTGACCGAGACCTGGGATGCGTACGCGCACGCGGTCCTGGACTACACCGTTCAGGTGCAGCCCAACACCTCGTATTTCTTCGAGATCGACTTCGAGTCGATGATGTACGACGATAACAGCACGTCCAATCCCAGCGACGGCCGCTGGCGGAACGGTATGCAGTTCCACATCGGCAACAGCGCCCAGATGGAACTGGGCACGGTGCGTGACTACGCCAACGGTGGCGGCTTCACCGGCCCCTGGTCGGGCGACGGCGGCACGAGTGCCGAGAAGCGCGTCGGTACGCAGTTCCACGCCATCTGGGGCAAGAGCTGGGACGATACCTCCCAGTTTGATCAGACGGATCCGTATCTCGAGCACCAGGTTCCCCAGATCGGGAACTTCGACTGGCGCGGGATCTGGCACAATGCCGGTGGCTCGGGTCTGCCGACGACCTTCACCACCCGTGGTGACCGCGACGGTTTGAACCTTCACAATCCCAACCCCTGGACGGCCCCCGGTGACTACGACAATCAGGGCGTCTCCACGATCATCACGACCGGTGCCGACGGCCTCGTCACCTTCCGCACGGGTCTTCGCCTCAAGGGCCAGAACGTCAACCAGGTCAGCTTCGTGATGGACAACCTGTCGCTGACGCTGACCCAGGTGCCTGAGCCCACGTCGCTGGCTCTGCTGGCGGCCGGTGGCCTGATGCTGATCCGTCGTCGTCGTAAGGCGTAACTTTTGACGGATGTCACGATCGCTGACGTGGCACTCTTCCATTCGGTGACTGAGGTCGCCAGGTAGATCACGCGTCAAGCAACGTACCACAAACAAGCTCTCGTCCTCCTCATTCCGGGGAGGACGAGAGCTTTTTTCATGCTCGATCGGGAGAGCCCGTCGTCGGTGCGTCGCCTTCCGAAGAAAATTCTCCCACATCCTGACAGATCGTGCAGGGCTCACTCGGTCACCGCCGGGCCATGAACAGGTGTCCGCCAGCAGGAACGCGCCATGGCAGCGGTGGAGTTATGCCCCAAAAAGAGCAAGGCTGCCGGGGTCGCCAGGCAGCCTTGCTGAAACGCATATCATCCATGTCGAAGATGGGGACTGGTTTACTGCGATTCGGTCGCTTCTTCGACCTCGTCGGCGGCGTCCTCCACCGCATCGCCGACTTCTTCTCCGGCATCCTCCAACGCCTCGCCGGCATCCTGGACCGCGTCGTCCACGGCTTCGCCGGCATTTTCGGCGGTGCCACTGTCTTCGCAGCCGACAGACGCGAACATGAGTGCGATGGCAAAGAGGACAATCAACATTGGGCGAAATAGCATGAGTGGTCTCCTTTCGGAATGTTTATCCCTACTGACTGTGATCGGCCAGGTGCCCTGGCCGGGAAGGAGGCATTATCCACCGAGACTCCTCGGCGGGCAAATCGGCAATTGTCCCAATTGGATCCTACGTTCCCGCTGTCGCCTCGGGACCTTCACGCGTCGACCATACACCGCCTCCCTATTATCTGATTAGAGATCATGGCTGCCCCAGGATTACTTGATGTGATATGTCGGCTGTCTGTTGCCACAATCGCCCAGCTTATGTTCAACATAGAGAAAACGTCTTTCGGACCGCAAAGCTCCACGACTCTCGATCATTGATACACCGCTGAATCCTCACTATTCTGAATTACATGAGTGATCAACCCAATAACGACGCGCCCGCCCAGGAGACGCCACCGGCCTCCGAACCTCCGCCCGAGCACAATGCCGCCAGTCTCGGGCGGCTGTTCCTCGTCCCGCTGCTGATCGTGCTCATGATCGTCGGATGCTCGGTGATGGTGATTCTGCTGTTCGGGTGGATCTCGGAGAGCCGGGATCTGAGTATCGATGACCTGGTCAACCGGGTGATCGAGGGATCCTCGCGGTTCAAGACGGGCGAGGGCGAGAAGGTGCTCCAGGTGGCGATGCTGCCGGAGGACAAGGAACTCTGGCAGGCGGCGCAGGAACTGGCGGAGCGTCTGAAGCGTGACGACCCGGCGGAACTGCCTCCGGAGAAAAAACAGAACATCGCCGAGAAGCTGGGCACGATGCTGGTGGAATCCCGGCGGGCGGAACAGGCGGAAATGGGCCGCAAGATGCAGCAGTTCCTGCTCCAGGCGCTGGGACATCTCGGTCAACCCGAGAGCGTCAGCCTTCTGCTCGCCTACGCGCTGGATGATTCGCAACCGACGGGCACACGGCGGGACGCGGTCGGCGCGCTGGTCCTGATGAAGGATGTGCCGGAAGCGCGTGAGGCCTGGCCGCAGATCGCCCCATTGCTGGAAAGCCCGGATCAGGTGCTGCGCGTGGTGGCCACGGTGGCGGTCGGCTCCCTGGCGACTCCGGAGGAGGAAACGGCTATCGACACGCTTGCCCGGGCCAGCCTCACATCGGATCGGGAGGTGATGTGGAACGCCACACTCGCGCTCGGTCGACTCGGCAGCGACAAGGCGGTGCTCGGGCTCCTGGACATGCTCGACCGCGATTACTGGGAAAAGGTGCGCACGAAGGACGAGGCGGGCGCCCTCACCAACGAGGGGCTGTCGGCCCACGTGATCGAGTACTACCTGATCACGGCGATGGACGCCGCCGCACCGGTCGGCGAATCTCGCTTGCGGGAGGCCGTTGAAAAGCTACGCGAGGACAAGTCGCTGAAGGTGCGCAATCACGCCATGACCATTCTCAAGGAATGGCCGGATGCGTCGACAGAACCCTCTTCGCACATCGATCGCTCGGCAGCCGCGTGGCGGGAGGCGGCGTGATGGTTCCCTCCGCGACTCCCCCCGCTCCGACACGCGGCGTATTCGTCTCACGCGTCGTTGACAACATTCCGCTCTGTCGTGAGCACTTCCGGCTGGTCGTGGAAGTGGAGGATTTCCCGCCGGCCGAACCGGGCCAGTTCCTGCAGATCCAGTGCCGCGAGATCAGCGATCTCGGCTGGGCGGGCGGCGCCTTCATTCGGCGACCGTTCAGCATCGGTGGACTGCGACGCGACGGTCACCGGGCCGAGATGGACATCCTGCACCGGGCGATCGGGCCGGGCACGCACTGGCTCGCGCGACTCCGCGCGGGCGACACGGTCAGCGTCATCGGCCCGCTCGGGCAACCCTTCCCCATCCCCACCGACAGGAAGCGGGCCTACCTGGTAGGTGGCGGCATCGGTCTTCCCCCGCTGATCTGGCTGGCGGAAGCGTTGCGTCGCGCCGGCATCCCCGCCATCGCCTTCTGCGGCGCGCGCTCGAGCGACCTCATCCCCCTGACCCGGCAGACGGACGTGGCAATCTCGGGCGACACGGGCTCCCTCGCCTATGAGGAATTCGCCTGCAACCAGACGCCGGTCGTCCTCAGCACGGATGACGGCTCGCTGGGCTTTGCGGGCCGCATCCCTGATGCGTTCTCGGCGCATCTGTCACAGAATCCCCCATCTCGTGAGGCCGTGGTGTACACGTGCGGCCCGGAGATCATGATGCGAGCGACGGCGGATATCGCGGAGCATCATGACGTCCCCTGCTACGTCTGCCTGGAACGGGTGATGGCGTGCGGCATGGGAACCTGCCAGTCGTGCGTCGTGCCGGTACATGACGAGTCCGCGACCGACGGATGGCGTTACCGGCTCTGCTGCACCGATGGACCCGTTTTTCGCAGTCGGGAGGTCATCTGGGAGGATCACACGGGTCACTGATCGCCGGAGGTACACCGATTCGGCTCATGATCGGAGCCGCCATTGGCCGTAAATCAGTTTGATTCAATGTTTCCGGAGCCCGGGGGCGGTAAAGTCGACCCCACCGGAGATCGACTATAATCAGCCGAGTTGGATCGGAAGAAGCGGATCACCAAGACCGGCCGCAGAGCAGTACCCGTCACGGATCGTCGGCCCTTGTCGAGGAGAGCGGGGAAATGGAACAGGAGTTACGCGATCAGGAAGCCTCTTTGGACGGCTCGCCGGGGTGCTCCGAGTTGTGGGGCACGTATGAGAACGGCGTGATCCGGCTCTCCGCGCGTGTGGACTGGGCGGACGGCACGGCGGTACTCGTACGGGTGGCGGACAAGAATATGGCCGGCCCGGACGAGCTACGCGGCTTGGGACGGGTGATCATTGCGGGATTCGGTCTGGCGGGCCGCTGGATCGCGGAAATCTTCGATCGCCATGATATTGATTACACCATCGTTGAAAAGAACGTCGCCACGGTCGAGTCTCAGCGCGAGCTGGGCCGCCGGATCGTCGAGGGCGATATTGCCGACGAAGATACACTCCGTGCGGCGGGGATCGAAGAAGCCTCGATCCTGGCATTGACGGTTCCGGATGAGGATGCGGTTTTGCAGGCGACGAAGCTCGCACGCAAGCTTCGTCCCGGGATCTACATCGTGGCGCGAACGATGTACTCCTCCTCCGGGATGCAGGCGTCCCAACTCGGGGCTGACGACGTCATCAAGGCCGAGCAAGTGGTTGCGCGGCAATTCTACGAGATGCTGCTGCGGAAGATCGGCTGGGAAGAGAACAAGCCCGCCGGCACCTGATCCGACCAGGGAACGTCCGATACCGACAGGACGAACCCGGTGAACTTCCGCGCTTTCGCGGTTCAATTCGCCATTTCGAACCTCCGACCTCTACAATCGTAATGGACATAAGGAGGATTCGATCATGGCGAAGATACCCTTCCCCTCACGCGAACAGATTTCGTTGGATAGTCTTCAGAACCAGTTCAACGGATTCGTCGAGCGCCTCTGGCACGGGGGCATCAGTACGCCGCCCTTTGATGGACAGGACTGGGCGCCGTGCCTGGAGTTGCGCGACGAGGAGCGCCAGTTCGTGGTCACGGTGGAGCTGCCGGGCGTGAAGCGCGAGTCGATCGAGATCGGGGCCAAGCCCACGACGCTCGTGATCCGCGGCGAAAAGCAGGACCCCTCCGAGACGGACGACACGCTGAGCAAGACGCTCCGGAGCGAGCGACGGTACGGCAGCTTCCGGCGCTACCTGGATCTGCCGGAAGAAGTCGACGTGGATCGCGTGTCCGCGCGGATGGTCCAGGGCGTGCTTCACGTCTCCCTGCCGAAGGTGCCTGCCCCGCAATCGACCGAGCACAAGGTGTCGATTCAGGAAGACGGGGAGGATGAGACGGAAGTCTCACTCACACCGCCACCACCGACACCGCCGGCGCCTCCGATGGGCATGTGAGCGAGCGTGGCATGGCCGTCGCTTCTTTGACCGTTGCAAGCTGCGATTGCGCGGGGTCATGACGGTGTGCCGGTGGGCGTCAGTTCCTTCAGCGGCACTTCGATCTCCATCGAGCCGACGCTGACCACCGCCAGTTGCTTGTGCATCTTCATGCGGACGACCTTGCCGTCGCGGTCGAAACGCCGAACGTGGACCCGATCGCCCGGCTGCAGCGATGAGATCGTCCTCATCCACTGTTCAAACTCCACTTCCTTGGCCCGCAGCGCCGCCATCTGCTGCGCGGCGGCCTCTTTCTCCTTTTTCGCATCGACCATGGCGTTTTCGGCCTCGGTGCGGGCGCGCTCGGCGGCGCGTCGACTTTCCAGCGTGCCGCGGATGGCGCGATGCAGTTGCTGATGCTGGCTGGAGAGGTGCTTCCGCGCTTCGGTGATGATCTTCTCCGGCAGACCCAGGCGTGAGGCAATGTTGATGGCGTTGCTGTTGCCCGGTTCGCCGATGAGCAGCCGGTACGTCGGCCGCAACGTTTCAATGTCGAACTCGACGCAGCCGTTCTCCGCGCGGGCCTCGGTAAAGGCCAGCGACTTGAGCACGCTCAGGTGCGTGGTGATGAGGGCGGGCACCTGGCGCTCAAGCAGCTCGCGGACGATAGCCTGGCCGATGGCGGCACCTTCATCCGGATCGGTCCCCGCGCCGAGTTCATCAATGAGCACGAGCGTACCCGCCTTCGCGCGGTCGAGCATGATCATCAGCCGCTTGAGGTGGGCGCTGAATGTGCTGAGTGACTGTTGCAGGCTCTGTTCGTCGCCGATGTCCACGAAGATGTGGGTGTAGATCGGTACGCTGCTGCCTTCGCCGGCAGGGACGGGCAGCCCGGCCTGGGCCATGAGGCAGAGCAGCGCGACCGTCTTGAGGGCGACCGTCTTTCCGCCGGTGTTCGGGCCGGTGATGACCAGCACGTCGAAATCCTCGCTGAGCCGCACGTCGATCGGCACCACCTCCATCGACTCGCCTCGCTGCCGCGCCTCGTTCTGCATCTGCAGGAGCAGCGGATGCCGCGCCTGGCGTAAGCGCAGTCGCGCGTCTTCGGAGATGGCGGGCACGGTCATCTGGTGCGTGCGGGCGAAGCGGATCTTGGCGGTGATGAAATCGAGCACCGCCAGGGCGTGCATCGTGTTGAGAATCTCCTTGGCGTTGAGGTGGATCTGGTGCGTCAGATGCCAGAGCAGCCGGTTGATCTCGGCGGTCTCCTCGTTGCGGGCGGCGATGATGCGGTTGTTGAGCTCGACGGCTTCGGCCGGCTCGATGAAGAGCGTGGCGCCGGAATCGGATGTGCGATGGACGATGCCCTTGATGCGCCCGCGATGCTCGGACGCCAGCGGGAGCACGAGTCGGTCGTCGTGGAACGTCGCGTCGGCGTAGCGCAGCCAGCGCGTCAGGTTGCGGTCGCGCAGGAGGCGATCGAGGGCGTGGCGGACGGCGATGCGATCGTTGGCGATGCCGGTGCGGATTTTGCGGAGCTTGGCGCTGGCGTCGTCGCGCACCTCGCCCTTCTCGTCGATGATCTTGCGGATGGTCTCGGCGAGGGGGCGGAAGTCGCCGATCTTCTCGGCCAGGTCGCGGAGTTGGGCGGCGGTCTCGGGCAGCTTCTCCAGCCAGCGCACGAGGTGGTGCGTGGCTTCGAATGTCTCCGCCATGACCGACAGGTCCTCCGGCTCGAGGAGGTTGGGCGGCACCGCCGATTTGACCGCATTGCGGATGTCATGGACGCCCCCGAAGGGGGGGAGGTCGTTGAGGCTGGCGGCCTCGATCATCTCGCGCATCTGCCCATGCCACTGGTCGAGCAGGTCCCGCCGGGTGACCGGCCCGGCCTTGAGGGCCATGCCCTTGCCGAGCGCGCAGCTCGCGCACGACGCGACCATGTCGCGGACGCGGTCGAACTCCAGCTTGTCGAGCGTGTGGGCGTCCATGGAGGACCATTCTATCGAAGTGGCCGGGCGAAAACGACTTGCCGGCAGAGGGGAACGGCGCGTTGGCACATGATTCGGCCATCACCACGACAGCGAATCGTGCACGATCTCCTGAAGAATGGCGGCGATGACGAAACAGGCTCCGAGCGCCATGCCATACCAGAGGAAGAAGCCGATGCCGACGACCAGTGTCGCCACCCCCAGCCACGACACGGGAACATGGTTGCGCCGATGTAGAAAACGCTGCCGCCAGTCCATGGCGGCTCGCAGGCACGTGACGGCACCCGCGAGCAGTACGACCACGCCGATGAGCATGCTCGCCAGGGTGACGATGAACAACGATTGGGTAACTTCGTCCGGAAGAAAAGGGATAACGATGAGCAAAGCCAGGTGGGCCAGTGCGAACCCCAAGAGCGGACTCAAACATTTCACGAGATGACGAACGAGATCGAATCGACCGAGATCGCGCTGTAGTTTCTCGAGTTGTTCGGGATCGTACGACTCACCGCATTCCGGGCAGCGGTGCTCCGGAAGACCGGTGAGGTTGTAGCCGCATGACGGACAGTGGAGTGCCATAGATATCGTATCACCTGAAGGCCGGCGGTAGAGTCACGTACACGAGCCCCAACTGAACAAGCATGCCGAGAAACCAAAACACCAGGAACAGCAAGGCATAGAGAACAAAGATACCGACCATCCGCATTCTACGCGATGTAATCGAGAACTCGGGATGACTCACGCGAGCCGATTCGGCCCACCGGCGAGCATGCCATACGCAGATGGCGAGTCCATAGCCCCCGATGACGACGATCAGCAAGACATGAAACGCCATCAGGAACGGAAGGATCGCGCTGGCGAACAAGGCGAACAATCCCGAGACCATTCCGAAGATCCAAAGCCAGGCGGTGGGCTGGATGACGTAGCGAAGCGTCCTGAACGAGAAGGCGGGGACGTGTGCAATGACACGCCAGCGGATGATCTCGGGATCGAACGGCTCTCCGCATTCGGGGCAGCGATTTTCCGGGAGACCGGTGAGGTTGTAGCCGCAGTGGAGGCAGTGGAGAGCATCGATGGATTGAGATGCGCTGGACTTCATCGCGCAGTTTCCCTACTTGCTGATGGTCGGGATGAGGCACCAGATCAGCAGCGGCAACCCCGCGTAGAGGATCCAGTTCAACCCGAATAACATCCCGTAGGCACCGGTCAACTCCATCCTGCGAAGGAACCTTCGCGTGGTCGAGCCGCGCGGATGCACGATGCGATCCTCCAGCGACCACAGACGGGCTTCATCCCAACACCGCATCATTCCGTAGAAGCCGACCACCACCGCCACGCCCAGATGTACTGACCAGCACAGCGACTCCCCGCTACGCAAAGACGCTGCCAGGATCACGAGGATGCCGGTCATGGCGAGGACGCGGGGACTCCGGAACACATTCTTCAATCGGTCGCGCGACCACGGCGATTTGTTGAAATAGGAACGCACGCTCACATCCACCGGATCGAACGCGTTCCCGCACTCCGGGCAGCGATTCTCCGGAAGACCGGTGAGGTTGTAGCCGCAGTGGAGGCAATGGAGCGCATCCGTGGACATAATTACATTCTAGTGCGAGATGCGGAAAGCTGAGAAGCCCGTTGAAACGGGTTACCTGTTCTACACCACAGACAAGAATACGGTGCATGGCCTCTGAGGACCTGCCCTCAAAGGGCTGGCCTATCAGCCCGCCTTCGGCGGGGAAGGCCGCTGAAGTGGCCAAGGGGGACATCGTGGCAGGCCTCTGCTAGAGGCCTCCCTGTACAAAGCCCATCTGCCAGATGCAGATGCAGATGCAGCCAGAACTTTGTGCCGTCTGTTTTGGTTTTCCGCTCTGACCTATTCCTTTATCTATTTCTTTTTTCGTTTTCTTCCATCTGCGCAATCTGCGTCATCTGCGGATGAACTTCTTCCTGCATTCCCCAAGGCGGCGTCGATCTCCTATATAAACGGCGCGTAGCGCGCGATGATCGCTTCGGCGGTCTTCATGCCGTCGATGGCGGCGCTGATGATGCCGCCGGCGTATCCGGCGCCCTCACCGATGGGATAGAAATTGGCGATGCCCTGCGCCGCGCGCGTCTTTGGATCGCGCGTCATGCGCACCGGGCCGCTTGCGCGTGTCTCCGGCGCGGTGATGATGGCGTCGTGGCCGCCGTAGCAGGGCAGGCGCTTGTCGAGCTGCGCGACCGCCCGCGCGATGGCGTCGGCGAGATCGGGGGCGAGCAGCGATCGCAGATCCACCCATTGCCCCCCCAGCGGATAGCTTGTGCTTAACTCACCGTCGGAGTTTTTACCCGCCAGATAGTCGCTCGCCCGTTGCGCGGGAACGCGATAACTCCGCTCCGTCAGCTCGAACGCACGGCGTTCGAGCTGATCCTGGTAATCCAGTCCCGCCAGCGGATCGTCCGCGCACTGCGGACAGACGGCGCGCGGATCGAGCGTGATGACCAGGCCGCTGTTGGCGAAAGGGCTGTTGCGCTTGGCGCGGCTGGCGCCGTTGGTGGCGATCTGGCCATGCGATTCATTCGTGGGCAGGATGATGCCGCCGGGGCACATGCAGAAGCTGTAGACGTCGCCGCGCGGACCGGCAGCGCCCTTGGCGACGAGGTGATAGTCCGCCGGCGGCAGCCGATCGTGACCGCACATCGCCCCATATTGCCAGCGGTCCACGAGTGCCTGCGGGTGCTCGATGCGCACGCCAAGCTGGAACGGCTTGGGTTCGAATACCACGCCGCGTTCGGCGAGCATGCGGTAGGTGTCGCGCGCGGAATGGCCAATGCCGAGGAAGAGTGGTCCGCATGCGATCCGCTCGCCGTTGACGCGCGCCGCCACCACGCGGTCGCCGGCGATTTCCACATCGTCCAGGCGCGCCCCGAAGCGCACCTCCCCGCCCAGCGATTCGATCTTCATCCGGATGCGGCGGCAGATGCCGGGCAATTTGTCCGAGCCGATGTGCGGCTTGCCGTCGATGAGGATGTCGGGCGAGGCCCCGTGGCGGTAGAAGACTTCGAGGATGTGCCGGACGCGCGGATCGTTCACGCGCGTGTACAGCTTGCCGTCGGAGTACGTACCCGCCCCGCCTTCGCCGTAGAGCAGGTTCGACTCAGGGTGAAACGTGCCGTGCTTGTAGTAGTCGACCATGATGTCGCGGTGGCGCGTGGTGACGTCCCGTCCGCGATCGATCACGAGCGGGCGGTAACCGTGCTCGGCGAGCAGCAACCCCGCGAGCATCCCGGCCGGGCCGAACCCGACGACGAGCGGGCGCTCCGGCAGTGGCTCAGTTCCAGGGTCGAGCGGCGGCTCTTCCTTCGGCTCGAGCATGACCACGTCGTTGCGACGCAGGCGACGCACGAGTTGACGCTCGCCCTTGACGGCACGGTCGAGGGCGACTTCGAGGTTGTACGAGAAGCCGAGGCGATCCTTCCGCCGGGCATCGAGGGAGCGCCGCACAATCGCCCAAAGCCGGATGGCGTCGGGCTTGACGCGCAACCGCTTGGCGGCACGGGCGACGAGCACCTCCTCCGGTTCATCCAGCCCCAGCGATAGTCCGCGAATCAGGATCGGCATGTATCAAATGTAGCGGTGATGCCCGCGTGTCACCAGCGGGCGTGGTGGCGTGGCGGTTGGCTTCAGCTCTGACCGTCGATCGACCCCACGGCGATCTGAAGGTTCTCGCGATGCTCGATGCGATCGATGCGGCCGTCGCGAATCCAGACGACGCGGTCGCTGGCAGCCAGCATCTTGTGATCGTGCGTGGCGCTGATGATCGTGACGCCGCGCTCCTTGTTGAGCCGAGAGAGCAGGTCGATGATCTCCGTGCCGGTGGACGAATCGAGGTTACCCGTCGGTTCGTCGGCCAGAATGATGACCGGCTCGTTGGCGAGGGAACGCGCGATGGCGACACGCTGCTGCTGACCGCCGGACAGTTCGCTCGGGCGATGCTGCAGGCGCTTGCCCAGGCCGACCATCTCGAGCAACGCCACGCCGCGATCCTGCGCCTCGTCCGAGGCCACGCCGGCGAAGGTCATCGGCAGCGTCACGTTTTCCAGCGCGGTCATCACCGGGATCAGGTTGAACGTCTGGAAGATGTAGCCGATCTTCCGGCAACGCAGCCACGCCAGTTCGTAAACGTCGAGCTGGGCGATATCGACCTCGTCGATGTAGACCTGGCCGCCGGTGGGTTTGTCGAGGCCGCCGACCATGTTGAAGAAGGTGGACTTGCCCGAGCCCGACGGACCCATGATCGAGACGTATTCCCCGGCGTAGACGTCGAGCGTGACGCCGCGCAGCGCTTCGACCGTCTCCTCGGCGAGTTGATACGAACGGCGCACGTCGCGCGTGCGGATGATCGTGTCAGTGCGTGAAGTCTCGTGGCTTGTGTTGCTCATCGCCGATTCACTCCTTCGCCCGCATGGCGTCGACGGGTTGCATGCGCGCGGCCACATACGCCGGATAGATCGCCGCCAGGATCGTGATCAACGTTCCCACCACGATCGCGATGCCCAGCGTCACCAGGCCGTCGGTGGCGATGCGGGCGAGGCTGAGACTCTTCCATCCCAGCGACCAGCCCATGCGTACCACGGCGAGCGCGATGCCGATCGGCGCGCCGAGGCTCGCGCCGATGAGCCCGGCAAATCCGCTCTCCAGGAAGTAGAGCCGCACGATGAAGGAATCGAGGGCACCGAGGCATTTCATCGTGCCGATCTCGCGGAAGCGTTCGGTGACGGACATCAGCACGGAGTTTGTGATACCGACGAGCGCGACCAGCACCGAGAGTGCAATCAGCCATGTGTTCTTGATGCGTTGATCGCGGCGGGCGTTGGGATTGTTGACGTCGAAGCCGGTGGTCTTGGCGAGGGTGAACAGTGTGGCGGTGTCGCCCGTCGTGATGACGCGATCAGTGATGCGGCCGGTCGTCATGACCGAAGTCATGAAGGCGACAGCGAGCACGACGCCGAGCAACGTGAGCAGCGATCGCCCCAAGCGCACGCGGATGCCGGCGGCGCAGATTCGCACCGACTGTCGCCAGGGCAGGACCACCTGCTTGCCGACGCCTTCACGGCTGGGATGATGACTCTTCAGGACCGCCAAGGACGGGACTCCGAGAGGGAAACGTGCCTGCACCACTCGGGAGTTGAGTGTAACCGCTGCGGGCGAGGGTTCGAAGTCCGGCTCAGCCGGCACAGCCGGGGTCGCCGATCATGTTCGCACCGGACATGCAGCCCATGAAGAACGAGAGATCGTTGTGATCCACGTCGACATCCCCGTCGAACCTGGCCTTGGTGCAGGTCGGCTCCAGTTGCGGCTGATTGCCGCTGAAGCAGGCCTGGAACGCGCCGTAATCAATCATGTCCACGTCTCCGTCGCCGTCGAAATCGCCCGGGATGATGATGGGCACGACCTCGACCTGCACGTTGATCGTCTGCGGCGAGTTGCTGGCGGAGGGATCGCTCACGGTGATCGTCGTCGAGTATGGTGACCCGGCGGTGGTCAGACCGGCGGTCATATAGTCGATGGAATGCGAGTTGCCGGGGCCGCTGCTGCTCCCCGCCGTCGGGCTGACTGACAGCCAGGGGACGGACTCGCTGATCGTGTAATTGGCGGTGCCGCCGCCGGTGTTACCGACGGTGAAGCTGTCACTCGTGAGGTTTTCCCCCTCGGTGACGATCCGCGAGATGCTGGAGGTGGAGACGTCGAGAATCGGCTGGACCGCCACCGCCTGGGTCCACTGCCAGGTCAGGCGGAAGTTCACATGCGCGTTGCAGGGCGTGCCGGTGGGATTGTGCATTCCCATGCCCCAGTACGCATCGCTCGGACCGGCGGCCTCGTCGACCCATGCGCCGTACGGACCCGGTGCACAACTGCCGAACATGGCGAAGTTGGCCCAGTACCCGTCCACCGGACCTTTCGTGAACTGGGAGATCTCGGTGCAGTCCACGCCACGTGTACAACCCGTCGAATAAGCACCCCAGACCTCTTGATTCTCGATAGGCTGGCCAGAGGCGTTCAGCGCTTTGAAGAAGATGTGGTGCTGGCCGCCGGATTCAAACTCATTCTCATACTCGATGGTCACGAGCCGCCAGTACCACTGCCCGGGCGCCACGTTCGCTTCCTCGACATACAGACCAGGAAAACCGTCCAGTTGCGGGTCGATGTAGTCCGGTTCCGCCATGAGGGGGGTCGCCCCCAAGACCATCAGCATGGCCGCGAATCGAGTACCTCGCATCCAGAGCCTCCAAACGTCACAAGTTGTTTTGTGCCATGATTCCGGCTGCGGCCCTCGCTGGGCCGGGCCAAAGTTCTCCGCTGCATTAAGACTGTAACCACGGATTGGGGCTGCCTCAAGAAAAAACGTAAGATATGTTTATATTGCCCCCCTAACTGTGCGTACCGCTCGTAGATCACCCCTGGGATGCTGATAAAAGAGCTTGTTGACCGCCGATCACCCACCTCAGCAACTCACACGAACACTATGGCAACATTACCCCCCCTCGCATGCTCAGCTCCCGGGAGCCCTTTCACTTGGGGTCACGCCCTGGACCGGCTCGATCGGGAGGTCATCGGTGCTCGGGGCTTCGGGAGCCCGGAGTCGTAGCGCGACGACCGTCGCCTGCCGGCTGTAGTCGATTGACTCGCCGAGGATGCGCGTCGCCTCCTGGTCGGCATGGAAGCCCTTCGAGTTCTCACTGGAGATGTAATCGAGGCGCCACATCGCCTTCCGCTGGAGTTCGTAGACCGGGGCGAGTTGCTCCCCGGTCGCACCCGCGGCCTTGGCCTCGAGGATCGCGTCGACCATCTCGGCCATCGCGATACCCGCACGTTCCGTCTGCGCTACGGTCCGAGCCTGAATCGTCTCGACCTTCTCGCGGAGGACATCCTCAGAGTCGTGATGGCACTGCTGGCAGGCGTTGTTGATGTTCTTCATCGGGCTTTGCACGTTGTGGCTGGAGACCTTCATCGCGCCATCGCGCTCGTAGGGCATATGGCAGTCCGAGCAGCTCACGCCGCTGCGGGCGTGGATGCCCTGGCTCCAGAGCTCGAACTCGGGGTGCTGCACCTTCAGCACCTCGGCGCCCGTCTCGCCGTGCTTGTAGTCGTAGAAGTCGCTGCCGTCGGGAAACTGCTTCGCGTTCCAGTGCGCTTCGAGCTGCTCCATCTTGAGGCCCTGCCCCCACGGAAACTCCAGTGTGTCGCCGGTCGCACAGTAGTACTCGACGTGGCACTGGCCGCAGACGTAGGACCTCATTTCCTGACGCGTCGCGTCCTTGTTGGGATCATAACGCTCGCTGCGGTCGCCGCGGCGCCAGCGTTCGATGCTGGGCAGGTGCGGCACCGGCTCCTTACTCTCGGCGAGCGCGGCGATTCCGAGGATGAAGCCCGGACGCGTCACGCGGACGGCCATCGTCTGGGGGTTATGACAGTCGATGCAAGCAACCGGGTGCGCTTCGCCCTCGATGAGCGACGGATGCCCCTCAGGAACGGGCTGGCCCGCAAACTCGCCGGTAAACCCGCCGACGGGTGGCTGCGGCACGACGGGCTCGTTCTCCTCCGGGGTGCCGTCGGGCATTGTCTTCAGGATGCCGAGCACATCCTGGTACTTCATCGTGCTGACTTCTTCGAAACCGCGGATCACCGCGTCCATGTTCAGCTCGGCCGCTAGCGAGGCGTCGTCGGACGGCAAGCCCATCGCCTCGCGCCCGACCTTGTGGTACATCACCGTCGTGGACGCATGGCAGTGCAAGCACGCGCCGGCCTGCTGCTTCTTCGTCACCCGCTCAGTCACACCCTGGTCGTACAGCATGTAGGCGTGCCCGCGCGCCTCGCGGTAGTCGATGCTGAACGCGTAGCCGGCGTACAGCCGCTTGAGCCACGGTTGGTGATCGAGCTTGCTCGCGGGCATGGCGCTGCTGCCGCCGTAGAACTTGTCGCCGGCGGTCGCTTTGTAGCTGTCGAACTGGTGCGGCCAGTTCAGACCCCATGGCTCGGGATCCGTGCTGATCTCGCTGAGTTCGACAACGCGCACAAACGGCTGCCGCGCGTCCTGCTTGTGGCCGAACATCGTGATCAGCACCCAGGTCACGAGCAGCGTGCCGACGACGGCAACCACGAATACGAGGCCGAGCAGCAGGACATGCCTGGAGCGGTGGCTTTGAGCGGTCGTGTTCGATGCTTGGGTTGTCATCGGCTTCACCTCGTCCTTCGGAGGGGCATCACACTGCCCGCGTATCGTCAGTTTCGATCAAAATACCCGGATTCACGCCCGGCGTGCCCGACATCGCCGTGGCAGTGCACGCAGAACTGCATCTCACCGCCCGGCTCGACCGGGAGCATATGGTTCACGTAGTCCGCGTGGCAATGCAGGCAGGCGTTCTGTGTCACGCGTCGGTTGCGGGCCTTGATCTGGATGGGCTCAGGGAAGTCGCCGGTCGTAAACGCGAGCGAGTGGAAGAAGCCATTATCCGCCTTCGTGACCCACTTGCCCACCGGATCGTGCTGCAGATGGCAATCGTTGCAGACGGCGACATGGTGATGACTCGATTTCTGCCAGGAGTCGAAATGATCCTGCATGACATGGCAGTTGGCGCAGGCCTCCGGATTGTTGCTAAGATAGCTCCCTCCTTTACCATATCCGAAGGTGAATACCCCGATGCCGCAAAACACGCCGGCGATGCCCGCGATGAGGAGGGGCAGAACACGAAGGCGAAGCCGCGCACGCCTTCGCCACCCTGGATGTCGAGGGGCGATACGCTGCGCCATCAGGATCAGTGGCCTGACTCGGAACCAGCCTGCTTTGTTGAACCGCTTCATTCGTTTCCGGCCCGAACTATACCTAGTAATAGACATATATACGACACTATCTACATATAAATTATAAGGCCGGCACGCGAATCGGCAAGAGGATCTTAGAAAAAACTAAGGGAGATCGGCTTCAGGAGGTGTTCTGCGGAGCTTCATGCCCCCGACGGAGCGAGAGACGCTGTGAACTCTTCACAATACTGCGGGGCCATCCGGGAGGTCGCATCGCCGGGGCCTGACGAACATCCGTCACCAAGCGGTGTCATCATCAGCCAGGTCATGCCGGGGGGCCGGCCCTCGTTCATGAGGATGGCGGCCTGCCGATCGGAGAGCTTCACCCCCGCCGGGGAATCGCGGCCGATGCGCGGTTCGGCACGGATGACCTCGACGTGATGGCTGCTCTCAAAGCGGCTCAGAAACTCATCGAGATCACCGAGTCCATTGTAGGGATGCATCTCGACCAGCATACGGCAACGGTTCAGAACCGGAGCGCGGACGGGGTCGAGCAGCTGGAATTCGTAGCCTTCGCAATCGACGATCAGCAACGGGTGCGCCGCATCTTCGAGCAGAGCCTCAAAATCCTGGACTTCGATCGAGGTAAGATAGCGCAGCCGCGACTCGACACCGTTGAGCTTGGCGAGGGATTGCGCATAGCGATGCGCTTCGGGCTTGCGATCGACACAGACGATGTCCGGGCAGGCATGGCGCCGGGCGAAGCCGATGGCGTAGTATCCCTCGGCGGAACCGATGTTCACCAGCCGATCGCACGGGAGATCGAGGAGACGCTCGATACTCGCGCTCAATTCCTTTTCGTAAACACCGAGGATCTTGGGGTGCAGCGCCGACCCGACATTGCGAAAGATGTAGCGCATGCCCTTGAAAGGTCCGGACAGGACGCGTGTCGGCCTCCCGAGACGTGTGAAGATGATCTCCTTGCGCAGGCGGTTGAGGCATCGGGGCAGGAATTCGGAGAGCCGGCGCTTCATGGTTTCATCCTGGGTTGCCATGGCCTCGGTGGGCGAGGCCACGCACTCCGTCGTTCCGGATCATGCCCCACACTCCAGGTAGGCGCAGAGGTCGTCGACGAGTCGGTCCAGCGTATCCCTTCCTTTCGGCGTGGCGGGCCTGGCTTGCGGCAGCGCCTTGCCCAGTTCCTTCGGCGAGCTGACCCAGCAGAAGTCGTAACGCTCCGACAACGCTTCGCAGAACTCGAGCTGGTGGTTCTCGGCTTTCGTATCGTTGACCACGGCGATGAAGGGTTTGCCCAGGTCGATCAACTCACAGAGCGAGCCCGTCCCGGCATGGGAGATGATCAGCCGGGCGTCGCGCGCCATGTGGCGAATGTGATCGCTCGGGCTGGGATCGAAGGCAAAGTGCTCGATGTGTTGCGGGGTGACGGTGGAGGTGCCGACCTGGGCCACCACGCGCTCGTCGATCACGCCGCTGCCCGCGAGGCGATCGACCTCGAGGATCAACTCGTCGAAATGCTGTGTTCCCACGGTGACGACGATCACAGGACTCCTCCCGCGTACGTGGCGTGACGCAACCGCGACTGGAGGCCCGGCCACTGCACATAGAGCTTTGACGCGAGCTTCATCCGGTCGAGAATCCGGGCGGTCAGGGACGGCCGGTGCGCCCTCGTGATCGACTCGAGGAAGATGCAGCGGATACCGAGCAACCGGCAGGCGATCCCCAGCGGGACCGCCATGCTGTTGCCGATGGCGAGTACCGCCTCGGGACGCACCTGCCTCAGCAGACCATACGCTTCATAGACGCTGCGCGTGACTCGCCACAGGTTGGCGAGCATCCGGCCCCGCTGCTTCCGCGTCGGACCGAGATAATAGTACATGCCGTAGCGATCGCCGGGCTTGGGCATGGGCAGCGTTTCACCGGCGTAGTCCAGTGCGTGGTATCCGTACACATAAGCAATGCGGAAGCGGTCCGCCGGCAGGCGATCCACAACCCTGCAGCATTCGTTGTACCATCCCCCACCGGAGATCGTGATCAACAAGAGCGGCTTGTTTCGGTTCATGAATCGTACTCCGTCCGTCGCAGATCCGTAAGAAGTTATCGGCAACGAAGTGGACGGAGTTCATTTCTCATCAGGTCGGGGTCGTCCGATAAGCGCGTCAAGATTCGGCCTGGGGCAAGCTCCCTCGAAGAACCGGATGGATGTCGGGGTCAGTCGCGCTCGTACTTGAAAAGCACGAACTTGCGTTCGCCTGCCCGGTGACGTTCCTTCCTGGTGGGGATCTTGAAGCCGAAGACCTTTTCGGCAACCGCCAATCCGATGATGATGGCGACAATGATCCCCAGCGTCGTCCAGGCGCCGGGATCGCCCTCCCAGAGCCCGTTGAAAAACTCGAAGCTGCGTCTGCTCCCGGCCATGAGCATTGAAGATGACATGCGTCGACCTCACCGAAGATCATTGCTCTTGCTGTCTCGAACAGCGCTACCGCGAACCCAGGCAGACGGTCCCGATGGTCCGCAACAGGATGGCGAGGTCCTGCTCCAGGGACATGTGCTTGATGTACCAGAGATCGAGCTGGAGCTTGCGGCGGGCATCGTCGACGCTCGCGCCGTAGGGATAGTTGATCTGAGCCCAGCCGGTCAATCCCGGCTTGATGAGATGACGTTCGTTGTAAAACCGGATGGTGCCGGCCAGCTCCTCGACAAACTCCGGGCGCTCCGGGCGCGGTCCGACCACGGACATCTGACCGATCAGAATATTCCACAACTGCGGCAGTTCGTCGATGCGCGACTTGCGCAGATACCACCCGAGGCGCGTGATGCGCGGATCATTCCGCACCGCCCAGCTGTGGCCGGCGGCTTCCGCATCCTGGACCATGGTGCGAAACTTGAAGATCTTGAAAACTTTGCCGTTCAGGCCGACCCGGCGCTGGGAATAGAAGACGGGACCGTGACTGTCGAGCTTGATGAGCAACGCCACCAGAGGCCAGAACGGCAATGTCAGTACCAGGCCGATGATCGCGCACGTGCTGTCGAACAGCCGCTTCATGATCAACTGCGCCTCGCGGTAATGCTTGAGATCCGCGAAGAGAAACCACTGCGGCTCCAGATGGGCCAGGGGAACCTCGGAGAGCACCTGCTCGTAGAACGTGGACAGGTTGGTCACGCGGCAGCCCAGCTTGAGACAGGCGAGTGAGCGATCTATGGTGTGCGGATGTTTGGCCGGACCGGGACCGACCACGACCTCGTGCACGTCGTGCTCCAGGCAGATGCGCTCGATATCGTCCAGCGTGCCGATGACGCGGCTGTTGTTGATCGGCCGTCCCATTTCGATGGGATCGGTGGCGATGTAGCCGACCAGCTTGTAACGACGGGAAAGCCCGTCGCCCAGGCCGTCCGGCGAGAGCCGCGATTTGCGATCGGTTCCGACGATGAGGAAGCGGCGGTTCGAGCTGTTCAGACACCAGCAGACGAGGAGTCTCAAGGAGGGACCCGCGAGGAGATAGACCGCCCCCGCGAGGAAGAGCACGCGCCGGCTCTGCGTCGAGTACATGAAGAAATAAATCACCAGGTACGTGATCGCCAGGGTCGCGAGCGTGGTCAGTATCGAACGGGCCACCGCGCGGGAGCGCCGAAGCAGCGTCTGCTGCTCGTAAAGCCCGAAGACCAGTCCCGCCATCAGGAAGGCGGGGGCGGCCACAAAGCAGGTCTGCAGCCAACTGAACTGGATCCACTCGGCTTTCAGTCGCCAGACGTAGAATTCGTACCCGAAGAAGATCCCCGCCGTCAGCAGGATCAGATCGATCACGCCCCAGATCGGCCAGGGCATTTCGAGCAACGTCCCACCGATCGAGCCGATCCAGTTCCAGCGGGTTGAGGTGCGCGCTTGCAGATCGGGTACCAGACGCAATCGGCCGCGTCTCTGCTCGGCCGGCGTAAGTGGCTTAGGCTGCAATGCAGCGCTGCGTGATGTGGAATCAAACCCCACCATCGGGTCTCCTGGTCAGTCCATGGGTGTTATCGGCGCGGGACGTGGGAGGGGTAAGTTATGTTACGCAGGGATTGTTAAAACACGCCTCTTGTCTGGTGAACAAGCCTGCATTATGGGACGCTGGCGACCTCGACGGCCGGCCCATCCCATAAAACGTGGAACCCTCGACCGAAGTAGCTGAATCGACCGGACGAGATGCCGATAAATGGCATATGGATGTCCTCTACACACGATGCGGCTTCGCCGGCCGATGATCGGGGAATCGATAATGCCGATGTCTACACACTTGCTGCGACTCTCGTGTCTGATCGTGTTCAGCCTTGCCGTCATTGCCATGACCGGATGCGGGCCGAAGAAAAAGGCTCTCGTCTACGATACCGGTCCGGCCATGCCCGCCGGAGAGATCGATGCCCAACTCGACTCCATGTCCGAGACGGGATACACGATCGTGCAGTCCGAACCGACGGTCGGGCGGTTTCCGTGTGCGATCGCTGTGGCGCGGCTGACGCCTCCCGGCCCGGTTCGCATCACTGATGACGGCGATCGCACGCGATGGCGTGTGGAAACGATCAAGGAAGAGGAAGCCACCCACTGGAATGCCTTGTTCACGCGCATGGCACCGATCCGCGAAGTCATCGTGCTCGATGCCGCCGCGTTGACATGGCCGGAAGCGACCCATGATGAGATCAACACGGTCGCGCGGAATCTGAATGCCACGCTTTGCCTGCTCTACGGTCCAAGTCGGTCGACCCCCTACGATTCCGCCTATTCCGGCGTTATTCTCGACACCGGCACGGGCCGCCCGGTTGCCTGCATTCGAGCCCAGGCGAGCCCGGAGAACTACGAGCCTCCACACCGTGACCGCTTCAAAGAGGATCTCCGGCATCGCGATCCGCAGTATCTCGCGGCTCGTCGATTCGAGCTTCAAGCCCGGCGTTGCGTCGCCGATCTGATCACGCGCGACCGGCCCCCGGCCACAACCCAGCCGAGTTTGTGGCGTGACCGGGCACTCGAGAACCGCGAACGGTCGCTCATCGTGGTTCCCAATCGCGATCTGCGCTGGTAACGCCTGCTCTTTTCACAACGTCACTGGTTTGCTTGCCCCCGATCTCTGTGCGCTGGTGCGCTCCGGAGATCATCAGTCGACTCCACTTCACGGGGAACAATGCCTGAAATCGAGTGGAGATTGTCAGGCGACGTGCGAGACCACACAGGCGTGCTTGCCCGAACGGCTCGCAGGAATAGCGCGGGTCCGATGGATATGAATGTCGACGTGCGGCCCGAGCCGTTCTTGCAGTGCCGCCACCAGGCCGCGCTCCCGCTGAGGTGTAAACGCGTCTCCCGCCACGAGCTCGACATCGAGTGAATCGATCGTGTTCTGGATAACACGAAACTGTCGAATGCCTTCCACCTCGCGCAGCACGTAGATCAGTGATAACGCATGCATGCGCGTCATGCGATCCCCCTGCCGCGTCACGATCTGATCGGTCACGCGCCCATGCAGATCATCGAGCCTCATGTGCGATCGGCCACACGCGCAGGGCTTCGACAAGTGCACCCCCTGCCGACTGAGATCCCCCACGCGATAGCGGATGAAGGGCATGGCGAAGTTTTCGAGATAGGTTACCGTCACTTCGCCCAACTCGCCCGGTGCGGCGGGGCGATCGGAATGCGTGTCAAGGATCTCGACGACGACGTTTTCCTGCGGCACGTGCAGTGTACCTTGCGGGCATTGCAGCGCCATCAATCCGGCGTCGCGCGCGCCGTATTCATTGACCACCGGTACGCCGAATGTCGTGGCGATCAATGCGCGGTCCTGGTCAAGCAACGTTTCCCCCGTCACGAACACCGCACGCAGTCGTCGCGTGGCATGCTGAATGTTCGGGAACCCGCGTTCGCGCGCGTGGCGCGCGATGAGTGCGACGCTCGTTGCATAGCCGTAAATGCAGCGCGGTCCGATCTGCGCCATCCGCCGGAGATACGCATGGACGCGCTGCTCGTTCATCTCGAAGGCACTGAAGATGTGCTGATTGAGCAGTCCATCCCGAACGCGGCGCAACCGTTCGACCAAGCCGTACTTGAACGGCGTACCCCAGAAGAGCATCTCGGGATCGCCGGGCTGCACGCGCCACCAGGATCGTGCGCGAAAGCGGGCGGCCCAATCGGCGGACTGGCGCGCCCGGTCGATGTGGAACTTTAACGGTTCGCCCGTGGAACCGCCGGTATGATGTGGAACCGGTGGTCCGGCCGGAGCGGGCTGCGCCGAGGACCAGGTGAGTTCGTCAAGATTCTCACGGATGTCGTCACGCCTCAGCGTCGGCAATGCGCGGAGAGATTCGAGGGTCAGGTGCGGATCACGCGGATCGAGGTTCGCGTCGCGAAAACGACGCGCGTAGAACGGGCAGTGTTCCTCCGCCAGTTTCAACAGCATTCGAAGTTTTGTATTCTGCAAGTGATGCAGTTCATCCGCCGAGGCGGTGTCGGTCCGCAGCAGGCAACACAGGCGGCGCATCGTGTCGCGCCCGCGCAGCCGCTCCGTCCATGGCCAGATTACCTGCCCCGCCACCCACCGGTTCATGACGACGCCTCCTGCCAGGGCGCCGTGGCGATGTCGTCGGCCAGGCGGCGGCGCGCTTCGCGCATTCTTCGGCGATCGGGCTCGGCGCGGATCACCCACTGCTCCACCGTACGGCGATAGACCGCCATGACCTCTTCGGCCACGTGCGACCAGCGACGCGCGGAACCATGAGCCGATATGAGCACGCGATTCCACGGGTAGGCTACCGCTTCGACAATCGCGGACGCCAAGGCGCGCTCGTTTCCGTTGGGAACCAGTCGCCCGAGTTCCGTCGAGCAGAGTTGCTCGGCATTTCCACCCACGTCCGTAGCCACGACCGGCGTCCCCACTGCCAGCGACTCACTGATGGCGTTGCACCAGCCCTCGGAGCGCGATGCAACCACGGAGATATCGGCGGCGTTGTACATGACGTTGAGTACGCCTGGCGGCACGACACCCGCATAATCGATCACGCGCTTGCCCGCATCCTGATTCACGCGATGGATGTCATCCCGTAACTGCCTGGCGAAGGCGTGTTCGCCGCGTTCGCTGCCCACGAGCATGAGACGGGCATCGCCCAGCGCATCGCGCACTTCGCTCCATATCCGCACCAGCCGGTCAAAACCTTTGAGATGCTGAAGGTGTCCCACGGCGAGAATGTAACGCGCATCCGTCGGCCATCCAATGGCGGCCCGGGCTTCATCACGATGAACGAGATGGAACGCGCGGGTGTCGATCCCGTTGGGAATGACATCAACCACGAGATCGCTGCCCGCTACCCGATGCACCCAGCCTTCGAGCGATCGGCTGACCGCCATGCGCGCCTCGACTCCCCGCAGCATGTGCTGGATCTGCCAGCGCCGCAGGGTGCGACGCGAGAGTGAGACGATCTTTCCGCGAACAGTCACGCAAACCGGAAGATGAAGCCGCCTGCCCGCGAGCCAGGCGCCCACGCCATCCGGATATACGAAATGGGCATCCAGCAGATCGGGACGCGCCGCGCGCAAGGACTCCTGCGTTCGAACGGCGCGCTCGAGTGCCCGGGCATAGCACCATCCGTCCGCCACGCGGCTGAGCAGTGGCGCGCTGAACATCCGTGGGTAGACCGTCGGCAGTGGTTCCGTCACACTTCTCAGCGGAGACTTTGGTCGAAGCAGGGGACAGCATGGCTGAGGAGAAATCACATCGACGCGCGTGGCGGGAAGTTCGTTCACGGCGCGGGCGCGGCGCTGGATGAACACACCCTGATCCGGATGGGTGGCCGAGGGGTAACACAAGCTCGTCGTCAACACATGCATGCCGTTTCCGTTCTCCGTAAGCCGCTTATCGTCCTGCCGTCACGGGTTCATGGCGGTCTGCTGATTGCTCTGCCGGTGTCGTGATCCGATCCGTGGAGGAGACAGGTTGAGACGCATCCGTGGCACGATCCTTGACCGTGCGCGCCCACAGCTCGAGCGAAAGCAACGTCCACAGTTCATGTCCGTGCTGGCCGGTTCCCTTTTGATGCGCGTTCAACAGCGACTCCGCCACCTCCGGGCGAATCCATTCCCGATGCCACGAGGATCGACAGCCGAGAAGATCGTTGGCCATTTCACGAAGCGGCCCGCGGAACCATGGATCCATGGGCACATCGAATCCGCGCTTCGGGCGGCGGGCGATCTCATCGTTCAATCGGCGCCCCAGGGCCTTCCGAAGGACGACCTTGCCGACCGACCCGTCCAGCTTGAGCGTCGGCGGCATGCGCGACGCCAGCTCGACGATTCGGTGATCCAGCAGAGGCACGCGTACCTCGAGGCCGACCGCCATGCTCATGCGATCCACCTTGGTGAGGATGTCATCGACCATGAGCGTTTTCATATCGAGGTACAGCAGGCGGTTCAGCAGATGTTGCGACGGGTAGCGGGCAAAGAGGGTGCGCGCGTGCAGGAACGGATCGTATTCTCTGAGCCCTTCCCGGCGATCCGAGTGCAACCATTGGTCTGGCAGGGTGCCCGCCTGGATCGCCACGCTTCGCATGTGACCGGTGACGTCGTCGCAGGCGATGTTCTGCAGCGTACGCTTGGCGCGCAGCGGACGCGGCAGCCAGTCCGCCTTGGGGTACAACCACCCCGCCACGCCACAGGTGGAGCGGCGAAGCCAGCTCGGCGCGAGCGTGCGCATCTGATGCTCAGCCATGTCGAAGCGGTAACGGCGGTAACCGGCCAGCATCTCATCGCCGCCATCCCCTGCCAGAGCAACGGTGACACGTTCACGCGCTGCCTTCGACAGGTAGTATGTCGGAATGGCGGACGAATCCGCAAAAGGCTCGTCAAAATGTTTCGCCAGCAACTGTGCCGTGCCGACCGCATCCGGTGTGACCGAGAGTTCGCGATGATCCGTCCCGAGCAGGCGTGCTACGGTCCGCGCCGGGTCGCGCTCATCGAACCCTGCGTCGTTGAAACCCACCGTATGCGTCAACACGCTCCCGGCGTGCGCGCGGGTCATGGCGGCCACGACGGCTGTGGAATCCACGCCGCCGGAGAGAAACGCGCCGAGCGGAACATCCGCCATCAAGCGCAACCGGACCGCATCTTCAAGCAGCGCTTCGAACGCTTCACTCATCCGATGGAGACGTGTGGCGTCCTGATCCCAGTCCTCCTCGACCCCGTCGCGATCAGTCGGCATCTCCCAGTAGCGATGAAGCGCAGCACCCGCTTCGGTGGCGATCAGCATGTGGCCCGGTTCGAGCTTGCGAATCTGGCGATAGATGCTCCGCGGCGCGGGCACATGACCGAAGGTCAGGTAATCCACGATCGCTTCGGCATCGATCTCCGCTGATACACGCGGATCCGCGAGGATCGCCTTCAACTCCGAGCCGAATCGAATCTCACGTCCCCTGGCGGAGTAATAGAGCGGCTTGATGCCGAGACGATCACGCACGAGGATCAGCTTGCGTTGAGCGGCATCCCACAGCGCGATGGCGAACATGCCGTTGAGATACCCGACGAAATCCATGCCGTGCTCTTCGTACAGGTGGAGGATGACTTCGCAGTCGCTGTTCGTGCGAAAGCGATGTCCGCGCGCGATCAGATCTTCTCGCAATGTACGGTAGTTGTAGATTTCGCCGTTGGCGATGAGGTGAAGTGACCCCGTCTCGTTGGTCAGCGGCTGCCTGCCGGCATCAAGATCGACAATACTGAGTCGCGCGTGCCCGAGCGTGGCATAGCGATCATGGACATCATCGAGATCGTCGGGGCCGCGATGGCGCAGCGTGGACACCATCCTCCGGCCCAGCCGTCGATACGCGTCGGGCAGACCATCATGACAGACGTACCCGGCTATTCCGCACATGAGCGATCCCCCTCCCGCGTCGGATGTCCGGCCAGTTCGGCATAGAGCCGAGCGTACTCTCGTGCCGCCCGGTCGAGCGTGTAGCTGCGGAGTGCCTCCCGCCGGGCCTGATCGCCCAGCCGAGCCGCATACCCGGGATCCTCGAGACACTGCGTCATGGCGGAAGCCCACTCGCGCGCATCGGTCACCGAGAGCAGCAGGCCCTGGTGATCGTCCATCACGAGCTCACGATGGCCCGCCACGTCGGACACCAGTACGGGCAACCCCGACGCCATGGCCTCCAGTGTCGCGTTACTGCACCCCTCGTAGAGGCTGGGCAGTGCGAAGAGATCGACCGCGCGATACCACTCCGGCACATCGCGGCGGTTGCCCATGAAGTGAATGCGCTGATGCCGCCCGCTCGGACGCGGATCGCGCGCGAGATAACGCAAAGCCTGCTCGCATCCGCCCTGCCCGAGGAGATACAGGTGCATGTTCGGGTCGCGATCCGCCACTTCGCGGAACGCGCGGATCAGCAGGCTGTGATTTTTCACCGGGACGAGATTGGCAACGCAGAGCACCGCGCGAGCACCGAGGGGAATGCCGAGTTGCTCACGCAACCGGTTGCGCTCCCTGCTGCTTGCGGCGGGCCGGAAGACCTGAACATCAACGCCGTTGGGAATGATCTGAATACGATCTCCGGGCACCTGCCAGTCGGATTCCAGCGTATCGGCGATGTGCGCGGAGACCGCCAGAACCGCGTCGGCCTGTCGGGCCGCCCATCGTTTCGGGGTGTCGCGCATGCGGCGCCAGATGGACGGAGATATCGCCGAGGTCTGCCCGTGGAAGCTGAGCAAGAGACGTGGCCGTTGACTCGGGCGTAACCGTCGCACCGCCAGCGCGGCGTCCATCCAGACGGCAGTGGTGCGCGCATGCACCACGTCAGGACTTTCGGCCTCGACAACGTCCAGGACCCGGCGGTAGAGCCACCGCGAATGGGGTACTCGTCGGCCCGATACCGCCTCAGAGAGACGGTGAACCGGCCCCCATGCCCTGGCGGCGTCAATCAGCTCTTCGTCGCTATCCTGAAGGACCGCGAAAGCATGCTCCTGCGGGTCCGTCTCCGATGCCGCCAGCGTTTTCATGCGACCGACCAGTCGAAGCATGGCCCGTTCCATGCCTCCCGGATGGAGGGACGGGACGACATGCAGCACGCGACAGGCGCGCGCCTCATGGCGGCCCGATATCTTCTCCGGCGCGGTATGTTGCCGTGCCGATGACGCTCCAGTGTGCGGGGCTGCGGTTACGCTCATGCGTCGCTCCCCCCTGATCGATCAGGCTTGCGAATGACCCAACTGAATAGCGAACCGCATTGCGGACTCAATGCACCCATCACGGTGTCCGCCGCCCAGCGCAGCACCGGCCAGCGCCGCGCACATTCACCGAGATAATCCGACGTGCAACGATGTACCGGCGCATAGCCGGCCATGACGCTGTTCAACAACTCCTGGGGATGGAACCCGGGCGCCTCTTCGGCACCGCGGGCATGCGGATCGACCAGATCGAGCATCTGCGATGTGCTCAGCGGTTCATGAATCAGGCCGTCGCTGAGCAGATGTCCATTGATGCCGGCGGCCAACACATCGTCGCCGTCGCCGTCGTGACGGATCCGACCGGCATGCCCCCATACGAAGCTCTTGATACGGCGCAGGTTCTGTTTCGGTCCGGCATACCAGCAGGCACGCGTAAACGCCATGGCCGTGCGCGACGCCCTAGGCGATTCGAAGTGATGTCGATTGGGTTCATGGCCGAGAGCGAAGAAACCGCCGGGTTTCAGCACGCGGTCGATTTCGCGCAGGGCATCCAGCGGTGCAGGCAAATGATGCAACGAGGCATTCATCGCCACGAGATCGATCGAGGCGTCGGCCAGGGGAATCTGCTGTGCATCCGCCGCACAAGGTGCAGGCACGAATGGCCGCGACTTCCGTTCCGATTTCACCGCTGCCTGCAACGGCGCACATCCGAGATCCATCGCCACCAGTAGATCCCCCGGACGCAGCGCGGGCAGCAAGGCGCGCGTGACGAAGCCGGTTCCGCATCCCAGATCGAGAATTCGTCGTCCTGTCATCGGTGCAGCGTCTTCGCCCGAAGGTCTCTCCAACGCGATACGCACGACGTGATTCCAGAACGGACGCTCGGCGCGATGGCGATGGTGGTGATCCCGATCGAAGCGCGCGTGGACCCGCTCATGGTAGAGCTGATTCACGCGGCGGATCAGCGTCGAGCGATCCGCAGGTTTCCCGGGATGGCATAGCTCTTGCGACACTCTCAACTCCCTACTCGAGACGCCCCGACTCACGTGATCCACTGGGGCACGTTGCCCTCTCGCGCACGATGCTGCAGTTCGTTGCGAAGAGCTTCGACCTCGACGGCCTCGTCCCGGGCCTCGTTCTCGACACATCGGGCCAGGCAGACCGGGAGAATCACAAACCACCAGAACCCCTCGGCGTAGTACCGGCTGACGAACACCCCCGAGACGAGGTAGGTGATCAACGCCAGCCGTGTCGCGAACACGAGCATCAGATAGAAGTCCGGCTCCGACAGTCGCCGCATGGCGGTGCGCTGCACGTGTATGAGCGTCAGCCATGACACCAGCAGCGAGGCAAGAAACGCCGCCAGTCCCAGCCAGCCGGTTTCGGCCAGGCAGAGAATGAACGAGTTGTGCGCGTCGCGCCGTGTCAGAATGAGATCCGGGTTGTAGCGCTGAATGTGATCCTGGAACCGACCGATGCCGACGCCGAACGGATGCTCCTGGATCATCTCCCATGAGGCCGACCAGATGATGAGCCGGCTCTGGGCGGACTCGTCCCGTTCCTCCGCCGACGTGAAAATGGTGACCATCCGCTTCCAGAACCAGTCGTCGCTGAGCGTGATGCCGCCGATCGTGCCGAGAATCAGGACGAAAATAATCCACCGGCGATAGCGTCGCGGGCCGTACCAGACGGCCATCACACCGGCGACCATCGCCGCCAGGAACGCGGATCGCGCACGACACAGCAGAATGGCATTCACTGCGTAGCCCCCGGCAAGGAAGGCGCAGATCTTGATCCAGAGCGGGCGCTGAAGAAACGCCACGGCGATAAACGGGAGCAGAGCGACGAGATGGATGGCGAGACTCGAGGATTCGCGGAAGTCCGGTCCACCGATACCGTTCAGACGCCCCTTGGCGAACGACCCACGCGGGGCGATGTGCGCTTCGTGACCGAGATACCACGCCATCATGACGAGCGTCAGGACCACGATCCAGAGGTTGCGCCGATCCGTCGCCACGTGAGAGAGCATGAACGTGAACAGGAAGACCTTCGCCATCTTGTCGAGAAGCACCCAGGAATGGTGCGTCCATCCAAGCCCCATGTAGCCGGAGAGGATCATCGTGATCAGCACGAAGATCAGGCTGAGTTCCACAGGATGCAGCGCGGACTTCCCGAAACGCAATTTGTTGGCGTTGAGAAACATCCCGATGATCAGGCAGACGCCGATGATGAACGAGTAACGCAGGCCGAGGAAGTTCAGGCGCATGCCCCACCAGGTGGTCTGGGGAAACACGTGATAGAGGATGATGTAGCAGACGACACCGACAATGGGGTACACGAGCGTGCCGAGACTGCTGCCGAAGAAGTAGAGCAGGAATCCGATACTACGAAACGGCATGGATCAAGGCCTCCTTCCGATTCGATTCGCGGTCGGCATGCGTCGCGACGGCATCCTCCGCGGGGACATCGCAAGCGCCATCTCGGCGGCGCGATCCGAGCGTTCGATTCAGGGCCGCTTCGAGCTTGTCTGCGGCGGCTCGCCAGGTGTAACGTTCCGCGACCATGACGGCGGCCGCACGACCGAGTTGCTCCGCGCGCTCGCCGTTCGTCAGCAGATCAGCGACGCGAAGAGCGAATTCGGCCGGTTCGTCCGCCACAAGAATCCCCGCCGATGCTCCGGTGGGAAGTCCGCCCACGCCGTGCGACGTGCTGACCACGGGGCATCCGTTGGCGCAGGCCTCCAGGATCTTGTTCTTCATGCCTGAGCCGCTCACCATCGGCGCGACGGCCACGCGAGCGCGACGCAGCCAGGCGTGCAGATCCTCGACCCGGCCGGTCACCTCCACCCCTTCCCGGTCAGCCAAAGCGCGGACCGACGGAACGGGATCGGCGCCGACAATCGCGAGCCGCGGCCGGATGTTCCGTGTGCTCGATGTCAGGTTCGTCAGCACGCGCGGCCAGATACGTCGTGCGAAGTGCTGTGCCGCCGCAATATTCGGCGGAAAGCTCATCGCCCCCGTGAACACGACAAGAGGCTCGCGCGGCGCGTTCGGCGTGGTGGGCGGAAGATGAATCCCGTTCGGAACGACGGCAACCTCTCTTGCGAGAGCTTTCGAGAGCGAAGCAGCGTCCTGTGGAGCGACCGCCATACAGAGGTCTGCCATCCGAAGATGTCTTTGCCGGAGCACGCGAAGCATGGCGGCGGTTTTCAAGCCGGTGAGTGTACAGCGTTGCCGGATCGACTGGCCTTTCCAGGTCAGCCAGGGATCGTCGATGGCGTCAAACAGAATGAATAGCTCCGGATGGGCCGCTTTCGCTGCCAGGATCGGTGCCAGCGCCGGCAAATCGAAAGCGAGTGCCGCATCGCAGTCATCGGCCTCGAGCTGCATCGCCCTCTCGAGCTGCGGGTGATGACTGAAGAATCTCAATGCTCGATGCGCCAGACCGCTGACCGGAAGTTCTGGAGCGGTGCCGTCATCGCATTGCGAAGCATCGCGAATCGTGATGCCATCAAGCACCGAGACTGCCCGCTCGTACAACGATGCATCCGGCACCAGGCATGTGATATCGCAGCTCTTCTTCAACGCACACAGAAGGTTCACCACGCGCAGGTGGCGTCCGTGAGCCAGTTGCGACACGTCGTACGGTAGTGGAACAAGTAACCGGGTCATGCCGCATCCTCCCCCAGCCACGGCGCAGCCTCCGCCGGATACGGAACGCGCGGCGCGTTCTGTCGGTAGCGCATGACGTGATCCGGGCAGAGTGCGTTCAGCGTGCGATCCAGGGTGAGTTCGATGCTGAAGCACTGCTCGACAAGGCGACGTCCCCGCTCCCCCATCGCGTGTCGACGGTTGGAATCCTTGCTGAGGCGCTGCAGGGCATCCGCCAGTTCGCTCGGTTCGAACCCTTCGAGCAGGATCCCGTTGCTCCCGTGACGGATCTGATGCAGTGCCCCGGCTGTGGGTGTGGCCACGACCGGCCGGCGGCACGCCATCGCCTCGGACAGCACCAGGCCGAACGACTCCGTCTCGCTGCAGAGCACGAAGGCGTCGAGGGCGTTATGAAACGCGGGCATCTCCTCCACGAAGTCCACGAAAGTGACGCGAGACTGCAGGGCTGCCTTTTGGACCCGCCGTTCGAGTGCTTCCCGTTCCGGGCCCCGGCCGGCAATGACGCATCGCACGTTCACATCACGATCGCGCAGGATGGCGGCGGCTTGGATCAGGAGATCAACGCGCTTGCCGGTCACCAATCGCCCCGCCGTGCCGACGACGAAGGATGTTTCCGACCGATGATCCTCGCCCCACCAGGCGCGGCGCGTCGCATGACGAAGATCTTCATCTTCGACGAAGCGTCGCGTATCCACACCATGCGGCACGACGTGGATGCGGTTGCGTTGAACGCATTGACGGCGGATGATCCGCTCGCGATCCTCGGCGTTGAGCGTGATCAGGTGCGTGGCGGCCGTGGCAGCGAGACGATGCCGCGCCGTTTGCGGAATACGCCAGAGCTGCGGACCTTCCATGCAGCCGCCCAGCCATTTCGGCGTGAGACGTCGAGGATCCTGGGCGTCGACCATCTGGTGAACCCAGACGCAAGGTACCTTTGCCATCTGCGCGACCCATGGCGTGAGCCAGAAGCGCGGGCGTCCTGCGGCATTGATCACGAGACCATCCGGTTTCTCGTTCTGCAGCATGCGACGCATGGCGCGGATCATGCCCCACCAGGTACGGGTCTGCCCCGTGGAAGACCGTGTAACGCGTGTGGTCCCGGCGCGCGAAGGTGTGAACACCTCAGTGTCACCGTTCGGCAGCGGCATCCAGTGAATGTGCGGCTCGATGCCTCTTCGCGCGGCGGCACTAGCCATGTCCACGATGTACCGTTCCGCCCCGCCGAAGTGAGGCGCGTCGCTGAGAAAGGTCAGCTTGCGAAAGCGACGACTCATGCCACACCCACTTTCCGCACCGTGGACGCTTCCGCGTCGACATGTTCGTGGGAAGGGCATGCTGCAGGGGCTGACGTGATTCGTTTCAGAACGCGGTCGAAGTGTACCGCCGTTTCTCTGCGTTCCAGGGCATCGAGCTTGGACCAGTCGCGCTGCGTGTCGAGCGTGCCGGCGAAGGTGGCATCGATGATTGCTTCCATCGCGCGTTCAATCGCTTCGGGGTTTTCGAAGGGTTGCGTCGTGACGCCCGCGTGTTCGCGGACCAGCATGTCCGTGTCGCTACCCGGCGGCACCAAGGCCAGCAGATGCACGGGCAAGGCGAGCAGTTCGAACGTCTTACCGGGGATGCTGAGCCGCCCATGGTGGCACTCGGGCACGATTACGACGGCGCAGTGGGCCTGAAGAAGTCGCCGCAGTGCGGTGGTATGGTCGAGGTAGCCGGGGAGTTCCAGGAAATCAGGTCGTTGTTGCTCCCAATAAGCGCGCTGCTCCTGATCGAGTGTCCCCGCCATCACGAGCTTCACGCGATCAGTCAGCTCCGGCCGTCGCATCAATACCCTTTGCAGCGGTTCGACCAGATTCGCCAGCGTCCGCCGGCCGTACATCGCCCCGGCGATCATGAATGTGCATACGTCTGTGCCACGTGTGTTCTCGCCACTCTTCACGAGAGGCGCCAGGTCACGTTTGTCGAAGCCGTTCATGATCGGCGTGATGGAATCGCCGTCACGCTGCGGATACTTGTGTCGATACGCGTCGGCCAGGGCCGGGCAGGTCGTCACGACGGCATCGGCCAGGTTCATGATGTCGCCTTCGAGATGTCGCATCCGCCGGATGTGCAGCGACTTTTGGGGCTGACGCTCGAAGTCACTTACCAGCGGGTCACGCAGATCCGCCAGCCATGGGACACCGGTTGTCCGGGTGAATCGCCTCGCCACGTGATGCACGAAGTGTGGCGGGCCGGTGGAGATCACCGCATCGAATGGCGCCCGGCGATGCATACGAAGCGCGGCGCGCGTGGCGGGGCCGATCCACAGCGATTCGCCCTGCCCCCATCCGAGCCGTCGTGTCAGCGCGCAGAGTCGCCAGTATAGACCGTCCTCCATCCACCGGAGCAGCCGACGTCCGTGTCGGCTGCCGGGGTGTGTTCCGGCGAACGGGAGGGCTGAGGCATCCGTTCCGACAGCATCGCGAGCCTCCGTGCTCACGGCATGGTGTCCATCCATGTTCACCATGCTCCGGGCATCCGTTCCCGACACCGAGGCATCCGTGCACTCGGCAACGCGGGCATCCGTTCCCGCCGGTGTCCGCGCATCCCTGCGGCGGACGAGTGGAAGTTTCGACAGACATCGGGCCGGACCGCGAACTGCATTCGCGGGCTCCCATCCGCACACGCGATGCACGCGAGCCAAGCGTGGTATCTCTTCGAGCAACGAATCATCTCTCCAGGGAAATCGATCGTGTGCGGCGGTCAGTACCTCGATTTCCCAGCCGAGCGATGACAGATCCCGGACCAGCTTGGCCGCCCGCTGCACACCGCTGCCCCCCGTCGGTGGAAAGGTATAGCTGATCAGCAGAAGCCGACCGGCGCGCTCGCCTGTAATTTGTCCAGGCGGAGTCTGCGTGACCCACGATGCCCAGCTCCTCCCTTCGGCAGGCCGATCGGCCGCATATGTCGAATGGGCCGTCACGTTCGCGGCCTTCGCCGTGAATCTCTTCTCTTCGACCGCGGGCGTGCATTCGATCATCTGTCGCTTGCGCTTCGAATCCTCCGGGTGAAGCGGGCTTTCCGCATCGTCACAGGAGGTTTCCCGTCGGACGGGTGGATTCACGTGACGGGCGTAGAGTTGCTCAACCCGGCGCAACACCTTGGACCAACTGTAGCCACGTGCATGAAGACGAACGCGCGATTCGTCAAATCGGATGTCTCCTTGGAAGAACCTGGACCACGCATCGGCGATCGACTCCGGGCTCGCATCTCGCGCAAAGAATCCCGACACGCCATCTTCGACGGCTTCCTCGGCGCCTCCGTATCGCCCCGCCAAAGAAGGTACGCCAGACATGGCTGCTTCGAGGTAGACAATGCCGAATCCTTCAATGTCGTTCTGCTTCGGGCACGGTACGAGTGTGAACAAGCTCGCCGATGCGTACTCGTTGATCAGTTCGTCACGCGACAACCGTCCCAGGAAGGTGACGCGATCGCTGACATTGAGCTTCCCGGCGAGTTGTTCGAGAGCGGCACGATCTGCGCCGTCCCCGACAATCCGGTACTCGAGATTCAACCTGTCACCCACCAACGCCATCGCCTGAAGGCAACCATCCACATTCTTGCGGCGATTGGCGGTATCCAGATTGCAGACGGTCAGCACCCGCTGCGGCTGTCGACCGGGTTGCGTGCTCGAGATCCGGTCAAACGCATCATCGACACCGTTGGGAATGATGGAGATTCTTCCGCCCGCGGGATAGGCTTCGCGGAAACGCATCGCGGAGAACCGACTGCACGTCATGATGTCATCCACACATCGCAGCCCGGGAATGGCCAGGAGGCGTCGCCATCGTTCACGCTGCAACATCCCGCTCATGCGCCAGAGCAGTGGCCATCGATCCATCTTCCAGCCCACCCAGGGTGTGAGGAAATCCGTACCATGCACGGTCAGCAGAAAGGGACGCTTCAGACAGGCCAGCGGGGCGTAGCCGAAGTTAATGGCGTGCCAGAGATTCATCGAATAGCGCCTCAAGCGCGGCAAGTCGCGGGCGAGGTCCGTCGTCAGGATCGGGTGGACATGCACGCCGTCGGAAACAGGCTCGGCTTGTTCATTGGCGAAGACATGCACGTCGTAGCCGGCGTCGTGCATATGCCTTGACAATGCGCAGGCATACGTCCCCATACCTCCGATCAATGGAGGGTACTCGTAGGCGATCAGTCCCAGGCGTACTCGGCTCAGCACGTGGCGCCCTCCTCCACGGCGACCCGCGAGGCCAGGGTGAGCACGTTGGAATCCGGCCGACCGCCCCAGCGCGCGAAAAAGCAATCGAAGGTATACATCAGGGGGTAACACAGGCGCGGATGATCTGCCGCGAACTCGGACCATGACCAGTAATTGTCGAAAAGGTGATACATCGGCATCGTTTCGCGAACGATGAACCCGTGCCTCTCGAGCTCAGGCTGGTAGTCCTGACGGGTGCGGTATCGACAATGGGGGTGCGCTTCGGAGTTCTTCCGTTGCGGAGCATCGGACCACATCAGCAAACCCCCGTCGGGGTCACACGCACCACAGAGATTGCGCAGCGCGTGCGTGAACGACTCCGGATGGACAATGTGATAAAGAACATCGATGGAAGTGACGAGATCGAAGGTTCGCCCCTGCAATGCGACCGGCCACGGCTCGCTGATATTCGCGCGGTGGTACTCAAATTCGGGCCGGGTGGCCTTCAATTCCCGAATCGTTTCGTCAACGAAATCGACACCTACGACTTCCCGTGCACCCATCCGTTTGAACATGGGTTCAAAGTAACCCCATCCACAGCCGACATTGAGCACGCGTCCGTCCTGGATGCGATCCCGGTACGGCCGCAGGATACGTGTGATGGACCGCTCCTTGAGGCGATAGAGATAGCGCTGATACTCCTCGCCGAACGGGCGCGTACCGGTTGCAGCCAGGCGCGATCCCTCCTTCAAGCGATTGCTCCAGTAGCTGAGCGGTTCATAGGGCCTATCCGGCATCGCACTCATGGTCATCGCTGGCGTGTCTCCTCGTTTCGGGCGCGCACCTGCACCCGATAATCAGTCACTCCTGTTTGATATCGGTCTTTCCCGGGCGGAGTTGAGGTAGCCCCGGCAGAAGGCGTGGAAATCAAGGAAGTCCCATAATAGCGGCCAACACATCACGCCATCACGCGATTATCGGTCCTCGCCGGCGTTCCGGGCAGGAGATTACGGAACCGGATCAACTGGTCCGGCGCGACGGGAAGTTGGCGGCTCAGTTCGTCGAGACTGCGAAGGGCCACTTCGATGGTTGCCGGTCCGAAGAGATACCGCCCCTCTTCCGGATCGCGAACCGCCTCTTCCCAGTGATGGTTCACGCTCTCCGGGCGAAGCCAGTGGAGGATGCGAGCATCCTTGTCGCGCAGGATGTCCAGTCGCCCCGAACGCATCCAGTGGTGGAACGTCCACGCGCGCATGGCATCGCTCTGGAGACCCCAGCGTCGCGCCGTCGGATAGCGCGCCGCCGCGTACCAGCGATGCACGCGTTCGCGCTGCCAGCACTTCTCGCGCAGCCAGCGATCATCGTCGATGGGCATGCCGCCGGAGTTCGCCCGCTGCACACGTGCCAAGGCGGGGTGGTGGCGTCGGACGTACTCGATGCACAACTGCTTGCCGCGGCGCAGTGTCGGACTGGTGTTCACCATCCAGGCCAGCATGGACTTCTCGCAGGCGGGTGTCCGGACATGAACGTGATCGCGCAGCAAGGCGGTGCCGAGCACATCAATACGCCCGCTGCGTCCGGCGATGATCGTATACTCGCTCCTCTGAAGCCGATCCTCGAAAGGCGCGCGGTGATAACGGTCGTTGATCTGTGTCTTCCACCGACGGTAGCTGTCGCGCGCCAGATCGGGATAGAGCATCGTCTGTAAAACGTGATGATCGATCCCCGCATGCAGGAAACGACGAGCCCATGAGCGGCTGTGCGGCGGATCGTCCCAGGCAACCTCCTCATCGGCAGGAATGTACTGCCCCGCCTGGGCCCCGTGATAGTAGCCATCGAGCAGCACTCGGCCGGTGTGCCGCGCGAGATAGTCGCGCACTGCCGACGCGCCGGACAGATGCGATGCCGTGAGCAGCCCGTCAGAGTCCACGATCGCGCTTTCCAATGCGGGGATGCTGCTTTCGGGACGAAGCGGAATCCAGTCGTGCTGTGCGTCTACAGCGCGGGCGGCTTGCCGGCCGTAGCGCACATCTTCGCTGAAGGGAAAGCCCATTGTGAAGCAGGACGGCGTTCGATGCAGGGCATCACAGGTCGCGAGATAGACGCGGGAATCCATGCCTCCGCTGATGCCCAGGGCGACCTCCGCGTCACTGTTCGTGTGACGCTCGAGCGTGTCCCGCAGGGCGTGGCGGTAGGTGTCCAGGGCGAAGTTGAGCTTGTCCAGCGGTGCGTTCCGCGAAAGCAGTCGGCTGAGATCCCAATAGGCATAACTGCCACAACCTTCCTCACCCCAGTAGAGCACATGGCCCGGCTTGAGCCAGTGTACGCCTTCGAGAAGCGTATGATCATCGACCATGTTGCCGGTACGAAGCAGATCGGTGACGCCACGTTCGTCGTACTGCAGTGGCTCGTTACTGCCCAACCAACTCAAGCGCGCGTGGGGCGCGAGCGTGAGCAGTTCCGCACTCGCCGTCCAGAAGACGGGAAACTGCCCGAACCGATCGTTGAAGATCGTCCAGCGGTGACGCCGCGCTTCGTACCAGGCACCGCAGAACGAACCATCGACCTCCGCCAGGCTTTCCGTACCCTGCTCGCGAAGTTGTTGCAGCAAGGCGTGACTGCGATCCGATCGGGCATCTCCCTTCGACCTGAAGGCTGACATGGCGTCGACAGGCGGTACGATTTCGCCCGACCAGATCAGGACGTCACCCCCCTCGACGTGAATATCCGCGCCGATCCCTGCCGTCTCCGCCGCGGGGGGCACCGCCAGCGCTGCCCAGTCGCGCCCACACCCGGCGGGCAGTTCCGATCCCGAGCGCAGTCCGGCGTTGTAGGCCATGCGTGCCACGGATTCGCGTGCAGCGCGTACACAGGGATCGCAAACAAGATAGATTCCGGGCCTCATGCATCCCCCCCGGCCGAGATCGGCAGCCCATCCCTGGGCATCGCTGCTTTGCTCATTGAATCAGACACCACGCGAGGGCTTTGCGGGCGGCGTCGCGTGCATACATCGTCCAACAGCGTCAGCCATTGGCGGGAGACGACGTCGGCTGCATGGAAGTGCATTGCCCGTGCGTGTCCCGCCACGGCCAGTTGTCGTGACCGCTCGGGATGCCTGATCAGCGTCGAGATCGCTTCGGCCAATGCCCGGGCATCGCCCGAAGGAAAGATCGCGCCTGCCTGTCCGTGATCCACCAGCTCCGGCAGGCCGCCGACGCCGCTCACAATGACCGGCACACCTGCCGCCTGGGCTTCCAGCACGGCGTTGCTTGAGGATTCGCGGTCCGACGGCATGACGAAGAGATCCAGCGCTCTCCATACGGATGCCGTTTGAGTGGTGATGCCCTTGAACGCCACGCGGTCCGCGATGCCCAGCTCCGCGGCAAGATCCTGCAGTGCATCGCGTTCAGGGCCATCACCGTAAATGACAACGCGCAGATCGGCTTCACCTTTCGATTCAGCCACGGCACGAATCAGCAAGTCCACCCGCTTCTCTTTGCCCAGTCGGCCGACGTAACCGACGACCCAGGACGCACGACTCGCGCGCTCCCGTCTCGTTGGACTTCCGGTTATTTCAGCAACAGCGTTGGGAATGACGCGCGCCTTTCGAGGCGGGTATCCGTAGAACGCCTCGTATGCCGTACGGACCGCTTCGCTGTTAAACACCACGCGTTGCGCGAGATGTGCCGTCAAGCGCGTGCGGAACACCGATCTTCGTCGATAGAGACCGAGCCCCGGTAGCAATCCAAAGCAGTGACGTCGCGAGCCGACGTCGTCAATCGGCCAGGGCAGCGTACGGTGGGTCACGACGACGGGTATGCCCGCCAGCCATGCGCCCGCGACCGACGCCCGGTACGGTGTGTTCGACGATTGCACGAAGAGCGCGACATCCGGGCGGTGCTGCCGGAACCAGCGGCGTCGACGAGCGATCCTGCATAAACGATACTCCCGGTCCCCGCCCAGCGATTCATCGATCCAGTTCACGTTTTCGATCCGGGGAGATTCTTCCTGGAGTGCGGCATCGTGCGAGTAGATGTTCTCTCCGGATATTGCGAGCGTGACGCGCCATCCGCCGTCGCGCAGCGTGCGCGTCAGATAGCGCGTGAAGGTCTGCATGCCTCCCGTCGCGGCGGGGTTGGCGGTCACCAGGACGATGTGGCGTGCGCTGTCGATGCGTCGGCCGGGCATCATGAAGCACCTCCGCGCAAGAGGTGCGCGCGACACTGCTGCATGCGATCCCAGAGCCGCAGGACGACCGGTGGAATCGCCGCGCGCTTCTGCATCCGGACCAGCTCGGTATCCTCCGGAGCCAACGAAACCGCCAGAGGCATTAACGGAACGTCGCGGGGCATGTCCCGGTCCCAGTACGCCTGCTTGGCGGCACGGATAACCGGCTGCGTCATGTGTTGATGAATTAGCTCGGCGCCCAGGCGCGCAAACGACTTCGGACAACGCCGGCGAAACCGATCCTGCGCCAGCCAATGGTAGTAGGCCATCATCGCTCGCCGGTTGGTGACATTGCCCTCGTGCCGGCGTCGGTGATAGAGCGGCATGTCGATGTGAACGAAATCGCATCGCGTCGACGCCAGCAGCGACATGAGAAAGTCCTCCGAGCCGCGCATGTCCGCGTCGTAATTGCCCAGCTCCAGCAGGACCGAGCGCCGCCACATGGTGGACGCGCCGCATACCGGGTTCGACACGAAGATCACCTTGGTGCATTGCCCCTGGGCCTGACTGCCGTCGAGAATTCCTGCCGTCGAACGCACCCCGTCCTTTCCGAAGCGGGTCGAGCCTGTATGCACCACGGTCCATGCCGAAGCGCGGTCCATGATCTCCAGTTGCCGTTCGTGTTTCTCCGGTGCGATGACGTCGTCGGCATCCACGTAGGCGATGTATTTGCCTGCCGCCTGCCGCACACCCAACCGCCGCGCCGCCCCCGGCCCGCCTTGCGGATTCCGCAGTACACGGACGATCGATCCGAACTGGCGCGCGACCTTCACCGAGCCATCCCGACTGCGATCGTCGATGACGAGAATCTCCCGGGGTATGGCGGTCTGCGCCAGCGCACTTTCCAGCGCCTCGCTCAGCGTGCTGGCGGCATTGCGGCAGGGAACGATCACCGACAGGTCGGCCGTCGAAAGACTCATCGCGGGAACCCCTTTCGCAGGTAGAACCACGCGCCTTCGAGTTGGCCGAGTTCGAAGTGAAGGCCGACGCGTTGATCCTCGCTGAGGGCCTTGCGTGAGAGCCAATGATCGCAGACCACGCTCTTGAGCAGCCGTATGAAGACCACCAGGTGCCTGGCGAAGATGCGACACCGGCGGTTGAAGCTCGGGACCTGATTGAATCGCATGTCGCGCGTGATGGGGCGCGACTGGCCGAAGCCGCGCTGCATCCGGCAGAGATAGTCAAGCGTCATGCGGCGCTGCGTGATGAAGTGCTGCATCTTCAGGGAAGGGGCATACCATAAGGCGTACCCGGCATTGCGGATGCGAAAGACAATCTCGGTATCCTCACCCGCCATCAGGCGTTTTCCCTTTCGCCCCGTGAACACTCCCGTCTCCAGCCATCCACAACGCTGCAGCGCCTCGCGCCGAAGGATGAGCCCCGCACCGACGAGGTGGCGCACTGCTGACTCCTCGGTGACGAGTTGCGCGGTGGTTCCGTAGTCCTGCGCGGCGTAGCTGGTCGCGAAGCGGCGGATCACCGGCTCGGGTTCCCCTTCCCAGCGCACGTGGATCCGCCCGCCGAGTCCGCCGATGTCCGGATGTGCCTGGATGAATCGCAGCGCTTCTCGTACCCAGTCGTTCTCCAGCAGGCAATCGTCATCCACGAAGGCCAACCAGGGACTCGCCGTCTCGGATACCGCGCGGCGCCGGGCGAAAGCCAGGCCCTGCTTCGATTCGGTGATGAGTCGCAATCCTGGGATTCGTCGACGGGCGATGTACTCTTCAACCACCGCCGCCGTCTCGTCCGTACTGTTGTTGTTGATCACCAGCGTGGACCAGAGACGCTCTGCCTCCACCTGTCGTTCGAGCGTGTCCAACGTCCTGCGCAGCAGCGGCGCGTTGTTGTACGTGCAGATCACGACGACCAGTTCATCGTGGCGGCTGAACTTGTGTTGAAACTGCTCCATGACACACCTGACTGGCTGATCCCTGGCCTCTCACGCCCCCGATGCTCAGAATTCCGCGTGGAAGTCGGGCGCCCGATCGTCTTCCTTGACCTTGACCAGCGCGATGGCAGTGCTGCCCGCTTCGATACCCAGATCGATCCCGCGCACCGCCGTCTCCGGCTTCAGGTGACGGCGCACGCTTTCGAAACGATGACCGGCGTGATAGAGAACGCGTTCCGTCCGGTTGAACCAGGGTTCGGTGCGGTCGGCGAAACAGCGCAACACCTTGTAGTGGCGATTGGTCAGCAGGTATCGCATGAGCTTTTTCAGCGGGACCAGGTTGACGTCGTCGATAGCGACGATGCCGCCCACGCGAAGCAGGTGATCGATATAGAAGAAATCCACCAGCGCGTAATCGAACGTATGCCACCCGTCGATGAAGGCGAAGTCGATGACCTGCCCACGTTTTTCCAACTCGGGCAGGGCCAGGTGCCCCGGCTGCTCGAAGAACTCCACGACGTCACCGAAGCCGGCGCGTTCGAGGTTGGCGATGCCCACGCCACGATGCTTCTTCATCTGAAACGGGTCGATCACGATGTGGCGTTTGCCGCCCGCTTCGCGCAGTCCTTCACAGATCCACATGCTCGAAATGCCGTACAGGCAGCCCGTTTCCAGCGTGACCTCGGCCTTCGCTTCGATCACCAGGTCCTTGAGAAAGGTGCCCTTCTCCGGCGAGACCGAGGAATGTACCTTGAGCCGCTGCGCCCGGTCGGCGGATTCGACCGTCTCGGTCCGGATGATCGCTTCCAGGATGTCATTCATGTTTCTGTCACTCCTGCTCCCGCCATGGCACGATGCGCCTTCGTAGGATCGTCGGTCGTATAGCCCATCTCGCGCAATTCCGGCGCCATGGAAGCGTAGATGGCATCGAGATCCTCGGGGATCTCACCGGTAATCTCCGAATGTCGACGATGCCGCCCGATGGATCCGGTGTGGAAGAATTCGTCCGCCCGCGCGCGCACGCCCTGAGGCAACGGCAGTTCCAGGAACGCAAAGAGTCGATCCAGTTCCTCGCGCGGGTGGCGGCATAGCGCTTCGTAGTGGATGGTGTGAACTTCTGACGACAGTGCACCGGTCGCTTCGAGATGGCGCATCATCCGGACATGCTCGCACCAGGATCGCGCCTGCAGCCAGTACCGATGCTGCATCACCGCATCGTCCGGCGAGGGGCGATCCGGAAATGCAAACGGGCAGGCGTCGATATCGTTCGTAAGCCCGAAGGTAAGAATCTTGAAATAGTCCCAGTGCGTCTCGCGGGAATGCGGATTCGTCAGGTGGAAGAGCCCTTCACCGGAGAGCACGACGTCCCGACCGTCGCGCACGAGGTGGATATAACGCGCCCGAGGAAAGAAGTACCGATAGAGTGGATGGGCGTACATCCCCGCGCAGGTCTTGAAGCCCCACGCTCCGCCGCGATAGTTCTTGAGATGCTGCGCGAGGCACTGCGTGCCCGCCGCCGTGACCCGCCGGGCGTCGACGCGACAGCCTTCGCCGTACGTGAACAGTTCCGGCACCAGCGTGCGCTGGAACTCATACGTGAACGGCAGGCAGTCGTACGTGGTGTTGAGCGATCGGGCATCGCGCGGATCGCCCATGTAGATTCCGGCGGCCTCCAGCACGCGGGCCAGCGCGGATGTCCCCGAGTGGCCCCTTGCCAGAAAGAGCACCGGGGCGGAGAGATCGATCGCATGTCGCCGTGTCGTCACCACATTCTCCGATCACTTCACCGCCGACAGCGACAGCGGTACAAACGACTCATTCGGTGTGAGAAAACTGTCTCGAATGGTCTCGTCCCAGACCTCCCCACGGCGAAACACCACGTTGCGCTCCCAGTTGTTAGCGTCGACGCAGGTGCGGCAGGGCGAAATTGATCGCGCCTTGGACAACGCCTGCAGCCTTTGCCGCTCCCGGCTCTCGTGCAGCTCAATCATCGTGGCGTCGCGGATCGATCCGATGGCCAGATCCATGTTCGTATCGAGATTGCACGGGCTGACCACGCCGCGCCAGTCCACCGTCAAGTAAGCACTGTCCCACACATTGCACGGGTGCGCGCGAATCATCGTATCGTCGATCTTGCCGCCATAGGTCAGGACGTTCTTCGCCAGGATCACATCATCGGATCCCAGCAAAGCGCCCCACCGCCGCACGTAGGCTTCCAGTTCGTCGAGATTCCGGCTGTTGACCGTGTAGACGTGGCGCGTCGGTCGGTGATCCGATCGCCGGAACCAGTGCTCCACCTTGGCGGTGATGGCATCGAAACGGAAACCCTCCCGCACCGCACCGTCGAGACTCACGAAGTGCTTCCCGGGACGGACGATGTCGTAGGTCTCCGGTGTGGCGGCGTCGATACTGATGCGCAGTTCGTCGAGGTGGATCTCGATCAGCTTGTCGAAATGATCGCGTGTCGCATACGACAGGTTCGTGTTCATCACCACGCGGAGATCCGAGGGGCGATCCTTCAGCAGGTCGAGGAATCGCAGGAAGTCCGGGTGCATCATCGGCTCACCGAAGAAGCTGAAATTGATTTCCCGTGCGTAATGGTACGCCTGATCGAGCACGTGGCGGTAGAGTTCCTCGTCCATGTAGCCCTTGTCACGATCGAAAGGAACCTCCGCGAATTCCGGCTTGCGGTACTGTGCCTGCGGGCAGAAGCGGCACCGGTAATTGCAATGATTGGTCAGTTCGATCTGCACCGACGCGATCGGCCGATGCCGCGCGTCGCCACGAACCGCCTGCCGCCGCGCGGCGTTCACCGCGGACCGGATTGCGTTCATCCTTTTCATTCGACACTTGCCCCATTCGCGGCTTCCGTGCCGGCATTCCGCCGACAGAACAGCGTCACCCGATGGCCCTGGCTGTAATCGTCCGGTCCCTGCAACCCTTGCGGAACAGGGATCGACGGCGGTTGAATTCGCTCCACGGTGAAACCCAGATCGCCCATCGTGTCGGTGATTCCGTCGAGTCGCGGCACGATCTTTTCGCGCGTCTCGACGATCGCGTCGAAGCACCACCCGCCCGGCTCTTCCACGACGCATTCCTCCGAATCCACGCGCGTATCAATCAGCACCGCCTCGCGCGTGTGCTCCGACAGCATCTTCAACAGCGATCGGTAGTCGGGAATGTGATACAAAATGCCGCAGCACAGCGTGAAATCGAACGGAGCATGCGGCTGCACCTGCTGCCAGGTCTCCTCCGCCATCACGTTGCCCTGGATGAACCGACAGGCGTCCTCGGGGAGAAAGCGGTTGTGCTTCCAGTACAGCTCGCCCTGCCGGACGTAATCCGCCCGCCCTTCGATGGCGGTGAGTGCGATCGCGCCGCGCTCGGCGTAGCGCGCCGACCAGTACGCACAGTTCGACGCCACGTCCAGGAGCCGCTTGCCCCGGAAGTCGTATCGCTTCTCAATCTCGTCGACGAGCAGATGCGTTCTGTAGTCCACGCGGCCCTGCAATTCCTCCGCCGACTGGCGTGAACCGATACCGGGAATGACGCGAAGACCGCCGATTTCCACATCGTAATACCACGGATGCAGCGCGTCGATCTGTGTTTTCAAGTCTTCGCGGCTGTCTTTCGACGGTCGGACAACCCAGTGAAGCGAGCGGGCGATCTTGCCGAACACACGCTGCGAGTTCCCAAGATCGGCGTCCGATGCAGGGCGCTGCCCGGCCTCCCAGATTTGCCGATGACGGCGGAACGTGTTCTCCTTGATACCTGCCGGCAGCACGCGACTGAAGAGCTCATCCCACGCATTGCCGTAGTGTTCCACGAAATAGCGGGCGGCGAACTGCTTCGCGCGGCGCTTGTACTCGTCGCGCGGAGGCGTGTTCTTCGCTTGACCGTAGGTCGTGCCACCGAGATGCAGCATCGTGACATGATCGCAGTAGGCTACGCGATAATCCTGGCTATTAAGCTTGTAGGCCAGCTCGTGAATCGCGCCCCAGCAGTACTTGAATGTCGGATTGAGGAACCCGACCTGATCCACGCAATCCGCCCTGACCAGCAGCGCCAGGTAGTCGCACGTCGAAACAAGGTGGTGATCGCCTTTCGCCTGCGGCTGCGCCCCTTCGTAGGAGCTTGTCGGCTCGGTCGGGCTGAGGATCCCGATCTCCGGGTTCGCGTCGGCGATGCGCACCAGTTCCCCGATCGTATCCACACCCTCCTCGAAGATGAGGTCGTTCATCAGGATCCAGTAGTAGCGGTACCGTGCATTGGCCCGCGCGATCCGGAGGCCGACGTTGTGACCGTAGCACTTGCCACGGAAATCCGGATCGTCGTAATGAAACGTGCAGTCGGGAGAGCGTTTCTCCGGGTCCGAGCCCATTTCGATCACGTACGTATCCATGCGCAGATTCTGCCCCATGACCTGGAGTTGGCGCACCATCTGCGCCGCCAGGTCGGGTCGGTTGCGGCTCACGACGATGGCGGCCACGTCCGCTTCGCGTTCCACCGCCGGATGCGGGGTCAGCGGCAGCAGTTCACCCCGGCTGTCCCAGACAAGTTTCGGAGACGCTTCCGGCGGCGATGTTAAGGTCGCGGTGATGGACATGGGTTTTCACCCCTGATTCTTCGAGTAATCGACTCAACTCTTCCACGAGAATGGTGCTGCGATGCCGTCCCGCGTTGCATCCGAAGGCAAAGACCTGGTTCTGGTCCAGACCCGACAGATGGATCAACAGCGGCAACGTCAGCTCAACGAACCGGCGAACCTCCTCCTGGCCGAGCACGTACGTCCGCATGCGATCGTCCGCCTCGGCAAAGAACCCCCACCGTGATTCGCGCGCCGGATTCTTGATGAAACCCACGTCGAAGTAGTAGTTCGCGCGGGGAAGTCCATACTTGAATCCGAACGACATCAGCATCACGCCGGGACGCTCGACCGATTGTTCTTCGAATGGGAACATACCGTCTCCCTGCATACCTGGGCTCAGGCGGACATCGCCCTCGCCGGACTGATCAATTCCTGTTGCCACGGCAATTCGAGGTCGATCACTCCGCGGCGCTGATGACGTATCCACGCCTGCTTCTGCGTCGACGTATCGTGTATGGTGAAGGCGATCACCCGTTCGTGCAGGTCGCAGAACGCACGCCCGTACGGCCCCGCGCCGACACTCAACACATAGCGTCCGGCATTCAACAACCGCGCCGGAATCGCGAAACGCGTGCGGTAGCGGCCCGGCTGCCGGATCTCCATGCGCTCCACGTGGCAGTCCGCGTCGGCGGTACCCATGACGCACGTTCCATCTGTCGTGAAAACACCGCATGTCACCCGGTGCGACCGCACCGGGCGATTCACGTCGTAGTCGATCTCGACCCGAACCGGCGACTGTTTCTCGATCGCGTTGGACGGCATCCCCGCCACGTCCACCAGCCGGATCGCACGGATGACCATGTCCGCTTCGGGCCGGGCATCGAACGTGACTTCCGGCTGCTCCACCTGATCGCCCTCGGACGCCTTCAAATAGTTCTCGACGACCTGAGCCGACGGACCGATCTCCCGCACCCGCCCGGCCTGGAGATGCATGACACGCGAACACAGCCTCCGGATCACCGCCATGTTGTGACTGACGAAAAGAATCGTCCGGCCCGACTTGCTGACGTCGTCCATCTTGCCCAGGCACTTGTTCTGAAAGCCGATGTCTCCCACCGCCAAGACCTCATCGACGAGCAGGATCTCCGTTTCCAGGTGCGCCGCCACGGCAAACGCGAGACGCACGTACATACCGCTCGAATACCGCTTGACCGGCGTATCCAGGAACTTCTCGATCTCCGCAAACGCCACGATCTCATCGAAGCGCCGGGCAATCTCGCCCTTGCTCATGCCCAGGATGGCGCCGTTGAGGTAGATGTTTTCCCGCCCGGTGAGTTCCTTGTGAAAGCCTGTCCCCACTTCCAGCAGGCTGCCCAGCCGCCCCCGAAGCACCGCCCGCCCGCTTGTCGGGGCGGTGATGCGCGACAGGAGCTTCAGCAGCGTGCTCTTGCCCTGCCCGTTCCGGCCGATGATGCCGACCACTTCGCCGGGCATGACTTCCAGCGACACGTCGCGCAGCGCCCAGAACTCCTGCGTGGCATCACCCCGCCCGCCGAGTTCGCGAAAACGACGCCAGGGCGACAGGATCATCTCCTGCACCCCCGCCGACAGGCTGCGCGGCCGCCGCCGCAAACTGCCGATGCAGTAACGCTTGGAAAGTCGATCCACGATGATGGCCGGTTCGCTCATGAGTTACGCCACGTCCGCAAAACGCTTTTCCGTTCGATGAAAAACCAGCAGCCCGACGATCAGGAACAGCCCCGCAAAGGACGCTGAAATCCCAAGGGAATCCCATGCCACCGGTCGATCCAGGAGCACGGCCCGAAACGCGTCGATCAAGCCCGTCATCGGATTGAGAACGAGCAACCACCGATACGACTCGGGGATCAGCTTGACCTCGTAAATCACCGGACTGAGATACATCCACACCTGAACCAGGGAATTGATCATGAAACGCACGTCGCGATAGATCACCGTCAGCCCCGCAAACAGGAGTCCTACGCCCAACGCCAGCGCTGATGTCAGCAGCACCAGCAGCGGCAGAAGCAGAATGCTCAGTCCCGGGACCATCCCGTAGTGAATCATCAGGCACGCATAGAGCGCGAAGTTGATGCCCAGCGTCACCAGCGCCGCCCCGATGCTGGACATGGGCAGCAGCACGCGCGGAAAGTACACCTTCGACACCAGGTGAGCCTGCTGCACGAGGCAGTTGCTGGCAGCCACCATCGCCCCGGAGAAAAACATCCACGGCAGGAGCCCGGCCTGCACGACCAGCGGATACGGACCGTCGCTCGGTACTCCGATCACGGCGCCGAAGATCACCGAGAAGATCACCAGGTTGACCAGTGGGCGAAGCACCGCCCAGACCGGCCCGAGCACCATCTGCTTGTACTGCACCTTGATGTCGCGCCACACAAGAAAGAAGAGCAGCTCGTGGTAGCGGCGCAGCTCGGACCAATCGACGAGTCGCCATCCGCGTGGCGGTTCGATCACCGTGACTGCCGCCGAGGATTGTGGCGTACCCCCGGTGCGGCTTGGAGCGGCAAGTTGTTCTGACGCCGTGAGCATGGTCCCTCTGCGTGATGAAAGCCGCAGGAATTCCGAGCGCGGACGTTCTCCGTCCGAGCGCATCCCGGAACGCACAGTCTCACGAGGTGTTATCGGAAGACCCGGGGGGCGATATAAGCTAGGGGCAAAAGAACTTTCGGTGGTTTACGTGCTTGATCCACTTGTTATTATCGGACTCCGAATCAAGGCCCCACTCTCATCGAACAGTGGTAATCCACCTGTGAATCGCCGAGAATTGCCTGCCGGTTACGGTCGGCGGCATCCAGGAAACCACGAACAGGTATCACACACAGACTCGCGAAGGAGCATCGACGATGACAGAGCAGGCACCGCGGAAGGAATCGGACAGCATGGGGCAGATGGAGGTTCCCGGCTGGGCCCTGTGGGGCGCCCAGACGCAGCGGGCGGTCGAGAACTTCCCGATCAGCGGGTACCGGTTCGACCGCCGGTTCATCCGGGCCATGGGGCTGATCAAACAGTCGGCCGCCTCCGTCAACAAGGACCTCGGGCTGCTCGATGGGCAGAAGGCCGACTGGATCATCGACGCTGCCCAGGAAGTGATCGACGGCAAGCTCGACGCGCACTTCGTCGTGGACATCTTCCAGACCGGTTCGGGTACCAGCACGAACATGAACACGAACGAGGTCATCAGCAATCGGGCCATCCAACTGGCCGGCGGACAGGTCGGCTCGCGCGATCCCGTGCACCCGAACGATCACGTGAATTACGGCCAGTCCAGCAACGACGTCATTCCCACCGCGATGCACGTCTCGGCGGCCGAGGCCTTGAAGCACGACCTGATCCCGGCGCTGGAAGGTCTGGCCTCATCGCTTGAGTCGAAGGCGAAGGCGGCATGGGACATCATCAAGATCGGGCGCACCCACCTGCAGGACGCCACGCCGATCCGACTCGGCCAGGAGTTGAGCGGCTATGCCGCCCAGGTACGGCTGAGCGTCGAGCGGGCCAAACGCGCGATCGAAGCACTGAAGGAACTGCCGATCGGCGGAACGGCGGTGGGCACCGGCATCAATACGCACAAGGAGTTCGGCAAGCGGGTGTCGCAGCGGCTGAGTGAACTGACCGGCATCGCATTCGCCGAAGCTGCCAATCACTTCGAGGCCCAGGCCGCCAAGGATGGTTTCTGCGAGGCGTCGAGCCTGTTGCGTACCATCGCCGTCTCGCTGACCAAGATCGCCAACGACATCCGCTGGCTGGCGAGCGGGCCGCGCTGCGGCATCGGCGAGTTGAACATCCCCGCCACGCAGCCGGGATCGAGCATCATGCCGGGCAAGGTAAATCCCGTCATGAGTGAGATGCTGATCCAGGTGTGTGCCCAGGCCATCGGCAATGATACGGTGGTCACGCTCGGCGGGCGCGACGGCGTCTTTGAACTGAACGTGATGATGCCGATGATGGCCCGCAACCTGCTCGAGTCGGTGCGGTTGATGAGCAACGGCGTGAAGACCTTCACGGCGCGCTGCGTGGAGGGCATGGAACCGAACGCCGAGCGCTGCAGCCAGATGATCGAGCAATCGCTGGCCATGTGCACGAGCCTCGCGCCGGTGATCGGCTACGACCAGGCGGCGGCGATCGCCAAGGAAGCGTTCGCGAGTGGTAAGACGGTCCGCCAGGTCGCGCAGGAAAAGAAAGTGCTCTCCGACGATGAACTTGATGCGCTGCTCGAGCCGGCGTCGATGACCGAGCCCACGGATTGAACGGCGTGCCTTCGAACCGTCCCCAACGTCGACCCCGCGATCGCGTCATCCCGGTGACGACGATCGGTATGGCCATTCTATGGGCCATGTTCACCGGGTGGCAGGCATCACAAGTGGCCACGGTGAACACGTCGCGCGTCGTGGCGATGGCCTTCGGGGGAGGCGCGATTCTCGACGATCCGGAAGATGAGGGGAGTCCTCCGAAATCCCCAAGCGAGACTTCGCTCCCGGCCGATGAGGAAAGTGAGGAACCGGACGAAGATACGGATTCGTCCGGCGGCCCGGTGAGATCTTCCATGTTTCCCGGTCTCAACCTGGACACATCCGCGCAGCGCGAGGCACGTGAAGCCCGGCTTCGCCTTCAACGCCAGGTCGGCACCACGGAAGTCATCGTCTACATCTGGAAGCGCGTCATGCTGGGCCTGGCCGTCGTCATCGGGGCCCTCGGCGCGATCGGGCTGCTGACGCGTTTCGTCCGCGGCCCGCACCTCTTGGCCGCCGGGCTGATGCTGGCCGCCATGGCGGGCACCATCTATGGCATGCGACTGCTCCAGTCCCCCGACGGCGGCGGCCTGCCCCAACTCTCCACCTGGTCATACCTCATCGTCGCCCTGACAATGTCCGCCTATGCCTCCGTGCTGATCGCGCTGTATGCACGAAAATTTCGCCCTGTGGCGTAATCTCTGTTTCGTGTTTGGAATGAACGCAAACGAAGGCTAAGATGACCCAACCTTGGGCGACATGGAGAATGACACTTCAGGAGAGCGGATATGACCTTTATACGGAATTCTCGTCTCGGTTGCGTGATCTTCGGGATATTGGCAGGGTCCGTGACCTCGGTCGCCGCGGAACCCGCCGATACGAAGTCGAGCGATACAGATCGCTCCACCCCCATCTTCCATCAGGAGCGCGACGCCGAGGGCCTGCCCGTCTATCGCATCTATCCGCTCCGCAATGGGGTGTGCAAGGTGCGCGGCGATCATGCCCACTATCAAGGAAATCGCGACAAGATCTATGACTACGCACTCTACGTCTGGCTGATCCTTGGCGGCGAGAAGCCCATCCTGCTCGATGCCGGGCTCAACGACGTGGCGGAGATGAACCGCGGCGCAAAGAAGGTACTCTACGAACCCATCACGCAGGGCGAGGACGAAACCGTCACCAGTCAGCTTCGCAAATTCGGCCTCACCCACGCGGACATCGGCCACATCTTCGTCACGCACCTGCACTTCGATCATGTCGACGGGCTTCTCGATTTCCCCAACGCCAAGATCCACATGGGGCGCAAGGAGTGGGAACTCGCCACAGACAACGACTGCATCGGAAGCTGGGGCCACGGCCCGGTGATGTTCACCATTCGCGACGACCCCAAGTGGAACAGCCGCCTCGTGCTGCACGAGGACGAAGTCGTCTTTCCCGGTTTCGAGACCTTCTGGGTCGGGGGGCACACCCCCGGTTCGCAGGCGTATCGCCTCAACACGAAGCACGGCAAGGTGGTCATGACCGGTGATACGGTCTCATTGTTGGAGAATATCGATCGACCGGTTGGCGTGTATTCCGACATCGAGCAGGTCAAGTCCGCCATGAAAAAGATCCGGTCCAAGGCGGACATCGTGCTGCCGTCGCACGATCCGGGCACACTCGACCGCTGGCCACCGGCGGCCCAGGACGCGCCGAAGTACACCATCCGCGCGATCAAGGTGGGCGAGTGCGACGTGATCGACGGCATCACGTTCCAGGATCGCTTCCACGAAACCACGACGCGACCCTACTACCTTTATGTATGGGTGATTGAAGGCGGTGAGAAACCCATCGTCGTCGAAACGGGACCGAATCCGAAGTACCTCGAGAACTTCAACGAGTCCACCGCCGCCTACATCCCCGGCGGTGTGCGCCAGGCAGCGGATGAGGACACACCCGACGCCCTGCGTAAAGCGGGTATCGATCCGGACGACGTCAGCCACGTCATCGCCACGCACCTGCACGGCGATCACTACGACTACTTCACCGCCTTTCCCAACGCGAAATTCGTCGTTAACGCGACTGAATTCCAGGACGGCATCAGCCACATGCGCCACGCCGCGCCGACCGTGTTCGATGCCGTCACTTCGCGCCGGGGCGTGCTGCATCTCGTCGGCGACGACGAGGAATTGCTGCCCGGCATCCGCCTCGTTCGCCTCGGCTGCCACACGCGCGGCAGCCAGGGCGTGCTCGTGACGACGCACATGGGTCCCGCCCTGCTCGCCGGGGACGTCGTTTACATGTACGACAACATCGAGCAGGATCGCCCGGGCCGCAGCCCGGATCCAGGCGCGTGCTACGCTGCCTACGGACGCATCCGCGCCATGGCGGACATCATCCTGCCCGCTCACGACCCTTTGACCCTCAAGCGCTGGCCCGAAGGACTGATCGGCGGATTACCCGGCATGAAGTAGGGGCGGGACAATCATTTAGAAATGCACTATTTCGCCGCCGGTGCGTCATTCGAAGTACGCGACGCATAAGGCTGCGTTTTACCCACCCGCGTGGTCACCTCGACCGAGAAGCGGCCGAGCTGTGAATCGCAGGGCAACAGCAGCACCGGTTCGCGACGCCTGGAAACGGGATGCTGCTCGCCGATGAACACGCGGGGCAGGGAGATCCTGATCTCCGATTCCGGCAGTTGCGACTTGGCCTGCCCCGCCACCATGTTGGCCAACTCACCGAGCGCGTCAGAAATGTCGTCCGCCTCCCGCATGGAAAGCGGGCGATCCGCGAAGGCACTCGCGATCCGGCAGGCCGTCCGATAGCTCAGGCACAGTGACACGCTCCCGGTGGCGGAGCCCGAATAATCGATCCGCGCCGAGACCTGTGGATGACCGCTGTAACGGCTCTTCAGACAGGGTCGACTGATCACAATGTCCTGCCCGAGCATCGTCCCGAAGACGAGTTGAACGGCTTCAATGAAGGGATGGATGTAGCGAACGTTCATGGCATCAGGGCTCGTACAACAACTTGATTTCACGCCCGTGCCGAAGGAAGTCGCACTTCGTTCGCCTCCCCCCGGATGATTCACATATCGCCCCGCTATTGAAGTGACTTGATCAATGAGGATGAATTCTCATGGACAAGTACGTGACGCCCTTGCAGGCGTCGACGGATCGCACGATCAGGCAAAAAAACAGGCCCGACCCCAGTAGGATCGGACCTGCATCTTGGATGACTTGTCGAGCCGAGTCCGGCTCACATGAGCGCCGTCCTTAGGGACGCAGACGCCTCATGTCGCGGGCTTGGGGTCCGTCTTGACGAGCGCCTCGATCTTGGACTTGGCCTTGGCCGGCCCGCTCCCGCCGATGAAGACGTCCTGGATCTTCCCGGCACGGTCCAACACGAACATGGTGGGGAAACTGCGCACCTTATAGGTACGCCCCACCTGGTTGCCCGGATCGAGCACCACGTCGATCTCGGTCTTGAGGTTTTTCATGACCGTTTCGATCTGCTCGTTGGTGAACGTCTTTCCGTGCAGCGTCTCGGTCACATTGACGAACCGGACGCCTTTCGGCTCATACTCGGCACGGATCTGCTCCAGTCGCGGGATCTGGTACTTGCATGCCGGGCAGTTCGGTGCGTAGAAATTAAGCACCGTGGCCGGATGCTCCTTGAACTCGTCGCTGCTCAGCGTCTCACCGCCCAGCGTGCTCAACTCCAGCTTGGGTGCCGGCTTGCCGACCATCTCCATCGCCGGCCGCTTGGGCTGGCTCCGGACGCTCGCCGGCAGAATGTAGCTCATGATCGGCACTTCGAACTTGGAACGCTTCGCATCACTGGTTTCCACAATCAGCGTCAGCTTTTTCGTGGGCATCGCGAACCCACCCGGAAACGACAGGACCAGGTCGTATCGCTTACCTTCCTGTACCTCTTTCTTGGCGATGGTGACGCCCGTGTCCTCCTGATTGAGCTTACCTTCAATCTTGGTCAACGGCGTCGAGGTGTAGTTGGTCAGGCGAACCGTGCCCGCGAACCCGTTCTTCCCAACTTTCTTGCTTTCCGATTCCATGGGAACGCGAAGCACGAGCGGATTCACATCCACCGTATAGGCATTGGGCAGGGACACCGGGATTTCGAGCAGCGCCTGCTTCTCGATGTTGGTCTTGATCTTGACCTGTTCCGTGATGCGCTGCCCCGGCGGATACGGCGGCTTGGTGGTCACCGACAGCTCATAGACCTTGCCGGGCTGCTTCTCCTTCAGATCGATCTCGAACTTGGACGCCTCGTCCGGGACGAGTTCCAGCTTCATGTCCTTCTCGGCGTTGTTCTTGATCGACACCACGCGCTTCATCGGGGTCTCCGAATACGTGCGCATGTAATAGGCGCCGCGCGGGCTGACGTCGATGTACCGCTTCAACTCGCCCGTCATGGTCAGTGTCTGCATCGGAACCTTGGGATCGTTGGTCCAGACCTTGATGCCTTTGTTGATCTTGCTGTGAATCTTGTTGGGATCCAGCTGGAAGGGGAACTTGCCGGTTTTCCCGGGGGCAATCGACTTGGGGTATTCGCCCGCTTTCGTGCACCCGCAATCCGGCTTGACCCGCGTGATCTTCAGGTCCGCCGTGCCCTCGTTGGCAATCTCGAACGTGGCTTCGAGCGGCGTCCCGATCATGATGGTGCCGAAATCGTACGTCGGCTTTTGGCACACCAGCTTGGGGGTGCCGGCGGTAGGTTCCGCCTCGGCACTCTTCGCCGGGATGACGGTTGGCTTGGCGGTGGCGGCATCCTGGGCCGACACGGTCAAGGGGAACGTGGCGCCCCAGAGGGCACACAGCCCGAATCGAACAAACGTGCGCATGAATCCACGGTATGTCATGAAACCATCCCCTCGTGTAAGAGGTCCTGTCGAAATCTCGAGATCCACGGGTTTTATGGCGAAATCGACTCGAGAACGAGCGTCCTCAAATCATAGCCCTGTAGATCTATAGTAAACGCATCGCGCTGCGAAGAGTCAACATCCAGGAAGATTTCCTGGGTGGCGGCGTCCCGGAGCCGCTGTCCCTTGGGCAGCGGCGGGTTCAGCGGAATTCGGACGGTCCGGTTCCCTCGCGCGTGGTGGATCAGGGCCAGACGGTCCCCATAACGGGCGATCTGCAGGCCACCACCCGCCTCAACGACCGCAAGGGGGGCCTGAGCCGGCAAGGCTCGATACGCCTGGGCCATCGCCCTGAGGCTGTGTTCGTGCCCGAGGACCGGACGCTCCCAGCCGTTGAGCACGATCATCTCGTCACGGCTTGTCGCCAATGAAAAGGTCATGGGCCGATAGAATTCGCGGCCGATCGCGCTGGAGGTGGCGGTGCGCATCCCGCTGTTCGGCCCGCGACTGTCCGGCCCGAACTCCCAGATGTCCGGGTGAAACGGCTCCTCCCAGTAGGAGTGGTACAGTTCCACCGCCGCCCCGCCGGGAGTCCGATACCACGACGCCAGGAAGTCCTGCTCGTGGAAGTCGCGATAGCGGATCGGATTACTGCCCCACGGCGGTCCCCAACGCGTGCTGTGTATCCGGTCCGAGTCCACCATCATCGTGCGTTGGATGATCAACCCCTCGTCATCCTTATACAGACGTGGATCGTAGCCATGCTCGCGAAGCAGCTCGAGCGTAATCCTCTCGCGCTCGGCTTCGGGGGCATCCTTCCCGGGCCAGAGGACGTTCGTCGCCAGCACCTCCGAGGGCAGCACCGTCGAGATGTAGAGCGTGAAGTCGGGCCGCACCTCCTTGAGCATGTCGCGCAGCTCGAGCCAGTAGTCGTGGATACGTCGACAGCGGAAATCGAGCCAGGCCTCCCAGCGATCGGGATCCTCCTGCAGCCACGTATACGCTTTCATGGAATCCATCGGGACGTCGAGCCCGCTCTCCTCGCGGAACTGTTCGAGATTCCATCGGGAGTAGCCCATCTCCCGCGCGGGGAAGACGCGCGTCTGGCCCGAGGACTTGTCCTCGCCGGCGATGTAGCAGAAGCCGAACTTCCCGTTCACGCGGAAACCCACACCGGGCACGTTGTCATGCCGCTTGACCCGCCGGGCGATCTCCATCACGTGCCGAGTCAGCCACGCCTGTACTTCGGGTCGCAGCGGATCGGGTGGGCGGTTCTCGAACGCCCGCGGATCGGCCTTGGGGTTGTAGTGCTTCTGGAACGAGTCCTCGCTGAAGCCGAACTTCTGGTTGCCGCTCATCCGCGGGGCGGTGATCGAGGTCACAATGGGGATCACCTCGATGTCGCGCTTCTTCGCCACCGGGGGCAGCTCCGAGAGGAGATCCGCGCCCAGTTGCGAGTAGTAACTTCCCGGGTACCACGCCCGACCCGCGCGGTCACTCCCGTTGATGGCATTGAACTGGATCACGTTCATACCGCAGAACGCCACCAGGTCGCAGAGGTTCTGCAGCGACACGCGACGTTGCTTGACGTTGTGCGGCGGGGCGCCGTAATGCGCCAGGTAGTACCAGGGATGTGTCGTGTAGATGCCGAACTTGCGCTCCGGCGCGTCCTTCGGCCGTTCGATCTTCGGGAAAGCGGCGTCCAGCGGATCGAGAATCTCGAAGATCCAGATGTTCGAGACCGCCGCGCCGGTCATCTCATTTACCTCTTCCATCAGTGCGGACGAGGACACGCGGACGTCGATCTCCGCCGACTTGGCGAAGAAGACAAAGTGCTGCAGGTGCGTCTGATTGTCGACAGGCACGTCACGGCCGGTGTAGATGCAGATGCCCACATCGGGCTCGTACCAGAACGGCTCCTGCGAGATGTGCATCGCGTCGACTTCGACCGCCTCCTGTCCGGTGTAGGGCGGCGCCCACGGCTGTCCCTTGCCCACGCCGTCCGGCACGGTGAGCGAAACGGTCGTGTAGCGTTCGCGATCGTTGGGAATCTCGTAGACGATCAGGTGCGGTGTGGCAGCGCGATTGTTGGTCTTCATGCGGTACTCGAAGAACATCGGCACCCAGCGGTTGTAACCTCCGTTGTCCTCCTGGAGCGGCAGACCCGTCACGCGGAACTTCTTGCCGAGAATCTCCGCCACGTGGGACGGCCCGCCCTCACCGCGCTCACTCCGCTCGCGGAAATGGTGCGTCTTCTTCGAGCAATCGACATAGTCCACCAGCCGGCAGCGTACGGGCGGCGACGGCGCGCGATCCTCGAGGATGTCCCCCATGGCGCGGTTGGGTGAAGGGAAGGGATGCTCGCCCATCATGCCCTTCTGCTTGGGAATCCAGAACACGCCCTCTTCGTCGATCGGATGCAACTGCTCGAAATCGGCCTTCCGCGCGTCCCCGGTGACGTCTCGGGATTGTGCCGTCGCGCACGCCGTCACCGTCAACATCTGAATGCAAAGAATCGCCGGAATCCCTGGATGTCTGCTCATGGTGTCCTGCTCCGCTGATAAACACTGGATGGATCGCGCCCGCCCTCACTCTCAGGAAAGCGGGAAGAATGTGACATGATGGTGTTGGAGGAGGGTGTCGTCAACCGGCGGCGAGGGATGAGTGATCGCCCATTCTCACCATACTTTGGCTTTAATCGCCGTCACAAACCTTCGACTCAGCCCGCCGACGTGTGGCCGAATTCGCCGAGCGCTTCATCCTCACTGTTGCAGAAGGTGAACAGCTTGTGCATCTTGGCCAACTTGAAGAGCCTGAAGATGTCATCGCGAATGCCGACCAGCACGAGCTTGCCCTTCTGAGACTGCGTTTTCTTGTTCAGCGTGATGAGCACGCCCAGCGCGGACGACGAAAGCATGACCACCTTGCCGAAATCGAGAATCAGGTTTCGGCGGGCCTGGTTGTCCACCAGCTCGTACAGATCGGAGGCGATCTGCTGCACCTGGTTCATGTCGCGAATCTGAATATCCTCAAACTGGACGACCGTCACGTCGCGTATTGACTGGACGACTATGCGGGAAGCGCCGGGCATGGTGATTCCTTTCGGGGGAGGAAAGGGGCGAACGTGAATCACGGTCATTATATCATCGCTCAAACCCTCGTCGCACCGTTTTTCGTAAAGATTTACCCGGGAAGGACGCGTACCCAAGCATCTCCGCATCGAGTATCATGCGGCCTTCAAGCGTAGAGGAGTTCGGGATGACCGCCAACAACACACGCACGGACACACCGCAGGATCTTTCGGGCAAGGTCGCCTGGCTGGCCCGGCACCGCGAGGATCTCATACAGATCCGGCAGAAGACGCGTTCGGCGGAGATTGTCTGGGCGTGGCTGCGGGTCCTTGTGTTTCTTGGTATTTTCGTCGCGTTTTTCGGGCTCCAGGGCACGCCGGTGCTCGGGATTCTGACCATGGCGGCGTGCGCCATCCTGTTCGGCGTACTCGTTCGTGTGCATCGCGGCGTGCGGTGGCAGCGCGAGGCGGCCGACCTGCGTCTGGACATGTGCGACGAAACGAAGGACCGCCTCGGCGGGCAGAGCCGCGTGATCCGTTCGGGCGAACGTCCATCACCACCCGAGGATGAGCGGGCCGGCATGGCCGCCTTTCTCGAGGATGAACCGACCGGCGAACTTACGGGCCAGGAACGCGACGACCTCGATCTCTTCGCCAAACCGGTCGGTATCTTCGGTTTGTTGAACCGAACGTCCTCCGTACTCGGAATGCGACGCCTGGCGGAGATGCTCGAGCACCCCTGCTTGCACGTTGCGAAGATTCGCGAGCGTCAGAAAGCAGTATGCTGGCTCGATGCCCATCCGCGCGAGCGGCTAGAACTCATGGGCGCCACCGCCACTTTGCGCGACAAGGACGCCTATCTCGACCGGATGGTCATCGCGCTGCGCACCATCAAGCCGATTCCCTGGCGTAGCCGCTCGGTCGTGCTTCGCCTCTGGTCCTGCGTGTCGGTCGTCATCACGCTCGTCAGCATCGGCTTCTGGTTCTTCACGAGTCTCGGCGTCTCGGCGTTGGGCCCGGTCGTGCTCCTGCTGCTGATCAACGGAAGTCTCTACGGCACGATGCGCTCGACACTGAATGAAGCGCTTGTCCCGTGGCGTCACGTCGCCTTCGTTGCCGGCGGATACGGGGCGGTCGCCCGGCAGGCGGTCGAGGACCTGCCCGAGAACGACACGCTCGGCGAGATCCGGCAGGCCATGGCCGCCGTCGCGGACGAGGCCGCGCTCCCGAAGCTGTCGCGACGCCTGGGCTGGGTGGATACCGGCGGCTTCATTCACACGCTGCTTAACGCGCTGATGTTCTACGACCTGCACGTGGCGGAGGGCATTCTTCACATCGCCCATCCGCATCGCGACGCCCTGCATCGCGGCCTCTCGGCGATGGCCGAACTGGACGCCTTGTGCAGCCTGGCCACGTGGGCCTGGGAGCAACCGGTCGCCTGCATGCCGGAGGTCACCGAGGAAGAAACCCTTCGCATCGTCGGCGGGCGTCATCCCATGATCCATCCCGATGTCGTCGTCGCCAACGACCTGGAGCTTTCCGCCACGCAGCGCATGTGGCTCATCACCGGCTCGAACATGTCGGGCAAGAGCACGTTCATTCGCATGGTGGGCGTGAACGTGCTGCTGGCCCAGGTCGGCACCGCCGCCACCGCCGAGGCGATGACGCTCAACCCGGTTCACCTGATCACCGACCTGCGCGCCCGCGACAGCCTGACCGATGCCGAGAGCTACTTCCTGGCGGAGGTTCGGCAGTTGAAGCGGATGGTCCTGGCGGAGGGCCGCGACGCACCGGTCCTCGGGTTGATCGACGAACCCTTCCGCGGAACGAATTCCGAGGAGCAGGTGGCGGCCAGCCTTGCTGTCGTCGAGCACCTGCTGGACGCCTCGGACTACGTCATTCTCGCCACGCACGAGAAAGAACTGACCGACCTCGCCGACGGAACCCGCGCCGCCAACTATCACTTCCGTGAAGATCTCGATCACGAGGGACTCGTGTTCGATTACCGTATCCGCGAAGGCGCGGCGCAGACGCGTAACGCCCTGCGCGTGCTCGAACGCGAGGGTTACCCGGAATCGCTGATGCAACGCGCTCACGCCTGGCTCGAGAAAGGCATGGCGGCGGGCCAATCCGATTGACGATCACGCATGTCGAGTCCGCCCACTCCATCGCTGCGCATCCTCGCCCTTGAAGCCTATTACGGTGGAAGCCATCGGGCTTTTCTCGACGGATGGGCCGTGGGCAGCGCGCACGACTGGACGCTGTTGACCCTCCCGCCGAACAAGTGGAAGTGGCGGATGCGACATGCCGCCATCACCTTCGCCGACCAGGTCGCCGGGCGTTCACGTCACGGTGAGGCGTGGGATGCCATCTTCTGCTCGGACATGCTCAACCTGGCGGAGTTCAAGGGCCTCGCCCCGCCGGCGGTACGCAATCTTCCCGCCATCGTCTACTTCCACGAGAACCAGCTCACCTACCCGGTTCGCCATGAGACGGAACGCGACTATCACTTCGTGCTGACCAACATGACCACCGCGCTGGCCGCGGACCGGGTGTGGTTCAACTCCGCCTACCATCGCGACGCTTTCCTCGAAGCTCTGCCGACGTTTCTCAAGCGTATGCCCGATCATCACACGCTCAGTGCCGTGGACGCCATCCGCGCGAGGTCGGAGATCCATCCCCCTGGGATCGAAGCCTTCCCCGCGCGCGACATGCGTCCGCCGGGACCGCTGCATCTGCTCTGGGCGGCGCGGTGGGAACACGACAAGAATCCCGAACTCTTCTTCGAAACGCTGCGCCTCGTCCAAAAGCGCGGCGTCCCGTTTCGACTCAGCGTAGTGGGTGAACAGTTCCGCGACGCCCCTGCGATCTTCGCCGAGGCCGAGCGCGAATTCGCCGAACGCATCATCCGCTGGGGTTACCAACCCTCGCGCGAGGCCTACCGGCAAGCGCTCCTCGATGTCGACGTGATCATCTCCACCGCGAACCACGAATTCTTCGGCATCAGCGTGGTGGAGGCAATGTTGGCGGGGGCGTATCCCCTGCTGCCAAAGCGTCTGGCGTACCCGGAGATCCTGGCGGGCGTGCCGGATGCGAAGCACTTCTTCTATGACGGCTCGGTGGATCACCTGGCGAAACGGATTGCGGAGTTGAGCGAACAGGTGCAGCGCGGCGAAGACCTCACGCGGGCCGCTTCCTCCGCTCGAAAGAAGGTGGAGGCGTTTCAGTGGGATCGCTTGCGAACGATGCTGGATCACACGATCGCCCAGGCCTGAGGTCATGGCGATTGGGAAGCAAGTTGCAGCGCTCAATCCCGGCGCATTTTGCACGTGTGCAGGTCGCACCACTGGCACGGCACACCGTGCTCCACGACTTCCTCCTGCGGGCCGATGCCGATCAGGGCGGATACGCTCTTGACCGGGTGCATCATCATCGTCTCGTTCAGCTTCACGCCGATCTCCGAGCCGTCCACGAGTTGAAAGAGGGGCTTCTGCTGATCCATGGGTAAGCCGCAATACCCGGGACTGAACGGGGGTGTGACCGCCTCGCCCGCCTCGATGACCTTCATCTGCAGGTGATCGATCAGCGCGTCGCAGGCCAGGTCCGCCGCCGCCGAGCCGATGGCGTCCAGCGTGAACCCCGCCAGTATGTTGTCCTCCTTCATCAGTTCCGTCGCACGGCGCTCGAGTTTCGGACCGATGGTCACCACACCCACCGCCACGCGTCGTGCCGGTTTCAGAAACCCCGCGATCGGCCCGTGAAACGCCGTGCCGCCGTTCAAACGCAACTCCGTATCGCTCATGTGCGTCACGTCGAGAATGGTGAACATCGCCTTGGGCTGAAGCAGTTTCTCCGCCTCGGCCAGGCGCTGATCGAGTTCGTTCTGGATGTCAGGGCGAAGTCGTTTGTCGGGCTTGTAACCCATGCAGCGGCACGCCTCGCGCTCATCCACCTCGAGCTTGAGCGAAACCACGGTGGTCGTCGATGGGGCACTCATGCGATTCTCCGTTCCCGCGCGGCGGCGATCATGGCCACGACATTCTCCGTCGGTGAAAACGAATCCACCTCGCACCCGGGCATGACACACGCTGTGGTATGCGGTGTCGTGGCGTCGATAAAGTCGCGGACCATGCGCCGTACCTCCTCGGTCGATCCGTGACAGGCAAGCTGCGTCGTCGGGGAGTTGGCCGCGCACTGGCGCCCCTTGAGCAGGCGGGCGACGTGCTCGAACCACTCCGGCCAGCCGAGATCCTGCCCGTAATACGGCATGTCGTACTGCACCGCCTTGATGCCGTCCCACCCGGAGATCATCTCCAACGCGTACTGCAGGTTGTGCCCGCACACGTGCCAGAAGGTGTACGGAAAGATCGTCTTCGCCTTCTCGACGAAGATGCGATCCACATCGCCGAACTTGTCGAGATGCTTCGGCCCCCACGTCCGCGCCCCGCCGAAGCAGCAGCAGAACGCGGCGCCGTTGTCGGCGGCGTACGCGCGGTAGTAATCAAGTGCCTCCAGACGCTCCTGCAGCGCGAGATTGAGATAGTGCCGCACCTTTGCTTCCGGCTCGGTCACCATCCACTTCAGGAAGCGCTGCACCTCAACGATCGTCTCCGCGTAGTTCGTCGGCGTGCCGATGCCGATGATGACCGGCACCGCGCGATCCATCTTCTCCTGGAATTCGAGCAACTGGACCATGTGCGGCGTATAGTGCGTCAGCGGGCGCGAGTCGGGAAGGAATTTCTCGAAGGTGCGCTCCTCATACAGCGCGATGGCGTCGTCCAGCGTCTCCACCAGCGGCTTGAACATCAGGTAATCGTCGCGACCGCGATGGATGAAGTGCTCGGCGCGTTGCTCCGCCGGGATGAAATGCTCGATCTGGTGGCTGATGTCGATGTACATCCAGATCGCATCGGTGCGCAGTTCCGACCACGTCTTGATGCAGGCGTCGGTGGTCTTGTCGACGTTGTTGTAGACCTCGCGATGCGAATAGCCCGCGTAGGTGATCTGCCAGTAGTCCAGCTCCGGCGCGACCGGCACGTAGTCGGTCGGCTGGAGATCGAACGCCGCCGCCATGCGCTCCCAGTGCGTCATCTCGCCGACCGGTTCGAGCCGACCCTTCAACCGATCCACCCAATCATCCACGACCTGGGTCATGCGTTCACTCCGAGTGTCCTTCAAATCTCTCGCTTAAGCCGCCGACGACGCTCCGACGAGTTTGCGAATCCGCGCCACCGCATCCCATGCGTCATCGGCGGCATCGTCCGCCCCCATGCGCCGCGCCGCCTCCGCATCCACGGCCGGCCCGCCGCAGATGATCTTCACCTGCTCCCGGAGACCGGCTTTCGCGATCGCGCGCACCGTTTCCTGTGTATGCATGAACGTCGAGGTCATGTACGTCCCGAAACCGACCACATCCGGCTTGTGCTCACGGATACCCTCGACGAACGCCTCGTCCGGAAGGTCCTCACCGAGATCGATGACCTGGATGCCGTTCGCTTCGAAAACCGGCGCGGCCACATTCTTGCCCACCGTGTGAACGTCGCCGTAGATGTTGCCGAGGATCATCGTCGCGACGTGATGTTCACCGTGATCCCCGATGAGCGGCTTGACGATCTCGAGACCCGCGAAGTAGATATCGCACGCCACCAGCACTTCCGGCATGTACATCTCGCCGACATTGAACAGGTGGCCGACGCGACGCATCCCCGCCGAGAGACCTTCTCCCAGGAGTCGCTGCGGTTTCATGTTCTGATGGAGACCCTGTTCGATCAGGGAGGGGATGGACGACGCATCGAGGTTCTCGATCGCGTGTGCGAGTTGATCCAGAATGTCGGATTCGCTCATCAGGACAATCTCCCGTCCCGGCGCTTTCCCACATCCGCCACACGTTTGACCGCGTTGCGCGATGAAGATCGCCGGACCGAATTGTCCCTCTCAAACCCGAACTCCGTGACACGTGTATTCTACCGTATCGCCAAGCCGAGCCGCAACAATCGGCAGCGCATTCGGCCCTGATAAGAAATAAGACCGTGATACTTCAAGGAGTGACCTCAGGCATTACCCATCCCGCCTGAACACCTGATTCTCATGCTTCTTGAGGGATTTGCGTCCGCGGAAAATGAGGCGGATCGGTACCTCCTCGAAGGGCAGCGTCTCGCGAAGGCGGTTCAGCAGGAATCGCTCGAACCCCGGGCTGACAAGCTGCTTGCTGTTCACGAAAAAGACGAGCGTCGGTGGACAGGTGCCCACCTGCGTCGCGTAGAGAATCTTGACGTTTCCCGTGCCACGCTTGGCCTTGGGGAGATTCTCGCTCATCGCATGCTCGATGGCGGCATTGAGTTGTCCTGTCGTCACGCGGAGGCGCGCCTGCTTGAACAGCGACATGGCGAGATCGATTACCGACTGCACGTTCTTGCTTTCGCCGGCGGTGGTGAACGCGATCGGCGCGTAGTCCAGACCGGGCAGCACCTTCAACAGATACTCCCCGTAGTCCTCCGTGGACGCGAAATCCTTGGCCAGGTCCCACTTGTTGATCACGATGATGCACGGCTTGTGCTGATCGGCGACGTAGGAGCCCAGCCGCTTGTCCACGTGGCTGACTTCCTGCGTCGCATCGAACATCAGCAGCACGACATCCGCCCGGCGGATGGAAAGCTCCGCGCGATGCATGCTGTAGAACTCGATGTCGTCGGCCAGCTTGCTCTTCTTGCGGACCCCGGCGGTATCGATGGCGATGAAGGTCTGCCCGTCGCGCTCGAAGCGCACGTCCACCGCGTCGCGCGTCGTCCCCGCCACCTCCGAGGCGATCACCCGCTCCTGCCCGGCCAGCGCGTTGATGAACGTGCTCTTCCCCACGTTGCGCCGGCCGACAATGGCGAATTGCATCACCGGATCGCCCGGCGTCTCGCCCTCGCTGATCGGGCGTATGGCGTCGATGATGCGCTCGCGCAGCTCGTTTTCGCCGCGATGGTGCAGGGCGGACACGTGCAGTGGCTCGCCGAAGCCGAGCTTGTGGAAGTCGCCGAGTTCGATTTGCGTCGTCGGGGCGTCCACCTTGTTGCACAACAGGATCACTTTCTGCTCGACCTTCCGCAACAGCTCCGCCACCTCGCGGTCCAGCGGCATCAACCCGTCCTGACCGTCCACCACGAAGAGTATGAGATCCGCGCGGTCGATCGCGAAACGGATCTGCTGCTCGACCTGCGCACTGAGGTCGTCCCGGTCGACGATGCCGAATCCGCCCGTATCGATCAACTCGAAATACACGCCATCGTGCTCGCACAGCACCTCGATGCGGTCGCGCGTCACCCCCGCCGTCGGGTCGACGATGCTGATCCGCCGTCCCGCCAGAGAATTCAGCAGCGAACTCTTCCCGACGTTCGGGCGACCCACGATGGCAACCCTCGGCAATGCCATGATGCTTCACAACCTCGACTTCATGAAAGAAAACGCCGGTGGCGGAGAAACCAACACTCTGCCTGAGTATAGCAGGAATGGCCCCAATCGACGCCGGACGACGTCGCCGTCAACCGGCAGAACATCCATGGGGATTCAATCGATCAGGACAGGTGTGTCAGCCCGGCGTGTTGGGGAGGGTCCGTCGGACGTTCAATTGCTTCGGCAAGGACCACGGCGAGGCGTTGAGCACACCGTCGTTGTCGGCATTGCCGATCCACTTGACCAGTTCGGTCACGACCTGGTTCACGCGCGTAGGCCCCTGCTGCTCGAGCATCGCCTGCGACACACTTGGGGCCGACTCGGGATCAGCCATGTCGCTTAAGGAAGACTCCACGCCGCGAATGGTACGCTCGAGATCGACCCGGCGGGGCCGGCTTGAGCCAAAAACGGTATCCAGCTGGGAAAAGGCGGCATCGATCTTCTCAGCCACGTCGTCCGCCGTGTCATCCGAATCCAGGCGGAGCACGGAGGGCGGCAAGGCGGCAATCACTTGGAATGCGCCTTCAACCTGCTGCGTGTTACCGCCGTAACTCTTGAGCACCTCGCGCGATTCCGGAAGCATGATCAGGTAGTTGTAAACCGCGTGCGTCAGTACCTGGCCCGCCTGGTTCACGAAAGGGCGCCGGGCCTGGTTGTCGCCCAGCGTCGACCATTGTGACGCGATCCAGCCGATCGCATGGGCGTCCGCCGTCGAAGGCAATGCCGTGGAGGCGGCAAAACGCGACAGGCGAGCATCGAGAATCTCCGAGATGGCCTGCATACTTGCTCGGGCCCGCGCCCGGTCGTCGACCATCAGAAGGCGATACATCTCGCCCAGCGTCACATCGTGCCGCTCATCCGAGGCCAGCCGCTGAACCAGCGTCGCCAAACTCTGCCACGCCTGGGCATTGAACTGGTCGCGCACCGTGGCCATGCCTTGCACCGCCAGCACGCGAATCCCGGGCGAGGGGTCATCCAGCGCCACCTGGAACGCCGAAACCATTGCCGAAGAAGGTCGCTCGAAAAGCTTGAGGGCGATCAAGGGATACGTCGCCGCCGGGGTGCCTCCCGGTTTGCCGTCACCATATGCCTGCTGGAAGCTTTGCGCGGTGAGTTCCGCTAATCCGGAACGAAAGTCCGCCGTCGCATCCGGCGCGCGAAAATGGGTCATCAGGCCGGACCCCTCACCGAAGAACAATTCCCGCCCGGCCTCGGCAGGATTATTCGACGCGAACAGGGCCGTCATCTGCGCATCCAACCAACGCTTGACGTTCGCGCGATCCACGCCCGAGAACGGACTTCGCCGGATCGTGGCGAAATTGGGCGTTTCCGCCTCCGATTGCGCCGTCACAGGAGCGGCCGTGAACAGCAGAATCAGGGGCAAGACCGCTCGAAGCACGACTTGATGTCGTTTCAGGGCCTGCGGGTCACGGGTCATGGGTGATCTCTGCGGGTTTTCCACGCGGTCGCCTCAATGTCATCCTGGTTGATGGCTCAATCGTCCCTGTCCCTGGATTGGCACCGCCGGAGGGATCAAAAACCGGGGAGTACGACCTCAGGTGCCTCTACGATCGACGTTCCGTCTCGGATTTCGGCCCACGACCGAATCCTCCGCCGGATCACCCCTCGCAGTGTCCCCGAAGTCGCCAAACGGTAATCCCCTGGCCGCTGATTGTCAAGAATCGCCGATTCTCCCCGGCAGCCGTGCGAATCACAGAACTGTCGACTATCTAAGAACTTACAGATGCGCCATCGAAAAAACCTCTTGACGCAGGACTTTGTACCTTTGTACCATACAGCTCATGTCAGATGCATCGCTACCCGGTCATGGTCCCGAGACCAAAACCTCGACGCGCGGCGAAGCCGTGCCCGCGCCGGCGGTGCGACGTCTGAGTTTGTACCTTCGTGAACTCGAAGGATTCCTCGCCAACGATCGCCAGACGATATCCAGCAAACAACTCGGCAAAGCGCTCCACCTGACCGACGCCCAGGTGCGCAAGGACCTCGCCTACTTCGGCCAGTTCGGGCATCCCGGCATCGGCTATCGTGTCGACGAGCTCATCGCGCGTATCCGATGCATTCTCGGGACGGATCGCACCTGGAACGTGTTGCTGGTCGGTGCGGGAAATCTGGGCAACGCCCTGCTGAGTTACCGCGGATTCTCGAAGAAGGGTTTCCAGATTGTGGCGGTGTTCGACAACGATGAACGGAAGGTCGGTAACACCATCGGCGAAGTGCCGGGCCTGGAGATACTGCATATCGATCGCCTGGCGGAGATCGTCGAAGCGCGGGATATCCAGATGGGCGTTATCGCCGTCCCCGCCACGCTGGCCCAGAAGGTGGCGGACGATCTGGTCGCGTGCGGAATCCGTGGCATTCTGAACTTCGCGCCGACCTCGCTCGACGTGCCGGAAGACGTGGCGATCGCCTCGGTCGATCTTTCGGTCCATCTCGAGCAGTTGGCCTTCCGCATCGTGACCATTCAGGTGGGCGCCGAAAAAGGATGAGTCGCGCGTTCCCCATCGCCTTACTCAAGAATAGCCATGGCCTCCAGATACTACGATGACGATCCCGACGCCCCGCAGCCGATGGATCTGGACTGGGCGGACGCGCAGGATGACGACGAGGCGGGGGATGATGTCGTGCCCTGCCCGACGTGCGGTACGGAGGTTCACGTACTCGCCCAGCGATGTCCTTCCTGCGGATCGTGGCTGGACAGTGAACTGTTGAATTCCCCCGCCGCCCGACGTGCCCGCGGCTGGTTCTGGCCGATCATGATCGCGCTTCTGATCGCCGTGATCTTCGTCGTCTGGCTTGGACTGTGATCCCTGCGTTATCATCACCGGTAGAAAGCTGAGAACGTTCACCCATGGGATTTCCGCAACATCGCCTTCGTCGTCTTCGCTCACACCCGGTGCTCCGCCGTATGGTGCACGAGACGCGCCTGCACGTCGACCAGCTCATCGCCCCGCTCTTCGTGCGGCCGGGCAGCGGCGTACGCCAGGAAATTCGCTCGATGCCCGGGCAGTATCAGCTCTCGGTGGATGCGTTGGTCAACGAGTGCCGGTCACTGGCGGACCTGGGTATTCCCGCCGTGCTGCTCTTCGGCATTCCCGAGCACAAGGACGCCCGCGGCAGCGAGGCCTATGACGATCACGGCATCGTGCAGAAGGCCATCCGCGCGATCAAGGAGGCGGTGCCCGATCTCTACGTCATCACCGACGTCTGCCTGTGCGAGTACACCGATCACGGCCATTGCGGGGTTGTCGTGGATCGTGCCGGCGGAAAGGACGTGGACAACGATGCCACGCTCCCGCTGCTGGCCGCCGAAGCCGTGTCGCACGTCAACGCCGGGGCGGACATGGTCGCGCCGTCGGACATGATGGACGGCCGTGTCGGTGCCATCCGTACTGCGCTCGACGACGCCGGGCATCTCACGACGCCGATCATGAGCTACGCCGCCAAGTACGCCAGCAGTTACTACGGTCCCTTCCGCGACGCCGCCGAATCTCCGCCGCAGTTCGGCGACCGCAAGACCTACCAGATGAACCCCGGCAACGGCGACGAAGCCCTGCGCGAAGTGGCCGCCGACATCGACGAAGGCGCCGACATCGTCATGGTCAAGCCCGCCATCAACTACCTCGACATCATCCATCGCGTGAAGACGGAGTTCGGCCTGCCCGTGGCCGCCTACCACGTCAGCGGTGAGTTCAGCATGATAAAGGCCGCCGCGCAGAACGGCTGGATCGACGAAAAGACCGCCGCCCTCGAAGCCACCACCGCCATCGCCCGCGCCGGCGCCGACCTGATCATCACGTACTACGCCAAAGACCTGGCCACGTGGTTGAAGTGTTGATCACGCCCCTGCCTTCGCGAACTTCGCGGCTTCGCGCGCACCGGATTATCAAGCGACGGTGACGCTCACTCCTCGAGCGATTTCGTAGGCTCGTCGCGGACTTCGGTCGCTTCCACATCCACAAAATCGTCCTCCGGCCGCCTCGTTCCGAAGCCGCCGCCGGCGCCGCCCACACCGCCGCGCATGTCCGAGAAGTTCACCATGACCACGCGTGACTTGAACCGCTTTTTCAAGAACTTGCGTACCATCGCCCGCACCGGCGGAATCAGCAGCAGAAAGCCGATCGCATCCGTGATGACCCCCGGCGTCACCAGCACCACCCCCGCCACCAGGATCAGCAGCGCGTCGACGAGATGATCGCCCGGCAGATGCCCCTGCCCCAGTTCCTGCTGGATCTTGATGTACGTACGGAGTCCTTCACGCTTGGCCAGCCACCAGCCGATGCCGCCGGTCAGCAGCACCAAACCGAAGGTCTTCCAACCGCCCATCCATTCACTGAGTTGCAGCAGCAGGGCCAGTTCCACGAGCGGGAGCGCGATAAAAAGAAAAAGGAGTCGAAGCATGATGAAGGTATTGTAGTGCTCCGCAGCGGAAACGAAGTGGAATTCGGTGGGCGCGAAGGATTACTCGGTGGCCTGGCGTTCTCTTTCGATCTCGCGCTCCTTGAACTCTTCGGCCACGTCTTCTTCGCGCTTCAATTCGGTCGTGTCGTCCAGCGGCGCCGAGACTTCCGGCACACCAGGGAAGACTTTCTTGACGTCCACCGCGTTCCTGTCGCAAAGCATGTTCAAATATTCCGGAACACCCTGGAGTTCGGCGGCGATGGACCGTATCTCTTCGGGCACCACGCGCCAGACGCGCGCCAGATAGATGATGGGCACGCTCTCGCCCGTGGAGAAGCCCGTCAGGAAGTACGCCAGCGCCTCCGCCTGCATCTGCTTGAAGGGACGCAGTGCCATACGCCCGTCCGGCGTATCGATCTGTTCACTCTGGTAGAACTTGTAGACCTCGGCGGCCTTCTCAACACCGGCGGCGTACGCTTCGGTCTGCGCGTTGGCGGCACGCATGTAGGATTTCGTCAGCATGCTCTGGATGAGCGGCGTCACCGTCTGGCGCGAGGCGCGGTCGCTGAGCTGGCTTCGAACGAACTGCTCCAGCCCCTGCAGGTAGCGCTCCTCCGTGTCACCCGTAACCGTGTGCTTGTAATGCACCGCCAGGTATTCGAGATACTTGCGCGCTTCGGCCTCGCGGCCGACGAGATAGAGATTCACGATCGCGCCTTCCAGGTAATTCACATGCCCGGAACGCAACATCTCCGACGTCCGATTCTCGACGTCCTCACCTTCTTCCTTGTGCTCGACACCCATCGCGATGTACTGGCGGTGCATGGCCTCGATGTAGCGCGTGTCGGGCAGCGTCGCGAGATAGGAATCCATCGGGCTGACGGCGTTGAGCATGAAGATCATCCGGCCGCGTAGCGCCTGTTCCTGAAGCGCGAAGAGCATGAGGCGGTCCGTGTTGAGCGAATCGAACTCCTTGGTCACTTCGACCTCATCGGTCACCTCACGCCCCCAGAGCGTCCAATACATCGTCTGCGAGGCAGGCGTGCGCCAGTCGATCGGCAGCGGATCGTCCGTGCCCAGCATGCCGGTCATCTCCAGCATGAACGCCGCCTTCATTTTGTACTGCTCGCGCAACACCTTGGCCCGCAGGTACGCCAGCAGCGCCTGGAAGTCCTCAGCCGCCCCCGGATCCCGCTCGACCTCCTCGAAGAAGTCGAACATCGGGCGAATCTGCTCGGAGACGATGAACGGCGACGATGCCAGCTTTTCCACCTGCTGGCGTGTCAGATAGCTGGTGTAATATCGAAAGAAGTTCTCCTCCAGCGGATGAAACACATTGCTGAGGTCGGACCCGGCGTCGGCGTCCACGCCCAGGCTGGCCAACCGCTCCACCAGCATGGCCACACCCGGCCGGGCGGCGATCAGTTCGTCCAGCGTGTCCGGCGCCTCGGCCACCGGCCGGAACCAGTCGATCTCCTCCTCGGCCGACGCCCCCGGCGGCGGCTCGCCCAGCAGCGTGTACATCATCGCCGCCCACTGCCGCTTGTAGAACAGGTGCTTGTCGTCCGAACGGCCGCCCACCTTGTGGAACCAGTACCATGCCAGTTCGCGATAGAGCGACAGGGTGCGATCGTTGTTCGGGATCCCCTCGTCACGCAGAAGTCGGATGCCGTTGTACACCCATTGCCAACGCTCCTCAGGGGTATGCGTGGCCACGGATATGTTGTACGCCATGTTCCACCCGTGGAACTGCCAGACCGCCGGAAAACGCGGTTGCAGCGTGCACATCCACTTGGCCAGCTGGTGTGCTTCGTAGTACTTACCCTCTTCCTTGAGTCGATCCGCGCGGACCCAGAGGATGTTCACCGCCAGTCCGCGAAACGCCCCGCCGGCGGCGCTGACCCACGCGTACTTCGGCGGAAGCCCCTCGTAGATGTCCGAATTCAGAACCAGGTTCAGATCCTCACGCTGTTCGTTGATCGGCGCCTGGAGCAGCGCCGCCACGACCACGCACACCACCGCGCCCAGCAACGCCCCCACCTGGATGAGCGTGGACGTCCGCTGCGCGCCGATCCGCGCCTCGAGGTAATCGAACTGTTGAACCTGTTCCGCCATATACCTGTTCTATTCTACGCTCGAGCGCCTGCCGCGTTCACATTCACGCAGCACACACGCACTACACCGATACCTCGGCCACTTCCCGTTTCGAGAAAATCACCGCTCCCGCCACGCCGAGCAGCAGCCCGCGCAGAATCAGCAGCTTGATGATCGCCTGGATCACCCACATCAGTGTCACGACGCGGCCACTCACCACATTGCCGACCGGATCGAACTGCGCGAAATCCGGCAGAACCCAGAGCAGCAGAATCGGAATGTCGCGATTGAGGATCAGCAGAAACGCCGCGGGATTCAGCACCAGCGACCCGATCACGATGCCCACGCCCCCAAACAGCAGCAACGCTGCCAGTTGGGCCATGCGCTCACGTGTCTCTTCCCCGCTCTCCCAGACAAACGCCGCCAAGCCACAACCCGCCAGAATGACACCAATCAGCACTGCCGCCAGCGTCAGCGTGTAGCTTGCCACGTCGGCCGCACTCATCGTCTCCGCCGCGTCCACCGCCTCGAACAGGAAACCTGCCCCCCATGACCCGATCAGCAGCAGAAAACAGGCCATGCACGCCACCGGGTAAGATACCCAGCTCGACCAGAACAACCCCAGCAACGCCAGGAACGACAGCTTGCACCAGATGATCGCCAGCGCCCGGAAGAGATTCCAGTGAAACGTCCCGAGACCGAAGAGCAACTGCATGCTCTCCTCGCCCTCGAAGATCATGGTGTGCATCGGATCCAGGCTTCGCATCTTGAAATAGAGCGTCCCCTGGTCATTCACCGCCTGCACCGGGCAGACCAGTGTATTGACCCGCTCTACAAGCAACTCAGTATCACGAGGTTCGGTAATGGTCTCGAGTTGATCCGGATCGCCGAACTGGTAACGTATCTGAAACTTCTTGTCGAACGAGCCCCCCGGTGCCACCGGCTTGAGTTCCACCTGCAGAAACTTGTTACTCTCACGATCGACGATTAACCCCTCGAACGCGTACGTCCGCGTCACGCCCGGGCCGTGCGATTGAAACTGCTGCTGAAGTTCCTTGAGCACCGTCCGGCGCGCTTCGGCGACCGGCGCGTCGTCGAGTCGGCCCTCTTCATTGAGCTGCCGCAGCCGCTCCTCCACCAGCGGTTCAAAGTCCGGCTTCTTGACCTTCATGGCGTACCGGACGGTGAGTACTTCATGGACCAACTGCTCCTTGTCGTCCGGCACCGAGGTCGGCAGCGTCCTCATGTACGTGCTGAACCCCCAGATCGTCGCCCCGGAAAGCAGCAGCAGACCGGCGTTCAGCATCGCGACGCCCAGCCACTTGCCGAAGAAGAACTGCCAGCGCGGCACCGGTTTGCTGGCCACCATGAAGATGTGCCGGTCGCGCAGCTCGTTCGAGAGCGCCCCGCACGCCATGAACACCGTCAGCAGGCTCAACAGAAAGCTGACCGCCCCCAGTGCGTAAGCGAAAAAGCTCTGCACCCGGCTGGTCAGCGTCAGCCCGTCGCCCTCCACCGTCAGCGGAATCACCGGCAGCAGGATCAGCAGCAGTACGATGAACACCAGCACGACCTTCATCCGGACGCCCTCGGCCACCATGTGCCGGGCCACCGCCCAGATACGCGACCGCGAGAAGAGACGATCAATCCCATAGGCAGCCGCCGCCAGCACGAGGATCGTGATGACCGGAGGGAGATAGCCCCACTCTCCCTGGACGAGGCTGATCAAAAGCACATCCACGATGCCGATGCCGATCAGCAGCGCGAGCTTGGGCCGAGGATCCTCCGCCATGCGCTCACGCAGGCGAACCCAACCCATCTGATTGCCCATGAAGAAGTCGAGCGCCGCCCACAAGATCAGGACGCTGATCAAGGAGGACGCCGGCAGCATGGCCAGCGCCGACAGATACACATAGCCTGCCCCGATCAATCCGATCGCCAGCCCCCCGGCCAGCAGGATCACCGCCTTGCCCAGCGTATCCACCGCCAGGAGTTCCGAGAGCACGCCGAACCCCTCGCGCGTGACCATGAGCTGCATCAGTGACCAGAACAGAAAGAGTGCCCCGAGATTGCCCCCCCAGCCCAGCAGCGCATCGCCGCCGAAGTGTCCGCCAAGCGCGCCCGCCACCGCGCCGACAACCAGGAACAGGATGCCCACCAAGCGCAGCACGGCTCACTCCTTCGAGGAATCGGATGATTTATCGCGTTGTTGAACGAGCGCGTCGATGACCGAGCGATCCGAATCCTCGTCCTCGGCCGGAGAGGTCTCCGCCGGGGAAGGTTCGGCCACGGAGGGCGGCTGTTCACCGTCTCCATCGTCCGTATCGGACTTCGCGGGCGACGTGGAGGACGAACCTTCGACGAGATCGTCGATCACGTCATGGGCCGGCTCCGGCTCGGACGGCAGGGGCGCCGCCTCGGAGGCCTCCGGCGTCTCGGATACCTTCTGCCCCGCGGCCACCAGCGAATCCACCAGCGCTTCGCCCTCTTCGCGACGTCCGGCCAGGAAGTCGGCAATCTGCCCCCCGGCGGAGACGCCCGACGTCGCCTGTCGTGCCTCCTGCGCTTCCTTGACGATACGCAGGAAGAGTGTTTCCAGGCGATCCGACGGCGTGCTCACGCTGATGACCTGCTTGCCCGCGTCCTTCTCCACCAGTTGACGTACGCGCATCAGAGTCTTCTCGTCGAGGCGGTCAGTGGTGATCTGCGTCAGGTTCTCCTGGCTGAGCAGTTCGCGGATGTTCCCTGCCGCCGCGCGCTTGCCGCCGTACAGGATCGCTACGCGGTGGCAGACGTCTTCGACGTCCGCCAGGAGGTGGCTGCACAGCAGGATCGTCTTCTTCTTCTCGCGATTCAGAAACGCGATGAGGTCCTTGATCTCGCGCGTGCCCAGCGGATCCAGGCCTGTCGTCGGCTCGTCGAGGATCAGCAGGTCGGGGTCGTTGATCAGCGCCTGGGCCAGCCCGATCCGCCGGGCCATGCCCTTGGAATACTCCCCGACGCGGCGTCGCGCCTCGCGCTGCAGACCGACCATCTCCAGCAACTGATCCACGCGCCGCCGGCGCTCCTGGCGCGGCAGGCGAAACAGCCGCGCGTAGTAATCCAGCGTCTCGCGCCCGTCGAGAAAGCGGTACAGGTAGGACTCTTCCGGCAGGTAGCCGATGCGCGACTTGACCTCGACATCCGTCGGCGCCCGCCCCAGCACGCGAATGCGACCGCGCGTCGGGTACAGCAGGCCCAACAGCATCTTGATCGTGGTGCTCTTGCCCGATCCGTTCGGCCCCAGCAGACCGAATACCTCGTTGGACGCGATCTCCATGTCCAGCTTGTCCACCGCCGAGACGCGGCGGCGGTACCAGAAGTCTCGAAAGACCTTGGTTAAGCCAATCGTCTGCACCACATTGGAATCGTGTGATTTCATAAGGTCCGTTTCAAGGCATCGCCTACCGGTCGGCGATCTGCTCCATGCGCCGTCGCTCCGCCTCCCGGACCTCGAGCGGGTCCCGATCGATCCAGAGCACGTTGATGTTCTCGCCCTCGGGCAACACGAACCGGGTCACGCCTTCCTGGGCCCACAACTTGGCCAGCATGTCGATCTGGAGCTGCTTTTTCACCAGTTCCGGATTCTCGCGATACTGCGGAAGGAGAATCTCGAAGCGGCGCACACGCGTCAGCATGTTCTCGACGAGTTTCTCGCGATCGCGCTTGGCTTCCTGGATCAACCGGCCGGCTTCGCCCGTGGCCTCCTCTTCCAGGATCCGGGAGATCGCCGCGATGATCCTCTCGCGTTCGGCTTCCTCCTCGACCTGGCCCAGAAGGTCCAACTGTTCCTTCAGCGCTTCCCAGGCAGCTCCGGCCGCGCCCTGCAAGGTCTGAACTCTTTCCTTCTCCGCATCCTGGATCAACTGCCGCTTGCGGCTCGCGGCGGCATCGACACTCAGAAACTCGCGCTTCACCTGGAGCGGGAAGTAGCGTTGATCCGCCGTCATGTTGGTCAACTCGATGCCCGTCTCCAGTTGATTCAGTTCCGCCTGCGCCCGTCGGCGAATCCCGGCGACAACGCGCGTCGGCTCGCTGTAGATGGCGTCGGCGGTGATCCGCGCCGCCTCGGCCACCGCCGCTGAACGAAGCAGCGGGACCAGCAGCATTTCCGCGTCCCGCTCGCCCGTCTCCTCGTTGATCGGTATGTGCAGCACGTAATTCTTCAGGCTCGCCGCGTCGTCACGCACCCGGTACTGCGCCGTGAACTTGAGGTGCATCAGCGCCCGGTCGCCCGTCAGCAGGGCGCCCTCCTGTTCCGGGTTCAGGCCGCCGCTTTTCGCCGGAAGCTCGTTCAGGTTCTTCGTCTTGTTCCGATCGCTGATGCGCAGCCAGAAGTCGTCGATGGTCAGCGAACGCTGGTACATCGGCACCTTGACGCGTTCGTCGATCGGGTACGGCAGGGAGAATTTCAGCCCCGAACGATACGGCTCACCCACCGGCTTGCCGAAGCGGAACAGGACCACCACTTCCTTTTCATCCACATTGAAGACGAATCCGTTGACGAGAAACAGCACCAGCAGGACCAGCATCACCAGCTTGAGCGCGCGGAAACTGACCCGCAACGCGTCGGAGAGCGACTGCTGTGCGGGATCCATCGGCTCATTGGCGATCGGCAGGGCCGTATCGTCATCATGGTGATGATGGTGGTGGTGATGATGATCGTGATGTCCAGCCAACGCTCAACACTCCCTGTCTTGAATCTGGAGACGCATTCCTGTCGACCCGCGCGAGGATACTTCGCGACTATTCCGCCTCGGTCAGCTTCGGAAACGCACTTTCGACAGCGATCTTCACTTCCTCTTCGACACTGTCCTCGCCTGAGGCGGTCTCGGCTTCACCCGGTTCGTCAGAATCGTCCGTATCTCCAGGGCGCTCGATCGATTCCAGCAGGTACCATGGATCGTCCTTCGTCCTCAGGATGACCGTCGTGCGATCCTTCAGCATGTTCGCGAGATTTTCCACCTGACGAAGGAACACGGCCAGACCCGGATCCTGTGCGAAAACCGAACTGTAAGAGGCCGCCCGCTCTCGCCCTTCCGTCACGATCTCCGCCGCGCGACGCTCGGCAAAGTACGTGATCGTTCCGGCGATACTGTCCGCCTGGGCGCGAATCGCTTCGGCCTTCGACTCGCCTTCGCTGGTGTACAGCGCCGCCGTCGCCTGCCGCTCCTTCTTCATCGCTTCGAACACATCTTCGGTGTTGTCCGATGGCAGCGTCAGCGTCTCCAGCCCGATCCGCCGCACTTCGATCCCGTAAAGGTCCAGCGCCTTGGCCGCCACGGACGTTTGCAGCTTGTCCGTGATCTCGTCGTACTTGAGCTGCTCACGGTTCGACACGAGTTCCTCGAAGGCGTACTGACCCAGCGTCGTCTGCAACTGGTCCCGCACCAGCAGAAGCAGTTTCTCCTTCGCGTCGGCTTCATCCTGCGAACTGGTGACGTACTTGAACGGCTCTTTGAGCTGCCACATCACCGCCGCGCGAAGCACCACGTTCTTGGCGTCGGAGGTGTTCGCCTCCAGGCCGACCGTCTCGCTCAGCCGGTAGCGGGTATCGTAGATGTCCACGTCCTGGATCGGCCATGGCGCCCGCAGGTACCAGCCCGGTTCCGTCTTGACGTCCGGCGAGACGCCCGACGCGTTCGGCGGCTCGACGCGGCCGAACGTCCGAACCACCGCCAACTCATCCTCAGAGACCTGGTAGAACACCATGTAGGCCAGAAGAATGATTGTGAGTATGCCTCCGATGATCAAGGAGGGAAGACTGCGCTTCATCGTTGTTTCACTCCAACCGCGTGAGGGTTGACTCCATCACCGCTCGAACACCCGCACACGCCGAACCCGCACTCGGCGAGCCCCGCGACGCACGATCAGGTCACGCTAATCATCCCGTTCGAGATCCACATCGATCGGAATATCCATCGCGTCCTGAAGATTCAACTGCAGGATCGGCCCTTTGCCGTCCACACCGATATCACCCACCACATACTTGCGAATCCCCTCGAGCGACTCTTCCAGCGCTTCCATGTGCACGTCCGCCGCGTAGAACTCCGGCGCGGCGTCCTTCGCGATGCGCTCCTGCCGGAACCGTGTCGCCCGGGCGTACTCCTGGTTCTCCAGTCGCCACCGCTCCTGCATCGCTTCCAGGATGAGCTTTTCCGCCTTGCCGCCCACCGGCAGGATGCCCTGCTCGGCATCTCCCAGGAACAGAACGTTCACGCGATCCTCGGCGGCGTCGATCTCGGCCGGCGTCGATGCCGAGTCGTTCTTGATCCGGTTGTACTCCTGGATCGCCTCGACCAGCAGTTCCGCTTTCTCCCGTGTCCCCGCCACCTCGGTCAGCCTGCTGTTGTAGTCCGCCTCCTCCGTGCGGATCGACGCGATTTTCTTCTGCTCCGCGCCCACGACCGCTTGGAAGTCCTTGGCGGTATCCACCGGTGGATGAACCCCCAGCAACGCGAGGAACTCGATCTCCACGAAATCCAGACCCGAGTTCACCAGGCCTTCCTCGATCCGCGTCAGGAGTGTCTCTTCCACTTCGCGACGATCGGTCCCCATCAGGCTGTCCACGTCAATCCCCGCGCAAAACCGCGTAATCTCTTCCATCGCCACCGATTCGATGAGTTTCTCAGGCTCTTCAAACTCGGTGACCCAGCGGTACGCATCGTCCGGCGTATTGCCGATACGGTACTGAAGGGAAACCGCCACGCGGAGCAGGCTCACTGCCACCGCCTTGCCCGTGTCTCCGAACGCCGACCCCTCGCCCGTCAACTCCGCGAGGTTCTTGCCCGCCGCGGTGTCCCCGCGCGATGACTCGGGACCGATGTACTCATCCAGTTCCGGCGTCGCCACCAGCACGTTCATATGCGGCTCACCGCCGTGCTCGTTCGTCCATAGGTAAAACTGATCCCTGTTCAACTCCTCTTCGATCGAGCTTTCCGCCGTACCCACCGACAACTCGTGGACCCGGCCCAGCTTCACACGGTCCACCTGGCCGAACGGCCACGGAAGTTTCAGCGAGAGCCCGGATTCCACCACCCGTGTCTTCTTGCCGAAGCGCTGGATCACCGCGACCTCGTCCGCCTCGACGAACACGAAGCAACTCGCCAGCATCAGCGTCACCACCGCGAAACCGAGCAGCGCCGCCACCGACCGTTCCAGCAACTTGTAGAACCACGTCGAAGAGATCTCGAAGCCGAACTGGTAGTTGGCGGCTTCGGCGATCGACCGCGCGATGCCCCCGGGCTCGGCGAACAACCCGAAGAACCGGCTGTCGAAGGCGGGACGCGGCTCTTCCTCGCCGCCCTTCGGCCGGTAGAAATCCAGAATCATGTTGAGGATGAATTCCGCCGCCAGCAGAATCATCAGGACGCGAAGCACCCGCGTCAGCCAGATCTCCGGCACGACGGTTTCGTAGTAGTGACCGACCAGCACGGTCACCGCCACCGCCGTCATCGCCAGCGTCACCCCCATGAAGTAGCTCGCCCCGGCCTTCAGCATCCGCCACTCGGCGAAGCGCGACATCCCGGTCACGTAGCGCGACATCAGGAACGTCGCAAACGCCCCGAGCCCGACGCCCCATCCGACCACGGGAACGTTGGAAATCTGAGTCCACTGCTCCAGGTCGACGCTTTCCCAGAAGTACCACGTCCACTGGCCCCAGATGCTCGAAACGACCAGTGTGAGAATGATCCCGATCGTGAAGAAGGGCAGCAGCCACACGTACATCCAGCGGAGACGTCGCTTGGCCAGGCGCAGTTGCTCATCCTCAGTATCGAAGATGGCCGAACCCCCGGCGCGTTCCGCCTTCAGTTCCTCGACCTCGAAGGCTTCCCGCTGGACCAGCACCCGCTGGTGGTAAATCAACAGGAGCACGAACCAGATGGAGACCGTCGGAGCGGCCAGTTGCGCCAGCGCGTAGACCGAGGACGAAGAGGTGGTGAGCGTGACCACCACCATCCCGATCATGAGAAAAATCGAATAAAACAATCCCAGCCAGGCGACGGTACGGGCTCGGTGTTCAGGTCTTTGCGTGGTCATGGGCGTTGAGGATCATCTCTCTGGAAAGTCACCCGCGGGGTCGACCGGGCGTCGGCCCCGAGCCTGGCGGCGCGGCGCGAGGCGATCGGGCACGGTTTAAGGATTTTTTGGCGCGACCTCTGGACGGTCAAGCGGCGTAATTTACAATAACCCGTTCGCACTGCCAAGTTGACGCCCACTTGCGGCACCTTGCTGCGATATCAACGATCAGCGGCCCCTCGATGATCGGGGGATGGCATCAGGCCGCTTTCAGCGATACCTTCACCCGTTTGGAAGACATCCGTTCGGCGGAAGTCGACGGAACCGCAGTAAACCCGATTCACAGGACTCGCGTACAACCGGCATGCTCACCAAACTCTGGGGAATCATCGTCAATTGCCTGATCGAGACGATCCGCCAGCCGATCTTCGGCGTGCTGATCCTCGTCACCATCGCCCTTCTGGTCCTGAATACCTCGTTCGCGGGCTATACGTTGGAGGATGACAACAAGTTCAACAAGGACCTCGGCCTTTCTACGTTGCTGCTCACCGGTTTGTTTTTAGCAGCTTTCAGCGCGGCGGGAGTTTTATCCCGGGAAATCGACAACAAGACGGTCCTCACCGTCATCAGCAAGCCGGTCAGCCGTCCCCTCTTCCTGCTGGGCAAGTACATCGGGCTCTCCACCGCCCTGGCCGTGGCCTATTATCTTTGCTCCATCGCCTTCCTCCTGACCATGCGGCACAAGGTCATGGAACGCGCCAGTCAGCACCTGGACTACCCCGTGATCGTCTTCGGCCTCTCGGCTCTGTTCGGGGCCCTCCTGATCGCAGCTTTTTGTAACTATATGTACGACATGAACTTCCAGACCACTTCGGTCGCGATCGGCCTCGGTTCGCTCACGCTCGCTTTCGTCATGGTCTGCCTGATCGATCCCGAGTGGAAGATTCAACCTTTCGCGAAGGATTTCCGGGATGGCCAGCTCCTGGGCGCCCTGCTCCTGGTTTTCGCCATGGTTCTGGTGCTTACGGCCGTGGCGGTTGCTGCTTCGACACGATTGGGCCAGGTCATGACCCTGACGATCTGCACCGCCGTCATGCTGATCGGCCTGGTCTCCGATTCTCTCTTCGGGATCCACCGCGAGGCAAGTGCCATCTCCGATGCGGCTTATCGCATTACGCCGAATTTTGCTTATCTCTGGGTCACCGATGCTCTCACCCAGGGGACTCCGATTACGCTGACGTACGTGATGATGGCGTTTGGCTATGCGATGCTTTTCGCGCTGGCGTGGCTGCTCCTGGGCGTCGCGTTGTTCCAGAAACGCGAGGTAGGATAGCCGGAATGGTGCAATGCCATTCGGATAACCTTGCAGATACGAAAATCCTAAACCCATTCGCGAAATAACCTTACAACCCAAACCCTGGATTCAACAAATGCTCAGTATAGGTTTATCCAAGAATTATTCTGATTTTTGGGGCCGATACACGCTTTCCCGAACGTATTACTTAATGAGCTTGGGAGTCGATCGCGGAGGATCGGCTTCTTCGAGTCTGAAACAATGGGAGAATCAGGGCGCTTGGGGGGAAAACCGACTGCCAACGGATTTCCAGGCGCCGAAAGCCCATCCTTCACGAAAGGATGGGTTTTTTTGTGCCTGCGGATTCGTACCGCATCCCGGGGCATTTTGCGCATCCCGGTCGATCAGAAAAATTCTCATCCGTCACGCATGCTCCACCCAGCAGGTGTCATGACTAGTTTCGAGCAACTCTCCCTGGAAAACACCTGAAACGTAAACCTATTCCAATTAACCACTTGGAACTCGTTTTTCCGTGCTCTTGAGACGGCCATGCCCGAGGTATCAGTAGAAGTTCCTAAGTTTTTTTCGGAACTCCGGGGCTGATCGCCCGGGTCTTCGGCGAATAACACTGCGGAGAAGGTGTTTCCGAGACCTCGATCCCGGAAACGCCGGAAGGAAGTGAACCTTTCAACCGGCCGGAGTCACGCGTTGAAGGGTCGCACGTCAATCGCACATGTGGATACGCAGGACGGAGTTTTCAAGCGCGATCACGGGAGAGCGGCAGGTGGAAGTTGGCGATGACCTTCGCTGAAGTACCCTGCCATTCCTGATGAAGCCCATTTCGTGATCGAGTCGCGCGTGCTGAAGCAATGCGGCGGTGAGCGGTCAGAGTCGACACCATACTTCTCGCCCGTGTCGCCAGAACCGATCTCTGGATGGCTCGAAGACGCCCGTCCGTAAGGAGTTGAATGTGATCCAGGCCCGGAAGATCCGCGGCGGACTCGAGGTGATTTCGCCTCAAGTACTGCCCCCCTCTGCCCAGGAACTCGAACGTCTGGACGAAGCCGATCGTCACCTGCTGGAGACGACGCTCGCCGAAGACTTCGAGGTCGTATACGACCCCTACTACGACACGCCGAAGGCGGAAACGGAACTCTTCGGCGCAAAGGCCCGCCTGGCGCGGGGCTCCACCTACTTCATCGAGTCGCCGATGTCGATCGACCCCGATCGCACGGCTTCCAAGCTGCCCACCGATGACGAAAGACGTCTCTTCCACCAGTTCAACTTCGCCCGCATGCGCGTGGCGGACATCCTGGTCCAACACCAGGGCCGCCGGCTCTCGTTCGCCATTTTGCGACAGCTTCTCGGCTGGCTTCACCGCGTCATGATTGCGCGCAGTCGGATCATCCAGGCCAACATCGGGCTGGTCATCAGCATGGCGCAGAAGGCGCGGCTGCCGTACAACGACTACGACGACATCATCAGCGAAGGCAACTTCACACTGATGCGCAGCGTCGATCGATTCGATATCTCCCGCGGATTCAAGTTCAGCACGTATGCCTGCCGCGCGATCCTGCGCTGTTTTCAGCGGGCGCGGCACCGGATCCACCAGCACCGCAGCCGTTTTCCCCTCGAGTACGACCCCACGCTGGAGCGAGGTGATGCACCGAGACGGAAACACGAGGACCAGGAAGAGTGGTGCATCGAGCGACTGCGCAGCATCGTCCAGGGCGATCATGCTTCGCTGGATGTGATGGAGCGGCGGGTCCTCATCGAGCGTTTCCGCCTGAACGCCCCGGAGGCCGAGCAGGTCAAGACGCTGATCCAGCTGGGCGATGAGCTGGGCGTCACCAAGGAGCGGGTTCGGCAGATTCAGAATTCCGCGTTGCGGAAGCTTCGACGGGTGATCGAGCGCGAGCTTCGCGTCGCCTGAGGTGACCGGATCCGCGCTAGCGGAGCGCGGTCCGGAGGCACGGGAGCCACCGACATCATCCACTCGTTTCGAGTCGCACGATTGGCGAGAGGGAATGCGTGCGAAGCGAGTCGCCGGAAAACGATTGAGCCCTTTTTCTCCTCCTTCTGAAATGCCGGTACCGCCGAGGCGGTGTCGGCATTTCATTTTTTTGATGTCGCGTGCCCCCGGACTCACTTCCCTGGGACTCCCCCCACGGGTCCGGTATCCTGCGCGATCCGGACAAGGGCACTGGTCATGGCGACCCGGGATCCCCTGGAATCGCTCACCACGAGCTTGGGGCCGGGAGCGTCATCCCGTCAGGCTTTACGGGCGACACGCTTTCCCGCGAAAAACCGCCGAAGGCGCGCCGCGAACGATATAATCAGATGTTGTGCGGAAGGAGTCTCGGAGGAGCGAAGAAGAAGCATCCTGCCGAACGGGGGAACCCGGGTTCCGATAATCCGCTCTGCGGCGGACGTGTCGTCGCCCGATGGAAGAAGGAAATCTGCTTGATGTTGCCACGCCTGTCCACGCCAAAGCGGCTCGTTGCCGCTCTTCTGCTCGGGTTGACCGGGAGCCTCTCCGCTGCTCCCGGCAGCGTGCTGCTCGAGTACCAGGCGTCCACCGGCACGATGCCGCAGGAGCAGGGCTGGGAACACGAGGGCCGCTGCCTGAAGGACTCCTGCCCGGGGACGATCTGCGTTTACCCTCCCGGCGATGAAGACTGCTGGTGGCAGGGCTGCCGGGACTTCGATGAAGACCTGATCATCGACAACAACTGCGTGCTCAATGTGGGCTGTCGAAAATCGGCGGAGCATTACAACGCCCCGGCGACGCCACTGGGTATCGGAGGCTCGTGCAGCTACACGGAGTGGATGGCGTACGACGACGGGGACAACACCAGTGGCCGTCCCCTGACGATCAACGATGCGCCGACGGCACTGCCGACCAATCCGCCGACGATTCGCGTCGTGGACGCGCCGCCCTACGGGGCGAATCAATTCCCCGGCGCGCCGTTGGGCTATCCCCCGCTTCGGCTGTCCACGGGCAGTGGCGACGACGCGGGCAAGGTCCTTCCGGCGGAATCGAGCAGCAATCGCAACGGCGGCAAGATCAAGGTCCGCAGCAAGAGCATGTTGTTGCTGCCCGGCGGCGTGACGGATGTGACCGTCGTCGCGCGGATGGCATTCGGGCCGTGGGCGCTGAAGACGGGCCATGCCATTGTTGAGATGCGACTTCCCAGCGCCGCCGCCGATCGCCACTGGCGCTTCGGTATCACGCCGCCCAACAGCATCCCCGGTCATGGCGGTGAGGAGCGACTCGGTATCATGAACCGATCGGTCGAGAGTGAGCCCTCGGTGTATCCCTTCGGCCCGCTGAGTGTTCGCACTTACAACTCCGGGCCGGAGACGTGGAGTGGCGGCGAGTTCTATACGGTCCGCCTGATCTGTCGTGCCGACGGTACGTGGAGCGCGTATCTGAATGAGCAGCCTTCGACCGTGGTCCATGGGGCGCTGGGTATGCCCGGCGAGGACGACGACGGCGGTTCCGATCTGGAATTGCAGTGGGGCCTGATCGACAACGCGGGTGGCGCGAGTTGTGGTGATGTCGGCGAAGGCTGCGGCAAGACCATGTGGCTGGACTACATCCAGGTCCTCGAAGGGGCAGTGACGCCGACGGGGTGTGCCGATCCGGTGTTCGACCTCGACGGCAACGGCGCGGTGGACAGTGACGACTTCAACAACGGTGTCAATGCAGACTTCCTGTATTGCGCGACCGGCCCGGCGCCCGCCGCCGGTCACTTCGCGGGCCTTCCGCAGTGGTGCCGGTGCCTTGATATCAACGACGACCAGGCGATCGACCAGACCGATTTCGGCGGGTTCCAGCGCTGCTTGGGGCTGACAGGGGCGGCGCTGGAAGCGTGTGACGACTGAGGACGTTGCAAGGCATTTCATCTCTTTTCCGCGATCCGCGCTCATCACGTTTCAACCTCTTCACTGTTTTCAGCGACGCGCTATATCATCAGTCAAGACATAATCCTGAAACTTGGATCGGAGATCCTGAGCACCGTGTTTCTCTGGTGGCAGTTTTCGATTTGTATCGTCGAGCATGCGTGCGCTCTGCATTCAGTACCGCGACCGTGAGGGAGCGGGTCACCAGTCACATCGACCGATCTTTCCAAGTCATCCGTCAAGAGCGCTGCTTTGCCCATGGGGCTGATCCGTTGTTCATGAGTTTGACTCCATCTCCGCTCCCTCACGGTCGCGGTACGGACTTTCTTCATCGCTGTGCTGTCACGGTCGCGGTACTGACTGTATTGCTCGCTGTGCCGTCGTGGTGGCGTTGATAGCTGCGTTTATTACTGAGATGTCGTTGTCATGGGCGGAGTACGGATTGTGATGATCGCGTTGTAAGGTTGGATGCCGTGTCGACTTGGCGCGAACCTCTGAAGCTGAGACGACCGTGCGGGTGCGATCGTCAGTCGGCGCTTTGAAGCTTCGGGGCGATGATCTCGCGGGCGCGTTGGAGGTCCTCGGGGAAGTCGACCTCGGTGCAGGGCAGGTCGCCGACGTCGACGGCGTGGATCGGATGCGTTGCACACACCTCGTTCAGGGCCGCTTCGAAGTACGCCTCGTCTCCGCCGGGCGTATCGACGCCGCGGGTCAGGGCATCAGCGAGCGCGCGGGCCGAGTCCGCTTCGTAGCGCGCCACGCCGATGAACTCGCCCGCGCAGGTTTCCGGCGGAAGCGACTTGCCGACGGCGTCGATCAAGCCGTCTTTCACGTGCACCTTCACCTCTTCCTCATCGCAGGGATGCGTCATGATCGCCAGCGCGCTGCCCGTGGCCTCACGCAATCGCGCAATGACACGGTAGTCGAGCACCACGTCGGCATTGCTCTGGTACACGGCGTTGCGCAGGTGCTCGCGGGCGAGGTAGAGCGAATAGAGCGTGTTCGTCTCGGCGTAGCGCTCGTTGACAATGAACGTGAACGCGCCCGGCTGATCCTGCACGTGACGGCGAAGCTGCTCGTATTGGAATCCAACGACGATTACAAACTCCTCGACACCCGTGGCGCGGTAGGCGTCGAGCTGGCGGAGCAGGATGGAGCGCCCGCCGACCTCGACCATGCTCTTGGGATGATCGAGCCCGAGGCGTCGCCCGGCGCCGGCGGCGAGGATGACGGCTTTCATGCCTGCCCCGGGTAGTTGAGAAGGATCTGCTCGAAGTGATCGAGGGCCTCGGCGCTAGGGGCTTCGACGATGCGGGCGATGGCGGCGAAGAGCGGCAGCGGCAGACGCAGCGCGGCCATCTCGCTCACCGCCGAGGCGGTCATCGCGCCTTCAACAACCATCTGCACTTCATCGAGCGCCTCCTGCAACGACGCCCCGCGTGCGAGCAACTCACCAAGACGGTAGTTGCGGCTGTCGGGGCTGAAGCAGGTCGCGACGAGATCGCCCAGGCCGGCGATGCCGTAAACATGGCGGTTGGAGATGCCGAGGAAGCGCGATATGGCTTCAATCTCGCGCATGCCGTACGTGAGCAGCAGGCCCATGAAATTGGAGCCGAGTTCGCGCCCGGCGATGACGCCCGAGCCGATGGCGAAGACCCCCTTCATGGCGGCGCAAAGTTCGAGATCGACGGTCTCGCGGGTCATCTCGAGATGGAATCGATCGCTGCGGAGTGCCTTGGCCAGGCGGATCAGATGGTTGACGTTGTCGCAGCCGATCATGGCCTTGGCGGGGCGACCGTTGGCGATTTCGCGGGCGATGTTCGGGCCGGAGAGCACCGCCACCGTCGCACCGGGAATCTCATCGGCGATGACTTGGCTCATGGTGCGGAAGGTCTCGCGGTCGAGGCCCTTGGAGGCGGTCACGATGGTGGGGTACTTGCCGTCGCCGACATGGTCGCGGATCTGCCGGGCCACGACCGCCACGACGGACGACGGGATCACCAGCAGCACAATGTCGTCGGGGGAGAACTTCTTCTCGAAGGCGATCTCGACGCTGACGTTGCCGCCGGTAGCCCCCGCGACCTCCTTGAGCCGCGCTTGCGTGCGGCGGGCCCAGTCATCGTTCTCGCACCACATGCGCACCTGTTGCTGCGGATTGATGAGCCCGGCCAGCGTGGAACCCCAGTTGCCCGTACCGATGATGATGACGCTCATGTGATTGACGGCCCTTCGTGTAACCGGCCGACGTGCGCCGGCGGCGAGATTTCGATTCGTTGCGATATAGCTTATAAAGACGGAGGGAACGTGGCAATCGGGGGCGGGTGTGCGCGCGTGCACAGCCATTCACGGGGAGGCCACCTGATGGATGTAGAGCGACACGTCGATGAGCACTCGAACGATTCAAACGCGCCGCCCGAGTGGGAGACGCTCGAGGAGGATGTGCTCTGCCCGCTGTGCGCGTATCACCTGCGCGGTCTGACCGTACCGCGCTGCCCGGAATGCGGCTACCGTTTCACCTGGCCGGAGGTGCTCGACCCGAATCGGCGGCTGCATCCGTACCTGTACGAGCATCATCCGGAGCGCGGGCTGCGAGCGCTTGTGGTGACCGCGCTGAACACCGTCCTTGCCCTGAAATTCTTCAGTACGCTGCACCCGGTGCAACCGATTCACCGAAACCGACTCATCCGCTACGTGATGATCACCAGCGGCGTTTACGTAATGGCAATTCTTCTGCTTCTCGGGTTGCGGATGGGCACGATTCGATACGCCCAAATGCAAACCTTTCAACGGGAGGCGAAGGACATGCGTGCTTATTTTTCTGGAGTCCAGCCGAGTTCGTTGCAAGGAGTACTGATGGCTGAAGGGGTCAAGAGTGTCGAGGAACTGATTGATAAGCGAAAGCCGAGTTGGTCGGACACGTACGCTGTTCTCGAATTCAACATGTCCGCCTCGGCTCAGGGATTCTATGCGCTGGCCTACTTGCCGTGCATCCCATGGATCTGCTTTGCGAGCCTGCTGATCTTCCAGCAGACCATGCGGCGTGCCAAAATCCATTCGCTTCACGTCTTTCGCGCCGTCGCCTACTCATTCGACATGGTGTTCTGGATTGGATTGATCCTGATGCCCATCGTCGTACTCATGACCATCGAGCAGGGCCTTGATGAAAAGTCGCTCCAGACCCTCTCCCTGTGGGTCGCTGGTCTTTTCCCCTTCGTTGCCATTCTCGGCCTGCTTCGACTCGTCACGGCATATCAACTCTATCTTCGGTTTCCGGATGCCGGAGGAACAATCTTCCTGGTTGCCATCATCGTCTTTCTCGTAGTACTCAATGGCATACTTTATATACACTTCTGGTAATGGAAAGGACTTGACCTACGGCGCGATCGAGCGGCCGCCGTCGTAGGGAAGGATCTGGCCGGTGACGAAGTCGCCCTCGCGCAGCAGCGCCACCGCCAGTCGGGCGAGTTCCTCGGGCGCGCCTTCGCGCTGCAGCGGGATGCGCCGGATGACCTTCGCCTTCGTCGCTTCGTCGTAGTCGTCGGGAAACTTCGCGACGCCGGGGGCGATGGCGTTGACCGTGATGGCGGGAGCCAGTTCGCGGGCAAGGCTGCGCGTGAGACTCGCCAGCGCCGCCTTGGACGCGCAGTACGCGTCGTGCTCGCGCATCGGACGATCGGCGAGGATGTCGGTGAGGTTGAGGATGCAACCGCGACCCGCGCGGCGCATCAGCACCGCCGCCTGCCGGGCGAGCATGGCGGGGGCGATGACGTTGACGCGGAAGATGCGTTCCCACTCCGCCACCTCGCGTTCCAACTCCGCCGTGTCGGGCAACTCCTCCGGCAGCGGCGTGGGTTCGAAGACGGAGGCGTTGTTGACGAGGATATCGAGCCCGCCCCAGGCGGTGTCAATCTCGCGGATCATGGCGAGCGTCTCGGCCGGGCGGGCGAGATCGCCCTGAATGAGCAACGCCCTTCGCCCGAGAGCTTCCATCTCGGACGCCACCCGACGGGCCTCCTGATCGGAATTCCGATAATGAATGGCGACGTCACATCCGCCCCGGGCGAGTTCAAGAGCGATGGCCCGGCCGACGCGCTTGGCGGCGCCGGTGACAAACGCGCGTTTTCCGTTCAGATCCATTCCACCTGCCTCCCAGGCGATACGACCTTTAATCTCATTCCTGGCAATGCTTTACGCCCCATCATTCCACATACCTCGGATCCGGAATCACCGGGTGGCAGGAACAGGAGAATTCGGTTCGATTTCCGTTGATCGTCCGCCGATGATCATATATGATCTTAACGTGTGTATGATCCGAGCCCAAACCGGGCGGATCCTGCACGAGTTGTGAAGCCCAGCCGCGAGCAGGCCCACCGGTCCGCCGGGGTTTTCGGCGAGTTCGCTCCCGAAACCGCCCGGTTCCTCATGGGGTAGGAGTTGGACACGTGAAATCGCGCACTCGACCATGGGACCGTGCCATGCAAGTGATCCTCATGCTGGGGGTCTCTCTGCTGGCGGGTTGCCCGAATGCCTCCGATGTCGGCGGCTCCCCGGTGGCGGGCGTTTCGACCAGCAGCGTTCAGCCGCAGACCAACGACGGCGTCTGCCTGACGCCCCCCAATTCGGACATCCTGGTGGCGGACGTGCTCGAACTGGTCAATCTCGAGCGTACCAGCCGTGGTTTGAACCCCCTCACGCTGAACCCCCAGCTCAACCAGATCGCCGAGGATTATGCCTGCGAGATGATCGAGGATAACTTTTTCGATCACGCCAATCCGGCGACGCCCGAATTCGGCCCCGGGCAGCGGGCGATCGACGCCGGATACGTCTTTCTGGCGATCGGTGAGAACCTCGCCGCCGGTCAGACCTCGCCCACGCAGGTCATGCGGGAGTGGATGGCCTCCACGGAAGGTCACCGCGAGAACATTCTCTCGCCCCAGTGGTCCGAGATCGGCATCGCCGTCCGCACGGGCGGTGAGTTCGGCGTGTACTGGGTGCAGGAATTCGGCAACCCGCCCTGATCGCCCGACTGGCCATCGACTTTTCTTGTGTAGACCCTCTTGCGACATCCCCGTCTCGTGCATCCTCCCCGACCTTCGGTCCGCGCATCGAAAACACGCTTAGAATCGGTTAGCTTGCACGCAGTCGCGTTCGAATGACATGTGCAGCAGGTGCATGTCGAGGTTGAACGCCGAAAGGAGATGGGCGGCGCATGAAACTTTACACCCGCCAGGGCGATCGTGGCGAGACTTCGCTTTTCGACGGATCGCGCGTCGCCAAGGATCATTGCCGCGTGTGTGCCTATGGCGACGTGGATGAGTTGAACGCCGTCCTCGGCTGGGTGGCCAGCCTGCCGGATGCGGAATTCCTCCGCGATTCACTGCTTGTCGTTCAAAATGAAATGTTCGTGCTGGGCTCCGAACTGGCGACGCCGACCGATTCGTCCCGGAACTCCAGGATCCCGCACCTGCCTGACGACGCCGTCGGCCGGCTCGAAGGGTGGATCGATGACGCCACGGAAGCGGTCGAACCTTTGCAACATTTCATTCTGCCGGGCGGTTCGGAACTGGCGGCGCGGCTTCATCTCGCGCGGACCTGCTGCCGGCGGGCTGAACGACACGTCACGACGCTGGCCCACCACGAGCCTGTGCGTGCGGAAGTGATTATCTACTTGAACCGGCTCAGTGATCTGTTGTTTGCCTGGGCGCGGCTGGCCAATCATCGTCAACACGTCAGCGACATCATCTGGGATCCCGGCTCGTGACCGAAACGCCTGTGTCACCACACACACCCTCCGCAGACAACGCCACCGGAACACCCGATGCATCTCCGGCCGCCTCGGATCCCATGCAGAAGGCCATGCTGGTGCTGCTCGGGCTCGGGCTGGCGGGCACGTGCTTTCTGATCAGCGCGGGTGCCGGCCTGGAAGAGGGACATCAGCCCTGGAAACCCAGTTCCCTCCTTCGCCACATCACGACGCTGATGAACTTCAACGCCGAGATCCCCACGACCACCGGTGTCGAGGTGAAGTGGCTCGTCCAGGGGCTGACCGCCTCGGTGGGACTGGTGGTGGTGGCGGGGGCATTCTGGCGACGGACTCGACGCGATTCGGATGCCGACTTCACCGACGATGCGGATGAAGCGCAGGACGATTCGAAGCCGATTCCCTGGCGCGATCGCCTCTCGCGACTCTCGCTGGTGACTGCCGCACAACTTGCCATGGGCGCGTTCGTAGTCTGGATGCTGCTGAGCAGTCTCTGGTCACGCTACCCCGAAGGCTCGCTTGCCGATGGCATGATCCGTCTCACGGCGGTCATCTGGGCGATCAGCCTGGCGCGAACGCTGCGCCACCGCGCCTGCCGCCAGGCGGTCATCGTGATGGTCGCCGTGCTCACTGCGATGGCGGTGCTGGGCGTCTGGTATCACTACGAGCGCGCGCCGCTTCAGCGATTGAAGTTCCCGATCGGTAATCCTATTTTTCTCGCCGCCATGTTGCTGCCGGGATTGTTGTCGGCGTGCGCAGGTGCGCTCGCACTGCTCTTCTCCGCTCGGGGGAGAACGGCTGCATCCGCAAATGAACGGGATCGCACGGCGCCATGGACGCGCTGGGGGGGCCTCGGCGCGTTCGTCCTGGCGATCGGCGCGATCATCTGGGCCCTGCTGTTGTCCAACTCGCGCGGACCGATCGTCGGCCTGGCGGTGGGTGTCGTGGTGACGATATTGATCGTGGCGCCGCGCAAACTCCGCATCGGGATCTGGTTCGCGACACTGCTGATGATCGCCGGGATCTGGACGACGAAGACCTGGCCGGTGACGTGGCTGGAAAGCCGGCCGACGACCGTGCGCTTCCGCATGTACGCGTGGAGTTACGCGCGGGATCTCTTCCTGTCGTCCGAGACAATGCCGGACGGCAAAACATTCGGCCGGACCGACGTTGGCCACGGGCAGGGCACATACATGCTGCTCGCCCAATCCATGTCGCGCGACGACGCCCTGCTGGATCCGCCCGCGTTTCCGGGCGGCCTCGTCGGCCACGCGCACAACGAATGGCTGCAGGTCATGGCGGAACTCGGCGCGATCGGGTTCGCCCTGCTGGCCACGTCGCTCGGACTCACGCTGTACGCCGCCATCGCTGCGTTGAGGCGCTACCGGGCGCGCTCGGAGCCCTGGTGGCGAACCGTCGGCTTGTCCGCGGCGCTCATCGCCCTGATGGTTGAGGAGATCTTCAACGTCGGACTGCGCATGCCGGGATTGCCGCTCGTGTTTCACACCGTGCTGGGTTTGCTGTGGGCTTCGTCGACGCCGCCGGAGACCGAAGATCGCGCGGACGAATCGGTGGCCATGCCCTTGCGCCTCGGTCTCCTCGCCATCTGCCTCGCAGGAACGGCAGGATTGCTCATCGCTTCCGTGGCCAACTGGCAGAGCGCCCGCGCCGAGTACGAACTCGTCCGCGCCGTCGAGTCACGTAAGTGGGATCAGGTGGATTCCCTGGCGAACGAGACTCTCGGATTCCGCTGGTCCATGGAAGACCGGATGGAATCTCTCGACCGCGTGGTGGTGGCACATCATGCGACCGCCGCGCACCATCGCGATCGGCTCTTTACCATGCTGCAGCGCCACGCCGCCGGGGAAGCCATCGATCCGGATCGGCTTCGCCAACTCGCGGTGCAGGATTACGAACAGGCGTCCTTCCACTCGTTGAGAGAGATGGAGCTGATTCAGAGGATCGTCCAGGCGATGCCACTCTACCCCGATGTGGCGGGACTGGCTGCCGAGAGCTGCCTGATGCACCAGGATCTGCGCGAAACGCTTGCCAATCTGCAGGTTTTTGAACGACCGGACCGATCGTTCGTGCAGGAAGCGTACCGCTGGCTCGAGATGGAGCTGGCCTCCAATCGTTACGACGCGATGGTGGCGTTGACGCTGGTTCGCCTCGCCCCGGGATCGCCGACGCTCACGCAGCTGGACTGGCTGCGCATCCCGCTGCGCGTGAGGATGAGCGGATCCGATTATGAGCAGATCATCCGGCTGCTGGCGCGCAAACCCGACTTCAACGAAGCCATCCATGCCTTGCTGACCACGACCGTGGGCAATGCCTCCGCCACACAGCCGGCGTCCCCTTCGCAGGATGCGTTCGGCCCCGAGAGTCTCCGCCTCTCGTCGGTCGCGTTAAGCGTGGTGGGCCATCCGGCACAGTCGGCGGATCATGCCGCCCGGGCGGCGGAGCAGTATCGTCCTTTGCTCGAACGCTTCCCCTATGCCGTGGCGTATGCCCGGTTGGAACAGGCCCGCTATGCCTTTCTTGCCACCCCGGATGATCCCTCCGCGGCGCTCGACGCGTGCCGCCTGGCAATCGATGAATCGGGGGACCTGTCGGAAAACACACGTGCCCTTGTCCATCGCGCGGCAGCGCTGTACGAAGTCGCACGGGCCGATGAAGACCGGGCACGAAGTCATCTTCGCGAGATCGGAGTCGCCTCCGAGCAACTCGACGTGGAACTCGCGCAGAGCTACGTGGAACTGGCCATGCTGGGTATGGAAGTGGAGACCGAGGCCATTCCCGAGTCCGTGGGTCGCCAACTGGAACGTGCGATGGAACTGGCTTCCCGCTGGCCCGCGCCCTGGCAGGTCGCTTTTGATCTGGCCGTTCGGCGCAATGACATGTCCCAGGCCGAGCGCCTTCTCGAGCAGGTCCAGGAACGCATTCAGGATCCCCGCGTGTGGGAAAGCTGGGTGCGGTCATTGCTGGGCCGGTACGCCGATCATGCGGGCCTTCGCGCCCTGTTCAATCTCCCCGCAACGCAGCCGGCCGAATCCGACGAGGCCCGACCCTCCACCGCCCCTTCCTTTTCGGAGCCTCCGCTTCCGGAAAACCTTTCGAATGACGGAGCCATCCTCCCCGAGTTGCCCTCGAGCACAACGCAGCCGTCCTCCGGCGATCTCTTCGTTCCGTTCAAGACGGACGTCCCCAACTCACGCTGAACTAGAGGTTTTCCGGAATATTCCCTACTGTCCCGGCGTTTGGTCTATTAAAGAATAGATCGGTGATCCTGCAAGACAGGGCAGGCTCAACCGACTGATAGAATACCGCAATCATCACACGATCCTCTTCCCTTTCCCAGAGAGGGCGGTCACTACGGTGACTGCCCTCTCGTTTTTATACAGCACTCGACATCTTGCGCACGCGGCTCAGACCACGCGATGCCTTCCCCGGAGCGCTCGCTACCTCAAGGAAGACGGCGGACGCCGTTGAGTCGATTGCCGGGTAGTGGTATGGTGCTCGGACTTTTTGACGCCTTCGACCGGGCCAACCCCACCGAGAGAACGACGGCCTCCCGATCGAATCTCCATCAGACCGAGTATCACGCATGAGTGGTTTTCGCTGGCAGCACTTTCCGTTCGCGCCGAAGCGCTTCCCCTTCTTTTACGGCTGGGTGGTTCTGGCGGCGGCAACGCTGGGCATCCTGGCCAGCATCCCCGGACAGACCATGGGGGTGGGTGTCTTCCGGCGTGACCTGGAAACCGCCATGCGTCTCGGCGACATTCAGCTCAGTTGGGCCTACGCGTTCGGAACGATCATCAGCAGTCTGCTTCTGCCCTTCGCCGGCACACTGCTCGACCGGTTCGGCGCCCGGGCCATGGTGATCGTTTCGGGGCTTGGGCTCGGGGCGAGCCTCCTGTTGTTGCGATCGAGCGGTTTCCTGACGGGTCCGGAGACAGCGGGATTTCCGCTGCGCGCCATGGTGGCGGGGACGTTGTGCTTCCTGGCAGTGCGCTTCTCCGGGCAAGGATGTTTGACCGTGGCTTCGCGGGTCGCCATCGGCAAGTGGTTCAACCATCGGCGCGGGCTGGCCACGGCGATCTCCAGCGTGTTCGTGGTCTTCGGCTTCAACGCGGCACCGCGGCTCCTGAATGATATGGTCGGCAACTACGGATGGCGCGACACATATCTCATTCTCGCCTTCTTCGTCGCGGCCGGGATGGCATTCGTCGGTGTCGTCTTCTTCCGCGATAACCCGGAATCGTGCGGCCTGGAAATGGACGGTGTGCGTGACGAAGCGTGGCACCGCCGCATGGCGAAGCGCGTACCGGACATCCACAGGGAGTTCACCCGCGGCGAGGCATTGCGCACCTGGGGGTTCTGGGTATTCGCCCTGGGCACATCCACGCAATCGCTGATCATGACCGCCATGACCTTCTACATCGATCTGATCGGCAAGAATCTTCACCTCGATCGCGATGTGAGCTATGCCGTCTTCCTGCCGATGAGTTACTACAGCGTGATCACCAACATCGTCGGCGGATGGCTGAGCGACCGGATTCACCTCAAGTGGCTGCTCGTGGTGATGATGGCGGCGCAGGTGTTGGGCACGATCATGCTGACGGAGATCGATCATGCCACCGGGCGTCATCTCATGATCGCCGGTTTCGGCATCTCCACGGGTTTCTTCAACCTGCTGACCACGGTGACGTGGCCCCGCTTCTTCGGGCGGGCGCACCTCGGGGCGATCAGCGGCGTGCACATGTCGCTCATGGTGTTCGCCAGCGCGATCGGACCGGTGCTGTTCGCCACGATGAATGACTGGACCGGCAATTTCCAGCTTGTGGCACTGGGCTGCGCCGCCCTGCCCGTGGCGATCCTGTTCGGCAGTTTCGTCGTCCGCAATCCGCAGGACGCCTGGGCGGGAAAGGCATCGACGGGATCTTCCCGTGAAGTGGAATGACCTTCGCGCAGCCTTCCTCCGCTTGCTTCGCACCGTCGGGAGTCGATAATCCTTTTTCGCGTGAGGCGTGGTGACCATCGAGGCCGCCCGTAACCGCGCGATTCTTCCGTAGCGAGCACCCGTTCATGCGACTTCGCTGGAAACTGTTGATTCTGCTGCTGATCCTGGCGCTGCTGCCGACGATCGTGATGACGGTCTTTGCCAATCAACTTACGTTTCGGCGTGGACGGGCGATCGGGCATCAGGCACAGACGGCGCTCACGGAGCGCATGGAACGCGAACTCGATCTTCTGGTCAGCAGCCAGGCGTCGCAACTCGGCCAGATGGGTCTCATCATCGAACTGCTGTTGCAGGTGCAGGCGCGCGAGGTGGAGGCCTGTCTGGCGGCGCCGGTACCGACCGGTCAGCCGGTGTACTCGTCGGAGGATTTTGATGCCCCGCACCCCGAACTCGAACTCACCCGCACGCAGCGTTACGTCCGTCTGAATGACGACGGCGAAGCTTTGGAATTGCCCATCAGCACGGTGCACCAGGTCTTCACCTTTCCCGACGGGGTACAGCAGGTGGAGGTCATGGACGACATGCTGCGCCTGTCGCGGATGTCCACGGTCTACCGCTCGCTGAAGCAGATCGTTCCGGACGCGTTGTACTGGCAGTACACCAGCCTGGAGAACGGTCTTCACGGGTGCTACCCGGGCCATGGCGGATACGCGCGTGACTACGATCCCCGCCAGCGCACGTGGTACAAGCAGATCAAGGAAGGTGGCGTCAGCACGTGGACCGCGCCTTACACGGAGATCTCCACACGTCGTCCCGTGCTTACCGCCCGGATGCCCGTCCATCGGCCCGACGGGAGCTTCGCCGGCGTGACAGCCATCGACGTCGCGGTCAGCGAGTTGATCAAGCAATACTCCCCGGAAGAAATGGGGCACGCTCAGATCAAGATGGTAGTTCCCGTTCCGCGTGATGGTTTCGTACCCGGTCGATCGACGCCCACCGAGATTCAATTCATGGAACCTGACCAGCTGACGCTGTACGTGCTCGCGGAGGATGGCGACGACACCGAAGAAAACGAGGCCGGGTTCAAGGTTCAGATGCTCGGATCCGAGGACGCGGAGACGTACCAGGCCATGATTCGCGATATGCAGCGCGGTCTATCGGGCGTCCGGCACATGCCCTACCAGGACCGCCCTTCCATCTGGGCCTACGCCAGTTCCGAGCAATACCGCACGTTTCTCCTGGCGATCGTCTCGGAGGAGCACGTGCTGGCCGAAGCGCGGCGGGCCGAGCAGACGGTGCTTTCCCAGGTTCGGTCACAATTGCAGTTGACGCTGACCGTGCTGGGCGCCGTGATTCTTCTCGTGATCCTGGTGACTTTTGCCGGGTCGCGATCGGTGACCGAACCGGTCAGCCGGCTGGCCGCCGCCGCGCGAAAGGTGGCCGGGGGCGATCTCGAAGACACGCACGTGGAGATCCAATCGCGCGACGAGATCGGCGAACTTGGCCGGGCGTTCAACGAGATGATCCCCCAGCTCCAGGATCGGCTTCAGATGCGGCACGCGCTGGCCCTGGCGATGGAGGTTCAACAACACCTGCTCCCTAACGAATCGCCGAAGCTGGCGGGCCTCGACATTTTCGGGCGCAGTTTCTACTGCGATGAAACGGGGGGCGATTACTTCGACTTCGTCCACCTGCTCGAATACAGCCCGCACGAGGTGGGGGTGGCGGTCGGCGACGTGACCGGCCACGGTGTGGCGGCGGCGCTGATGATGACCGGGGCGCGGGCCCTGTTGCGCAGCCGCGCCGCCGAGCCCGGTTCGATCAGCCGACTGCTGGAGGTGATGAACCGCCATCTCACGGAGGACGCGCCCCTGGGTAAGTTCATGACCCTTTTCTACCTGAAGATCGACACCACGCAGCGCACGCTCCATTGGGGCAGCGCCGGCCACGATCCCGCCATCACCTATCGTCCCGATACCGATGCGTTCGGCGAGCTGACCGGCTCGGGTATCCCGCTCGGTATCGATGCCGACTGGAAATACAAGGAGTCCCGGCGTGACGGGCTCGCCGAGGGCGAAGTGATCGTCATCGGCACCGACGGGATCTGGGAATCGCGCGATGCCGCCGACGAGATGTACGGCAAGGATCGTCTCCGCGACGTGATTCGCAAACACGCGTCTGCGTCATCGGAGCGCATCGGCACCGCCATCCATGAAGATGTCCTGGCGTTTCGCGGTGCGTGCCCGCAGGAAGATGATGTGACGTTCGTCGTCGTACGCGTGTGCGCCTCGTAAGCACATCACCAACGCCGAAACATGCCTGTTTATTCTTGCAACGCGCCTTTCCATGCGATAATATCTCCCCGTTCGAGCCGAGATCACAACTCATGATCTTCTGTGGCGATTCGATCCCCGAATCGATCGCCTATCGATGCAAGAAAGGGCGTGGTGTACCCACTGCCCCCGACACGTTTTGGGAATATTTTGGATATTTCAACCACCCATTCTTTGTCGTGATTGAGGAGTTATTCATGCGAAGTTTCTTGAAGGCATGCGGATTCACCGCATGGCTGGCGATGCCGTTGATGCTGGAAGCGCAATCCACACTGCAGTACCAGGGCGTGTTGAAGGAGAACGGCCAGCCGGTCACCGCAGTGATCGACTTCAAAGCGACGCTCTGGGATGCCGCCACGAACGGCAATCAAGTCGGTGTGGTGGGGACTGATCTGAATAAACAGGTCACCCAGGGGCTCTTTACCCTCGATCTTGATTTCGGGCCCGGCGCGTTCGACGGATCTCCGCTGTGGCTGCAGATCCAACTCCGCCCGGACGGAGGTGGGGTGTTCCAGACGCTCAGTCCGCGCCAGCCGATACAGCCCGCCCCCTACGCCCATCATGCCTACTCGTCTTCGGGGGGGGGCAGTCTCTGGTACCTCACCGGCGATAATATCACGTACGAAGATGGCGACGTGGGCATCGGGATCTCGTCCCCGACGGCGCGATTGCATGTGGGTGGTGCGGCGCCGAGCGGTCTCGGGCTGAACATCAATGATCTGCTGTATGTCAACCCCGGCCAGAGTTTCGTCGGCGTCAATCGGACGACTCGCTTGAGTACTGAGGAAGTCTTTGGCCTCTATGCCGACACATCGAATTACGGTGGTATGTATATCAAGACCAGTGGAGCCTCCGGCCAACCATTTTACGGATACGCCGCCGACAATTCCTCTATGTGGACGTATTATGAGGGAGATACGAACAAGTGGCACGTCTACAATTCAGGTGTCAAGTTCACCTTACAAAGTGATGGCCGGGTGGGAATCGGCACGACAAGCCCTCAAGCCAAATTGCATGTAGACGGCTCTATCGGCGACGGCATCATGTTCCCTGACGGAACGCTGCAGACCACGGCGGCCACGAATACCAGCAGCCTGTGGACCGAAAACGGAAGCAACATTTACTACAACTCGGGCAACGTCGGCATCGGTGACTCCACGCCCGACGCCGCGCTGGATGTTGAAGGCAGTTCGCGTAATGCCTATCTTGCCGGGAGCACAAATGCGGTTTACGGCGAGTTTCCCGATTGGACGTACGGCCTGCTGGGCGGATCGAGCTTCGGCGTGTACGGACGACGCGTTTCACAGGGGCACTTCGGCTACCTCGGAGGTTCCGCATACGGAGCTTACGGCCAGCACGGGACTTCGGGCAATTACGGGCGACTGGGCACGAGCAATGAAGGTGTGCTCGGCCGACACCAGGGTACGGATAATGAAGGTTACCTGGGCAACGCCGATTACGGTGTGGAAGGCATGAATCCCAGCTCTGGGACGTCAGGCTATATCGCAGGCTCAGGTAATGCCGTGTTCGGCGAGAATCCATCCGCCGGCACGAGCGGCGCGCTCGGCAACGGGTCGTATGGCGTGATCGGTCTCGATGACTCCGGCTCGTACGGATTTCTCGGCAGTACGACGATCGGCGTTTACGGTTACACGAACAGCGCCACCGGAGCAGGTGGTGTCTTCGCCAATGCCGGGACCGGGCCCGCGCTGATCGCCAATGGCCGCGCGAGAGTGGAGATCCTCGAAATCATCGGCGGATCGGATCTCGCCGAGCCCTTCGACATCAACCCGACCGATGAGATCGAGACGAAACCCGGCATGGTGGTCAGCATCGATCCCGACGGCAGTGGTGAGCTGGTGGTCAGCCGCAAAGCGTACGACCGTGCCGTGGCGGGCGTCATCAGCGGTGCCGGCGGGATTCGCCCGGGCATGATCATGACGCAATCCGGCAGCGAGGCCGACGGCAGTGTGCCCGTGGCGTTGACCGGCCGCGTCCGCGTCTGGTGCGATGCCACGAACGGCGCGATCACACCCGGCGATCTGCTGACGACGTCGGATCGGGCAGGCCACGCCATGACCGTCACCGACTACGACAAGGCCCAGGGCGCGATCATCGGCAAAGCGATGTCCTCCCTGGCTGAGGGCGAAACCGGCCTTGTGCTCGTGCTGGTCAACCTTCAGTAGATCGTCACGCCGAGAGAGGACGCGATATGAATAAGAACACGCAAACACTGGCGATCTTTGGCGTTGTGGCGGCGATCATGGGCAGCCTCACGGTCTCCGCATTCGGCCAGCCGATTCTGCCGTTACGCGGCGATCGCGAACGTACGCCGCTTCGCGACATTCTCACACCGTCGGCGAATGCGACGCTGCCCGCCGATCTCGGACCGTCCGTCGTCGAGGCCGCCATGGTCGACGTGGACTTCGCCAAGCTTGCCCGCCTGGGTCTCGAGGATCGGGCGCGCATCCGTTTGCTGCCCCGGCGCGAGTTCTCGCTCAGGGTGCTCAAACGCAAGCAGATCAGCGAGTCACGTTACACCTTTCGGGGGAAGATTGAAGGCTTCGAGCTGGCGCAGTTCGTGGGCGCGGTCGTGGACGATGCCTTGAGTCTGTCCATTCGCGTGGCGGATCGCGGTTTGTTCATTATGGTCCGCCGCGTCGCCGACGGCCGGCACGTGGTGAGCGTCATCGATGAGTCCAAGCTCGAGCGATGCCAGGGCAGTCCGCAGGCTCCGGAAGAAGATGCCGGTGCGCAAGCCCAGGCGGAGCCGAACGGCGAGCCCGCCGGCCAGGAAGAACAGAACGGTGAGCCTCAGCCGCAGATGTCCTGCCCGCTGCCCGATCCGATCTGGGACGTGGCGGTCGTGTACACGGATGAGGCCCGCGTCGAAGCCGGCGGCACCAGCGCAATCCAATCACTCATTCAGCTTTTCGTCGAGGAAGCCAACAACACCTACGAAAACAGCCTGATCAACGGACGTATGCGCATGGTTTATCTCGGCGAAGTGGACTATACGCATGCGAATGACCTGGATGTGGATCTCTCTCTGCTGCGCACCAACTTCGATGGCGAGATGGATGAAGTTCACACCATCCGTGCCGATTACTACGCGGATGCGGTCATCCTGATCGTCCCCGGGGGACCCTCGTGTGGTCTGGCCTACTGCTGTTCGAATCCCAACTCAGCATTTGGGACGAGCCGCTGGAACTGCTGGGGCGCCACATTCGTGCATGAGTTCGGCCACAACCAGGGATGTGCCCATAACGAGGAAGATGTGGATTGTTCAGGCTGCTACAACTATGCGCGGGGCTGGCACTTCGATGGGAATGATGGCATCGAATACGGCACAATCATGTCCTACATCGGCCAGAACTTCTGGCATTTTTCCAACCCGAACGTGAGCTGGAAAGGCCAGCCGACCGGCGTGGTCGATGAGGCCGAGAATGCGAGAACTGTCAATAATCGCGCCATCTATTTACAGGGCTTTATTGCCACCCATTTTGATACCTGGGTGGATTTCAGCGGGCCCATCTTCGGCAACGGAACATACTCCAGCCCGTTCAGGCTCATCTCCGATGGCGTCGCCTTCCTGATCGAGGGTCAGAATCCCTCCGAACTTCCCATCATGCACCTTGAAACGGGGACGACCAATGAGATTGTCACCATCACTCAACCGATGGTGCTCAAGGCCTGCGGCGGTCCGGTGGTGATCGGTCAGCAGTGACTTGTCGCGCGCCGTGATGAATGATCGGAATGTGCGGAGTTCGCCTCAGCGTGAGGTCGGCGGAACGATGGGCACGAGTTGCGATTCGCGCCGGTGTCGCTCGGAGGTCGGGGGACTCTGCGACGAAGCCACCGTCGACGAATCCTGCTTGATCCGTCCCTGCTTCGGCGGAGTCGACGTGGGAGCTTCGCCCAGGTCCTCCAGCATCTCGCGCGGGAGCGGGCTCGCCTGGGGATGCGGTTCGAGGTGGGCGATCCGCGACCGGGTCTCGGACAGTTCCGCCTTCGTCTCCAGCAATTGCTTCCGCGCCACCGTCAGGTGCTTCATCATCTCGGCCAGATCCTGCGTCAGCCGGTCCCGCTCCTCGATCAGTTCCACGCGCTGCGACAGCAACGCCTCCCGCTGCGACGTCTCCCGCGCCAGCCGTTGCTCCAGTTCCTCGAGCCGGCTCGATGCGGCATCCACCTGGGCCGAGAGCGACTCAACACGTTGTGTGGAGTGTTTCAGATTCGCGCGTTCGTCATGAAGATCGCGCGCCAGGGAGATGCTCTGGATCCGCTGATCTTCAAGCTGCCTTGCCAGATCGCGATTGGCTTGCGTGTTGGCGTTCAGGATGCCCTTCATCTCGCGCTTGTGCCGCAGTTCCAGCACACGATAACCGACGCCCCCCGCCACCACCCCGAGAGCGATCACGCACACACCGGTGATGAGCCCGCGCCACACGCGGCGGCGCTGTTGTTGGCGTTCCGGCCCCGCGACATCGTCCGTGCCGCGACGTGAAGCGGCAAGCGACGTGGGGTCCCCCTGCCCCTCGGGCACGCGAACGTACAGCGTGTCATTCTCCTCGCGCGATTCGAGACGCCCCGACTGCGCCTGCTGGCGGATCGAATGCGTGCTCGCCCCGAAGACGATGGCGGCTTCACTGATGGACATCCAGGACATGAGTAATCTTATCGGCCGCAGCCGCAACGGAATGAAGATACCGGCACGGCGAATCGCGGAAAGCCCCTGCAGGCAACGTCCGATAGCATGGCCGTCCCCCGCTCTTCAGTGGGCCTCCGTCACAGCAGCGGACGCAGCCGGTTGCGTGGCCGTCGGCCTCTCCTGCGATCCGATCCGGAGCACTCGCCAGAAACCCGCCTCCCGCTCACTGACGAGACGCGTTCCGGCCGCGGTCCGCCACGCCGCTTCGATTTTCGGATCGACTTCCAGATACCCGGCGGAGGCCGTCGGCAGGTAGAGCGTCAGGACACCCTTTTCGCGCACGAGTTCCGCGGCATTCTCCGCCGTGACCGAGTGAATCTCGGGACGCCCGCCCGTACGAAAACGTACGAAGTAGCCTTGGTCCGAGGTCTGCGCCGCCACCTGCGTCGGACCGTCGTCTCCTTCCTCGCGCAGCAGCGCGACGAGCGCTTCGTACTTGCCGCACATCGCGCGGTACTCGCTGAATGGTTGCTCCTGAATGATGTAATGCGCGTAGGTCGTTTCGACGAAGGCCATCGCGACGAGCACTACGGCGGAGGCATACCGGATCGGCAGAAATCGGGATCGCCACGCGCGTGCCAATCCGCAGCCCGCCAGCGGCAGAAGCATCAACAGGTGGATGAGCACGATGCGCTCCACAAACGACGGGCCGGAACCGCTGTAATACAGAATGCTCAGAATCAGCAGATGGGTCAGCGCAAGCGCGACGAGCAGAAGCACACCTCGATACGGTCGGTGCCAGACCTGCCGCTGGAACATTGCAATCACGCAGACTGTCAGAATCAACGGTGAAAGCAAGGCGAAACGCTCGGGATAATGGACCGCCCGATCCCATGGCGTCAGGTAGTACATGGCTATATGAAACGCTTCCCGATTGGCGGAGTAGAAGACGAGCAGTTGACCATGTTCGCGAAGATTGAGCCCGACCCAGATCAGGGGCACCGCCCCGGCAAGCAACAGGCAGCCTGCGATGACGCCCGTCTGTCGAAGTGACGGCCGCATAACGACCAACCGTCCAAGTGTCACGAGACCGACGATGACAATGAACAGCCAGGCTTCGTAACGTGCGGCGGCAGCCAGCGTGAAGAGCAGGCAGGCGGTGAAGAGATGAATCGGTCGCGTCCCGCGCCACCAGCGCGCGTAGGCGGCGAATCCGAAAATCATGAGCGGGTAGTACACCGGCTCGGCGAGGGCTGAGTAGCTCATGACCGCCACCCAGGCGGTGACGGCGTGCAGATACGTCGCGATGAGCGAGGCGAGTCGCGAGAAGAAGGCCCGCGAAAGAACGTACATCCCGATCGTGCTGAGCAGCATGCCGGCCTGGCTGACCAGAACGAAGGGCCAACGCTCCACCGACGGCCCCAGCCCCGAAGCCAGACCATGCAGATAGAACGGCAGCGGCAGCCAATGCAGATCGTGCGGATACCAGAACGGCGCCTTCAGCCAGTTGATTGCCATGATCGACCGGCAGTAATCGTCGGCGTGAAACCAGACGCGCGGCGGATCATACAACACGGCCCCGATGATGAGACGCAAGGCGCAGATGAGTGCGAGGACGAGGATTGCCCGGGAAATCGACAAGTCCGCCTCCGCATCCCGCCGGATGTCGGGATCGGGCTGCGGCATGTATCCGTTCCTCCAAGGGGGAAGTCCAAGAGACCGCCTGCACAACCTCGCGGGGAGCGTGCGCCCGTCCCCGGATCATGCTCTCAACGCGGGTGGGCTCGATGTGCCTTCGCCGCTCACCCGATCTTCGGCAGCTCGTACCCCTTACGGCGCGGGCGATCGATGTAGGCGTTGGCCTTGTCGTCGTCGATGAAGCGTTCCTTTGCCGGATCCCACTTCAGCTTGCGGCCGAGTTGTCGGGCCACGTTCGCGAGGTGGCAGAGGCTCACGCTGCGATGGCCGATTTCGACATCGGCGACGGGCTTCTTGCGCGTCTTGATGCACTCGAGCCAGTTGTCCATGTGCAGCGTCGCCTTCCAGCCGTGGCCTTCCCAGATCTTCGCGGCCTCGGGCGGCGGACGATCCTTGGCGAGTTCGTTCGGCGTGGCGACGAAGCCGTTGCGGTCGATCATGATGCTGCCCTTCTCGCCGATGAACTTGCCGCCGCCCATCGGACCGCCCTGCTCCATCTCGGCACGCACCTCGATGCCGTCGGCGAACTTGAGCGTCACCTTGCCGTGGATGCCCTCGGTCACCGGCCAGATTTCCGTCGGTCCCGTGTCGTCCTTGCCCAGCGCCCACTGCACCTGGTCCATGCCGTGCGCGCCCCAGTTGGTCATCGTGCCGCCGGAGTACGCCCACCAGCGCATCCAGCCGCCGCGCAGCGTGTTGGCGTAGGGCCACAGCTTCGTCGGGCCGACCCACATGTCCCAGTCGAGCTCCTCCGGCATCGGGTCCTTCTCGCCGCCCTCGTACTTCTCCGGACCGCCGTACTGCACCGTCTGGGCGTACTTGAGCTTGCCGAGCTTGCCCGTGCGCACCAGCTCGCAGGCGTAGCGATTCATCTCCATCGAGCGCTGCTGCGTGCCGACCTGGAAGATCTTCTTGTAGTGCCGCGCCGCGTTGACCAGCACGCGGCCCTCGGGAATGGTCACCGTCAGCGGCTTCTCAGCGTAGACGTCGAGCCCCGCCTGCATCGCATGGATACAGGGCAGCGTCCGCCCGTGATCCGTCGTCGCCACCACCACGGCGTCGAGATTCTCCTTCTCGAGCATGGTGCGGTAGTCCTGGTAGACCGGCCACTTTTTCTGGCTGAAGCGTTCCGACGCGTGGCGGGCCCGGCCCAGATCGCAATCGCACGCCGCCACGATCTTCCCGCCCTTGGGCATCTGCTCCATGAGCAACTGGCCTCGACCGCCCGAGCCGATGAAGCCGATGACCACGCGCTCGTTCGCCCCGGGCTCGCCCGGCTTGGCCAGGACCCCCGACGGGATGTAGTACGGCATGGCGACCGCCGCCCCCGCCGCCGCGGCGGACTGTTTCAGAAAACCGCGACGATTCATCTTCCGATTCGTGCTCATGTTCAACCTCACTCCGCCGAAAGGCCAGGATTCCCCACTGCCACCAGGATCCACCGATCCAACGCCCGTCCGTCCATCCTGCGCGTCCATCGCGTACGTCGCACTCGTGGCACCACATGCGTCGCACCGGACTCCTCGCGCCGATGGGCGGCGCGGGGTCGTGGCGTCAGACCGAGCCATCAGTGTACGCCAGCCCTGCAAAGACGTGCAAACCCCCCGACCGAGTCACCGCCACCAGCTCTCCTGGAGACCTCTTCCAGCTACGGACGAAGCCGCCCCGAAGCGACCGCCGGCCCAACCCGTCAGCCCCGCAACCGCAAGGGAGCGGATGCGGGGCAGACGAAAAGGCAACCAAGAACGACCAGGACAGGGCAGAACGGTCCGGTCGCATGGCCACCTTTTAAACAACTCTCGCTCAACAGAAGACACGCCCGGACCCAATAAAGACTCCCCAAGGCTCTGTAGAAAACCCTTGATGTTCGGCGCCTGTTAGGTTGCGCCCTTGGAGT
>CAZUAQ010000002.1:0-179875 GCA_964618455.1 uncultured Planctomycetales bacterium | reverse complement strand
CCCTCAGATCACTTCGAGGTAGTCGGCGTCCGGGAGCGCCGGGAATGGATGGGTCGGCAACGTCTGATACCAGAAGGCGACCGAGGCGATGTCGTCCTGCATGGGCAGGTAGCGCCCGCCGCTTCGCCAGCCGAGAGCCTGCATCGTGATCCGCAGTTCCTTCTCGAAGCGGACCGGATCCATGATGTGCCAGCGGTAGAGGCCGAAGCGCGTGTTCGACTGGTAGAGCCCGTCGGGACGGATGACCTGAGGCATACCGGCGTAGGGCGTGTTGTATTCGATGTACTGTTCGCCCTTGCCCTCCTTGATGTCGCCCACACCTTTGTTCAGCACGAAGCAGTACGAGCCGCAGAAGTAGTCCTCCGTGCCGGTGCCGCAGATGGTCGGCCACTGTGTATCCCCGTCCATGAAGAACTTGATCTCGCCTTCGCCCCACCAGCCGTTGTTGTTCACGCCCCACGCCATGTACGTGCCGACGAAGTGGCCCTTGCCCTTGATGTCGTCGACGATGGTGTAGTCGGTCTTGTACGGCAGAGGGTTGGTCCGGCGGAACTGCGCGTGGAAGTAGGCGGCGTCTTCCGGCACCTCGGTCAGTGTGTAATTGATCTGGTAGTAGAGCGTCATGTCCTGCTCGTGACGATTGGTGAACGTGATGCGGCAGCGTTTGCGGAAGGGCATCTCCCAGTAGCAGTTGAACGCGCTGCCGGGATTGACGCAGACCGGGAGCGAGTTCACGTGACAGTACTGCTGCCAGCCGCAGGCGAAGAAGTCGCCGATCGGGCATTCCACCGAAGGGGTCTCCTGGTCATCCCAGTAGATTCGGATGATCTGGTACCGCCACGGGCCGGTGGGCGTCATCCAGATCTGTTGAATCGCGCCGGGGCCGGTGATGTCGGCAATCTCGCGTTCCTCGCCCGACTTGATCGCAATGGCGGGGGAGACCTTCCACCCCTGGCCCAGCTCGCGCGAGGCGTGCTTGCCGAGGCCGTCGGTGGCCATGCCGCCCTTGCCCTTTTCACCGGTGAAGTTCTCGGGACTGATGGAGCGCGTCTGGGCGTCCGAGAGTCGCGAGAGATTACCGAGATGCAATCCGAGTCCGTTGAATCCTGCCATCGTGCCACTCCTCGAAGGTGATCATCCAGGCTTGAACGGCCTGGGTATGGGTTTGTGTCTCTCATGGACGCTCGTTGTTATGCGTCCGAATCTGTTCATTAGTCCCGTCTAATTATCGAAATCGTCCGGTATCCATCCCAGTCTGGCGATGCGGATGCCCTGGACATCCGTGGCCAGTGCGGCGATGAACCAGCGCCCGTCGTACTGGAAGAGTTCCGGCGCCGCCACCGCCATCGCGCGGACGAACTTCGCGTTCGCTTCCTCGTCCACGCCGAAGTCCATCGGATCCTTCGACCGGAAGACGCTGGTGACCGGCGGATGGGCATACCGCTGCGTGCGGAACAGGTAGAAGTACTTACCGATCTTCACGACGTGCGGGCATTCGCTCGAGTACGGATTACTGCCGGTCAGTCCGCCCCGCGCGACCAGCGTGGATTCACTCCATTGGCGGAGATCCTTCGACGTCCGACAGTACACGCCACCGGTCTTGCGCCCGTCCACTTCCGGATAGGCGGTATAGTACACGTGCCATGAGTCACCAATGCGAATGAGGCACGGGTCGCGCGTATTCTTGTCTTTCCCCTCGGTGAACATGCCCGGCCGCCCGGTTTCATCATAGAGCCACCGCTCAAAGCGCTTCCCGTCGTCGCTCCGCTGGATCATCATGTAGTCCCAGTCGCCGTAGATCATGTGATAGACATCGTCGATCAGGACGACATGCGGTGCCTGAAGCCCGCCCACGCGCGTTTCGTACTTCAGGTCCGCCTGCATCTTGATGCCCTGGGGTGTCCAGTCGGCGGCATAGAGGTCGTCGCTTTCCCACCCGTGGAACAGGCGCGTGTTGCCGCCACAGGCGGTATTGCGGATGCATGACCAGATCTGCCACGTGTCGTCAGCCGCCTGCCAGATGGCGAAATCCACCGGCTCCTGTGGATGATTGGGGTTGCTGGCGGGGGGACCCGTCAGCGGTCCAAGATCCGGATTTCCGGCGACCTGCCACCAGTCGCCTTCGATACGCGGCATCACCGGTCCGGTGGTGTCCATCGTACGGCACCCTGCCAGAGTGACCGGGAGAATGAGGAGAAAGCCGATCCAGCGGTTCATGTTCCGTGCGCTCCTGTGTACGTTGCTCTCCGCTCGATCAGGCGATCCCCGGGAGCGTCATCGTGAGCACTGATTCGATGGCGGAATTCGATTCCAATTCTGCCTGGATTTCTTTCGGCATGGCGGTGTCGAGCTTCAGCACCATCAGCGCCGTCTGCTTCTTACGCGAGAGCATCATGTCGGCGATGTTGATCTTGTGACTGCCAATAATCGTGCCTACCAGGCCGATCACCCCCGGCTCATCGTTGTTGAAAATCAGCACCATCTCGCGTTCGGGGACCAGGTTCATCTGGTAGCCGTCGATGGCCATGATGCGGGGCAGACCGTCCAGGAAGATCTCGCCCATGACCTCATGCTCGCAGTCCTTTGTCTTCACGTTGACGGTGATGGCATCGGTCACCGCGCTGGTGGACAGGTCGGCGGAATGCTCGATCTTGATACCGCGGGTCTTGGTGGCGGCGTCGATGTTGATCATGTTCAGCCGGTCTTCGATGTGCGGATCCAGCAGATCGACCAGTACTTGGCGTTGAAGCATGTTGCCGAGGGATTGTATCGCCTCCCCGTGCGTCGTGAGCTTCACGGTTTCGATACCGCCACCGCATGTCCGTGAAAGAATGATGCCGATCCGCCGGGCGAGATCCATGTACGCCCGATCGCGATCCGAAAGCGAGCTTGGAAGACCCGCTACGTTCACGGCCCAACGGATTTCATCCTTGGCGAGGTAGTTGAGCAGGGCATCCACGGCGTCGAGCGTGACGGCCAGTTGGGCCTCTTCCGTCGACGCGCCCAAGTGCGGGGCGAGCACCGTGTTCGGCGCCTTGAGCAGCGGATTGTCCGCGGCGGGGGGTTCGGTGGAGTATACGTCGAATGCCGCCGCCGCCACCTTGCCACTTTCCAGCGCTGCCGCCAGGTCCGCTTCATTGATCACGCCCCCGCGCGAGCTGTTCACGATCCGGACGCCGTCCTTCATCTTCGCGATGGCGTCCTTGTTGATCATTTCGCGCGTGTCGTCGGTCAGCTTGGTGTGCATGGTGAGGTAGTCCGCCTGGGCGAACACTTCGTCGCGCGAGCCCACCAAGGTGACGTGCCCCTCCAGCGCCGTCTGGCCACTGTAGTAGGGGTCGTAGGCGACGACCTTCATCTCGAAGGCCACCGCGCGCTTGGCCACCGCCAGCCCCACGCGGCCGAGGCCGAGAACGCCCAGCGTCTTGCCCGACAACTGCTTTCCGACGAATGCCTTGCGCTTCCATTCGCCACTGCGGACGTGCGCGTCGGCCTTGGGGACGTGCCGGGACATGGCGAGAATCAGCGACATCGTCTGCTCGGCGGTGCTGGTCGTGTTGGCATCCGGCGTGTTCATCACCAGGATGCCCGCCTTGGTGGCCGCGTCGAGGTCGATGTTGTCCACACCCACGCCGGCCCGCGCGATGGCCCGGAGTTTGCCCGGGTTTTCGAGCACCTTTGGCGTGATGGTTACGCCCGAGCGGACGATCATGCCATCGTAATTGGCGACTTCCGCCGCCAACTGGTCTTCGTTGAGGCCGGTTTTGACGTCGGCTTCCACGCCGTCCATTTCCGTGATGCGCTGGAGACCTTCGTCCGCCAGAGGGTCCGCTACGAGAATCCTGATCATGAGGGTTCCTGCTTCTTCTGAGTGCCAGGGTCTACGTCACTTTCTCCGAAGTCGTTCTTCGCTGAGCCCCGCATTGTAGCCGATCGGCGCCAGAGTTCACGTGACATGAAAGCCGGGGCGTAAATCCGCCGATCTGATCCCAACTCTCGGCCCGGCAAGGAGTAAGAGACCGGGCTGTTGGCGAAGGCGCGATCGCGCCGCTACCATGCACGCTGGTGAACAGGCTTCCTGCAGATGCGACAAGGTGGTGGACATGCCCGATTTCGACGTGCAACCGGTGAAGGTGGCGGAGGGTTTCGAGTTCTGTGAAGGTCCCGCGTTCGGACCCGACGGACGTCTCGCCGTCGTGAACCTGGCGGGCGGTTTCATCAGCCGCGTGCACATGGACGGCACCAAGGAGGTGCTCGCGGAAACACCGGGCCCCAACGGCGGCCAGTATGACGTCGACGGCCACTACATCTGCTGCGAAGTGAAACGCAAAGCGATCGTGTCTGTCGGTCCCAACGGCAAGGTCGATCTAATCACGGATCAAGCCGGGGGGCAGCCGCTGAACGGGCCCAACGACATCGCCATCGACGCCGACGGCGGCATGTACTTTACCGATCCGGAAGGCAGCGATCTGGAGAATCGCATCGGCGGGGTGTATTACTTGCGGCCGGATCGAACAACAGTGAAAGTTGACGACGGGCTGGCTTACCCGAACGGCATCAACGTCACCGTGGATCGGTCGGCGGTCGTCATGGCGGAGACGCTGACGAAACAGATTCACCGATACGAACGCAAAGCCGACGGGACGCTCGGCAATCGGCAGGTATTCTGCCAGTTGGAAGGCGGCGTCGGCCCGGACGGTATGGCGTACGACATGGACGGCCGGTTGTACGTGGCTCACTTCGGCATGGCGTGTGTGCAGGTCATCGACCCTGCCGGTACGGTGATCGCCCGGCTCGAGACGCTCGGTGACAACCCCACGAACTGCTGCTTCGGCCCGCCCGGCAGCGATTTCGAGTCGAGCCTGTTCGTGACGGAAACGGTGACGAATACGGTATGGCGCTATGACGTGGGTGCGCCCGGCATGCCGCTGCATCACCTTTCCGTGGCGAGCGACTAGCGTCGGCCGTCGCGTTGTCCAGGGCCGCAATACGTTGAGGCAGGTCGAATCTGGCCCTAAAATGTGCACTTTGCTCGTTCGAGCAGGGAGAGCGGACGCATGTCATCCTACGATCTGGGATTTATCGGTGCGGGAAATATGGCCGAGGGCATCCTGGCGGCCATTGTCGAAAAGGGCGTGCTCTCCGCCGATCGCATCATGGTGGCGGACATCGCCGAGGGGCAGCTGAAGCTCTTTGCCGACCAGTTCGGCGTGACGACCACCACAGACAATCCGGAGCTCGTCCGGGCATGCCGGACAATGATCATCTCCGTCAAGCCGCAGACTTTCGCCGACGTGGCGTCGCAGATCGCCGCCGCCATGACACCGGAGCATCTGGTGATCAGCATCATGGCCGGGGTCGGCTCGGCGCGCATCGCCGAAGCCCTGGGGGGCGGTGAGGTGCGCGTCGTGCGCGTCATGCCGAATCTCCCGGTGCGCGTCGGGGCGGGCATCGCCGGTGTCTGCGGGGGGCGGCATGCGACGGAGGAGGACGTCAAACACGCGCGCAAGCTGCTGGATGCCGGCGGCAGTACCGTCGTCGTGGAGAACGAAGGGCTCATTGATGCGGTCACCGCCGTTTCCGGATCCGGGCCCGCCTACTTCTATTACTTCGTCGAAGCCATCGTGGAGGGGGGCGTGGCTGCCGGGTTGGAGGAAGCCGACGCCCTCAAGCTGGCGGAGTTCACCTGTTTGGGGGCCGCGCGGATGATGCTGGAAACCGGCGAGGCTCCCGCCGATCTTCGCCAGAAGGTCACCAGCAAGGGCGGCACGACACAGGCGGCGCTGGAGCACATGGAACAGACAGGCGTCAAGAAGGCCATCGTTGAGGCGGTGCAGGCCGCCTACCAACGCAGCATGGAATTGGGAGCCTGAGGAGCGATATGACCGATTCAATCCGACGATACATCTTGTCAATCATCGCATCGGCCATGGTGATCCTCGTGACGGCGGGGGGATGTGGCGAAGGGGGGAACCAATCGACCGGATCGCCGACCACGCGCCCGGCGGCCGATGCCGACGCGCTGCTTCGTATCGCGGTGATTCCCAAGGGTACGACGCACGAATTCTGGAAATCGATTCATGCCGGCGCCCTCAAGGCGGAGACGGAGTTGGAGAACATCGAGGTGCTCTGGAAGGGGCCACTGAAGGAGAGCGACCGCGCGAGCCAGATCAACATCGTCGAGAACTTCACCAATCAGAACGTGGACGGCATCGCCCTCGCGCCGCTGGATGCCAAGGCGCTGGTGGGCTACGTCCGTAGTGCCGCCGAGGCCGGCAAAGCGGTCGTCATCATGGATTCAGGCCTCGATGCCGAGGTCGGCAAGGATTACGTCAGCTTCATTGCCACGGACAACTACGTCGGCGGGCAGAAGGGCGGCGAGCATCTCGGTGAGTTGCTTGGCAGTAAGGGCAAAGTCCTTTTATTGCGATACATGGTCGGCTCGGCCAGCACGGAGCGGCGTGAGCAGGGCTTCCTCGACGTGATGGAGGAGAAGTACCCCGATATCGAAATGGTCTCCACTGATCAGTATGGCGGCGCCACGGGGGATACCGCGCAGAAGGCGGCGGAATCGCTGCTCCAGGTACACAAGGATCTTGATGGCGTCTTCTGCCCGAACGAGTCGACGACCTTCGGCATGCTCCGGGCGTTGCAGGAGTCCGGCCGCGCGGGCAAGGTGAAGTTCGTCGGTTTCGACAGCTCGCCGAAGCTGATCGAGGCCCTGCGGGAGGGGGAACTCCACGGGCTTGTCCTTCAGGATCCGTTCAACATGGGCTACACGTCGGTCAAGACGCTCGCCGCGCATCTTCGCGGAGAGGGTGTCGAGCCACGCATCGATACCGGCAGCGCCGTCGCCACACCGGAGAACATGGATGAACCGGACGTGGCCCGGCTCCTCTCTCCGCCCATCGATGAGTGGTTGCCATGAGTGATCCTTCTTCCCTTCGAAAGTTGTGGTTCACGCGCCTTGGGCTCGTCGGGATCATTGCCCTGATGGGAATGACGGCAGGTTGCGGTGAGGACGATGCGACGACATCTGGCAGCATCGCAGATCGCAACGATTCGGGCCTGTTCACGATCGCAGTCATCCCCAAGGGCACCAGCCATGAGTTCTGGAAATCAGTCGAGGCCGGCGCGCGCAAGGCGGAGTCGGAACTCGAGGACGTCGAGGTTATCTGGCAGGGGCCGCTCAAAGAGAGCGATCGCGAGCGGCAGATCAACATTGTCGGCAACTTCATCAACGCGAAGGTGGACGGCATCGTGCTGGCGCCGCTGGATGCACAGGCACTGATGCGGCCAGTGAACGAAGCGGCTGAAGCAGGCGTACCGGTGGTGATCATGGATTCCGGACTGAACGCCGAGCCGGGCGAGGGATACATCAGCTTCGTGGCCACGGACAACGATGCCGGCGGACGTCTGGCAGCGAAGCGCATGGGTGAGTTGCTCGGGGGCTCGGGCCGGGTGATCGTCATGCGTTACGTACTCGGCTCGGCCAGCACGACACGTCGCGAGGAGGGCTTTCTCGCCGGTTTGAAGGAGCAGTATCCGGACATCAAGATCGTATCCGCCGATCAATTCGCCGGCCCGTCGAAGGAGGAGGCGTTTGATCTCGCCGAGACGCTGCTCGATCAGTTCGGGGAAATCGACGGCATCTTCGCGCCGTGCGAACCGACGATCTTCGGCATCCTCCGCGCGCTGGAATCGCGCGACCTGGCAGGGCGGGTGAAAGTGGTCGGCTTCGATGCGTCGGACAAGCTCGTCGACGCCATGAAGCAGGGACATCTGCATGGGCTCGTGCTCCAGGATCCGGTGAACATTGGTTATCTCGGCGTCAAGACGATGGTCGACCATCTGCACGAGCGTAACGTCGACCCCCGCATCGACACGGGTATCGCGCTCGCCACGCCCGACAACATGGACGAGCCTCGCATCCATCGGCTTTTGCACCCGCTCGCCCACGCCGAACAACCATGACCGACACCGCCTCTCCATCGCGACTGACCATGACCGGCGTACGCAAGGCGTTCGGCCCCACGCAGGCGCTGGCCGGCGTCGATCTGGATGTACGTCCGGGAGAAGTGCACGCGCTCATCGGCGAGAACGGTGCGGGCAAGAGCACGCTCATGAAAGTGCTCAGCGGGGCGCTCAAGCCCGATGCCGGAACGATGCATCTCGATGGCCGACCCTATCGCCCCATGTCACCGCTCGATGCCCGCCGGCAGGGCATCGCCATGATCTACCAGGAATTGAACCTCGCCCTCGATCTCACCGTCGAAGATAACCTGCTGCTGGGTACGGAAGGATCGGCCTTCGGCGTGCTCAAGCTCCGTGGTAACCGTCGGCGCGTCCTCGACGCCCTCGCGCAGATCCGCCACCCCGAAATCCAGCCCGAAACGCCGATTCGGCAGTTGAGCATCGGCGCCCAGCAGCTTGTCGAAGTCGCCCGGGCCCTGATGACAGACGCCCGGATCATCGTCATGGACGAGCCGACCAGCGCCCTGGCCCGGGAGAACGTCGAGCATCTCTTCGATCTCATCCGGCGTATGCGCGACCGCGGTGTGAGCATCGTCTACATCTCGCATTTCCTGGAGGAGGTCCGGGCGGTAGCCGATCGTTTTACCGTGCTGCGGGACGGCCTATCCGTCGGCACGAGTGATACGGCGTCAGCAAACAACGAAGCAATCATCGAGATGATGGTCGGCCGCAAGCTCGACGAGATGTTTCCCCATATCCCGCATGAACGGGGCGATCTGCTTCTCGACGTCGAGAATCTCAGCGGAACGCCTTCGCCCGACGGCGTTCATCTGCAATTGCATCGTGGCGAGATCCTCGGCCTGGCGGGGTTGATCGGCGCGGGGCGTACCGAATTGCTGCGAACGCTCTTCGGACTCGCACCGGTGCGGGAAGGACGGGTTCGCATTGCTGCCATCTCCGGCCGCAGCGCGCGCTCTGCCTCCACCACACCCGCCCGGCGCATCCGCCAGAGCGTCGGCCTGCTCAGCGAGGATCGCAAGGAGGAAGGGCTCGCATTGAACATGAGCATCGCCGACAACATGACCCTCTCCCGGCTGGATAAGCTCGGGCGCTGGGGCGTGCTCGATCTCGGTCGGCAGGAGCGCGAATCGGCGCGCTGGGTGAAGAGGCTCACCTTGCGGTGCGAGGGGCCGCATCAGTCCGTGTGGAACCTTTCCGGCGGTAACCAGCAGAAGGTCGCCATTGCCCGGTTGCTGCACCAGGACGCGGATATCCTCCTGCTCGACGAGCCCACGCGCGGCATCGACGTCGGCGCGAAGGTTCAGATTTTCCAACTCATGGGCGAGCTGGCCTCCGCCGGGAAGGGGATTCTCTTCGTCAGCTCTTACCTGCCGGAGTTGATGGGCGTGTGCGATCGCATCGGCGTGATGCGGCGCGGGCGGCTCGTCGAAATCCGCGAGCGGGAGGCTTGGACCGAGCATGAGATCATGAGCGTTGCGACGGGCAGTGAGCAGTCCGGCGGCGGATCTAAACCTGCTGAGTTTCCACGAACGGGGGATAAGTGAGATGACCAAGCCCACGTTGCCCTACGCGCATCAAGAGAAGCCGGCCGCGTCGTGGTTCGCCCGTTATCAACTGGTGAAAGTCATGGGTCCGCTGATGGGACTAATCGTCATCGTCCTCGGCTTCGGGCTGGCGGTGCAGATCAAAAACACCTCGGAGACGCGTACGCGCATGCTCGAGCGTGCCGACCGCCTGGCCAAGGCGGGTAAAGTCGCCGACCCCGTTCCGCCCTGGTCTTCGCTTTTCTGGAAGCAGGATAACCCGTACCTCTCGATCAATTCCTTTCGTGCCACCGCCAATCAGACCGCCACCGTCGGCATCGCCGCCATGGGCATGACGCTCATCATCATCTCCGCCGGCATCGATCTTTCCGTCGGGTCGGTCATTGCCCTGGCCTGCGTGGTGACCGCGCTCTTCCTTCGCGAAGGGGCCGACCCCATCCCCGCCGCTCTGGCGGGCGTTGCGACCGGGGGGCTGTGCGGCCTGCTCAATGCGGGCATGATCACGCAACTGCGCGTCGTACCGTTCATCGCCACGCTCGGCATGTGGGGCATGGCCCGGGGGCTGGCCAAGGGGCTTGCCGATGAGATGACGATCAACACCGATGCATACTGGCTCGGGGACTGGGTGCTCGTGCGCACGCCGGATCCGCCGTGGCTTCTCGTCTCACCCGGTGTCTGGGTGATGTTTCTGTTGGCGGTCGGCATGGCGTGCATGCTGCGGTATACCGTGCTGGGGCGTCACATTTTCGCGATCGGTTCCAACGAAGCCACCGCCCGGCTCTGCGGGATCAAGGTCAATCGGGTGAAGTTCTACCTGTACGGGATTGCCGGACTGACCACGGGGTTGGCGGGCGTGATGCAGTTCTGCCGGTTAACGGTCGGCGACCCTTCCACCGCCCAGGGCGCGGAGCTCGACGTTATCGCCGCCGTGGTCATCGGCGGGGGGAGCCTAAACGGGGGCGAGGGCTCGGTCTTCGGCACGCTCATTGGCGCATTCATCATGGCATTCCTGCGCGTGGGGTGTGTGCACGTGGGTATCCCGTCGTGGGTGCAGGAGATCGTGATCGGCGCGGTGATCGTGCTTGCCGTGGCACTCGACGCGCTTCGTCGTCGCAGCCGGACGTAGGCGAAATCATCAGGGTTTGTGGTAACCCGAAGTGCATCTCCGTCACACAATCCGGGGAATCCCTACGAAACTCAGATCAACTCAGGTTTTCCCGAATCCATACGAGCACCTCTTCGTCATGGCCAGCCGGTTTGACCTTTTCGAAGACGTGGGCGATCCTGCCCTGTCCGTCGATGACGAACGTCGTCCGCGCGACGCCCATGTATTTTCGGCCGTACATCGACTTCTCCTGCCAGACGCCGTACTTCTCGCAGATCGACTTGTCCTCGTCGCTGATCAACAGGAACGGCAGGTCGTACTTGCCGACGAACTTCTCATGAGAGGCGAGCGAATCCGGCGATACGCCGAGAACGACGATGCCCGCCTTGGTCAATGTCGTGTGTGAATCGCGAAAGCCGCACGCCTCCTTGGTGCAGCCCGACGTGTCGTCCTTCGGGTAGAAGTAGAGCACGACCATCTTGCCCTTGTACTCCGACAGTTTGACCTTCTCACCGTTGGAAGCGGGAGCGGTAAAGGCTGGGGCTTTCTTGCCGGGACCCGGGTATGGCGAGGAGGAACCGGGCGATTTCGAGGCTGAGGCTTTCTTACTGGCGGTCTTCTTACGGGCTGGGGAGGCTTTCTTTGCGGCCATGCGGGAATCTCCATTGGACAGGGATCGTCTCGAATCGCCGGATCATAGAGCATGGATGCGTGGCCGCCCACCGCTTGCATCCGCGCACCGCGCGGGCTAGAACGAAGGGTATGGTGAACCGGCAAACAGAGGAACAGGCATCTCGCAGCCTTGCGGGAGTCACGCGGTCAGCTATGAGGCGACGCGCGCTGTGTCTCGGCATCCTCATCCCGGCGATGCTTGGCCTCGTATCATGCGAGGACCACGGTTCAGCTGATGGTACCGATGCTTCCCCGGCCGGCAGGACCGACAAGACGGGTCGAGTCAGCCTTGAGATTTCAACGAGGGCACAGGCGCCGGAGCAGGTTCGCCTGGCATCGGATCAAGGTGGAGTTTCCTCCCTGGAATCTCGTTCATCGCCGGACAGCACTACTCAGCCGGCAGCGACGTCACAGCCTGTCGCGCGCTTTCAGCCACTGAAAAGCGCCCGATCCGGTGATTGGGCGGAGTATGACACGCTCAGCGGACGATTTCTCCGTTACGAGGTCATCGACAAAGACTCGTTGCGTACACGTACGCGCGTGACGCTCTGGGAGGGCGACCGGCGCCTGGGCGAGCCCGCCATCCGCGAGGATCGTCATACGTACGATCCGGTGCGGACTCTCGACGCCTCGTACGATCCCACCATCACGATGGAACCGGCGACGATCGAGGCGGCGGACCGAACATGGGAGGCGGATTTGTACGAATCCCGCTGGACCAGCGAGGGAATCGACTACGTCCGGCGTACCTGGGTGAGCGACGAAGCGCCGGTCATGGGGATCTTGCGGATGGAGCTTCGGGGCGGGAAGCTGCTGGAAGCGCGTCTTCAACTTCTCCGCCACGGTCACGATTCAAAGGCAGCCGAAAGAACGGGAATCGAGCCACGCGACTGAGGGGCGAACCCGATAGAGTTGCCAGATCGATCAGTTCTTACGCGGGCGCTGCTGTTCCTGCTTCTTCTTCTCGTTCTGAAGCCGCTGGGCTTCCATCGCCTGTTTCTGGAGGTTCTTCCACTTCTTCTCGAGCCAGGTTTCCTTGCGCTCCTTCGGCTTGCGCACCCCCGCCTCGATTTCCTTCTGTTCCTTCTGCAGCTTCTCGTCTTCCTTGGCAATGTGCTTGCGGATCTGCCACTGCTCGAGAATGCCGAACAGGTTGCTGCACATGATGTACAGGTTCAGCCCCGCCGGCGCGTTGTAGAGGATGAACACGAAGAAGATGCTCATGAACATCATCATCTTGCGCTGCTGCTCGAGCTGGTCGGGGTTCTGGCTGTCCTTCTGCACGGCGGGGTTGCCCCGCGGCATGAACCGCGCCTGAAGAAGCTGCGAGACACCCAGCAGAATGGGAAGCAGGTTGAACGAGTAAATCGGGCCGGTAAGCAGGTCGATCAGGGGGATCGTCACCGGGCCGCCGAATTTGATCAATGCGTCCTGCCCCGCCAGGTCGGTGATCCAGAACGGCAGAAACGCCGCGTGTCGCATCTCGTTCATCGAGTTCAGCGATGCCCACAGCGCCGCCCAGATCGGAATCTGCAGCATCATCGGCATGCACGTCAGCATCTGACCGGCCGGGTTGATCCCCGCTTCCCGGTAGATCTCCATCATCGCCTGCTGGTACTTCTGCTGGTCGTTGGCGTGCTTCTTCTTGGCTTCCTGCAGCTTCGGCTGAATCGACGACATGCGTTTCTGCATGCGCATCATGTTCGCCTGGCTCTTCTTGGTGACCGGGTGGAGGAGGGTCCGCACCAGCAGCACGAGCACGATGATCGCCAGCCCGTAGTTGTGCGGCGGTACATCATGCAGCGTGATCAGCAACCACATCATCAGGCGCCCCAGCGACTCGGGAGCACAGAAGTAGAAGTACTCGCCGATCGTCGCGAAGTAGTCCCGCTTGGCATAGCGTTCCACACGCTCCAACGTGCGTTTGGACTTCGGGCCGAGGAAGCACTCGAAGGCGAATTCCTTCGTCTCGCCCGCCGCGATTCCGAACGGCTTGGTGACGTACTCGAAGCTGATGTCGTCGCCGAACTCCTCGCCGTTGGGCAACTCCTCCCGGTCGGACAGGTGGACGGATTCGATGAGGTACACAGGTTTTTCGGGGGCGCCGTAGCGATCGTAAGGCGTCATGATGCCGGCAAAGAACTTGTTCGTTACCGCCGCCCATGCCGCCGGTTGTCCTTTATCGTCATCCGCGATGATTTCCGTCTTCTTGAGGAATGACTTGCGAGCATAGTCTTTCGACACCACGCTGCCGGAATCGTAGACCGCGCCGATCACCTTGCGATCATCGGCGCGGCGGTCTTCGCGATCCATGCCGATCGGCCCGCGCTGCACGAGGATCATCTCGTGATTCGCATCCGTGAGATTCTCGACCGAGATGCGGAAGTCAAGGTCATAGGTGCGCTCTTCCGGCTCATCGCTCTTCGCGCGCGGTTTCAGTTCGTACGTCTTCCGCACGCGAGCCAGCGCCTCGCCGTCCGCCGAGACCACGTCCACGTACCAGACCTTGACCTGTTCCGTGCTCGCCGAATCGAGATGCCAATCCACGTTCCCCAGGTCGACATCCACCTCGAGATTCACGAAACGCAGACGTGGCGTCACGAAGGATCGGCCCGGCATCGGCAGCGATTCACCGGCGGGCGACTCTACCTCGTGCAGGAGCTGGTAGGGGTCTTCCTTGTCCAGCGTCTGTTTGTAGTCACGCAGAAAGGCCTCGGACACCGACGCCCCGCGCGAGGCGATGCGAATTTCGATGGGGTAGGCGCTGTCCGGCCCGGCATCGCCGAGGATGACCGGCTCACGCCCGGCTGCCCCGTCCACACGGAGGCCGCTGCCCGAGGAGGATGGGGTTGTCGTCGCCTGGGTCGTGGTCGGCGAGGTTCCGTTTGCCGTTCCCGACGTGGTCGAGGATGTCTCGCCGCCTTCTCGGGTGATTTCGCTCGTGCCGGTGTCGTCCGCGCCTTCCGTCGGAGGGGGCGGCGGGTTGATGTACGCCAGGTAGATAAAGTTCCACAGCATGAACACTGCCATGGACGCAAGCAAAGCTACGATTAGCCGTCGGGTATCCATCGATTCAACTCAATCCGGTGATGAGGTCAAAGGGCCGATCGTCGTTCCCCAGGCCCTCTCGGTGTTGTTAGTGATTCCTACCGTTGTCGGATGAACGCCGCGATTGTTGCATCCGATCCGGTTTCCTCAGCGGCCTTCCAGGAGGCGGTGACCCAGAAAATCATCGAGTTCGGGCGTATTGATGATCTTCTGGACCACTTTTTCAATTTCGTATTCCAGTCGGATGAACTCCACCCGGCCGTCATCCACGATGCCGTACGCCGCCCGGGGATCGCGGTCGCGCGGCTGGCCGACACTGCCGACGTTGATGATCACCTTGTCGTCGTCGGCGATGTCGTAGAAGCCCGGGTCCGCCAGTTCGTCCGGCGACTCGAAATACGGGTCGTCCACGAAGACGCCCGGTACGTGCGTGTGCCCCACGAAGCAGCCCACCTGCTCCAGCCGCTCGAAGTTGGCGATCAGCTTGTTCGGATTGGAGTAGACGTCATCGGCAAAGAGATACTCGTTCACCGGGCGGCGGGGCGAGGCATGCACGAAAAGGAGATCCTCGTACACGATCCGCACCGGCAGGTTGCCCAGGAAGTCCCACCGGCGGTCGCGATCGGCCTTCTCGGGCTCGTCTTCCAGCGTCTGGCGCGTCCAGAGACAGGCCCGTTCGGCGCTGACATTGAAATTGAACGGCTCGTAGAACACCGCGTGATCGTGATTGCCGCAGAGACAGAACTCGCAGCGCTCCATCACGATGTCGATGCACTCGCGCGGGTTCGGGCCGTACCCGATCACGTCGCCCAGGCAGACAATTCGTTCTACGCCGCGTTCATCGATATCGGCCAGTACCGCCTTCAGGGCTTCCAGGTTGCCATGGATGTCAGAGATCACTGCGAACATGCGTTTGGCCCTGCGGAAACGTCTCCGCGGCATCGCTCCCGGCGGATGGTCGTGTGCTCGGCGGGTCACCGCGCCCGACCCATGCCGATCGGTCTTCCTCATCCAGGCCGCAGGCTTGCCCCGCGGCGACGAAACCACGTATCCTACGTCGGGATCGGCATTTCGGCAAATCCCGCTCATGTCCGATGCCCATCCGTTCGATGCCTGTTTTCGAGCAGGCAGCACGGAAGAGAGCGGCCGGCCGATGGGGCCGGCACGCGATGGTTCCCGAATCCGGAGGCGCCCGGGTCGGGGATCGCGCTTTGTGGTGGACTTGGAAAGAAGCTGGGGAATCCGAATGAAAATCGGCATCATGTCCGACAGCCACGGCCGTGTGGAACCCGTCCGCCAGGCCATGGCCATCTTTCGCGAGTCGGGTGTCAACACGATCATCCATTGCGGTGATGTGGGAGGACTGGCGGTCCTCGAGGAGATGGCGGGGGAACCCAGCTGGTTCGTCTGGGGCAACACCGATCATCCCGAACTCGGATGGCAGCGGCGGATCGAAGCCATGGATCTGCACTGGCCGCAGGAGATTCCGCTCTCCCTGACGCGCGACGGGAAACGAATCGCCGTCTGCCACGGTCACGAACGCGCTTTCTTTCGCGCACGCGATCGCGGCGAGTACGACTACGTGTTCCACGGCCACACGCATGAACGGGCGGATCATCACGTCGGCAACACGCGCGTGATCAATCCGGGTGCCCTGCACCGCGTTTCCGTCAAGACGATCGCGATCCTTGATCTGAAGACGGACGAGTTGAACTTCATCGAACTCGATCGCGAAGTGTAGCCGTCGTCATATGCAGCCAGACCGCATTGCTGACCCATTCTGAATCGTGAGCACATGGCGATCAGCCATCGCCCGACAATGTCGCCATCAGAATGATCCGCCACGCCACACGCGACGCCAGGAATGCCACCACGACGAACCCGACGATCCCCATTGCGTTCAGGAACACCCCATTGCGGCGCGGCCCCATCAACCTCCGGCTGTTCGCCAGCCACAGCAGCACGATGACCATCAGCGGGTTGCCGAGCACCGTCACCGCCTGGGCGAAGATGATCGCGTTGACCGCTTCGAACCTCGCCTTGATCACCAGCATCGCGATCAGCATCCCGACACCCAGAACGAGAATCGTGAGCACCCGCGGCGCCAGATTGCTCATCCGCGCCGGCAGCCCCACGCCGTCCGCGAGGATCATCCCCGCCATCATCGCGTTGACCAGCACGGAACTCAGCGCCGCCGCCAGCATGCCCAGGCAGAACAAGCCGTGCGCCACCGGGCCGAATGTCGGCCGCAACTGCGCCGCCAGATCGCCGACACCCGCGGCCGGGGCAAGCAGTCCGCGCAACACCGTCCCCGCCGTTACCAGGATCAATCCACTGATGAGCGCCAGGCAGAATACGCCGGCCAGCATGTCACTCACACCGCGGGCGTACTCATTTTTCGACCAACCCTTCTCCCGCACGAGGCTCGCCTGAAGAAAAGCACCGGCCACGACGAAAGTCGTTCCCACAAAGCTCGCCAGCAGTCCGGTCGGGTCCACCACTTTGCCCTCGGCGACGGTAGGCCACCGCAGCGTCAGGCCTTCCGGCCACGACGGAAAGATCCCGCCGAACACGTCCAGTATCGGCGGATGCACCTTCACCACCAGGTTGAATGCGAACGCCGCCAGCATGACGCCCACCATCACCATGGCCACGCGCTCGATCCACTTGTACACGTGCTTGAACGCGAACAGGAAGATCGCCAGGCCCGCATTCAGGATGGGCAACAGCAGGTTGTCCGCGAACCACGAATTCGCGCCCATCTGCTTGACCGCCTCGGCGACGGCCACATTGTTGCCGAACTGAAACGCACCGCAGATCAGACAGACCGTCAGGCCGATCAGCACCGCCCAGGGCCGCCCCCAGGACTGGGCGACCATCGTGCAGGGCGTAGCCGGGGCGAACATGCCGATCCGCGCCGCCATCAGCAGGAACGATCCCATCAGCGCCGCCATCAACAGCAACACCCATAGCAGGTCGTAGCCGTAGAGCGCGCCGATCTTCGAACTCGTCATCAGGCTGCCCGGACCGAAGACCACGGACGCGATGATGATGCCCGGTCCGAGCGATCGCCACCAGCCTGCCGGTCGTGCCGTCGCGGACCCGTTTTCCATCGTGGAGGGGGATTCGGAGTCACTCATGATGACGCTGTCCTACCGGCGAATTGGGCCCAGTGCAAGCGGTCCAACATTGCCTCCTGAGTCCGTTTCTCGCATCTTGACGCTCCCGCGCATTTCCCCGACGCTGGCGAACCGGAAAGAGCCAACCCGACGCCCGCGAACGGAGTTTTTCGCATGCCCGATGACCGCACCCCCGTGTACCTCGTTCACTACAACCACTTCGACCCGACCTGGCGCCGCTGCTGGGGTCGGCGTTTCGACTACAACGGCGACACGTACGCGAGTTATGCCGACATCGAGCAGGCGGTGATCGACGACTGGATCGCACTGGCGGAGAAATCCCCCATCGCCATCGTGCTCGAGCAGACCGTATCGCTACGCAAGTACCTGGAGCGGCGGCCGGAAATGCGCGATCGAATCAAAGCGCTGGCCGACGAGGGCCGATTCGAACTGCTCGCCAGCGGCGAAGTCATTCCCGACGCGAACATGCCGCAGGGCGAGTCCCTCGTGCGGAACATGCTCTACGGTATTCTCTGGGCCGAGCAGGAGGTGGGACTCAAAGTGACCACCGGCTGCCGCTGCGACGGCTTCGGCTCCTCCGCGCAGCTCCCCCAGATATTCCGCCGATCCGAGGTCGACTGGCTTCCCTTCTTCAGCTACACCGAGCCCGACAACGACTACTGGCGCGGGCTTGATGGCACCACGCTCTATGTTCGGCCGCCGTGGCTTCGGCTCATCCAGGGCGGGACGCACAAGCTCAAGCCGTGCGAGGTCTGCCACGGCAAGGGCTGCGATCAATGCGCGCAGCGCGGCTTCGACCAGTCCTATCGTGTCGAGGTGAACAATTGGCTGCACGAGATCGAGGACGAACCGCTCGGCGTGATTCAGCTTGGCGGTGAAGAGACGCTTCCGAACATGAACATTCAGGAGGAGATGCAGGCGGAGCAGGCCCGCCGTAAGGATGTGGCGTTCAAGCACGCCACATTCGATACCATCGCCGCCGACTTCGCTCAGGATATTCAGCGTGTCGACGAGCCCGCGCCGGAGCGGATCACGCGGAATCCGGACATCGCCGGAAGCTCCGCCGGTTGCTGGGTCACGCGGATCAAGCTCAAACAGCGCAACCGTCGAAGTGAACACGAACTCATGCAGGCCGAAACCTTGGCAGCGCTGGCGTGGATTCGCAACGGCAAGTACGCACAAGAGGAACTCACCGAAGCGTGGCGTGACCTCATCTTCACGCATTTTCACGACGCCCTGCCCGCCACGCACATCGACCCCGCCTGTGACGAGCTGATGGACATGTACGACGCCATCGACGCGACGGCGCGAAAGGTGGCGGTGGATGCGTCGAAGGCGCTGTTCGAGAAAGCCAAACCCGCCAAGGACGCACGTTCGGTCAGCGTGATCAACACGCTGAGTTGGAAACGCTCCGCGCCGGTGACCATCGAACTCGAGGACTGGTCCGCCGAGCATGCCCACGCCACCGATGCAAAAGGCGAATTGCCGGTTTACCGCGTCGAGGCGACTTCACACGGGAAGACACAGATCACACTCCTCGCGCGCGAGATCGACGGCATGGGCGTTTCCCAAATCGAGATCGCGCCCGCTCCGAAACCCAGGGTTGAGCGATCGCAGAATCGCATCATCACCAACGATCGCTTCGAAGTCTCCGCCGACGGGCATGGCGTCACGTCGATCCGCGACAGGCAACTGGATCGCGAATGGGTTCACCCCGCGTTTCATCACTGCGGTGAGTTGATCCTCGAGCACGATTACGGCGACCCGTGGGCCACGCGTAAGGCCGACCACTTCCGCGAGCGCATGAGCCCCTTCGGCCGATTCAAGGAGAGCGTTGTCACGCCCACGACGCAGGAACTCGTCTTCGAGGGCACCCACCCCGGCAACTTCCACGACTTCGAGGTGAACTGGCTGTCGTGGACGCAGCGCGTTGTCCTTCATAAGGACCTGCCCACCATCGAGTTCTTCTTCGATGTCGATTGGGACACACACAACCGCCGCCTCCGCGTCGCCTTCCCGACGACGGTCCACAACGATACCGGTCACTACGAGATTCCTTACGGCACGCTCGAACGTCAGCGTTACAACACCTTCACGTACCATCCCAACGGCATCAACGGCGACTGGCCCGCCATCCACTGGGCCGCGCCGGCGTCGAAGACCGGCTCCGTGGCGGTCATCAACCGCGGTGAGGGCAGCACGCGCATTGAAGGCGGCAACGTCTTCGTCTCGCTTCTCCGCAGCCCGACCACGCCCTGGTGCTTGTACGAACCCAACTACTACCGCATGCCGTTGTTTGACGGCATGCGCGACTCCGCCATGCATCACTTCCGCATCGCCCTCTACCCCTACGAGGGCTCATGGCAGGACACCGACGTGACGCAAATGGCCTGGAGCTACAACCGCCCGATGCACGCCACCGTCGACACCCAACCTGACGCCGGCATGCCCGCTCTGCAGCTCGACGCCGACGGTACGATGATCTCGACCGTCAAGCGCGCGGAGACCTCGGAATCACTGGTGGTGCGGCTCTATGAGTTCAAGGGCCGGAGCGAGACGGTGGCGCTCCGTGTTCCCGAATCGTTCACGCGAGCGGAACAGGTCAACCTCCTGGAACGCCGGCCCAGCACGCTGAAGATCGAGGGCGGGGTCGTCCGACTGAAGATGGAACCCTATATGATTGAAACGGTAAAGCTCGGCAAGTGACGTTTCGGCGAATCTATTCGAAGAAATGCGGTAGACGAGGAAGAGCATGGTCGACCTTCAGGATCAGGTGCATCCGCCGTTTCGCGAGACGCTCGCCGCCACGCTGACCCGCACGCTTGCCATTGCCGCCGGTGTCACCACGCTCCTGGCGATCGTCCTGCCTCGAGACGAATCCCTTTTTTTCATGTGGGTGATCACCTATCCCGCCGTGCTCTGGTTTCCGTTGGGCGGGCACTACGTGGAACTGGTGTATCTCAACTTCTGGCGACAGCGATCGGTCTGGGCGAGGAAGAATCATACCATCGCAAGGCCGCTGGTCTGGATGCTCGGCGGATTGCCGCTGGGGCTGGGGTGTCGGGCCACATGGATTGCACTGGGCTACGAGCAGGCGGGGATGCTGCCCTGGTGGTGGGGCGTGCTCTTCTTTCCCTTCGTCGAATGCATCGTGCATACCATCAACAGTGTGACGGGGAAGCCGAGCTTCTGGAATCGCCGTCCGGAGGTGGGGAACCTCAACACCACTCAGGATGAACACCACTCAGGATGACAGAAACTCCAATTCAACATGAAGGGTTAGGCCGCGCCGCTTTTCGGTGAATCCTCGCGCGCCTGCACCCGCACGATCCACGCATTCTTGAAGGCGCCCTTGACCAGTCGCGGAATCGAAAAACCGATCGGTACGAGTCTGGGGATCTCGAAATCCGAAATCTTCACTTCTTCGAGCGGAGGTCCCTGAATGTTGATGCGATCGAGGAAGGGCGTCCCCACGTTCATCTCCCGCGCCGCCTGAAGTGTTCGCAGACGTGCGGGTTTGAGCCCCACGATTTCCGCCGCCACCCGCTCGAGGGCTGGTCCATCGGTGGATGCCAGGAGCAGGTGCATGTCGCGTGGCGTTCCCTTGATCGGTCCGCCGCCCTCCATGGCGGTGATCCCGTCGATGATCGTGATGGCGGGTCGGAGCATCTCGAAGGTATCCACCAGCATACGCCCGAAGTAGTTCTCGTAGCTGCCCGCCTTGACGTGCCACCACGCCTTCCGCCGACCGCCGACGCAGCCGAACATGTTCTTGATCGCTACCGTCAGCACGAGTTGCTTGTGCGCCTTGAACTTCGGCAGGTTCACGATGGCGTCGGCCTCCAGTGCCGCTCGTTCCACCGTCAGGTGATCGAAGACGCGGCCCCTCGGATTCGGCGCCTTGACCGGATTCTTGAACTCGACAAGTTTCACGCCCATCCGGTCCAGATCATCCAGGATTTCGAGCGTGCGAAGATTGCCCCGAAGCGAGCCCCAGGCGGGAGAATCGCCCACGAACGGCTTCGCGCCGAAGTCCTTCAACTGACGGCACACTTCCAGAATGATGGCGGGGTGTGTCTGAATTGCCTTCTCGGGCCTGCCGCCGCAGATGCAATTCGGCTTGACGAGCACGCGATCACCCGGCTTCAGGAGCGCGTTCCAGCCGCCGCAATCCGAGACGACCTTCCGGACCGCTTCCTGGACGACCGGCGTCTCATAACAGGGCGCAGGGGCCAAACTGACGAGGGCACGTTTTTCACTCATGGTGGGGTCTCCGGCCGAGGAGATCTTGGAATCACAAAGCACTATAGGCGCTATCGGCCGTCGTGCATAACCCTCTTCAGGATGGATTGCTACCATCGTGCGCACAAAAAAACCTGGAACGACGATCGTCCTATCTGGGGACGACTGTCGCTCCAGGCACGCCGAAATCTGCTCGCTGGAGGAGGGCGGGCGAACCGAGTGCGGGAGGAGGGTCCGCACTCAAGATCGCTGCAGTTCCGGCTACATTCCCGGTGTGGAACCTGCCTCAGGCCGATTCGTATTTCACGGCGTCCGTGGGGCAGGCTTCCGCTGCCGCAACAATCTGCTCACTGTTCTCGGCCAGAACGGCCGGATCCGAAGTCTTCACGACGCACTTGTCGTCGTCCATCTCCAGAATTTCCGGTGCTTCGCCAATGCAGGCCTCGCATGCGATGCATTCGTCCTCTTCAATCCAGACCTTTGTGACGTTTGCCATAGGATTCCTCACATCAATTGTCGGCATCTAAGCGATTCTCGATCCGGCTTGATGGCATGGGTGACCATCAGTACATGCCGAGCAACTAGCATCTCCCGTGCCACCAGGGATGTCCAAGCTTGATCGGGTTGCAAGATGGACAGGTGACCGACGACCTGCGCTCGTCGAAGTCCCTGTAGAGCACGCTCAAGTGATCTCAGGCCAGCGGGACAGCCTTAGATCGCTTGGATCCGCATCGAGGCGAGATGAAGTGGATCCTCGTGCAGCATGCATTCGAGACCCATTCTCAATAACGTCGAGTCGGTCGCTTACGCGGGCGTGCCAGACCTTCAGCGGCTGCGCAATATGACAAGCGGGCTTGGGGAATTGCCTCAACGGCGCGCATCTCCTGTGCAGTCACAAGCAGGGGGGATTGCAGGTGGGATGGCTGAGACCCAGCGAAGGGCATCGTCAGATATTGAAGAACCACTCTGTGATGGCCACGATGTACTTGAGATTCAGCAGCCAGCGGAGCAGCATCTTGATCGGGATCAACGCCATCCAGGTGAAGAGCACCATGAACACCGCGTATCGCGCCATGCCCATTTGAGCGTACATCTTCGCGAAGACAGTGTTCTTGAGGATCCACGGTGTGAGGATGAAATAGGCGGCCACCAGGATGAGCCCCGGTGCCTCGCGCACGAGATAGTAAAAATCGCCATGCGAATCCTGCGTGGGCAGTCCGACATTGAGCATCTGGACCCAGAAGATCTCCGACAGGTTGACGTTCGTCAGCGCGGCGGGAATGTGCGGATCCCAGTACTCGTAAGGGCCGAAGAAGTTCCAGTTCGGGCCGCGAAGGAATGTCCCGAGAACGATCAGCACCACCCAGAGGACGATAAACCCGAAGAGAAATGTGAAGATCGCAAACGGGCGTTCCTTCAGCGTGTAGTAGCCGTTGCCCTTGGGGTTCACGTCGATGTACGGCAAGGCCATGAGGCCGAAGACGATGAGTCCCGGCAGCAGCACCCCGGCGATCCAGGGATCGAAGTAGACCAGCAATTCCTGGAGCCCGAGGAAGTACCACGGCGCCTTGGACGGGTTGGGCACCGCCGTGGGATTGGCCGGGGGTTCGAGCGGCGCCCGGAAGAAAATCGCCCAGACGATCAGGAAGACCGTGCACAGCACGAGGGCGACGAGTTCGGTGTATACCAGGTCGGGCCAGACCAGCACCTTGTCGTCGCTGCCCGCTTCGACCAGCGGCTCACCGCGGGCCATGCGTTCATCGTTGATGGCCATCCGCCGGAACGAGAGCCACATCAGAAAGAGGATCAGGAAGATCATCAACGTGATGGGCACGTTGTCCGGCTTGGCGATGATGAGCAGGAAGTCCCCGTCGAGCGCGCTGCCGAAATAGACCAGGGTAAAGAGGATCAAGCCGATCAGAAAAAAGGCGGGGTTCGTCCACTCCTTGTAATAAAGCATGGCCAGAACCAGCACCATGACTGAAAAGAAGAGCAGCCTTTCCGGGCCGAGCAGCCAGTTGACGAAGTCCCGGGCGCCCGACCAGTCGCCCAGCACGATGAAGGCGGCGATCATGAGAATGGGAATGCCCAGAAGCACATGGCGCAGCTTGTACAGGGCGCTGCCGATCAGGGTCAGCGCGAAAAACAGCGCCGTCCCCGTCCAGAAGACTCCGTTCAATATCGCCACATCAGCTTGAGCAATCAGCACTTTCCAGAACCCTTTTCAAATCCATGGAGCACCGTCGAGCGGCGCGTCGTCAACGTGTCATGGCCTTTCCAGGACGCCCGATCAAAGCGGCCCGCTGATGCCGCCGTCTTTACGAATCCGCCAGAAGTGAACACCGATCAGGATCGTCACGACCGTCGGCAGCGCCACACAGTGCAGAACATAGAAGCGGAGAATCGCCGCCGGGCCGACGAACGTTCCCGCCAGAAGCCCGAAGCGCGCATCCGAGCCCGCGTGGACGAGCGGGACGTCCCCCAGGGCCAGCAGCTGCGCACCGGGACCTTCGTAACCCAGGAAGGGCGTCGCCCGCGCCATGTTCGCGCCGACGGTGATCGCCCACATGGCGAGCTGGTCCCACGGCAGCAGGTATCCGGTGAAGGAGAGGAGCATCGTCAGCACCAGGAGAATGACGCCGACGGTCCAGTTGAATTCGCGGGGCGGTTTGTAGCTGCCGGTTAAGAAGACGCGCAGCATGTGCAGCCAGATGGCGATGATCATCGCGTGGGCACCCCAGCGGTGGAGCTCGCGCAGAAGGCCGAGCGTCACGTGGGCGCGGAGCCGCTGGATATCCACGTAGGCGTACTCGGCGGTGGGCCGGTAGTAGAACATCAGCAGGATGCCGGTGACGACTTCAACGAGGAAGAGGAAGAAGGTCAGCCCGCCCATGCACCACGTGAACGAGAGACGGATGCCGCTCTTGCGCACCGCCACCGGATGCAGGTGAAGGAACACGTTACTCAGGACCACCATCGCCCGCGTCCGGCGATCACGCGGAATGCCGTGACGGAAAACAGAGCCCCATACCTGCGACTCTCGCACATAATCCGTGAAACGAGAAAACACGCTCATCGATTCATCCAACTCGTAGGGTCAAGACTGGACACGACGCCCGCACGATGCCGATCGTCGGCCGTGCCATGGACGCTTCACTTCGAAATCTATAGTTGCCGAGAGGACAGGGTTTCCGCCGACATGCAAGTGCGCCCGACGGGCGTTGAGCATGTTCTGAATGCCCGGCATCGATCATCGCCGATGCCGGTTGCGATCGCTCCGATATCTACACACTCAGATAGCTGTCGGGGTTACTCCACTCGCCTTTCTCCTGCTGGTACTTCTTGCTTCGATCCACGACCACAACCCCGTCCTCGACCGAGATCTTGAAACGCTCGAGCGGACGCGGGGCAGGGCCTTCGAAATTGATACCGTTCTGCATGAAACCGCTGCCATGGCAGGGGCATTTGAATTTCCGTTCGCTTTCCAGCCAGTTGGGAATGCAGCCAAGGTGCGTGCAGATGATGCTCAGCGCCGCCACCTCGTTTTCCAGCCGCACCAGCCAGATGCCCTCCGGTTTGAAGTCCTCGGAGACGCCGCCGACAGGCAATTCGGCGTACTTGCTCACCGTCCCCACGCGGACGCGCGGATCGGGCTCCTCCAGCACGTTGGGCATCATGTAGCGCTGCAGAGCGCCCACGCTCACCAGCCCGGAAACGGTGGTGGCCGCCCAGCCGACACCGGCGGCGGTCACCAGCGCGGCCTCGCGCCGACTGAGCTTGCCGGAAGATTTCGTTTCCTTGGCGGCTTCCAGGACTTTTCCGTAGCGCGCGTCGGGCGGGAGGTCATCGAGTTTCTTGCTGCGTAACGCCTTGACGGCGGGAGTCGATTCGGTACCACCACGTTGCATGCCCGGCACACCTCCCCGGGACGTGGTCGCACGCAACAACGCCTGAATGGCGGGGTCGGACGCGCCGACCGGGGTCTCCACACGTGTTTCGTGTTTCGTTTCCGACTTGGCGGCGGCTGTCTCGGGAGCAGGGGTAGACGTTCCGGCATCAGGCGTCGCTGCCGCCTCAGGCGCGGACTCGGCCTCCGCGGGGGCCTCCTCGCCACCGCCGCTCGCGACCTGGGCGGGGGCGTCAGCCTCGTCCACCTCGACGGTCTCGAACTTGATCACCTCGACCGGGCATTCCTCCGCCGCCTCGATGATGGTTTCGGTGCGGGGCTTGTTGAACTCCGCCTCCAACGCGGCCGGGCGGATGATACAGGTGTCCTCCAGGACCTCGAAGACGTCCGGCGCGGTCGTTTCGCATGCGTCGCATACGATGCAACCCGGCTCGATCCAGACCTTGGTGACCAGTTCCTTCGTGGCCATGAGTAATCGCTCACTTTGCTCGCTGATGTCATGACGCCCCGTCAGGTGCCCGCCCCCCCACAATGTCTGCAAGGTAAGCACGACGTGCGGGATGCGTCCGATCCCACTTCACGCTCCAGGTATTCATCTGCTGCACTTCGAGGAGGCACCGACCCGTGCCAATTAGTGAATAGTATCACAAACCGGCCCGATTGAGTAGCGCGGGTGGGCAAAATCCCCACTCAAGTGTCCGAAATCGACGAAAAAACGTGTCTCGATTTCGGGTCACCTCCCGGTAGGCGTCCAAAGCCTTTTACGAGGGCAGGGACCTGTGTGCGATACAGCACTTCGAAGATTCCTCCGGCAGTCGGCCCGATCATCTCCCACCGGTCCGCACATTGTTCGGCCGGGCTCGCGGACTGTCAAGACGAGCTTGCGGACTCAGTCCGCGCAGGACGGGTCGGCAGGGATGCCGGCACCGCTGAGGCAGGCGAGGAAGTCGCCGAAATCCGCGGAGTCCACGTCGTCGTCGGCATCAAAGCGCGCGTCAAGGCACGTGGCATCCGACTGGCTGACGCCGGAACCGGACAGGCAGGCCTGGAACCGGCCGAAGTCGGACTGGTCCGCATCACCGTCGCCGTCCATGTCGCCCGGATGCCAGGGATGCACATCAATATCGTTGGGGCCGACGATCCAGGTCGAGTCGCTGCCTCGAAGATCACGGGCATAGCCGCGGACGGTTTGACCGATGGCGGGGGCCCAGACCGGCTTGACGGTGAACGAGAAGGTGACCGATCGCGTCTCTCCCTGGACCGAAGTTGAAGCCGAAACGGGTGTGATGAAATCATCGGAGCCCCACGCGTTCACGCGCCATGCCCAACGTCCGCCGCCGGTCGCGTCGCCCATCAATGTCCAGTCACCGCCACCGGAAGTGATGTCCTCGTCGGTCAAGCCCCATGCGAGTTGACCGCGGGCATGGTCGGAGGCATGCGAGCCGTCATCGAGGCCGACGCGCATCTCGACGATCTCCGCGAGCCCGTCGACGTCCTCCGCGGACGTCGTTACGGAGATGGGCGTGGCATCGTCGGCGGTCCACCATCGGCGGCTGATGGTCGTGTCGGTGATGGCGGGGGGCGTGCCGGGCGTCGTCCACATCCGCAGGTCATCGTAGCTGCCGTCGGTCTTGAGCACCTGCAGCATGGAGTAGCCTTGGGCATAGGACTGTGCTGCGTCCGTGAGATTGATGATCAGGTTGCGATCCACCCAGACGCGGATGCGCCAGCCGTCCATCTGGACGCGCATGTCATGCCACTGGGAGGCGTCTTCGACGGCACCGGTGATCTGGAGCAGGCTTCCTTCCGATGCGCTGAACAGGCCGACATTTCCATTCTCTCTCATGTAGACCAGGTAACCGCTGTCGGCATGCCAGTGGAAGCGATTGGTGGCGTGAAAGAGAAAGCCAGCCCACTGGTCGGGCGTGGGGGCATCGTTGACGCGCATGCGAAACGTCGCGTCGAAGTCGCCATAAGCATACTGGAGGACGCAGGTTTCACCGTTCCAGGCATAGTTCTGTCGCGTCTGGCGGAGCGTCCCATTGTCGATGGTCCACTGACCGGCCTTGATCATCCAGGGGTGTTCGATCGTTCCTGCCGAAAAGGTCTCATGAAAGAAGTCCGGTGTCGGGTCGGGAACATAGGGCGGCACCGGTGGGATCGCATTGGGATAGCCGTGAGCAAGATCGGCGTAGGCGGTGCCGAGCGGGGAGACGCCGTAGGACTTGACCAGCGCGACGGTCGCCCACTCGCCGCCGTCGCGCGAGACGAACCAGAACCAGCGATCGATGCCCGCCTGCTCGAGTCGCGGCAGGTAACGCTCGGCGAACCAGATGATCCATTCTTCACTGAGGGCGCCCAGCCATTCGCCGATGGGCAGTTCGGTGATCCACACTTCCGCGTCGGCATAGCGCCCGTTCTCGACCGTGTGGCACCATTGCACGAACGGTTGTACGAAGTCCTGGATGGGCTGATCGGGGTTCTCAATCTGCTTCGGACCGCAGTAACTGTGGATGTTCCAGATGTCGATCGGCATCGGCTCGCCATAGGTGGTTTCGTAGTAGTCCAGGACGGTCTGGTACCAGTTCTGCGTGTAGGTCAACTGGGCCGTGGCCGATCCGCCGGTGATCGCGCCGATGCAGAACCGTGCGGTAGGGTCGCGCTGGCTGATGAAGTCGTGGTAGGTCTTGTACATCAGGGCGTACTGTTCCTGCGTCAGCCCGTCCTGGGATTGGAGGTCCGGCTCGTTGCCGATGATCCAGATCTTGCCCGGGTTGGCGAGAACCCATTGATCGAACTGCGCGGGGTCGTTGATTTCACCGGTCTGTTCGTTCCATCCCCACCAGCGATGGGGAATGCCGACGAAATCGTAGTAGTGATTCGGGCGGCACATCTGGATGGGGTTTTCGGTGTGCAGACCGTTCCAGTCGTAGTGCAGGCAGTCGGCCGGCATGTTCAAATCGTCCAGCACGCCGTACCCGGCGATGCCGTAGGGGTTGGGCGGCGTTTGACCTCTTGCCGGGGCAGTGAGCGTAAGGATGGTGGTCAAGGCGAAGAAGATACAGGCGCGTGTCATTCACTCCCTCCAGAGCTCTCGTCAACAGATGTGGACATGGAGAACTCTATTATGGCGGAATGACAAGCGCAGTTCTACCCACAATGGCACTGGGTATCGGCGAATACGCGCCAGGTGGGATCGCCATGGCCGATCGCATGCTTACTTCGCGGCGCTGGCGGATTCCTTTGAGGCGGACGCCTTGCTTTTCTTGTCAGGGAGTGGTGGCAGTTCGATGGTATGCACGACCATCGCTTCGCCGGGCTTGCCGTCAGTGATGGTCACGAGTCGCCCGGTGGGGCTGATGATGTAGGCGGCGCCGGCGCGGAGGCTGCGGTCTTTATTGTGAGGTGTCTGGTCGCAGCCGACGTACCAGACCATGTTTTCCTTCGCGCGATCATAGGTGTACGTGCGTTTGCCGTTCTCGCGTCCCTGCTCGATGTTGGTGAGTTGATCGGGTTCCGTGCCGTTGGCGTAGGGGGCGAGGATGATCTCCGCGCCCTGGGCTGCGAGCTTGCGGCAGGTCTCGGGATGCACGGACTCGAAACAGATGGCGATGCCAAGCTTGATATCCTTGACCGTGAAGACGTTGGCGTCATTTCCTTCATCCCAGTAAAGGCCTTCACCATTGGTCTTTCCCCCGGCCAGCGAACTCTTCCGATGCTTGCCGATGACCCCGTCACCGTCCAGCAGTACGTGCGTGATGTAGGCCTTGTCGCCGTCACGTTCCGTCATGCCCACTGCCACGGTCAAGTCCAGTTCCCTGGCCAGCTTGATGAGTTTCTGAATCGACGGGCCATCGACCGGCTCGCCGTAATCGCGGATCTTGCGGTTCTGCCACCAGCCGGAGAGCGCCGCCTCGGGGAAAAGGGCGAGTTCCGCATCAGCCTCCGCCGCCTTCTTCATCCACTTCTCGATGCGCTTGCGGTTCTCGTCGACTTCGCGCGGATTGCACTCGACGGAGATCGCCGCCACGCGGAGAGTTCGCGGCTGAGGCTTGGCGGTCTCGTTCTTCCCGGCCTTCTGATCGGGCTTAGCGATGAGTGAACCCGGCGCGCAAGCGATCACGACGAGCAAAGCGATGACGATTCTGGAAAGGGTCATTTGGGTATTCATATTCGCATTATAACGCTTTAGTTTGGGAGGGTTGCACGGAGGTCCGACCTACTTGCCGCACCACCCAGCTCTCAACTTGCCAGCCGGACGGAGTCACGCCTCGTACGGCACATACGCGGTTTCCTTCACGTCGATCTTCCCGTGGACCACGTTCAGGAACGGCTTGCCGTCCTTGACGCCGGCATGGCCGTACCCTGTGGCGGTGGACAGAAAACTCTGGAAATCACCTGCGATGCGCGGCGCGATATGCAGCGTCTTGTCGACCGCGTCGTAGCGGACGCCGGTGAGCCCCTGGAGCAGACCGTACGACGCCAGCGCCCGGGCGTACCAGTGGCCGCACTCGTACTCGTTGAACGGGTTCCGTACGCGGCCGTCGTACCGGTCGCGGCAGACGCGGACGATCTCGAGCCCTTCCTGCACGCGGCCCATCAGCATCAGGTGCGAGGCCACCTGGTACTCGATGCCGGTCCAGACTTCGTTGCTGTAGACGAAAGGCAGCGACGGTTGATCGCCCTTCGGCCACGTGCAGAGCAGCAGTCCGCCATCGGGCCCACAGGCGAAAGTCGGTCGCTGCGGATTGGCATGGTCGAGCAGATCGTGCTTGAGGTTGTACTTGTGAATCGAGACGAGGTGGCTGGTGACCCGCTCGGTGTCCATGACTTGCCCGACACCGCAGACCAGCGCCATCCACGACCCGAGCACGCCATCGGAGATGCACCCGTTTCCATACTGGTACTTCGGACCTTCCTTTCGAAGCAGGGCCTCGGCTTCCGGTGAGTACTTGCCGACCATGCCCTTGATGTCGGTCGGGTCGCCCGCCTCGAGGCCGGTCCACTGTACCTTCTGAATGTAATACTCGCCGTTAAAGAGTTCCTTTTCGACGAACGCCGTGCCCTTGCGGAGCAATTCTTCATAGCCGTTCACGTCATCGCTGAGAGCCTGACCCATGGCGACGGCGGCGGCGAGTGCCCCGAGGTAGAAACTGGTGCACATCCCGTTCGGGCCCCAGAACTCGATGTCGTAGGTGTTGTGGTGGGGCTCCTCCAGATAGCCCTTGCGCTTCGGGTCCCAGGTCGTGATGCAGTAGTCGAGGCTCTGCTTCACCTCGTCCCACAGGCCGCGGAGCCATTTGGTGTCCCCGCTGATCCGCCACTCGCGGTGGATTTTCATGATGCCGCCCAACTGGCCGTCGGAGGCGGCGTGGAAGGCATGGCCCGCCTGGCGAATGGGCAGCATGGCGCGGAACGTCTGGTGGCCCGTGTCGGCCTGGGAGGGGCCGAACTCGGTTTCGCGCAGCGTGCGCTCGAGGTCCGGGAAGAGATGCGGGATGGCCTGGGCGTAGTTCCAGACGTGCGTGCACGAGCCGTGGCAGCAGCCGTGCGAATCGGTGCAGCCCTCCCACGCCCACAAACGCCCGTCCTTCTGACGCAGGACGGTGGGGGACTTGAGGATCGTCATGTTGGCCGAGACCGCTTCCAGGACTTCCGCCGGCAGCGTGCTGTCGTAGAAGCAGTCGCGGAATCGGGCCGACGCCTCACGCAAGGAGGAATAATTCTTTCGCCAGTACTCCGCCACATCCTCGACATCGGCGAAGCGCCCGGCGTACCACGGCGCGTGATGCGGCAGCTTGCCGTTGACCTCTTTCATGTCCGCCGGCTCTTCGCCAAGGCGGATCGACGTGACACCGACATGCCATGCCAGTTGCAACGTGACCGTCTTGGACTTGCCCGGCTTGAGTGTGATCGGCACGAAGATCGTCGCTCCCGGTGGATCCCAGTCGTCGGCAACGGCTTCCCGGTCGTAACAGGCGGCTTCCTGGATATCCTTCCACGCCATCGTGACCGAATCCCACCATCCGCCGCGGAACCAGGCGAGATTGGTCTTCGCCTGCGGATCGGTCACCGACGCCACGAACGCGCCCTCGTCCTGCGGGTCTTCCTCGGTGCCTTCCTGGATCAGGATAAAGCCGCCCTTGGTGCCCTTGATCGCTTTCTTACCCCCGCCGCGGGCCATGAGGTTCTTCGTGTTGAACGAATAGACGGCGTCGACGGTCTCGTCGGAAGTATTCGTGATCGTGTATTCGAGGGCGGCGACGGGCAGGCTGCTGTTGTTGGAGTCGCCCGGCTCGAACGGGCTCCATCCGACGAGTTCCACCGCCACCGGCAGCGTCTCGTCGGTCAGGTTCAGCGTGGCAAAGGGAAATCGCGCTTCAAACGAGGCATCGCTGAAGCGCGGCAGACCGTATGTCCGTCCGCCGAGACCGTTACCCGCGCCGGGAAGACCGAACGCCTTCCACATCGGCAGGGGGCCTTCCAGCAGGCGCGCGATGTTCGGCTTGCCGTTCCTGCCCTTGATGGCGATCGCGGAGAAGATGGTCGGCTCGTTGAACACGTCCGGCTGATGGCGGAGGGAGACGTGCGACAGGCAGCCCGAGCCCTCCAGGCAGATCATGCCCGCGCCGAGACCGCCCATGGGAAAGGCCACGCGGCTGAGGTGGTCTCCGGTGTAAGGTCCGTTGTATGCGTGCTCACCTTCGGCCATGGGGCGCCCTCCGTGTGATGATGCCGCCATGGCGGACGATGCGATGCGCGACGGCACAGTGTTGGCGGCATCCGTGCGACGCGCCCCGCCTGCGCCGATCGCTCCGGCGGTCACGACCGAATGTTTCAGAAAATCCCGACGCGGCAATTCCGATCGCTCTTCACGACGCTCCGCCATGGTCACTCCTCCAACGCGCTGAGAGATGATGTACACCAATTTCCGGGCCGAATTGTAACGCAGGAACGCGCGGATTGCATGGGGACGTAGGAAACGCGCTGGACAGAGTGGACTGACGCACGGGATGCGATCACGTCTGTCCGGAATTGCCTGGTGCATTCAGGAGAATGGGTTTACCTGCGTTGCGATCCTGGGCCGACTGTCAGTCCGCGCAGTTCAGATCACCGGGCACACCCGGGCCGCTGCGGCAGCGCTGGACGAAGCCAAAGTCGGTCTGGTCGACGTCGTTGTCGTCGTCGAAATCCCTGTCCTCGCAGCCGGGGGCAAAGGGAATCGTCGGCCCGGACGTGCAGTCGCCGAAGAGGACGAAGTCGTCCGCATCGACATCGAAGTCGAGATCGAAATCCGCAGGTGACGTCGGTGCGTACCGGAGATTGACATTTCGATGAACGACGAACGTCGATCTCTCGGAGATATCGTAAGCGAATCCGGCGTCGCCCAGGTAATCGACCGAAGGTGTGAACTCCGCCGGGCTGACGGTCAGGTTGGCCGAGCCGTTCGACGAGCCGGCGAGATCGAAGCTCGGATTCGTCAGTTCCAGATCCGCGATCAGGACGTTGAGATCGATCTCGAAGACCTTGTTCCGGGCGACGGTCTTGTGAACGGCATTCGCCACCACCGTCACCAACCCGCCGGTCCCGGTATCCAGGACGTCAATGATCCGCTTCTCGATGTCGAAGGGGTCGGTGACGGGTTGCCCGTCGAGTTCATACGAGTTTCCGATCGCAAGCAGGTAGCCGGAGGATGCGTTGCGAATGAAGTGACCTTCGCCCGAGACGGTGAAGAGGTTCGCGCCGGCGTCTGAGGCCGTTCCCAGATCGGCGGAGCCCGAGAGCACCTCGACACCGACTTGATCGCCGGATGCGCTTTCCTGCACCGTACAATCACGAATTACCAGGTGACCTCCATCCACGCGTAGCACGGGGGCATCGGAGCTGCCCTGCAGCGTCAGGTTATTGGCAAGCTTGACCTCGCCCGAGGCGATGGTCAGCGCCGGTGACGAACTGACAAGTGACGCGCCACCGCCATTGCCGTCGAGCACCATGCGCACACCGGCGGGCACATCCGCGCTGCGGGAGGCGGTGTAGGTGCCCGGATTCAATGCCCGGCGAAGATCGAGCGTGCGCGTCAGGCTCAGGGAGGGCGCCGCGGCAATTGCATCCAGCCAGCCGCCGAAGCCGGCGGGAGTCAATGGCGGATCGAAGAGGAACTCGAACAACGATTGACCGTCGACAAAGGCCAGCTCCACGAACCCGCCCGGCGTCGCGAGGGTCTCGTTGACCGGCAAGCCTGTCGTGTTGGACCGCAGCGCCGCCGTACCGCCGAAGGTGAAGCCCGGCCCATCCAGCAGGGCCACACCGCCGAACTCTGCCGTGAGTGCATGCTTGCCCTCCGGCGCGATCAGCAAGCCCAGCGACCCGCTCGTCGACTCGAGGCTTGATACCGGGGATATCATGCTCTCGCCGACGATCGTGAGATTGGATCCGGCGCTTTGAAGCAGAAGATCCCCAATCAGCGAGACGCCGGAGAGGTGGAGTTCGCTGTTGACGCCTTCCATGCGCAGGAAGGGGCCGGCCGCGAGATTGAACTCGACCAGGTTGCCGTTGATCGTGATGAGCTCTGAAATCGCGACCGAGGTGGTGCTGACCTGTAATGCGAAAGTACCGGACAGGCTGATGTCGGGGATATCGACCGGCGAGACCGGGCCATCAGCGATCAGGACGAACGTCCCGTCAGGCAATATCAACAGGGATGGAGCGATATCGTTCATCAGCAGGGCGGCATCACCACTGGTTCCGAGCTCAAAGACTCCGCCAGATCCGAATCCGACAAGATTGGAGCCCGACTTCTCAAAAGCAAAGAACCCGGTGAGAGTTTCACCGAAAATACCTAGGCCGACGTCAACTCCCTCGAAGCGCAGATAGGGGCCGGCGATAAGATCGAACTCGACCTGATTGCCCATGACCGCAACCGACTCCGAGATCGGATTCGATGAGCTGTTCGCACGAAGCTCGAATGCCCCCGCCAGACTTAAATCCGGAATCCCGGTCGGTACGAGTGGACCGCTGCCGACAAGGCCGATCCCGCCATCCGGCAGGATGAGCAGGGACGATGAGATGCTGCCCATGTCCAGCGATGCGCTGCCGCTTGTGTCCAGGGACAGGAATCCGTTGAACACCAAGCCGACGACATTCGGACCGGATACTTCGAACGCCATGTCGCCGAACAGGCTTTCCCCCAGGATGTTCATCTGCGCACTTATCCCTTCCACCCTCAAGTACGGGCCGCCTGGGAGATCGAAGTTCACAGGGCTTCCGCCGATGGATACCGATTCCTGAATGCCCGTTGCCGAGTTATTGGCGCTCACGGTAAACGCGCCCACGAAACTCAAGTCCGGAATGTTGATCGGCGCGAGTTGTCCATCGCCCTGGAGACCTAGACTTCCGTCGGGCAGAATGAGTAAGGAGGCGGTAAGGTTCGCCAACTGCAATTGCGCGACGCCACTGGTGTCCAATGTCACGAAGCTGTTGACTATAGATGCGACGACGTTCGCGCCGGACTCCTCAATCAGAATATCACCGAACACGCTTTGTCCCAGGACATCCATCTGCACACTGATGCCCTGCACGCTCAGGAAGGGACCGACAGGAAGATCGAAATTCACAAGGCTGCCGCCAATGGTCACCAATTCCTGGATGCTGGTCGCCGAGGTGTTGGCTCTCACGGTAAACGCGCCCGCGAAACTCAAGTCCGGAACATTGACCGGCGCGAGTTGCCCATCGCCCTGCAGGCCGATGTCCCCATCGGGGAGGATCAGCAGGCTCGATGTGAGATCGCCCATTTGAATTTGAGCGACACCATTTGTTTCCAGTGACAGGACTCCGTCTAAGCCCTGCGCCACAATGTTGGAGCCTGCCTGTTCGAAGGCGAAATCACCGAAGATGGCTTTGCCCAGAAGGCCGACACCGACTCCGGCACCCGAGATCCGGATGTTTGGTCCGGCGGGCAGATCGAAGCTGAACGGCACACCGGCGATACTGACCGCTTCCTGGATCGAACTCGATGAACTGTTCACCACCAGACCGAATGCCCCCGACAGAATCAGGTCTGGAATATTGACGGCGGTCAGCAGCCCTGTACTGGTGATGCCGTATGAACCGTCCGGAAGAATCAGCAGGCCCAGTTGGAGACCGGTCATCTGCAGGCCCGCGGCTCCACCGGTGCTCATGAGGTACTGTGCATCGATGCCCAATGCGACTAGGTTCGTCCCGGATTTCTCGAACACAAAGTCACCCTGCAACGGCTGCCCGAAGATGTCCAACTGACCGCCGATGATTTCAACGCGTGCGATAGGGCCGGGAGGCAGCTCAATGTTCACCGGGCCGCCTGAGGTGGCCACGGTGGCACTGATCGCCACGGCTGTCTGGTTCACCCGCAGGACAGGATTGCCCAGAAGGGTCAGATCCGAAACGCCGACGAGGGCGGTGGTGCCCTGCAACGTACCGGCGGCGCCCGAAGGCGTGACCAGTGCGACGCCGCTGACATCGATGGACTGGAAGCCGGTTTCGTCTGGTGTGCCTCCGGACTCTCCAAAGAAGAAGCTCGCGTTGGCAGTCTCGGCAATGGTCTCCGTCGATGTCGTCGCGTTCTGCGTGTAGCGGAAATCGCCCGTCAGACCCTGTCCCAGGAACTCGACGCTACCGCTCAGCAGCGCTACGCCCCCGGAGACGAAGCTACCGAAGAAGCGCACAGGTTCAGCGGCAAGGATTTCGACGGGGATGGCGCTGAGTGTTTTGCCGGCGGCGACGTGAAATGCCTGGTCCAGTCCGGTGGCATCGATGACGACGTTACCGGACGGAAGAATGTCGAGGTCTTCGGTGATGTCGAGGTCGCCGGTGGCCGAAGCGTTCTCGTCGATACCGCCCGCATCGGGAAGCGTGAGAGCGTAGATGCCGCCGGGGAGATCGATGTCGTCCGCCCCGGCATTGCCGTTCGCGTCGATGATCGCTTCGCGCAGCGAGCAGTCACCGACCTGGCATCCATCCGGCGTCGGATCATCGACGCGCGTGACCATGAACGTGAGTGCGGCGGCCGGTTGCGCCAAAGCCAGGCCTGCAAACAGGAACATGGCCGATATCGGATATCGGCAGATGGGTGGGGTCATCCTCGCGTCCTTTCCCTTCAAGCCATGAGAAGCCGGTGCGGCTGAACGGCTGCAGGGGGTTCCCTCCCGCAGCGCCTCAGCAGCACGCGCTTTGAGTAGTCAGTGATTTCAGGCGATCGAGTTTCCAGGCCGAACCATCACATGGGCTTTTTCCAATTCGCTATTGTAGCCGAAACGGGACCTGATCGATCAAACAATCTGGATTTGATAGCCGCGAACAGGCTGCTCGTCATGGAGCGACGGTCCAGAGGTATACAGATGTGAAGGCGGCCAAGTGGATGATTGGGATTCACAAGACCTCACGATCTCATCCCGTCGATCTTGTCAATCCTGTCTATTCTTCACGCGTCACGACGCCATCGCCATGCCGCGCTGCTCCTCGTACGCGTCGATCTTTTCCGCGAACTGGAGCGTCAGGCCGATCTGATCGAGGCCGTTCAGCAGGCAGTGCTTGCGGAACGGGTCCACCTCGAACGGAATGGTCGAGCCGTCCGGCTTCGCGATCGTCTGCGCGGTCAGGTCGACCGTGAGCGTGTACCCCTTGTTAGCACGCACCTCGTCGAACAGCGTCTGGATCACGTCGCCCGGCAGGCGGATGGGCAGCATGCCGTTGTTGAAGCAGTTGTTGAAGAAGATGTCGGCAAAGCTCGGGGCCAGGATGCAGCGGGTGCCCACGGGGCGTGCTCGCGCGAGGAGCCGCAGCCGAAGTTGTCCTTGGTCAGCAGGATCGACGCGCCCTCGTAGCGCGGAGCGTTCATCTCGAAGTCCGGGTTCGGCTTGCCGTCGCCCGTGTACCGCCAGTCGAAGAACAGGAACTTGCCGTACCCGGTGCGCTCGATCCGCTTGAGAAACTGCTTGGGAATGATCTGGTCCGTGTCGACGTTCAGCGCCTCCAGCGGTGCGACCACGCCCGTCAATGTCGTAAAGGCTTCCATCTTACTGGTACTCCCACGTCCGGATGTCCGTAAACTTCCCGCGAATCGCCGCCGCCACCGCCATCTGCGGGCTCACCAGGTGCGTGCGGCCGTCCTTGCCCTGCCGGCCCTCGAAGTTGCGGTTCGACGTCGAGGCACACCGGTCGCCCGGGTTCAGCACGTCGTCATTCATCGCCAGGCACATCGAGCATCCGGCTTCACGCCACTCGAAACCGGCGTCTTTGAAGACCTTGTCGAGTCCTTCCTTCTCGGCCTGGGCTTTGACCTGCTGCGAGCCGGGGACGATCAACGCCTGCTCGATCGAGTCGGCGACGCGATATCCCCTGGCGACCGATGCCGCTGCGCGAAGATCCTCGATCCGCCCGTTCGTGCACGAGCCGAAGAACATCTTGTTGATGGAGATCTCCGTCATGGGCACACCTTCGTCAAGCCCCATGTACTTCAACGCCTTGCCGGCGGAGAGACGCTCGTTCTCCGTTTTCAACTCCGAAATGATCGGCGTCCGGCCCAGCACCCCGGTCACCATGCCCGGCGAAGTGCCCCAGGTCACCTGCGGCTCGATCTCCTCGGCCTTCAGCTCGACCAGGGTGTCGTAGGGGCAGCCCGGGTCGGAGGCGAAGCTCATCCAACGCTGGACCAGGTCCTCCCAGCTCACGTCCTGCGGGAGGAAGGGACGGCCCTTGAGGTAGTTGATCGTCGTTTCATCGGGGGAGATCAGTCCGGCCCGGGCGCCGCCTTCAATGGTCATGTTGCAGATGGTCATACGGGCTTCCATGCTGAGCGCACGGATGGTGTCGCCGGTGTACTCGATGACGTACCCCGTGCCGCCGGCGGTCCCGATCTTTCCGATGATCGCCAGGATGATGTCCTTGCTGGTGACCTGATCCTGAAGCTTGCCGGTGACGCGCACTTCCATGGTCTTCGAGCGGGTCTGGCGAAGCGTCTGCGTCGCCAGCACGTGCTCGACCTCGCTCGTGCCGATGCCGAAGGCCAGCGCCCCCAGCGCTCCGTGCGTCGACGTATGGGAATCGCCGCAGACGAGGGTCATGCCCGGCTGTGTCAAGCCCTGCTCCGGGCCGACGACGTGGACGATGCCGTTGCGATCGTCAGTCATGTCAAACAACGTGACGCCGGTGGACTCGCAATTCTGCCGCAGCGTCTGCACCTGCATACGCGACATGTCGTCGGCGATGGGCAGCGAGCGATCGGTCGTGGGAATATTGTGGTCCATCGTGGCGAAGGTCAGCTCCGGGCGGCGAATCTTCCGCTTCGCCAGCCGCAGCCCCTCGAAGGCCTGCGGGCTGGTGACCTCGTGAACGAAGTGCCGGTCGATGTAGAGAATCGCGTCCTTGCCCGGCTCCTCGTGGACCACGTGCGATTCCCAGATCTTCTCGTAGATACTCTTGGCCATAGCAATCACTTCCTCGTTGCCGAACCCTCGCCGGAGGGTTCACCGGTATGGACCTCGCGTCCGGTGCAGAATCCTGGCTGCTGATCGGTGGAAATCCGCCGCGCGATCACGCGGCAGGGTTTATCGTATGCAGTGCGATGCCTGGAGACCTCATTGTAGCCGGAGGAGGCGGCGTCGCCAATGCCGCGCCGAAGCCGTTGAGACGTGCCCCCGAACGGCCTATGCTGGCCACGGAACGCGCTCGCCATCGGGCGAAATCACGAGGATGCTACGATGCTCCGACAGGAGGGGCCGATGCCGATCAAGTTACAGAATCTCGCCGATGCCACAACGGAGACCTTCCCCTGGGGCACGCTCCGCTGGCTCATGAACGACCAGTTGGAGGCCGGGGCCGCCCAGACGTTCGGGTTCTGTCGAATCGAACCCCATCAGAGCAATCCGCTCCATCTCCACCCGAATTGTGAGGAAATTCTGCACGTGATTTCCGGAACCTGCGAGCACATCCTCGGCGATGAGAGCGTGCCCATGGAGGCCGGAGACACCATCCGAATCCCCGCCAACGTGGCCCACTGTGCCCGGAACCGGTCCGATGAGCCGCTGGAAGCCTTTATCATCTTCAGTTCCGGTGACCGCCAGACCACCTTTCTGGAATCATCAGAGCCGCCACAATAATGTTCTCATTGTGTGATTTATTGTGTTTTTGTGTTAAATCCATGTGGGCTGTTGACACAAAGAGTCGAGATCGAATAAGGTATTACAGTGGAGTCAGGGAAGAGATCGGACGGGCGGAATCGCTTTCAATTCAACCGTCACTCCGCATCACGTCTCCCAGCAATAGACTCTTCTGAGAAGCCTGTGTGATCAGCGAGTTCAATTCTCTGTGAGGAGGGAAAGTCCGATGAAATATGTCACACTTGTCGCGATCGCGGCCACGTTAGCGATGAGTTCCATCGCCATGGCGCTGCCGTTTGACGATCCGTTCACCGGCACCGTCGATATCGAGATCGTGTCCATGAGTTTGAGCGGCACGGAGAACTTCGGTACCGGGCCCATTACGTTCAATGTGAATCGCACGGGCAGTTCGCCCGGGTCGCTGACCATCGATGGCACGCGAACAGTAACGGCGGGCAATGCCCCCGTGGACATCATGTTCAGCGTACCGGCGGCCGGTGCGAATATCCCCGTCGCTCTGGATCTCACGATGAGCAATGATCCCTTTAACTCGTTCCCGCTGCCGGGCAGCCCTCCGAGTTTCCCGCTGGGCGCGACGGATCCTGTGCCGCCGCTGGTGTCCGAGTTGAACGGCGCGTTTCAGGATGAGGCGTTCGCATTTACCTCCGGCCTGTCGATCGGGGCCTACCAGTTGGCGCTGAATAACCTGGTGACGGCAGTGCCCGTGCCGGGTGGCGTGGAGTACACCTATGACGCCTTCATGGCGATTCCGGGTGAGTTCTCGCCTCCGTTGGCACCGATTACCCTGCCGGTCGTGTTCGGATTGGGCGGTCAGGTCACGTTCCTGACCACGCCGGAACCCACGATGCTGATGGGCCTCGCCCTGGCCGGCTTGCCGCTCATGCTTCGTCGTCGTCGCGCCTGATTCGGTCGGACCGCCGATACTTGACACTTTCCACAGCGCCCGCCGGCACCCGGCGGGCGTTTTTTTCTGCGCGTGACGAACGATGCGCATCGGCCATGACTGGATTCGAGATGTCAAGGAAGGAGGATCAAGCCCGGGATGATGCTCGCTCCGAGCCCCATGGCGGTCAGGCCGATCCAGAGTCGCGGCCGGTCTTCGCCGAGAAGCTCGCGCGCCCACACCGGCAGGCGGCTGACGTCAATCATCTTCGCCCCCAGGATGAACGCGGCGGCCGCCATGAGCAGCAGCATCGTATCGAACAGGCACCATCGCCAACGTAGAAGGCTGAGCAGCAGCAGAATCCCCCAGGCGGCCGCGCCGCAGTACATGCCGAACTTGGCATCGCGATTGACGTGCTTGAAGCGCTTGGCTTTGAAGATCATGCGCCGCGTGCGGTGCTGGAGTTCGTCCCAGTTGATGCGCAGGCCGCACTCCGGGCAACGGGCGTGACGTTTGCCGCTCAGGTTGTACTCGCAGCGCGGGCAGATCGGCGGCAAGGGCAGATGCCAACCCTCGCGCTTGTTCATTGTTTCGAGTTCTTCCCAGGTGAACCCCATGGCAGACCCCGGCGAGTGAAGCACAGGGAGTCGTCGAGACGCGACGAACCCGCAGCGCACTCTATGATACCGTGGATTCCCGGTCCGGTGAACGGTTCATGCGGGAGATCAGCGCCCGCGTGGCCTGTTCGGGGTGATTATCCGCGATGATCGCCGAGCAGACGCATACGCAGGACCCACCGTGTTCGATAAGCGTCTCGATGCGATTTTCGGTGATTCCGCCGATACAGACGATCGGTGTGTCCGTCCTTGCGACTGCGTGCGCGAGGAGCTCGGGACCCGGTACATGATCCTGCGGCTTGGTCTCCGAGGGAAACATCGGACCGACGGCGATATAGTCCGGCGATGGCGTGAGCGCTCTATCAAACTGATCGGGCGTGTGCGTGCTGACGCCGATCAGCCGGTCCGGTCCGAGTACGCGACGCGCGTCCGCCACGCTCATGTCCGTCTGGCCGAGATGGACGCCGTCAGCATCGCAGCGGCGGGCGATGTCGGGCCGATCATTCACGATGAACAGCACGTTCCGATCGCGACAGAGCCTCGACAGTCGACGGGCGCGATCCAGAAGGTCCCCATCCTCGAGTTGCTTCTCCCGGAGTTGCAGACATCCCGCGCCACCGGCGATGGCCGCCTCGGCCGTGTCCAGCCAGCCCCCGGAACAGAGCGACTCGGTCAGAATGACATACAATCGGACCCCGGCAAACCGCGCGGACCGTTCCCCACGCATGCGGACGTGTTGCTCGATCTCGTAGGCGCGATACCGCAATCTCTCGAAGTATCGTGCGGCCTCGGGCGAGACGAGTTTGCCGTATTCCTCAAGGGCGCGGAGGGCTTCAGTCAGCCGTTTGGCATTGGCGGTGAAGACCTGCTCGGGGGACGCGCGTTGAGTTTCGGCGAGTGTCTTGATCGATGTCCCGACATCACCGGGCGTATTCCTTGACGCCAGAAGGGTGTCGGGATCAAGCTGCTTCATCGCTTCAGCGAAATCATGCCGGCACTGTTTGACTAAAGCGTTACCGGCCGGGTCGTTCTGAATGAAGCGGACATATTCTTCCATGACGCGCAGGGCTTCCCGCGCCCGGTTGGCGTTGGCATCGAGGATCCGATAGATGTCTTCAGATGCGGTCATGCGATCGGTTGGTGGGGCGCGACGAGTTTTTCTCGTTCCTGCACGGATGCACGATTACACGTCTTCCAACAGATGCCCCATTTTTTCCTTCTTCGCCTTGAGGTAGAGCCGGTTGAACTCGGTGGCGGGGATGCGGAGCGGCACCTGCTCCACAACTTCGATGCCGTACACTTCAAGCCGATTCACCTTCTTCGGATTATTCGTCAGGATTCGGAGCTTGCGGCAACCCAGGTCACGGAGAATCTGTGCCCCGATGCCGTAGTCCCGCCTGTCGGGGGCGAACCCGAGCTGCTCGTTGGCCTCGACGGTGTCCATGCCCTCGTCCTGGAGGCGATACGCGCTCAGCTTGTTGTGCAGACCGATGCCGCGGCCCTCCTGGCGGAGATAAACCACGGCGCCGCGGCCTTCCTTCTGCAACAGCGCCATGGCGGTGTGCAGTTGATCCCCGCAGTCGCAGCGCTGGGAACCGAAGATGTCTCCCGTCAGACACTCGGAATGGACGCGCACCAGCACCGGATCCTCGTGTTCGATCGTTTTCCCGTCCGCGTCGGCCGAGCCGATATTCCCACAGCACAATGCCAGGTGCGGCTCGCTGTCCACGACGGAGTTGTACTCGTAGAGCGTGAACGGGCCATACACCGTCGGGAGCTGGATCATCTGCACCCGCTCAATAAGCGTTTCGCGCTGCTGGCGGTACTCGATCAGATCGGCAATGGTGCACATCTTCAGTTGATGCTTCTCGCAGAAGCGCGTCAGGTCCGGCACGCGGGCCATCGTGCCGTCGTCGTTCATGATCTCCATGAGCATGCCGATCGGCTTCAGTCCCGCCTGGCGAAGCAGGTCCACCGTGCCTTCCGTCTGGCCGGCGCGGACCAGGACGCCGCCTTCCCGCGCCATCAGCGGATTGATGTGGCCCGGTCGGGCGAAGTCGTCGGGTCGGGCCTCGTCGGCGGCGAGACGCTGTATGGTGATACGGCGGTCTTCCGCAGAGACACCCGTGGTCACGCCGAAGTGCGGGTGGGCATCGATCGTGACCGTGAACGCCGTGCGGTAGGAGGTGGTGTTTTCCGGGGTCTGGGGCTGGAGACTGAGTTCGTGGCAACGCTCGCGCGGCATGGCGACGCAGAGCACGCCACGGGCTTCCTTGAGCGCGAAGTTGACCATGCCCGTCGTGATCGACTCGGCCGCGCAGACCAGGTCACCCTCGTTTTCGCGGTACTCATCGTCGACGAGAACGACGAATCGTCCGGCTCGCAGTTCGTCCAGGGCCTCGGGTATCGTGCAGAAGGGATGTCCCATCGAAAGCATGTTCTCCAAGCGGTCCTATCAGGGTGTACATCTCGCCTGCTGATATTGTAATGGCTGGGCGGATACTCTGCCCACGGGAAGCGCGGAACCGACAGGGAGGGGATCGAGGGTCGGGGGGACGGGAGTCGAAGTGTCCGGTTCAGGCGGCGTTTTGATCGGCCTGCAGAATCTCGTAGTGGACGCCCCATCCGGCATCCTGCACGACGGTGGCCGCCTTCTGTACCAGTTGAACGGTGGATGTCGGCATCGACTGGGGCTCGGCGTATTCCGGCGAGAAGGCCGAGTTGAGAAACGACTCGATGAGCAGATCCTCACAGGCCCATTGGCCGTCGGCGTCCAGCGTGGCGACGACACGGCGATCGCCCATGGTCAACGTGAGTCTCGCGTGCATGACCGTATCCTCCATGAATGGGTCTTGTCGCGTTCTGCCCCCTCTATCGGACGAGGTGCGGTTCGAGCATGAACGCACTTTGGAAATCGGGGCTTCTCTGGCTCGCGGATGTGTAAGAGCAAGGATAACAGGCGTTTAGCTCTGTGGGGCTGAGCTCAGCGGATCTGCCAGAACTTGTGCTGCTGGACGGAGAGTTGCCAGTCCGGATGCTGTTTCACGAGTTCGATGCACCAGGCGAGGGCGCGCGTATCGATCTGATCACCGAGGAATGCGGGGGAGATCAAGTGATGCCGTGCCTGGACAACGGTCTTGGGAATCGCCTGGCCGTGGCCGCGGACGTACTTGACCTCGTCGGCGGTGGTCTGGCGGAGGGCGTGCTCCGCCACTTTCGGGCTGACGGTGATCCAGTCGAATCCATCGGGAAGTTCGATACTGCCGTTGGTTTCGATGGCCAGCCGATAGCCCGCGTCGTGCAGAACGTCGATGAGGGCGCGGTCCACCTGGAGTGCGGGTTCACCGCCGGTGATCACGACCCATCGGCAATCCGGGGCGAGTTGACGAAATTCGGCAAGAATCTCATCGAGGGTGAGCGATCGGCCGCTGGTGAACTCCGTATCACAATCAAACCCATGGGTCTCGACGCGGCAGGTTTCGTTGCACCCGGTGAAGCGCAGGAAAAGATTGGCGGTGCCGGCGCGCATGCCCTCGCCCTGGAGCGAGTAGAAAATCTCGTTGACCATATAACTCTTCGTCTTCGGTGAGGAAGCCTCGATATTGGAGGACTGTGATCGCGGTGTCATGGCGTCACCTCGACGAAGCAGTTCTCGGTTTCCCAGAGGACGACGCGGGTCAGGTGGACCCCGGTGCCTTTCAACATCTCCGGGCCGATGTCGTTGAGCAGGTGGCGGGCCATGTTCTCGGCCGTCGGGTTAGCCTCGAGCATGTAGATCTTCTGATTCGGGATGCATTCGAGGGCGCGAAGCGTATCGTGGTCATCCTTGTGGCAGATGAACCCGTGATCCCACTTCTGCTCGATCCATCCCCCGAGGCGCTTCTTCAACACGGCGAAGTCGATGACCATGCCCAGATCGTCGAGCGCGTCACCCGAGGCGACGTCCGCGGCGGCATGAAAATAGACTACGTAATTGTGCCCGTGGAGATACCCGCACGGCCCCTCGTGGCCCCAGACACGGTGGCCGGCGCAGAACTGGATGCGTCGAACGGCGGTGATCATGACGGGCGGTGGTCCTTGTCGCCGCGCTCGGCGGTGGCGGTGACGGCGATTCCGCCTCGGGGGTGAAACCGGCCGGTGATGCGCAGCCAGCGCGGCGCGATCTGCTCATGAAGATCGGTGGCGAGCGTGTCGATCAACTGCTCGTTAAACGCGCGGAGGTCTCGATATTTCCAGAGGTAAAGCTTGACGGACTTCGTCTCCGCCAGATGCTCCTGCGGCACGTACTCGATGACCAGCGATGCGAAGTCCGGCTGACCGGTCACGGGGCAAAGGGCAGTGAATTCGGCGCAGTCCAGCCGCACGTGGATCGCCTGGCCCTCCCACGGGATCAGGTCGACCCGGTCCACGGGCTGATTCGAAGGCTTGCCGAGATGTTTCAGTTCGTGGGTCATGGTCCGGCTCAGGTCAATGCATGTCGGATGCGCTCGATCATGCGAATCTCGGGCATGCTTCGGCACGCATTACGCGATCACGGTGATGGATTCTCGTACGTCGTCGGGTCGGGGATTTCTGCCAGTTGAAACGCCTCCTGCCGCTCGACGCAGGTGCCGCACGTACCGCAGTGGATCTCCTTACCCTCATAGCACGACCACGTCTTCTCGAAAGGCACGCCCAATCCGGCGCCCAGCCGGATCAGGTCGGTCTTGGTCTTCTCGACGAACGGCGCGCCGATGTTCACGTGATGCCAGTCGCAAAGCGCGGCGGCACGCTGGAGCGCTTCGATGAACTCGAGCCGACAATCGGGGTAGATCGGGTGATCCCCGCCGTGGGCGGCATAGAGCACCGTGTCGTACTTCAAGCTGACCGCCCAGCCGATGGCGATGGAAAGCATGATCATGTTGCGATTGGGCACGACGGTCAGCTTCATGCTCTCATCGGTGTAGTGCCCCTTCGGCACCGCCACGTCGTCGGTCTGGGAACTGCCCGCCAGCATCGGCGTGATCGATGTCAGGTCCGCGATGCGGTACTCGAGGCCGAGTTCGTCGCAGATGGCCCGGGCGGCGCGCAGCTCGCGCTTGTGCCGCTGCCCGTAGTCGATCCCGAGGCATCGCAGCTCATCGCCCCGTTTGAGGGCCTGATAGAGCAGGACGGTGGAGTCCAGACCTCCGCTGTACACGAGAATCGTTTTCATGGTCGTCGTTTCGAAATCCGAGGTTGATCCGATTCCGCTCGACCATTTTACTCGGTCGACGCAGTGGTGAAAACCACGCGGCGAGTCGGCGGCGGCTCAAATGGCGGTGAATCCACCATCCACGGTGACGCCCTGGCCGAGGACGAACGCCGCATCCTCCGAGCAGAGCCAGACGACCGTACTGGCGATTTCCTCCGGCTTACCGAATCGTCCGATCGGGTGCATGGAAAGCATCTGTTCACGCATCTCGGGGTTGTCGGCGAAGCGGTCGATCATGTCCGTCTGGATGGCACCCGGGCAGACCGCGTTGACGCGTACGCCCTGTGCGCCGAACTCGAGGGCGGCGGTCTTAGTCAGGCCCATGACGGCGTGCTTGCTGGCCACGTAGAGCCCATGCTGGGGGAAGCCGATCAATCCGGCGATCGAAGAGTTGTTGACGATAGCGCCGCCGCCATGCGCGAGCATCACGGGGATCTCGTGCTTCATGGAGTAAATGACCCCGCGCACGTTCACGTTCATCATCAGATCGAACTGGTCATCAGAGGCTTCTGTCAGGGTGGCGGCCTGGTCCTCGACGCCCGCGTTGTTGAACGCCGCGTGCAGCCCGCCGAATGTGGAGACAGCGTGCTCGACCAGCGCCTTGACGTTGTCTTCCTTCGTCACATCCGTCCGCAGGAAGCTCGCCTTTCCGCCGCCGGACTTGATCTCGTTGACCACGCCCTCGCCGGCCTCGACATTGCGATTGCCGATGACCACGGCCGCGCCCTCGCTCGCAAAGCGCAGCGCCGCTGCCTTGCCGATGCCCGTTCCGCCGCCGGTGACCAGGGCGACTTTGCCGTCAAATCGTTTCATGCGATCTCTCCAATATGTGGTGGGTTCCAGCGTGGGGGATCGTGGGGGTGTGATCTCCGAACACGACGCTCCAGTTCGACATCTTCATCGGAGGTTAGAATAGGCAACACCAGATACGCCGCCCACTCGACCCGTACGTCATATTCGGAATGTCATGGGGAACTGGTGACAGGACGCTCCGAACACTATCATGAGTCGATTCGGGATGAGTCTCAACGAATCGGTCCGCAAGCTAAAGAAGAACCTATTAATCCGCAGGTGACGCAGATAGCGCAGATTGAATGCAGGAGGAACGAATCGGCTCGCCTCGAATCGAGAGTTCGATCGTCGGGATAAGACGTGATTCTGATGAAAGAGAACGCACGATCGAGACTCGGAGGCATACTTCGATCGGATGAGTCGTCTCGATATCTCTGACATTCTTCTCTTCTAATCTGCATCATCTGCGGAAGAACCACAACGAGAGAGGTAGGATCAACATGAGCCGGATGATCATGCTACTGTTCCTGTCGGGCGTGAGCCTGTTGAGCGTGGGCTGCCAGAGCTCCGCGCTGAGGGAGAATTTCATTCGTCCGATGGAAGAGGCACACGGCAGGGAGGCGTGGCTCGCACACGATGCGTTGCACATGGATGTCGATCTCGTCTATGGCGGTAATCCGGTGATGCAGGCGACGTTCCTCTTCGAGACGAAGGGGCCGAAGGCGCGCATGGACGTCAAGGGCGGGCCGGTCGTCGTTTACGATGGCGAGGAAGCATGGATCACCCCCGGTCAGGCCAAGATGCCGCGGGCGCGCTTTCACGTGCTCACCTGGCCGTGGTTTCTGGTGACGCCTTTCAAGATGAGCGACGCCGGCGTGACCATGGCGTCGGCGGGCGAACTTCCGATGCAGGGCGAGACGATGCCGACGGCGATGATGACCTTCGCCGGGGACATGGGCGACACCCCCGACGACTGGTACCTTCTGTACATGGACGCCGAGTCGAAGCTGCTGACCGCCATGAGCTACATCGTGACCTACGGCAAGCCGCTGGAGAAGGCAAACGAGGAGCCGCACTGCATCACGTATCACGATTTTGACGTGATCAGCGGGGCGACGTTCTCCAAGCATTGGAAGGTGTGGAACTGGACGAAGGAGAAGGGCGTCCACGGCGAGCCCTTGGCGGAGATCAAGCTGTCGAACATCTGGTTCGCCACGCCGGAGCCGGAGACCTTCGCCCGCCCTGAGAACGCGCGAACGCTTCCCTACCCCGAGCCCGAGGCGGAAGCGGGCTGAATACGGCGCGCCTGAGCATGTGTGTGAGAAGCTCAGGGACTGTCCCTTTCTCTGGAAGAGCTTCTCACACACTTTCTGAGGATGAGAATTCGCAATCTCATATGGTGAGGGCATCGCGCCATGCAGGCGGACCCCTGTCCGGAAACCATGACGGCCGAATTGTTCGGCGTGGCCAAGGCGCTGGTGGGGATGATCCATGTCCAGGCGTTGCCGGGCACGCCATGCGCTTCGCAGCCGGTCTCCGCCATCGTCGAGCAGGCTCGGCGTGAGGCGGCACTGCTCACCGAGCACGGCTTCGACGGAATCATCATCGAAAACATGCACGACCGCCCATACGTGCGGGGCGAAGAGATCGGCCCGGAGATCACCGCGTCGATGGCGGCGGTGCTGGACGTGGTTCGGGGCGAAACGGATCTGCCGGTCGGTGTGCAGATCCTGGCGGCGGGGAATCGGCAGGCTTTGGCCGTAGCGGCGATGGGGGGCGCGGCATTCATTCGTGCGGAGAACTTCGTGTTCGCCCACGTGGCCGACGAAGGACTCATGGCCGACGCAGAGGCCGGGGCACTGCTCCGCTACCGACGCGAACTGGACGCCGAGCACGTTCGCATCTTCGCCGACGTGAAAAAGAAGCACGCCTCGCATGCGTTGACTTCGGACGTGAGCCTGGTGGAGGCGGCCAGGGCGGCGGAACTGTTCGGCGCCGACGGGCTGATCGTGACCGGCACCAGCACGGGGGAGCCGGTGCGCGATGCCGACGTGCGCGAGGTGGCGTCGAGCGTCGCACTGCCGATCGCCATCGGCTCCGGCCTTACCCCCAACAACCTCGCCGCCGTCTGGGAGTGGGCGTCGATCTTCATTGTCGGGTCGTTCCTGAAAGAGGACGGCGTCTGGCACAACCCGCCGGATCCGGATCGGCTGCGGCTGATGGTCGAATCGGCGAAGCGGTTACGCGCTTCGGATTGAGAACGCCCGAAGTCCCAACCTGCTCCATTCCGATCCTGCTCAACCGGATTGGGCCGATTCTTCCTTCGATACCGGGGCGTGCATCTCTAGTTTGAAAAGGTCGGATGCGTTCTTCCACATGATCAGCTCGCGACTCTTCTCGGGAAGATCCAGCCCGCGCATAAATTTCAGGTAGCCGCCCATGGAACTGATCGGCCAGTCCGTCCCGTAGAGCATGTACTTCGGCTCCCCGGCGTACATGATCATCTCGCGCACCTGCTGGAGCATGTACTTCTCGAAGCGGTCTTCAAAGTCGCCCAGGACCAGGCCCGACACATCGGTCCAGACGTTGGCATTCTTGTACACTACTTCCATGCAGTCGCGGATCCACGGGTTGCCGAGATGGCAGATCACGAGCTTGAGCTTGGGATTGTCCACCGCCACGTCATCGATGTTAAGCGGATGGGCATAGCGCACCTTGCCCTGCGGTGAATACGTGTCCCCGGTGTGGATCATCACCGGCACATCGAATTCCATGGCCAGATCGTACAGCACCTGGCACCGTTTGTCATACGGGTAGAACGGCTCGTAGCCGGGATAGAGCTTCAGTCCCTTGACCAGCCCGTCCTGCAGGTAGTCCGCCAGCTCGCGCAGATCCTTTTCCTTATAGTGCAGGTAACTTACGCCGGCGACGACGAAGATGTGATCGTAATCGCGTGTGGCTTCAACGACGGCCCGCGTCGACGGACGATGCTCGGTGACCTTGTAGGAGGTGAGCACCAGCGAGATGTTAATGCCGTGCGTATCCATGTTGGACTGCAGCTCGTCGAGGCAATCGGTAATGCTGCGCACACGCTCCTCATGGTAATTGTTCAGGTGAGTATGGACGTCGATGATCATGAAGTTTTCCTCTGGCTGATCAGGCATCGGCAGATGTGTTGAAGCTTTAGTGAACTATAGAGCGCCGGTGGAGTCTTGAGTAGGGGAGAGTGTGTGGTATTATGATCTGGCGCGTTCTGGTGCGATGCCTTGATGTCTGAGAGACGTGTTCGTCATCATGGGGAGTGCAACCGCTATGTCGGAACAAGGGGCATTTCTGCTTGTCATTCGGGTGCCATGTCTACTGCTGTTGGGCTTACCCATGGGCTGCCAGAGTGGCGTTCCCGAATATGTGCTCTTCAATGATGACCGGGATGTCATCGCCTACGCTGACTCAAAATACCCGACAGTCTATGCTGCCGACAAGAAGGGTATCGTGGCAGTCGGCCAGGGAAATGCGTACTTGAGTGTGGATGGTCGATACCTGGTGCTGTTGGATCATGATCGAAAGGATGGGTATTCCTATCTCGAAGGGGAGAGGATCGTCATACACCACGTACCGACACGGCGTTCCTTCACAACCAGGCTTCCTGTCAGTTTCATTGACCATGATCTGAAGATGATGATTGCTGAGGGGCCGCAGCTCTACATTGCAATTCGCCACTCCGGGGAGAGGCAGATGAGTTGGAGTCCCTGGGCGGGATGGGGGCTCGCCAAGATACCCGAGTCGCTCCAGGTCGTCCCGATGAGAAGCAGCCTTGACTCGAAATCCAAGTACGATCATGGAATTCGGCACGGTCTGTCCAACCCGATTGTACTGAAGCCGGACGCATGGAATGCCAGGAGGACCGTATGGGTTCGTCCGAACGGGGAGACGCAAGAGCTGCTTCGCCAGAACGACGTGCCGTTGAAAGTTTCGGAGTTAGTAGCGCTTTCTCCAGTCATTCTCGTGCCGGGATCCAACCTGTTTTATCTCCTCGCCTGGAGCGAAGTTCTGGCACCCCTTTCGCCGCGAGATGGCGATTCAGATCAGGAGGATCTTGAACAGCTGAGGCAGGGAGTTCGTCAGGGCATCCTCTTTCCACCCGCTGATGAGCATTTATCTGAACGCCGTGAGCCTTTCATGAACGATGACAAGTCAGGAGAGGTGCCCGAGTGACAGGTATGAGGGATATTCAGCAATTGCATGACGGAATTGCCACCAGCACGGAGTACGCGTCCTGCATGTGACAGGGAGTGCACACGAAGACTTGGCCGTTTCAATAGCTTCCCCCGCCAAAGGCGGGAGTCCAGGCCGGCTCTTTGAGGGCCGGTCGGATGGCGAGATTGCTTTCACCATTCCCCGCAGCCTGCTTCAGGGGTTTTCTGCAATCCAGGCTCCGTGAAGCCCGTTGAAATGAACACCTTGAAGAACGCTGAGCCTGCTCGCTGCCGAGCGATGAACGCTACAAATAGGGTCCCAGTCCGCATCAAGAAGACTGTTTTCCTTTGCGTCGTGTGGCTGTGCGCTTCTTCGACTTGGGCTTCCTGGCGTCCAGCCACTTCTTGAAGGAGGCTTGACTCTCGCCCGATGCGCGTCCGGCGAGCAGCCCCTCGACGCTGATGTCCTCGTCCAGAGATTCCCAGTGAATCCCCTGCCCACGCCCGATCAGCCGCCACTTCCCGCGTTCGCGTTTATTGCCATGCAACAACCGCGGATACCATGCCAGTGGCGCGGAAATGGTTCGGCCATCACTCAGTTCCACACTGAGTGTATCCTCGCTCACGGTGACGTGCTCGGCCGTGGGCGTTATGATTTCAAGCGCCGAAATACTCATGCCATGCCTCAATCAACTCGTCCTCATGTTCCTGAAGGAGAACCTCGATCTGACGCAGTTCCTTGCGCGAAAAGCCGCCACTCCGCGCCAGCCGCACCGGGTCCAGCCAGAATTTTGCGACGTTGCTCTCGCGCTCCACGTGAACGTGAATCGGCTCAGCGCGATCCGCAGAATAGAAGAATACGCGATATGGTCCGAGAATGGCAACAGTTGGCATTATTCAACACCATCGTCGGCTGAAGTTACTGATCAGAAAGCGACGACTATCCCAGGGGCAAGGGGTTCGTCGATACCAGTCGGTCTCGCTGCCTGTGTGAGCTTCCTGCCCAGACATCGGGGACGAATCGCACAACGCCTGGAGTTCCAGCGCTTGTTTGCAGGCCATTGCTAATATGCGAGGGATTATCCGGATTGGCCGGGAATTGATCAACCTTGCCGAGAAGGGGCGTGGTACTCGTTCGAACTACCCCTGTGCGATAGCATACAATGGACCGATTCGATGGCTATCGGCCCAGACGTGATGAACCAGATGGATAAAGGCTACGACATCATCGTGATTGGCGGCGGGCATGCCGGGACGGAGGCGGCGTGGGCTGCTGCGCGCGCGGGGTGTTCGGTGGCACTGGTGACCATGCGGGTCGAGGCCATCGGGCGAATGTCGTGCAACCCGGCCATCGGCGGTCTCGGCAAGGGGCAAATCGTCCGCGAGATCGACGCCCTCGGCGGGCTGATGGGGCTGGCCATCGATCGCGGCGGCATTCAATTCCGGATGCTCAATCGTCGAAAAGGCCCGGCCGTCTGGGCGCCGCGTGCTCAGGCCGACCGCCAACTCTACGCCGAGGCCGTGCAGGCACTGCTTGGCGGCGCGGATGGGCTTGAACTCGTCGAAGGGCTGGTGGATGAACTGCTTGTCGAGGACATCGCGGACGGACGACCCGAATCGAAGGGTGACACCCCGTTCCGCATGCGCGGCGTACGTTTGCAGGATGGCCGCGAGTTGGCGGCACCGGTAGTGATCGTCACTACGGGCACGTTCCTGCGCAGCCTGATGCATTGCGGCGAGCAGAAAACCGAGGGCGGGCGCATCGGCGAACAGTCCGCCAATGCCCTGAGCGAAAACCTCAAGCGGCTGGGTTTCACCCTCGGCCGCCTCAAGACCGGTACACCGCCACGCATCCATCGCGACAGCATCGACCTCGACCGGCTCGAATCTCAACCGGGGGACGATCCCCCCGTGCCGTTCTCGTTCATGAATCCGCGACTCGATCAGCCGCAGATTCACTGCTGGATCACGTATACGAATCCCAGGGTGCACGCCATCATCCGCGACAACCTCCACCGCGCGCCGATGTATTCCGGCCAGATCGACTCGCGCGGCCCGCGCTACTGCCCGAGCATCGAGGACAAGGTCGTCCGCTTTGCCGACAAGGACCGCCACCAGATCTTTCTCGAACCGGAGGGCTATGAAAACCACTGGGTCTACTGCAACGGCATCTCCACATCGCTCCCGCGCGACCTGCAGGAACCGATCATTCATGCCATCGAGGGGCTCGAGCATGCCGAGATCGTGCAGCACGGTTACGCGGTCGAGTACGACTGGGTGCCGACGGATCAATTGCAGTCCACGATGGAGACCAAGCGCGTTCGAGGGCTTTACCTCGCCGGGCAGATCAACGGGACCAGCGGTTACGAAGAAGCGGCGGGGCAGGGACTCCTGGCGGGGATCAATGCCGCCGCTGCGATTCAGGACCGACCGCCGGTGGTGCTCGGACGCGACCAGGCGTATATCGGCGTGATGATCGATGACCTGGTCACCAAGCCGCCCGACGAACCGTATCGAATGTTTACCTCGCGGGCCGAGTACCGCCTGCACCTGCGCAGCGACAACGCCGACATGCGGCTGACCGCGATCGGCCGGGAAGCCCGCGTGGTGGACGATGACCGATGGGCGGCATTCCAGCGGAAGCGCGATGCCGTCCGTGGCCTGGAGCGTGCACTCGACCAGACGCGTCGCGAGGGAAGTTCCCTGTCGGAGTGGCTTCGCCGACCGGACGTGGATTTCACCGATCTTCTGCAGTGGGCCGGGATGACGGGGGAAGACTTACCGGACCCCCAGGTGTGCGAGGCCGTCGAGATCCGTGGGCGCTACGCCGGCTACCTCGAACGCGAACGTAAGCAGATCGAGCGGTTCAAGCAGATGGAGTCGCGCTCGATCCCCGCCACCTTCGACTACAGCTCCGTCGCCGAGCTCCGCCACGAAGCGCGCGAAAAGTTATCGCGCTTTCGCCCGCGCAACCTCGGCCAGGCCTCGCGCATCAGCGGCATCAATCCGGCGGACGTCAGCACGCTCGCCTTGTACCTGGTCCGAAAAGGCTGAGTACTGAGTCGGGGAATCGTTCCGATCTGCCCCTCCATCAGATCATCCATTATCGGGTTGGGGCATATTCGACAACGCCGAACAGGGCATTCACAACCATTCCTCGCGGTTCAAGCGATTATTGAGTTGACAGCCAATGTACCCGATGGGTAGATTGATGAGGTAAATTAGCGAAGCTGGATAAGATCATCGGCTTCTGCGGCCTGGGAAGGCCATACGGAATACCTTAGCGGGGAAGCGTGAGGATTGGAGCGGAACGAGGAATCGGGGGCACGTCAATTCAGGGTGTGGGTGGTTCGCCGGGAGGGCGATAAAGCCACGGAGCATGAGGCCAGGGATCCATGAAAAGTGTCTACACGACCGGTGAAGTGGCGGACATCTGCAAGGTCAGCCAGCAGACCGTGATTCGCTGTTTCGATAATGGCAAGCTCAAGGGATTTCGTGTCCCGGGTTCGCGGTTTCGCCGTATACCGCGTGAGAGCCTCCTTCAGTTCATGAAGGAGAACAAGATCCCCCTGGACAACCTCGACTCGGGGAAGAAACGCGTGCTGGCCGTCGACGACGACGAGGCCATTCTCGAAATGCTCGTCGAACTGCTGGAACGCGACGGCCGGTTCGAGGTCAAGGTGGCGCGAGGGGGTTACGAGGCGGGCATGCTGACACAGCAGATGAAGCCCGACGTCATCGTACTGGACTACAAACTGCCGGACATCAACGGGAACATCGTGTGCGAGACCATCCGCCGGAACACCGATTTTTCCGAGACGAAGATCATCATCATCAGCGGTGTGGCCGACCCTGACGAGATCCAGCAACTGATGGATGCCGGCGCGGACGACTTCCTGCGTAAGCCCTTCCAGATCGACGAACTGATTTCGCGCATCCTCCAACTGGTGCAGGTCTAGTCGACGTCCGAGTACACTGATGCGCCCGGAACGATCGGTGAAGTGGGTCACGGATTCAGGTGCGCGTCGCGCGTGGGGTTCTCGACTCCGAGTGAGCGATACGGATCAAGACGATGAGTTCATTGGGCGCGGACATTTCCCGTAATTCGTCATCGGCCGGGAAGCCGGACATCGAGCCGATCCTCGCCCAGATCGATGCGCTGCCCACGCTGCCGGTCATCGCCACGCGGCTGCTCGAGATGACCATGCAGGACCATGTCGGCATGCGCGACGTGGTCGACCTGATTTCTTCGGATCAATCCCTCTCGGCGCGTTTTCTGTCACTCGTCAATCGCGCCGGCACCGGTTCCAAGGCGACGACCGTGGATCGCGCCGCCGTCCTTCTGGGACTGAACGTGATTCGCAACCTGGTCCTTTCGATCCAGATCTTCGAGACCTTCACCCAGCGGATTGAAGAGAGCGACAGTGCGTTCGACCAGGCAGGCTTCTGGAAACACAGCCTGGCGGTCGGGTGCGCCGCGCGCTTGATCGCGGAGAAGTTGCCCAGGAGCCACGGCGGTACCGGTCAGCCCGTCGATCCCGAAGAGGCGTTCATGTGCGGCCTGCTGCACGATCTGGGTAAGGTGGTTCTCGACAGTTGTTTTCCCAAGAGCTACGCCCGCGTCGTCTCTCGCGTGGATCGCCTCCGAGAAAACATCGGCGATGCCGAGCGCGAGGTCTTCGGCATCGATCACACGCTGGCGGGCAAGAGGCTGGCCGCCCACTGGAAGCTTCCCGGGTTCGTATCCGACTGCATCTGGCTGCATCACCACACGCCATCGACCACGCCGACACGCCTCGATCGGCCGCCGATGGTCCATGTGATCCAGGCGGCGGACCGGTTGGTGCGGGAATTACGCATCGGCTACTCGGGCAGCGATCAGCTCGATGTAACGGCTGCCGAGATCCTGCGCGAAGCCGGCCGACCGGTCGAATGGATCGATGACGTCAAGCAGCGGCTGCCGGACTGGATCGAAGCCCGTGCGGAGCTGATCGGCCTGGAGCGGCTCACGTCGCGCGAGATCTACCAGGATGCCCTCGCGCAGGCGAACTCTGAACTCGCCCGGCTGAATATGACGCTTCAGCAGGCCAATCGGCGATTGGAGCAGCGTTCGGTCTGCCTCGATGCGCTGCGAAGGCTGAGCGAGGGACTGGACGCCGAGGCGCTGCACGAAGAGGTCGGCAAGGCGGCTGTTCAGGCGTGTGCTGTATTGCTCCACGAGCGGCCCATCGCCGTGGTGACACGTTCATCAAGTCGCAAGCTGGCGGTCATGGCGTGCCTTCATGAGGATGCCTTGGAACCGGATGTGCGAACCTCTCGCGCAGATCCTGACATCTTCCTGATGTCCCCGCCGTCACAGGTGACGCCTCAGTGGCATTCCGTTTCAGAGATGAGCCCCGTGCTGGCGGATGAATTGGAAGCGGCGCTCGGCCGGCCGCCGCGCTGGGGCATTCCACTGTCGTTCCAGGACGAGGGGCAAGGTATTCTCGTCGTCGCATCGGACATTCCGCCCGCCATCGACGAAGCCTTGACGGTTCTGCTTCAGGCGATCGACATGCGCTGGCAGATGGCGGAAGGGCGGTCGCAGGGGCTGCGGCTCAACGAGGAACTGGTGGAGATGAATCGCGCGCTGAAGGCCTCCCAGGCGGACCTGGCCCGGGCGCGCTCACTGCTGATGGTGGGGGAGATGGCGGCCGGCGCGGCTCACGAGATGAACAATCCCCTGGCGGTGATTTCCGGTCGCGCGCAGATGCTGCTTCAAGGGATCCAGGATGCCGGCCAGCGCCGTTCCTGTGAGCTGATTGCCGAGCATGCCCACCGCGCAAGCGAGATCATCACGGAGCTGGTCGCCTTTGCCAAGCCGGATCCTCCGAAGCCCGATACCTTTGCGCTTGAAGGGTTATTGGGCGAACTCCGCCGCGATTGGGTCGAGGGGGGCGCGATTCTTTCAGAAGAATTTGTCCTGTCGCTATCGGACGAGTTGCCGAAAGTCCTTGCGGACGCCGCGCAAATCAAGAAGTTATTCGACGAAGTCATCCGCAACGCCATCGACGCGATGCAGGAAATTTCTCCTCGAAGGCTGCTCATCAATTGCACCTCACATCTGACCGATGAAAGGGTCGTCGTCATCGTGAAAGACAACGGGCGGGGCATTCCGCCGGAGTTGATCGACCGCGTGGCGACCCCGTTCTTCTCGCATCGCCAGGCGGGGCGGGGACGAGGCCTGGGCCTCTCCATCGCCACACGCTACGCGGAGATCAACGGGGGCGGCCTTCGGATTCAGAGTCGTCCGAACGAGGGCACGGTCGTGCTGATCGCACTGCCGTCGGCCCCGACGAACGGCGGTCCGAACGCCTGACCGGAATCCGATAACGACGACGCTTGAAGAGGAATTCCACAAGATCTCGATCGAGCGCAAAGCCGGAAGAACTTCCGGTCGATGAAACGGCATAGGCATCTGGGGACACAAGTGCACGCACAGGGGAACGCAAGCAGAATCCGGGCCAGGCGGGTAGTGAAGGCCACCGCATCTTCCTCCTCCTCCTCGCTCTCGCGGCTGACACGCCCGCCGGCCTCTTTTGTATTTCCCGCCCGGGGACAGTTGGGGACATGATCGAACAATCCATGGATATCCTGCTCGTCGAGCCCGATGGCGCTTTGGCGGGGTTGATTGAGGATCACCTGGCGCGGGTGTTTCATCATCGCGTGCATCGCGCGACGACGGTGGAAGAAGCCCTGCAGGAAGAGTCAACCACGCGACACGATCTGATCATCGCGTCGACGGACCTGGACGATGGCGAAAGCTCCGCGTTCATCGAGCGGGTGCGCATTTCCAACGACTGTCCGATCATCCTCATGGCCGAGTGCCCGACGGTGGAAGAGACCGTGGAGGCCCTGCGTCTCGGTGTCGCGGACTACTTCGTCAAGCCTTTCGCGCTGACCGATCTGACCAATACGGTCACTCGCCTGCTCGAGAAGTCGCACGTGGACAAACGGGATGCCGTCCGCCAGCGCCGCCTGCGGCGCACCGCCTCCAAGATCATTCAGGAGCGGCGCGACCTCCGCAAGCGGATGGAACTGATCTGCCAGGACATCGTCTACGCTTACCGCGATCTCGCGCAGAAGGTGTCCGACTCCACGGCGGACAACGAACCCGTCCAGTCGTAACCCGCTCGCTCATAACCCATTTTCGATCTTCCACCATGGCGGTATCATGCCTCCATGGAAGCGACCCTGGATTCTCCCGCTCCGGTTCAAGAGAAGCAGCGCATCGTCATCATCGACATCCTGCGCGGCTTCGCCATTCTCGGCCTGCCCATCATCCATGTGAATCTTTCCTACGGATACGTGCTGGACATGGGGCAGCCCCTGGCTTGGGGGGAAGGGCCGCTCGGAGATGTACTGGTGATAAAGGGCATCCAGTTCTTCCTGCACCTGAAGATGATGGCGATCTTCGCCATGCTCTTCGGTGTGGGATTCGCCCTGCAGGAGCGCAGCGCGCGGCACGCGCAGCGCCCGTTCGGCGGGCGTTACGCGTGGCGTCAGATGCTGCTGCTCGCAATCGGCCTGTTTCACGGGATCTTTCTCTGGTACGGAGACATACTTTCCCTGTATGCCGTGTGCGGCGTGATCCTGCTGCTTTGTCGGAACCTGAAGATCAGGACGCTGCTGACTTTGGCGGGAGTGCTGTCGCTTGTTCCCATCGTGACTATTCTTACACCCGCACTCTTCACAGATGATGAGGCGTTCCAGGAACCTTCCTTCGAACACCTGGCGGATCATGCCGAACAGGAGATGGCCGACCTGGAAGCACGCATCGAAGCGGTGAAGGCCGGGACCACGTTTCCCGCAGAGTCGGATGTCCACTCTTCGGGGGAGCAGGAAAGCAGGGGGGATGTGGTTGCCACGACGCAACCCTCCTCGGCGAATGTCCAGATGTGGGAGTCCGAACTGCAGGGGATGAAAATCACGCACCGCGTGTTTCACTTCCTCGCCAGTGAGGAGGAGGTTTACCAGCGAGGTACGGTGTTCGAGCAGATTCTGCACCGGAGCGTGTTCTATCTCTTCATCATGACCGCGATCAATGCCATGCTGATGTTCTGGCGATCGTTGGCGCTGATGCTGCTGGGGGCGGCATTGTTGCAGTACGGCCTCTTCGACCGACCGTGGGAGCATCGCACGCTGCTGCGGCGTGTTCTCGTGTTCGGGTTGATCTTTGGTCTGCTCCTGGTCGCCGTTCGCGAGGTGATCCTGATCGGATACGGTCAGACGGCCTGGGGAGTTCTCGGTGCGGATGTCATCCAGCATTTCGGCAGCCTCGCCCAGGGACTGGCGTACGCCGCCGGGATCGTGTTGATCTGTCTGAGTGAGAAGGGGATTGCCTGGTTGAAACCCCTGGCGTCGGTCGGCCGGACGGCGCTGACGAACTATCTTGGCCAATCGGTGCTGGCGGGACTGATCTTCTACAGCTACGGGCTGGGATTATTCGAGCGGTTGAATCACGTGCAGGCGACGCTTGTGGCCCTCGGCATGATGGCTCTGCAGTTGACGATGAGCTACTGCTGGTGTTCGGTCTTCCGCTTCGGGCCGGTGGAATGGCTCTGGCGATGCGGCACGTACTTGAAGATTCAGCCGATGCTCAAGCGATAGTCATCGCGACTGCTTGCGCACGATCATGTCGAAGTTCTTGATCATCGTCTGATAAGTCCCCGCCACGATCGCCCCGTAGATACCCAGCGCGATCAGCGTGCCGATGATCAGGCAGGCCGATGCTTCGGTGACACTCATCGCGCTGAATGTCGAGTTATCAATGGCGGCCTCCGGGTTCAGCACGATCCAGATTGCGACGATGAACGTCATCGGGGCCATGAGCGGGCCGAGATAACCGGTGCCCCCTGCGATGGAGATTCCGCAGAGTCCCACTCCGAAGCCGACGGCGACAAGAATCCCGACACTGACCAGAACTGCCTGGATGGATCGCTGATTTTTCAGCGACATATGCAGGCCCAGGATGCATGCCACGGCGGAATAGGCCAACATCAGCGGGGGAAGAATGAGGGCGGAACTCATGTAGGCGATGGGCTGCAGGCCCTGCTTGACGCCGAGGACGACCTCGCCCGCCGCCGCGACCAGGACCGTTGCCGCCGGCACCGCCAGGAGCGGAATCGTAAAGCTCACCAGTCCGCGCAGCTTGCCCCAGATGATGTACTTGCTCGTCAGCGGCGTGGTGAGCAGGAGTTCCATCGTACCTGCTTCGCGTTCGCGCGTAATCGCCGTGGCGGCGGTGTTCACCGCCATCAGCATGACGCTTCCGAACTCGATCATGATGATCACCGACAGAAAGTTACGGGCATCTGTCGGATTCAGTGAGCCGGTCCAGTAGAGAAAGAGTACGCTCCCGCCGGCGAGGATGCTGCAGATCAGGTATCCGTAGCGGACGGCATTGCTGCTGGCGGCGCTGGCGCGCGTCACCGCCTCACGCCAGGCCACGGGGTTGGACCAGACGCGCCGCGCCGGCCGCGTTCGTTCATTGCCTGTTCCGCTTGATCGTTTCCGCCGGAACAGCTTCGTCCAGATCGTCTGCTCACCCTGCTTGATCCCGCGCCGGACAAACAGCGTGGCGGTACCGATCAACACGACCGATGCCACGAATGTCATCACCATGTAAGCGATGTGCGGCTTGGCGATCATCCAGCTCAACGGCCAGCCGTAATACGCCACCGCCGCCGGATCCGGGGGCAGCGTACGCTTCATCGCCACGAACAACGCCAGGAACGGATGAAACGGCGCAACAAAGCTCATGCCCTCCTGCTCGCCGGGAATGATCGATTCGGGAACGTACGTTTTGCTCCAGAATCCCAGGGCCAGGCCCGTGGCGATGTAGACGGCGATGCCGAGATAGAAGGAGAAAATCGTGCCGCGTGTCCCGACACGGACGACACTGATGAGAATCGCCAGCGCACCGGTCAGCAGGGCAGTGCAGGCGGAAATGCCGAAGCTGAGGAAAATCTGATCCGTCGTTACGCCGCCGAACAGCATCGTGATGCAGAAAATCGGCAGGCCCGAGAGCAGAAGCATCACGACGAAGAAGAGGCGACTGAGCAGTGATCCGAGCGCAATCTGCGCGTTGGATAGCGGTGTGGTGAGCAGGACGTTGAAAGTCTCGGCGTCTTTTTCCTGCGAAATGGCCCCGGCAGTGAAAACAGGGGCGAGCAGGCACATCAATGCCAGTTGCAGCACGGAGACGCGCTCGAAGACGACGGTGAGCCCCTTGGCCAGATCATCGAGCGCTCCCGCGCCCTGGTACTCCTGCATGAGTATGATGGCCATGACGAATAGCAGCACGAGCAGGTACGCCACGCGCACCCAGAGATGCTGGATACGCTTCCCGCCGGTCTGGACGACCCGCGTCACGATGGGATTGGCCGGCAGCAGACGCCAGAACCAGATTCCCAGGTCGGTCACGATCGGTTTCATGGTGAGTCCCCTTGCTCTGCATTCGTTGCATCCCCGGTGGTCGGGCTGCCCAGGTCGCCAATGAGACCTTCCATCACGGCGAACGTTTCGGCATCCATGCCGTGCAGATCCGCCTTCGCCTTGAGCATCTCGATCACTTTCTGCTTCTGTTCATCTTCGACGAGCGTGAGCACATCGTTGCGAAATTCGATCCCCAACGCTTCGATCGGTGCCATGAGGTCCCGGTATTCCCGGTCGATGTGGTACGCCCAGGGGCCCTGGGACAGATCGCGGAGCGTCCACCTCAGGCGGTTCAGCATCCGGTTGCGCTGATAGTCCCGCCGCCATTGATCCGTCATGACCGCGTCGCATCGCTGATTGCACACGTCCAGCAAACCCCGGGCCGTGACGAGCTGCTTCTCGGTGAATTCGAAAAGCCGCGTCGTGTGATCGAGGAAACGCTTCCACTCGCTCGGACCGATGCGCCGCAGTTGCCAGCGGGCGTGTTCCCGGGCGCGCTGGAGGTTCTTCTCCTCGGGGGGCTGATCCTTGAATCGGCCTGCGCGCTCCTCCGGGACGGGGGACGGCCCGAAGGGGTTCTCTTTCTCTTGGGCGTCGCCCGCTTTCCATCGGTTCATCCGCTTCTCGAAGGCATCCACTTCCGCGCGATAGTCGTCGAGGATTCGATCGAACCCGTCCATCTGTTCGGGGTTCAGGATTTTCCGCGCGTCCTTCTCGAAGCCGTCCAGCATTCGCCGGTACGCCGGCATGATCGGCAGGGTTCTCTTTGCGAATCCTTCGGCCGCTTCCTTGTCGAGCAGGCCGCCTGATTCAACCAGCGTGGGCACGATGAATTCCATAAAGCCCTGGACCGCCTCGCCCTCGCTGTGGCACATCTCCATCAGGTGGCGGGCGGAGTCTTCCGTCAGCGCGTCGACCTGGTCATCGGACAATCCCAGCTTGCCCGTCATGTTCTGGTGGATCGCCGTGCGCGAGAAACCCCGGGCGATGTCCGGTGTCATGCGTATGCCGAAGCGCGTGGCTTTGGCAGATGGACGCTCAGCGTCCTCCGTCGGGGTCTCCGTATCGGCGGCAAGCACGGAAGCCAGAATCGATACCAGGGCCAGCAGGGCGATCAATCGGCGGGAGGTAGTCATGGTTGCACCTCCGCCTGGTCGGTCACGGATTCAGCGACATCGCCGGCGGTCTGCGTATCGGAAACGATCGTCTCATCGAGCGTTTCCCGCGTGACACCCTTGGCCGCGAGGATTTCCCAAGCCCGTTGTTCGGCGATGGCCTGCTGCCCGCTGGTCGGAATCTCATCCACGCGCCGCTTGAACTCGATATCCATCGCCCTCATGGCGGCATCGATCCGTTCAAGCTCGCTCGAGATCAGGTAGGAGAGGGTGTCGTCGCGGCCTCGTGCCATCGGGCCCCAGAAGCTCCGCCACGTGAGCAAACGTGTCTTCCGCTGCTGGAGGCTTTCGTTCTCGCGAAGGGCCTTCGCGCGCTGCCGGTATTCCCGCAGCAGTGATTCCGCCGAGGCTTGTTGCGATTCATCAAGATCGTAGTAGCTGATCGCGTTCTTGACGTAACGAGTCCAGCGTGCATCGGGCCCGTAGTCCGCCATACGTTTAGCGCGTCGCTGAGCGGCTTCGAGACTTCGCGAAACCCCCTCGTCGTTCAAACGAACGCGGCTGGATTCGGGCTCAAAGGGGTTCTCCATCGCGTTCATGTCGTCATCGTTCCATGTCTCGATCCGTTCCTCGAACGCGTCGAAACCCGCACCGAACGTGGTCATGTCGGCGGCGAGGCGAAGCTGCTGCTTCAGCGGGAGCATCGGGCGGATGTCGCGGCCGATACGATTGAGTCGCTCCTGCAGCGGAGCCAAGGTATGTCCCCCATGCCGTGCGAGGGCTGAGGCGATACGCGGCATGAAATTGGGAGCGCGATCCGGATCGGAGAAGTCGGCCACGACCTGCAGCATCTCGGCGAACATGGCTTCGGCGCGATCACGATTCTCCGGATCATCGAACTCCGCCATCCATTCCGACAGATGGCCGGCGATGATCTCCGCCGACTCTTCGTACTTATCCTCGGGAAGCTGATAGCGAGAGAACAAGCGCTGCGTCATGATCCGGCCGAGGCTGCGCCCCATCTCCGGCGTGAAATGAACGGCGTGTTCGGTCGGAGAAGACAGGGGATCCTCCGGATCGGCCGCGAAAGCCGCCGGACTCCACAGCATCAACACGGGCACGATTCCTGCCAGCCATACCTTGTGATCCGTCTTCACCTGCTGATCATCCCGTCCACCCCGATGCCTGATTCACTGCCTATTGAACGATGCCCTTGGTCAGCCGCATGAACGCCGTTTCGAGGTTGACCTCTTCTTCACGAATCTCCTGAATGGCAAATCGGTTCTGCACCAGTGTACTCGCCAGGAAGGAGAAATCGTGCGTGTCGTCGTGAAGCTCGATGTCCAGGTGACTGTTGCTCAACGCGACATTCTTGACCTTGTCCAACTTCTCGATCAGTTGAGCCGCCAGGTCGAGCTTGTCCGCCAGCCGGATCTGCACACGCGTGCCCATCCGCGCCTTGCGCGTGATCTCCCGGACCGTGCCGTGAAAAAGCATCTCGCCGCGCTCGATGATACCGACCGTCGAGCAGAGCTCCGCCAGCTCGCTGAGGATGTGGGAGCTGATGATGATCGTCTTGCCCATCTTGTGCAGCTCTTTGAGCAGCTCGCGGATTTCGATCCGCGCCCGGGGATCCAGTCCGCTGGCCGGCTCGTCCAGCAGCAGCACCTTGGGGTCATGAAGCAATACGCGGGCGATGCTCAGCCGCTGCTTCATGCCCCGGGACAATGAATCGACCAGCGCGTCCCGCTTGTACGTCAGGTCGGTCAAATCGAGAATGTCGCCGACGATCCGCGTCCGCTGCTGGCCGGTGATGCCGTAGGCGGAGGCGAAGAACTCCAGGTACTCCACCACCACCATGTCGTTGTAGGCGCCGAAAAAGTCCGGCACGTACCCGATGAGCGGGCGGATCTTGCGCGACTGGTAACCGATGACGTTGCCACAGACCCGCGCTTCGCCCCAGGTCGGCTGCAACAACGTCGCGAGAATCTTGATGGTGGTGGTCTTCCCTGCGCCGTTGGGACCGATGTACCCGAAGCACTCGCCCTCCTCGAGATTGAGGTGGAGGTTGTTCAAGGCCACCAGGTCGCCGTAACGCTTGGTCAGATTGATCGTCTCAACAATCATGCCGTACCTGCCCTGTACTTACCCATGCGAGCGGGTCGCTTCCCGGGAGGCGGGATGCTCGGGTCCCGCCCCCGATCATTTTACCGGAATCCAGACGCGATACATCACCAGCGAATCCGAGACGCCGTAGGCGTCCCAGTCGTCGTTTTCGGAGTTGCGCCCGAACAGCTTTGCCGGCCCTGGATCCCGGCTGAAGCCGACGAACAGGGCCCGGTCTTCCGTGATCAGCGTCGCGCAATCCAGGTTCGCCCCGGTCGGCCGAACGACACTGCGCTTCTCAAGCACGTTGGGGTCGACTTCGCTGTAGGTCGACAAGAGCAGCAGCGAGCTGACGACGCCTTTTTCATCCACTTTCACTCGTCGCTCGTTCTGGTTCATGCCATAGGCGGTGTAGTCGCGGTAGCCGATGTTGTTCAGCCAGGAATTGTGGAATCGGCTGAACTGGTCGGGGCCGGAACGCTGTCCCTGCGCGATCGCTGCGGCCGTCTTTTCACGCTTCGTCTTGGCATCGATATACGTCTTGATCACGAAACGCTCCCCGTGCTCCAGCTGATCGACGTCGTACACAAACACGCGGGGCAGAAGCCGGGGTTGCGGATTGCGCGCCGCCACGAACAAGTAGCAGTCGTTCAGCGTCGTGCCCAAACGGTTCTCGATCCAGCTGTCATCTGAAAGGTACGCCCGTGACCCATGCCGCAGGTTGGCGATCACGTCGCCTTCGAGCGTCCCGCGCCATGTCCCCTGCATTTTCTTCAGCGTCGCCCGGAACGGTACATCCTCCAACTGCCCGATGCCCGCCAGCGATCTGTACTGAAGCGTGTTCGAATACATCCGCTGCATCATCATCGGATCCATCATGTCCACCGGCAGGGGGCGCAGCCCGCCCGGCAAGCCCGGCGATTCCTCGGGGGAGGTGGCGTCCATGGGCAGCTTGAGATCCTGCTCCACGTGCGTCGCCGTCTTCAAGCCGAAGTAGCACTCCGACGAGGCCATGGACGTCCCGGCTTCGAGATCGACAACCTGGACTTCCTGAACCGTGCTCCCGATGCCCCGCACCAGGCGCACCGCCGCGAGACTCAGGCCGCTCGTCACGAGCGTGACCAGCGCGAAGACCGTCCAGCTGTGCTGGACCATGCCTCTTCGCTTCAAGCCGAACCAGACTCCGGCGGTGGCGAGAAGGATGTACCCGATGACGAAGACGAATCCGAAAAAGAAGTACAGCACGGTGTCCGTGGCAAACCCGATGAGCGTCTCGACCTGCTCAAAGGGATTGCGCCGGCCGTACGTCTGTTGATTCATGTCGCGCGGACTGGTGCGCAGCAGGGTGACCTGCTGGAGGAAGATCATCTTGTCACGTGCATTGGTCCCCTGGATGGCGAGGAGATCCTCCAGTTCGGCGGTGACCAGGACCACTTCGCCCTGGTCGATCTTCCGCCGGGCAACAAGCACACGCGGGTCCTCATCCGGATTGCTCGGGACGGACACGTACGCATCACCGCGCAGATCCTCCGGCATGACCTCGCAGATGCCCAGAGGGGCCATGAGGGGCAGCGAGGTATTGTTCTGTAGCGCCTGGCCGATTCCTTCCGTCGGCTCGGTAATTTCAGTTTTTCCGCTCAGCTTCACGGGAAGAATCTTCGCCAGTTGTTCGGAATTCTCCAGCCGGTTCCAGTTGTCGCTGACGCCGATCACCAGGACGCCGCCCTGGCGCACCCACTCGACCAACGCCTGCCGTTGCGCGGGATCGCGAAACAGCGTGGGATCCGCCCCGTCCCAGACGATGATATCCACCATCGCCAGACCGACGGCGTCGGGCGGAATTTCCGCAGGGCCGATGCGCGTCACCACCACATCCGTCGCACGGTCCGGGTCGTTGCTGACCAGGGCCAACGGGTTGATGGGGCGCTCGGAGATGTCCAGGATAATCTTCGTCCCCCCGGAGACCGCGGTCAGGGGGCGGGGGGGATCAAGCGCGGTAATGGGCTGATCGTTCTCATCGAAGAGCGGGGCGAACTGCCCCTCGTCATCGTAAATACGCACACGGAACGACTGCCCATTGCCGCTCCAGTTCTCGGTGCCGGCGATCCCGCTGGGTACGTAGAGGTAGATGCGCTCGACTTCGTCACGCAGGACGACCGGCCATCGTGCCGCCACTTCGTCGCCGTCGCGATCTTTCTGGCGAACTTCGAGCGTGCCCGTGAATTGATCGCCGTCCTCGTTTTCCAACTCCACCAGCACCGGCACCCAGCTGTCCTGCCGGTAGTGATCCTGACCCTTGCCGGAATCGGCACCGCTTCCCGGGTAACCAATGCGGGCTATTCGGCCTTTCAGGTGCGCCCCCTCGAGCGGGGAGATCCCCCAGGCGAGCAGCACCAGGACCACAAGGCACAGTCGATGGAGCATGGTCATCGATCGTTTTCCGTGAAAGGTTGGACGCTGTTGACTTCCCTGCTGATTCTATACACGTTCACCCCAGGACGGGTTCGGCACGAGAGATCAGAGGGGTATCGACGGATCCCCGACACCGTCACCGCCTTCCAATCCATTCTACGCGGATGACTCACCGGTCTCAACCGGCTGCAAAGGAAGGATGTTTCAGAAGTTGCAGCGCGCGGTGGAGCGCCTCGACGAAAAAGAACTCGCCCCACATCACCGATTCATTCACGCCGAGCCCCTTGTGCAGGTGGTAGACACCCTGCTGGAGGATCCCTTCCCACGCACTGTCGGGATCGGCGAGATAGCCGGGCTCGCACAGGGGGACCAGCAGGCGAATCGCTTCCTCCTGCAGGCGGCGACGCCGTTTCGCCTGTTCGCTGCCCACCATCTGTTCGGCGTCGGCCAACTCGAAGAGCCCTGACGCGGCGATGGCCCCGGCCGAGCTGTCCTTCTGCTTCCGGGATTCCGGTGGGGCGTCGAAGTCCCAGGGCGGAACGGGGTCGCTGGCCAACTGCTCGAGCAGGTAATGCGTGCACAGTTGCGACGTCTGAATCCACGGAGCAAAGTTGACAATTCTTCCCGCCGTGGCGAAGCCGTAAACGGCCCAGGCCAGACCGCGCGACCAGCACGAGTCTCCCCGGTAGCCCTGGTGCGTCGTTTGCTTGAGGCATTCGCCCGTCTGCGGGTCGAACATCGCTTCGTGCGAAGTCGACCCATCCCCGCGCACGAGGTAACGGCGGGAGGTCGCGCAGTGGCGGGAGGCGACGCTGAGCAGCGCCTCATCATCGGTTTCCCGCGCGGTGAAGAGAATGATCGGCACGTTCATCATGATGTCCACGAAGAGCGATTCCTTCGCGACGAAGGAGCAGAGGTACTCCCCCTTTTCCTGAAAGCGCATGGCCAGCGTGCGCCCGGCGTGGTAGACCACCTCCATGATCGCGGGGTCGGGCTTGCCTTCGCGGACGGTTGCGTTGTACCAGCGGCGGTACGTCCCGTGGTAGAAGAGAAAACCAAGGTCGTGAACGTCGCGATCGTCCTTGCGATGTTCGAGCAATCGGCTGTAATGCTCCGCCTTGGACCGCCACCACGGGTCCTCCGTGGCTTCGTGGAAGATCCACATCATGCCCGGCAGAAAGCCTTCACACCAGTTCGTCCACGCTTCGCCCTCATGCTTCCACTTGCCGTTCACCGTGTACATCGGGAACAGGTCCGGATGATTCTCAATCAACCGGCGAACCTGACGCTGGGCGACGTCGAACGCGTGCTGCAGCTTGGCCTGGACCTCCGAGGCGTTGTCGATGGGCATGATGGGCATTCCTGATTGCGTGAAAGTTGTCGGCGCTCCGCTTACATGGGACCTCGTGAAGTTACGGAATCACGGTGCCACGGTCAACACGCCGCGCGTTGACGTTGTCGCGCATCGTGCCTACATTGCGCCGCATCATGAATCGACGCGAACGAGTGCAGGCGGTACTGGACGGCCAATGGCCCGACCGGGTTCCCGTGGGATTGTGGCATCACTTCCCGCCGGGGCAGACCACCGGCCCAGCGGCAGTTGATGCGCATATCACCCTGATGGAGACGTACGACCTCGATTTCTGCAAGGCGATGAACGATCACCCGTTCCCGCGCGGCCGACTCGGCGTGCTTGCGACGGCAGATGACCTCAAGCTCATCGAAGTGCGATCCGGTGACGATGCCGGGTTTGCCGGTCAGTTGGAGGTACTGCGAAAACTCCGCGAGCGAATCGGCCCCGACGTCTTCCTCTGCACCACGATGTTCAATGCTTGGACGACGCTGCGGGATCTCACTGAGCCGCCGAAGGATCACCTCGAGCCGCCGAAGCTTGGCGAGACCAGCGCGAAGGACGAGACGCTCTCCAGGCTCCTGAAAAAGGATCGTTCCGCGTTCCAAACGGCGCTGGAGGCGGTCGCCGAATCGCTAGGCCACTTCGGCCGGGCCTGCCTTGAGGCCGGGGCGGATGGCGTGTTCCTTTCCGTCCGCGACGACTGGGTCGATACTCCCGCCAACGGCGAGATCTACGATGCGATGGTCAAGCCGCTGGATCTGCGCATCCTCGACCACGTGTCGGAAGGCACCTTTAACGTGCTGCACATCTGCGGCAACCCGAAGGACTTTCGCCGCTTTGCCGAATACCCCGCCCACGTGCTCCATTGGGCGGACCGTGCCTGCGGGCCGAGCATCGCCTACGCCCGCGACCGCGTGAAGCCCGCCATCGCCGGCGGCGTCGACAACCTCACCACGATGCCCGACGGCACGCCGGACGAATGCGCCGCCGCCGTCACCGACGCCCTTCGCCAGGCGAAGCACCGCCCGATGATCATCGCCCCCGGGTGTACCTTCGACCCCGACAAGGTCCCGCCGCAGAATCTTCACGCCATCGTTCAGGCCGCCCACGGATACCGCCCCGAGTGACGCGCGCGGCTTTCGCGTGCCGCTTGCGTCATCCACGCCGGCTCATCACAATACGCCCTCGAACGCAGGGCACATGCACCTTCCCTGCCGATCAGGACACGACCCTCAGCCGGAGAGAAGAACGATGGAAAAGACACTGCTCATCCTGAAACCCGATTGCATCCAGCGCCGCCTCATCGGTCGCGTCATCCAGCGCTTCGAGGACAAGGGGCTGACCATCGCCGCCATGAAGCTCATCCGCATTACCGAGGCAATGGCGAAGACCCACTATGCCCCGCACAAGGATAAACCTTTTTTCCCCAGCCTGCTCCAGTACATCACCTCGGGGCCCGTCGTGGTCATGATTGTGGCGGGCCCCAACGCCATCGCCGTGTCGCGCAAGCTCATGGGCAAGACCTTCGGTTTCGACGCCGAGGCGGGCACCATTCGCGGTGATTTCGGCAACAGCAAGACCTTCAACCTCATCCACGGCAGCGACTCTCCCGAGTCAGCGGAGACGGAAATCGCGATCTACTTCGATCCCGCCGAAATCATGGACTATACTCCTGTTGATGATGGATGGATCAGCCAATCTGACGAAGTGTGACCCCCGGTTCACTGAACTCAGCGACGCTCTGAAAGCGCATGCCGACGCCTGCGACGCGGATGGCGCGTGGCCAAGGCATGGCCTGCGCGCGTTCGGCGAGGCGGGCGGCTGGCGATGGACGGTCGCCCGCGACCATGGCGGTGACGATCTCGCCCCCGAAGAGCGCATCGCCATGTACATGGCCCTCGGCCGGGGCGACGTGAGCACCGCGCTGATTGTCACCCAGCGCGACGGCGCGGTCGACCTGATCACCAACGGCGACAACGACGGGCTCAAGTCGGAACTCCTGCCCGCCTGCGCCGCCGGAGAACACTTCACCACCGTCGGCATCGCCCAGTTGACCACCTCCCGCCAGGGCGCCGAACCCGCCATGACGGCCGAGTGGCAGGGCGATCTGCTCGAACTCGACGGCATCGCCCCTTGGGCGACCGGCGCGGACCATGCCGATTCCGTCGTCATCGGGGCGGTACTCTCGGACGGCGATCACGTGCTGGCGAGCGTGCCGACTGAGGCCGAGGGGATGTCCGTCGAAGCCCCCATGACACTGGCGGCGCTGAACGCCTCCCACACCTCCGCCGTGCGCTGCGCCAAGGTGCGCGTGCCGCGATCGCGCGTGATTCTCGGTCCGCGCGAGAACGTGATGTCCCGCCGCTCGCCGGTGAAGAACTGGGTCTCGTCTTCGGTGGGTGTCGGCCTGGCGATGGCGATGCTCGATGAGATCGAGAAATGCCGCGCGAAACTGCCCGAAGGACTCGTCGCGGTCCACGACGAACTTCGCTGCCACGTCGAGGACATCCGGTCCAAGCTGCTCGGATTCGCCGGCGGAAACGGCGACGTCGAGAAGCCGGTGGTGCATGACATGCGCATGCGGATCAACGACCTGCTGATCCGCCTGGCGGGGGTGATGATGCTGGCGGTCAAGGGCAGCGGCTACATGGCCGGGCGAACCCCGCAACGCCTCGCCCGCGAAGCCCTCTTTTTCTGCGTCTGGTCCGCCCCCGACAACATCCGCGACGGCACCGCCACCCGCCTGATCAGCGGTATGCAATCAGGAGATAAACGAGACGGTCTTGTTCCCGGATGATCCGCTAGTGTCCTCCCTCACTCCGCCTGAATGGTGAGCGTGAAGGACTGGTTGCCGGTGGTGACGCCGGTCAGCGGGGTGGCGGCCCATTCGGCGACGCCATTCGAGGCGATGCCGCCCCCGGCGGAGAAGACGTAGTCCCCGGCGGTCAGCGGGTTCACCGGTTCGATCACGACGCCGATCAGCGTTTCCGGGAAGGCCGCGGCTTCGACGAACTGCGACGCGTTGAACACGACCTCATCGAGCAGCGCGTCCAGCGTCACCGGCGGAGTGAACTTGCCGTAGTCGCTCGGAGCCCAGGCGCCGGGAGGCCCGTACAGCGAGAACAGATCGCCCAGGCCGTCAAACACCGGATTGATCACGCTCAGCGGCCCGTCGGCGTAGCCGGTCATCCGGAACGCGTCGTCGTCCGCGCCGCCGTTGACCCTCAGGCGATACTGCAAGCCGTCCATGTCGCCGTCCGCATCCACACGCGTCCAGATCACGAACGACTGATCGAACCCGACGGATTCCGTGCGGCTGTCCACGTATGGACCGGGATATGGATTTTGCACGACGTGAATACTCACCGCCGTCGCCAAACCCTCCGTCGCCGGCAGCAGCGGATCGCCATAGCTTTCCGCGAGAAGCGACTCGCCGCCAAGCAACGATTCACCGCAATCGGGAACAACCATCGGACCGGAAGCGCAAGCGCTCAGCAAGTCCACGTCGTCCGCATCGACGTTGTCATCGGCATCGTGATCCTGCACATAGCAGCCCGGCCGTGTGACCTCTCCGGGGCTATTCATGCAACGTTGCAGCTTCGCAAAGTCTGTTTGATCGATATCGCAATCGCCGTCATAGTCGAATTCAAACCATGACGTTTCGCATTCATCCGGAATACCGTTGCTCAGATAGCAATCCCGGCTGATCCCCTCGCTCACGTCGCACGCATCGGGAATGCCGTTGGCGTTGCAGTCCGGCATAGTCGCAAGATCGAGATCGTCGCATACGCCGTTGGTGTTGCAATCCTGCCGATAGGGGCTTTCGTGCGCGCCGATGTCCGGTGCGCATTGCAGATCGCGAAGTTCCAACTCGACGTCGTGCACAGCCCAGTCCGGGAGTGCGGCCGGATCAGCGCGATCGATGGCGGGCGAATCGGCGGCGAGGTGGTAGTCGTTGTCTTGCCATGTTAAGAGGATGTCGTCCGCGCCGTCCTCGTCCACGAACCGTGGGTCCGCGTCCCACACGCTTGCTTCCGGCCAGGCATCGTCAATGAGGCTGTGCGCGATCTCCATCGATGCCCCGGAGCTTTCATAGATCGCGCCGCCATGATTACCCCATACGATCGAGTTGATGAGTTGCAAAGTCCCGCTGCCACAGTAGACGGCTGTACCATCCCCCCGGTTGGCGGCGATCGTGCAATTCAGGATCTTGGGAGTCTGTGAGCCGAGAAAAACCGCCGCGCCCTCATCCGCATCGTTACCGGTGAGAATACAGTTGGCGAGTGTCGGGGACACGCCCGAAGCCATGAATACACCTCCACCTTTTCTGGCGGCGTTACCTGCGATCCTGCACGATGCAATCCGCGGACTTGAAGCGAAGCAGTAGATTCCACCTCCGTCGTTAAAGGGTCTGGCGTTACCGCCCGTGATCGTGAATCCATCAAGAACGCATAGCTCATCAGCCTCGTGGCTCGCCCAGTATGCCGAAACGACGTGCCGACTGTTCTCGGAGTTGTCGCCGCCGGAAGCATCATCGCCATTGAGATCACCGCTGAGGATCGTCTCGTACAGAATCACGTCGCGCGTGCAGGCATTCGGTAGCCCGCTGTAACCGGCATAGCCGCCGAGCACCGACACGTCCTTGATGAGTTCGAACGAAGCATTACGGTCCCCCGCCGTCTCCGGCGCCTCGTCCGGCATATACGTCCCGTCGGCGACATAGATCACCAGCTTGCTCGGATCAGTTCGTGCGGCTGCCAGCCCCTGCTGAAGAGTCTAAAAAGCCTTCTCCCAATTCGACCCGTCGCGCAGTCCAGGCACGCTGGGATCCTGATCAACATAGATGATCTCACACTCATCCGGTACGCTATTGGCATTGCAGTTGTCGCTTGTTCCGTTCCCTATATCGCACTCGTCAGGAATGTCATTGTTGTTACAATCCTGGGATTCCCCGGAAGCGATGTCACACTCGTCTGGAACATCATTGCTATTGCAATCTTGGGAAGTACCGTTTGAAATATCGCATACATCACCGTCGCCGTTAAGATTGCAGTCGAGTTGATTGGGATTGGACAGGTCGCAATTATCGCAGGCATCACCGACCCCGTCCCCATCATCATCTTCTTGATCAGGATTGGGATGGTCCGGGCAGTTGTCTTCGTCGTTCGGAATGCCGTCGTTATCGCGATCACAGTCCAATACACCAGTGGTTTGGTTGACACATGGGCAATCCTCTCCAAGTTGGACGTAATCTTCCACTTTGGTCACACAACGGTAGGTACCGATCGGCTGATTTGGATTGAAAGACGAAGACTGAGAGCTATTGGCATACTGGTGAAGGAACCCAATTAGAGTGGCATGGGTGCAACCTTGCCCAAGCCCCGCCGTGCAAATCCTCACGCCGTCGTCGCGGAGATCGTCGGCCACTGCCAAAGAAGGTCGGGGGTCAGGTTCTCCACTGTCGGCATCGGTGGATATGATGATTTGATAGTCGGCGCCAAGATGGCCTTGCGTGTCGAAGATGTCCTGCGCGCGAAGGAGCGCGTCCGTGGGATTGGAGGACCCGTCAGGTGGAAGAGCTCGAACTTGGGCGATGATGCTATCGATTGTTCCCGCCGTGAGAACGGTCAAAGGAACCTCTTCCAGATCGAACGTCAATGTCGCAACCGCGACGCTGCCGTCAAGCGGAAGGTCTTCAATACACGCTTGCACACCGTCTAGCTGTAAGTCCCATTGGTTATCCACACTCCCGGATGGGTCCACGATGTAGATGATGTCAAGCGACTGAGCGGATGCCGCGGGAAGATGACAAAAAAGCATAAGGAAGCCGATGGTCAGCGATCGATGTGAAAGTCGGGATTTCATGGGCGCGGACCTCCTCCGTTGAGTTGGATAACGTCGTTCGTCAGGTTGTGTTACCTTTGCAAAGCTCGGTCAGTGAATGCAGCGAATTCCCATTCGCTTACGTAACAACCAGGGACTTGCGCAGAGAATGATCATCAGGCTGCTCGGTTCGGGAATCAGAAAGGTAAGAGTTCCCTCGATATCGAACCCGATATCTCCCGGGTTACGATTCCCTTCGATGTCAAAGAAGGTGGAATCGAAGGAGTCAAACGGCGGAACATACGAAGGTAGAGCGTCGGTATCCCAAAGGCTGGCTGTGGAATCCGTAAATCGGAGGACCATCCCATCTATGCTCAAACCATCGGACTCGAAGTCACTGCTTCCTAATCCAATGGAATCGCGCACACTCATATTCTCGACACGAAGGGAATCGGTATCTCCACTCTGAAGTGTGAAGCTGCCCAAGGTCGCATTCAGGGACGAAAAGGGGTTGAAATACAAGCCGACCAGATGGTCGTCAGGACGTGTATCCACCAGGTCGGAATCGTACGAATACGTTCCCGCGAACGTATCACCCACCTGAACGTCCGTGCCCAGCACGTTGCCGTTGTCAACAATCGTCTCGACGACGCCCTCGAACACGTACCTTACGATCGCCGCCTCCGAGGGCGCAGAAACAGCAAAGAGAACAACCACGCCCCAAAGCGCCGCCTTCGCCCATCGTTCCGCCATGCCGCACCTCGTTTCGTTTGCTACGGGGTTCGTGCTTCCGACCCTTTAACGACCTCTTCCTCCACTACTCCATAGCTTATCGCCCCCGACTGTCCCGGTCAAGGCAAAAATGCCGAATACTTCCCCCCCCCCCTAAAAGCAGGCCGAGGCAGCATCGTCAAGCGTGGCTGCTATTTCTTCATGATTCCGGAGGGGCGCGATGGGGCTGATGGGCATTTCACGATTCGTGCCTTTTGTATCTCAAGCCGGAACACAGTCGGTCTGTCATCGCCAACCCACCCTTCGTTGTGCGAAGAACGCGGGCCATTCGGGGAGATGGGCTCTCACGGAGGGGGCATTCGTCGAGGCGGAGCCCGATGGGTGGGCTCACGCTCTTTATTCACGAACCCTTGGGCTGCTGAGCGCGCAGAAAAAAGCCCGGAATCCGAAGATCCCGGGCTTAAGTGAATTCATACGCTCATCGCGTCGCGTCAGCAGGGCTCAGCGCTTCCGCGCGGCCTTCTTCTTCGACGCCTTCTTGGCTTTCTTGGCCTTCTTGCCGCCCTTGCCGGCCGACTCGGCGATCACCGCCTTGGCCGCCGCCAGACGCGCGATCGGCACGCGGAACGGCGAGCAGCTCACGTAGTCCATGCCCGCCCGGTGGCAGAACATGACCGAGTCCATCTCGCCGCCGTGCTCGCCGCAGATGCCGATCTTCAGCTTGTCACGCGTGCTGCGGCCGCGCTCGATGCCCCATTCGACCAGCATGCCCACACCTTCCTGGTCCAGCGACTGGAACGGGTCGCTCGCGAAGATCGCCGCCTTGTCGTAGTCGCAGTAATCCGGCAGGAATCGCCCGGCGTCGTCGCGCGAGAGACCCATCGTCGTCTGCGTCAGATCGTTCGTGCCGAAGCTGAAGAACTCCGCCTCCTCGGCGATCTTGTCCGCCAGCAGCGCCGCACGCGGCGTCTCGATCATCGTGCCCACCATGTAGGGCACCTTCGTCTTGGCCTCCTTGAGGACGCCGTCCGCCACCTCGCGCGTCCTGTCCGCCAGGATCTTCAACTCCTTGGCGTCGATGGTCAGCGGAATCATGATTTCCGGCAGGACCTTCAGGCCGCGCTTCTTGACTTCAACGGCCGCCTCGATGATCGCCCGCACCTGCATCTCGAGAATCTCGGGGTACGTGATCGCCAGGCGGCAACCGCGGTGACCGAGCATCGGGTTGGCTTCGTGCAGCATCTCGCTGCGGTGCTCGATGAACTCTTCGGAGACGCCCGCCGTCTTGGACAGGCGGCGCACCTGCGCTTCGCCACGCGGCAGGAACTCGTGCAGCGGCGGATCCACCAGGCGGATCGTCACCGGCTTGCCCTTCATGGCGGTGAAGATGCCCACGAAGTCATCCCGCTGGAACGGAAGCAGCTTCTCCAGCGCCTTGCGCCGGGCCGCTTCCGTGTCCGCCACGATCATCTCCTGGATCGCCAGGCGGCGTTCCTCGGTCTCGAAGAACATGTGCTCGGTGCGGCAGAGGCCGATACCCTCGGCGCCGAGTTCAATCGCCTTCTCGGAGTCCGCCGGCGTATCGGCATTGGTCCGCACATTCAGGCGGCGGATCTTGTCGCACCACTTCATGATTTCGAGGTATTCCTTCGACAGCTTCGGCACGCGAAGCGGAAGCTCGGTCGTGTAGACGCTGCCGTCGCTGCCGTCGAGCGTGAGCGTGTCGCCTTCCTTGATCACCTTGTCCCCGGCGGACATCTCGCGCTTGGCTTCGTTGATCTTGACCGACTCGCAGCCGACGATACAGCACTTGCCCCAGCCGCGGGCCACGACCGCCGCGTGGGAGGTCTTGCCGCCGGTCGAGGTCAGGATGCCTTGGGCGACGTGCATGCCGCCGACGTCGTCGGGGCTGGTCTCCCGTCGGACGAGCAGCACCTTCTCGCCCTTGGCCGCCGCCGCTTCGGCGCGTTCGGCATCGAAAATGACCTTGCCGACCGCCGCGCCGGGAACCGCGTTGATGCCCTTGGCCATCAGGTGTGAATCGAGGTAGCTGTTGATGTTGCCCTGCTCGCTGGCGATCGTGTCGCGGTCGAGCTCGGGGTAGAACAGGCGCTCGATGTCGTTTGGCGTGATGCGCTGAATCGCCTCTTCCTTGGTGATGACCGGCGTCGTGGCTTCCTTCGCGTAACGCTCAGGGAGGTACTTCTTCTTCTTAAGTTTATCCGCATCCTTCTTGCTCAACAGGGGCTTCGTTGCCTGGTCGAGGGCGATGCGGAAGGCCGCCTGAGGCGTCCGCTTGCCCGTGCGGCACTGAAGCATGTAAAGCTTGTTCTGCTCGACGGTGAACTCGAGATCCTGCATCTCCTTGTACGCCGTCTCGAGGATCACGCGGACCGCACAGAGCTGCTCATACGCCTCGGGCAGCACGGCGTCCATCTGGTCCAGCGTGATCGGCGTACGGATACCGGCCACCACGTCTTCGCCCTGGGCGTTGATCAGCAACTCGCCGTAGAACTCGTTCTCCCCATCACTTGGATTCCGCGTGAAGCAGACGCCCGAGCCGGAGTCGTTGCCCATGTTTCCGAAGACCATCTGCTGGACGTTGACACCCGTGCCGGTCAGGCCGGTGATCTTTTCGACCTTGCGGTACGTCACCGCCTTATCGGCCATCCAGCTCCCGAACACCGCGTTGATCGCGCCTTCGAGCTGCTCGAAGGGATCCTGCGGGAACGGCTTGCCCATCTGCTTTTTGAAGAACGCTTTGAATTCCTCGCACAGCTCCTTGAGGCTGTCGGCGGGGATCTCGGGGTCGGTCTTGACGCCGAGCTCTTCCTTCATGTCGTGCAGTTTGTCTTCAAGCACGTCCTTGTTCAGGCCGCAGACGACCGTCGAGTACATCTGGATGAAGCGGCGGTAGCTGTCGTACGCGAAGCGGGGGTTGTCCGTCTTCAACGCGAGGCCTTCCACGGAGACGTCGTTCAGTCCGAGATTGAGGACCGTCTCCATCATGCCCGGCATGGACACGGCCGCCCCGCTGCGCACCGAAACGAGCAACGGGTTCTTCTTGTCGCCGAACTTCTTGCCCGTGTTCTTCTCGAGCTTCTTGACGGCATCGCGGACCTGCTTGTCGAGACCTTTCGGCCACTTCTTGCCGAGCTTGTTGTACGCGTCACACGCTTCGGTGGTCAGTGTGAAACCTGCAGGTACCGGAAGACCGATGCTCGTCATCTGGGCGAGGCCTGCGCCCTTACCGCCCAGAAGCTGCTTCTGATTTCCTTTTCCTTCTGCTTTGCCATTGCCGAACGAATAGACCCACTTCTCAGCCATGATACTCTTGCGCTCCCGGGCAATGCCCTGTGTGTGTGTCCTTCCGCAACCTGTTGTTCCCAGCGGGTTCGTTGACTTTGTTCCGCCCGCACGGCGGCGAAACGGATGCAAGGCTACGGGGATGGCACGCGAAGTCCGGTTGGAATTCGGCGGCCTGCCATCCTGAATGCGCCCGCAGATTACGGGGCAGTACCCGGCATGTCAACGCTCAGGACGCCATAAACCCCGCCGATCGCGATGTTGAGATCGGGTGAAGAAGAGTGTCGGAGACAGGTCGGAAAGTTCAAAAAGGCCTTCGGGGCCGACTGTGCTCAGCCGGCCCCGAAGATGTGTATTTGCTCTACTGGGGATCCGTCGTTCAGGTACGCATCCTCACTTGGCAGCGGCAAAACGCTCGCCCACCGCCGACCAGTTCACCACGTTCCAGAACGCGGCGATGTAGTCCGGGCGGCGATTCTGGTACTTCAGGTAGTAGGCGTGCTCCCAGACGTCCAGGCCGAGAATGGGCGTGCAATCGCAATCGGAGATGCCCTTCATCAGCGGGCTGTCCTGGTTGGGCGTCGAGCACACCGCCAGTTTCCCACCCTTGACGCCAAGCCACGCCCAGCCTGAGCCGAACCGCGTGGCGGCCGCATTCGCGAACTCTTCCTTGAACTTGTCGAAGCTCCCGAACGCCTCGTTAATGGCTGAAGCCAGGTCGCCTGACGGCTCGCCGCCACCACCTTTGCCCGCCGGAGCGAGGACGGTCCAGAACAGCGAATGGTTTGCATGACCTCCACCATTATTGCGGACGGCGCCTTTGACGTTGTCCGGCAGGCTCGCCACGCCCGAAACCAGATCCTCGATACTCTTGGAGGCGAGGTCCGCGTGGCCTTCCAAGGCTGCATTGACTTTCGTGATGTAGGCGTTGTGGTGCTTGCCGTGGTGGATCCTCATCGTCTGCTCGTCGATGTGCGGCTCCAAGGCATTGAACTCGTAGGGCAAATCAGGCAGTTCGTAAGCCATCGTGTATTCTCCTTCCTAGGGGGGAGGGGCGGTAGGAATCCAGCCCCGGATGGTATCTGTCCTTCTTCCAGCCCGCGACTCGGCGACGAGAATGTTTCTGTGCCGCAGTCATACATTAGGAATAGGGGCATCCGGACAGGATTTCAAGTAATGCCGGAGGGAGCATGGCGGAAATGGCGGCCCAGGTCGCGTACGCGGGAGGCGAAGTCGCTACTCGGCAATCCACGGCAACTGTCGCTTGAAATGGCGGTAATACAGGCCGATGCTGCGCATGGCAACGATGGAGCAGTATGCGCTGATGGTCGCACTCACCGCCAGGAGAATCCAGGCTGTGCTGAAGGTCTGCGCAGGCAGGAGATTCCCGGGCAGGGCGGCGAAGAGATCGGAGAAACTGGCCACGACCGAGACCGCGCCGGCGATCAGCAGCACGAACCAGATCGCGAGGTAGGCCACCGGAGCGGCGAGGACGGTCTTCAACACGGTGTGTGGCCAGAGTCCGTGAAAGCCTCCTCCGATCGCCAGCCCGAGGATGATCACCGGCCAGAAGAACACCCCGGCGGCGGCGAGCAGCCCCACGAGTTCCCAGGGAATTCTGGCCCGGGCCATCACGCAGCCGATGATCAGCAGAAGCGGAGGGATGAAGATCAGCAGGCCCGAGGCCACGAAATGAATCCAGGGGATGATGAGATCCTCGAACAGGCAGGAGATCCAGACGTTCGGGAGGTCATCCTCACCCGCGGCAGTATCCCGGATCACCAGCAGGTAGAAGGCCGCCAGGTAGGAGTTGAGCACCAGTTGGCCAAGCCATCCGAATACCCAGACATATCCCAAGAAGACACACCAGATGTTGATGACGACAATGACCGCCAGCGAGAGAATGTTCCCGGAGTCAAACACAAAGGTGAACGAGGCCATCAGATCCCGCCAGAAAGGGCGTTCGGCGGCGTTGTGCCATTCGTCTATGGAATCAACGTCGTCGTCCTCCTCCAATTCCGGATCATCCTCATACTCGATCACGACTTCCGGAACCGGGAACGGCGGCTCTGGCTCCTCGGGCTCGGCAAGGTCGTACAGCTCCAGGCGCTCGTCGCTGACAGGGGTATCCTGGCGGGAGAATTCGTCCAGCCAGCCATGGGGATCCCTGGATTCCGTCGCATCGGAGGATTCAGGCAAGGGGTTCGTTTCCGCAGAGGTGGAAGCGGCCTGTGAGGGATTCGACGTCGATGGCGGCAGGGGAGGCGGCGCCGTGCGAGGTCTGCCGTGATGAACACGCCCGCAGACCCGGCAGCGGACCGGCCGCCCCTCGGAATCGGCCGGCATGCGAATCCGCGCACCGCACTCACATTCGAATACGTCGCTCATCTGCGATCAGCCCCATCGCCGCTGGTGAACCCTGTGGACGCGGCTGGTGCAGGATAACACGTCACGCGGCATCGGGGAATGAGAATCCCAGCGAATGATTCGAATGCCCCCGTTCAGGGCGGGCAGACGCTTGATAGTGATACGGGCTTATTCGACCGCATGGACAACCAGGCCGGTCGCCAGCTTGGGGTAGAAGAAGGTGCTCTTCTGGGGCATGAGATCTCCCGCCTCACTCACCGCCCGAAGCTGCTCCATGCTGCACGCCTTGCAGAGCAAGGCGATGCCGCCGCTGCTTCGCGCGATCTCGACCGCCTTCTCGGCGCTCTTGATATATTGCGTTTTCGGAGCCGTCCCGCCCATGGCTTTGCCCGTGACGAGTTCATCGAGCAGGAGTCGATGCAGGTACGCCACGTCCAGCTCGCGCCAGGCCGCGCTGTGATCCGGGGCGAGCTTGTTCAGAGCGTCACGTTGCGTGAACGTGCCCGTGTAGAAGCGATCCCCTGCAGCCATGTAGATCGCCAGGTCGTGCGGGGCATCGTTCGCGACAAGTTGATCCACGGAGGTCACGTTGGGATCGGCGGTCGTCGTCTTCAACCCCTCATCCAGCGCCGCCAGAATCGCGCCGGGCTTCACATCGCCGAAATCGCTGATCACCCGGTGAGTCGGCAGGATCAGGCAGCCCGGATCCTCCATGGCACAGAAGCCGACGAGGATGAAACGCGCGGGGTGATCCTCCGGCAGGTCGCTGAGGGCGTCGCGATAGTTCAGCGCGGTTCCGTAACGATGATGCCCGTCGGCGATGTAGACCGCTCGCGAGGCCAGCGTCTCTTGCACCTGTGCAATGGCATCGGCATCCTGACAGATCCACAATCGATTTTCGACCTCATCCATCGTGGCCGAGGCATCGGGATCGGTATTCCTCACATCCAGTATGGCGCTGACCGCATTGTCGGCATCGCTGTAGAGACCGAAGATCGGCGAGAGTTGGCAACGTGTCGCCTGCATGAGCTTCATGCGGTCTTCCTTGGGGCCACCGAATGTCTTTTCGTGCGGGTAGACCGTTCCCTGTCCGAAGGCTTCGATCCGCATGCGCGCGAAGAACATCTTCCGGACGTACGTCTGCCCCCCGTGGATGTAGGCCTGGTGGTAGATGTACAGGGCGGGCTCATCCTCACGCACGATGGCTTGCTCATCGATCCATTGGCGGAAGGTCTCGGCCGCCCGGGCGTAGGCTTCATCCGGCCCGGCCTCCTTGGGCGGCACGTGGGGCAGATCGACCGCCACGAAATTGTGGGGATCCCTCTGAAGAAGCTCAGCCTTGTCCTGCTCGTCAAGGACGTCATACGGCGGGGAGATCAGCTTCGACCAGTCCCGTCCGAACTTGTCCGTGGAGTAGCGATATCCGCGAAACGGTGCGATCTCGGGCACTTCGGATCGCTCCTTTCTGTATTTCGGCAGTTGTTTTCGAATCAGGGAGAGCCGTTCGCGACCACTGCCGGAGTGATCCACAGGGTCCGTTGCGAACCGTCGACATCTTCGTCTCCCTCCGACCAGCGGGAAGCCTAACCCTCCCGCGCGTTCGGTTCAAGCCGGATCTTCGCTCCAGCCGGAGGCCGCACGCCTGAATCCGATACCAAGGTGTCGATTCGGCTGCGAAGATTGGGTTAAGATCCGGGACATGAGCACCAAAGGTTCATGGACACCCTCCGACCGTGATGCCTTTCAAGCATCCCTCGATGACGCCGCCCGAAGGTTACAGCTGTCGATCGAGCAGTCGCACGTGCATCAGATGTGGACGCACTTCGCGGCGGTGCTGGAAGCCAATCAGGTGATGAACCTCACGCGCATCGTCGATCCCGTGCAGGCCGCCATCCGGCACTACGCGGACTCCCTCGCGCTGCTCCGGGCACCATGGATCGCGTCCGGAGCGGAAATGCGCCTCATGGACGTCGGGACGGGAGCGGGTTTTCCGGCCATCCCGCTGTCGATCGTTCGCCCCGGCTGGCACGTCACTGCCATCGACGGGACTGGCAAAAAGATCCGTTTCGTCAGCGCCGTCGCGGAACGACTCGGTCTCGAAAGGTTTCATGCTGCCCAGGGTCGTGCGGAGGATCTGCGTGCGGAGAACAAGGGAACCTGTGACGTGGTCTGCCTGCGTGCGGTGAGCCCGCTGGCCAGGGGATTGAGGCAGGCCCATCATCTGGTGAAGCCCGGGGGAAGGCTGGTCTTCTACAAGTCGGCCGGTCTCAGCGTTGAGGAGCGGGAGGAGGGAAGGCGCGCAGCCCGCCAGCTCCACATGGCAGACCATCCGGATGTGGAAGTCGAGTTGGAAGCCCCCGACGAATCGCTGCGACGAATCCTGGTCAGTTACACGAAATCGTGACCAGCTGATAGGAGGTGGAATATATGCAAGGGGAAAACGAGAATTCATTTCAAGACGGCAGCAGTTCCGTTTCGAATCGACGGGGGGGATTCTGGTCGACTGTCATGGGCGAAGCCATGTCCAGCCCAACCGCGGGAGGAATCGCCTTGGCCAGGCAGGCGACATAGATACGGCGTGCCCCGGCATTCATGAGAAGTCGTGATGCTTCGCGGAATGTGGCACCACTCGTGGAGACATCATCCATCAGGCAGATCGTGGCGTCTTTGAAATCGAAGTCCGATTGAGCACGAAAGACGCCGCGAACATTCTTGAGTCGTTCGGATAAGGGAAGCTCGGTCTGCCGTCTTTGTTTTCCTTGGACGGTGAGGGCATCGACCGTCGGCACAAGCAGTTCGCGGGAGACGGCATGGGCGAGCGTCTTCACCGGGGCGAAGCGGTACCGCATCAAGCTCGAGCGGGTAATGGGGATGGGGACGATAAAATCGAGATCATCCACAGGGATCTGCCCGGCAATGGCGGAGGCAAGCAGCGAACCGAGCGGACGATCGAGACGTTGACGCGACTGGTATTTGTAGCGACGGACGAGATCGCCGATCGGCCCGTCGTAGCGTCCTACGCGCACCAGAGATTCGTAAGGAGTCCGTGTCTTCAAGCAGGCGCTGCATCCATCGGGATGAAGCAGGTACGGACCGGTCGGCAGACCGCACCTCGGGCAGTAATCGCGATCAACCGCGCGAAGAATCGAAGCGAGGCAGTAGGAACACCAGTATTCATCGGTGGGGGTCAAGGGATCGTCGCAGGCTGCGCATCCCCTCGGAAGAAGTAGCTCGGTCATGTGATGGACCAGTGAACGCCATCTCATAGTGGGCGACATTCTCTTGGAATCTCGTGGCCGAAGCAAGAGAGAATTTGCCGTCCGTCGAAAAGAGTATATAATTAACAGGTGTGAAATAAATCACGGTGGATCGCCTTCCTTAGAGGGTCATGCAGCAAACGACTCGAGGTCACTCCCGGAGTACAACGGAAACTCACACCCCGTGCAATGGCCCTAATACCAACGGAACAATAGCGTTAACAGACGAAGTGATGTTGTGAATTATTGTCAGCGTGTTTGACTTTTCACAGGACGAGCGTTCACAAGCAAGGACACCGAAGTGATGAAATCCCGAAACCAGTGGATCGCGTATGCGTTTGTGGGTGCTGCTTCAATTGGTTTTCTACCCGCGCTATCCGCACAGCAACCCCAGGCCACACCGGTGAACGTCGTCCAGGTTCGCGAAGCGGAAGTCCCGCAGACGGTAACCCTGGTCGGGTCGACGTACCCGGTCAAAAGGAGTGCGATCGCGAGTGAGATGGCGGGACTCGTGGAAACCATACCCGTTGAAGCGGGCGATCACGTCGAGAAGAATCAACTTATCGGCCGTCTTCGTGATACGCAGCAACGCCTTCTCGTCCAACAGGCCGAAGCCACACTCGACGAGTTGCAGGCGCGGCTGGATGAGTTGGTAGCCGGAACGCGAGAGGAAGAAAAAGCGCGCGCACAGGAGTTGATGGAAGAAGCGCGTGCGGTTTACGAAAAGTGGAAGCTCGAACTGGAGCGGATCAACCGGCTGCGTCAACAGAACTCCGCCAGCGACAAGGAGTTCAACGATGCGAAATGGGATACCGCCGCTGCCAAGGCGCGACTGGGTCAGGCCACGGCGGCTCATGAACTCGCTCAGAAAGGTCCCCGCCAGGAGGAGATCGCCCGGGCCCGCCACGCGGTGGCGGCACAGAAGGCGGTGGTCGAACAACTCAAGTACGATCTGTCGCGCATGGAGATCCGGGCGCCCTTCGATGGCGACGTCGTCTCGAAGCATACCGAAATCGGACAATGGTTGGCCGCAGGCGGGCAACTCGTCGAGATGATTGATGTATCGAAGGTGAAAGTCATCGTCGACGTACCGGAAGCGATCGTTTCCGCTTCGCGGCCCGGCGAATCGGTTTTCATCGAGGTTGAAGCGCTCAAACGTTCCTACGACAGCCGGATCACGCGCCTGGTACCCGATGCCGACCGGCAGGCCCGCACCTTCCCGATCGAGATTGTCCTGGACAACGAGGATCAGGCGCTCAAGAGCGGCATGTTCGTGCGGACTCGCGTACCTTCAGGCCCTAAAATCAGATCATCGATCGTACCGCGGGATGCGATCATTCAGCGGTCGGGCTCCTACCTGGTTGTCATGATCGGGCCCGCCATGGGAGGCCCGGGGGAGATGGGCTATCCCACGCCCGTAAGACTCGGAGCCGTCATCGGCGACTGGGTGAGTGTCGAAGCGGCCCAGCTTCAGCCGGGCGCGAAGGTGGCGATCAAAGGACACGATCGGATCTTCGGGCCGGTGATGGTCAAGCCGATTCCGGTGGAGTTTGCTCTGCCGGAAGATGTGAACGTCACGGAAACACAACCGGCCACGGCGGACGGCGAGAAGACGGATGTCTCTGCGGATCAGCGTGCGGGGGCAAATCAGCGAACCGGGCAAACGGGGGGCCACGCGAAGACGGAAGCTCCCGGGCCTGTCGCGAAGGGAGAATGAAACCGTCTCGCGAGGCTAATGAGTGATGTGTAGATGCTGCTGAGCGCAGCGATCGATCAGTGGCGGTGATGACGCGTTTCGCCGTCTTCAGGAAGAACACCATGGACATTATCCGTTTTACCTTGGGCAACCCCGTCAAAGTGGCCGTGGGCGTGATTCTCGTCTGCCTCTTCGGCGTGCTGGCGTTGTTCCAGATTCCGATTCAGTTGACACCCAACGTGGACGAGCCTCGCGTCACGGTCTCCACGCGCTGGACGGGCAAGAGCGCCACCGAGGTCGCCCAGGAGATCGTCGAACGCCAGGAGGAGAAGCTCAAGGGCGTTCCGAACCTCAAGAAGATGACATCCGAATCGCAGGAAGGTCAGGCGACGGTCACGCTGGAGTTCTTCGTCGGCACGGACAAGGATGTCGCCCTCCGCGATGTTGACGAGAAGCTCAACCAGGTCACCGGTTATCCGCCCGAGGCCGAGAAGCCGGAAGTCGTCGCCGCCGATGCCGCGCTGGAATCCCCGATCGCCTGGCTGCTGCTGCGGGCCGATGACGGCGGTGATGTTTCCACACGGCGCGACTTCGTCTGGGATGAGGTCAAGCCGATTCTCGAGCGTGTTTCCGGTCTCGCTTCGGTCGATGTCTATGGCGGGCGTGAGCGCGAGGTGCACGTACTGCTCGAACCGGCTCTGCTGGCCTCGCGCGGGCTGACGTTGCGCGACGTCGAGCAGGCCTTGCGTGGCGAAAACGTCAACACCTCCGCCGGCACGATTCGCCAGGGCAAGCGCGAGTTCGTCTACCGCACCGTCGGTGAATACACGGACGTCACGGAGGTCGAGAACACCATCGTGGCTTATCGCGACGGCGGCCCGATCTACGTGCGCGATCTGGGCAAGGTCATCAGCACGTACGAGAAGGAGCGCGGGTTCGTCCGCTCCAAGAGCGAGCCGGTGCTGGCATTGCCCGCCCGCCGCGAGAGCGGGGCCAACGTTATCGAGGTCATGGACGGGCTGAAACAGCAGGTCGACAAGGTGAACGCGGAGATCCTCAAACCGAGCGGTCTCGAACTCGAATTGTCGCAGGTCTACGACGAGACGGTGTACATCAACTCCGCCATTGCCCTGGTGCGGAACAATCTCTTCATCGGCGGCATCCTCTCGGTCATCGTCCTTCTCGTCTTTCTGCGAAATCTGAGGGCAACGGGAATCGTAGCCTTATCCATTCCCATCTCAGTGATCGCGACGATTCTCATGGTGAGCCTGCTGGGGAGAAACATTAACGTCGTGATGCTCTCGGGCATGGCGTTCGCGGTGGGCATGGTGGTGGACAGCGCCATCGTGGTGCTCGAGAACATCTACCGCCACCGCCAGATGGGCAAGAATGCCTTCCAGGCCGCCTATGACGGAGGCACGGAAGTCTGGGGCGCGCTGCTGGCGAGCACGCTGACGACAATGGCGGTGTTCCTGCCGGTCATCTTCATCGAGGAGGAGGCCGGTCAGTTGTTCCGCGACATCGCGATCGCCATCGCCGCCGGTGTGGCCATGTCGCTGCTGGTCTCGGTACTGGTGATTCCGACCGTGGCGGCACGCGTGCTCGGGCAGGATACGAAGGGGATGAAGGAGTACAAGCCGGGCCGCTTCGCCATGCTGATCGGCGATCTCATCACGACCGTCAACAAGAGCGTGCTGGCGCGTCTGGCGGTGATCCTGCTCTTTGTGGGCGTGTCGTTGGGTGGCGCGTACCTCCTTATGCCATCGACCGATTATCTGCCGAGCGGCAACCGAAACCTGGTGTTCGGCATGGTGATCGCCGAGCCGGGGCTCAGCCCGGACGAGTATCGCGAGATGGCTTACGATGTTGAGACCTTTCTGCGTCCGTACTGGACCGCCGAACCGGGCTCGGAAGAGGCAGGGCAACTGCCGCAGGTGCCGATGTGGCTTGGACCACCCGGTATGGGTGACCCGATCATGGTCGATGCGCCGCTGGTCGAGAACTTCTTCTTTGTCAACCGGGGCAACGTTTGCTTCATGGGGGCGATCAGTCGCGACGATGATTACGTCAAGCCGCTCGAGTCGCTGCTGACCACGGCGATTCAGCAGACGAGTAGATCCACCGGCGCCATCGCGTTCTTTCAGCAGGCGTCGATCTTCGGGGGTGTGGGCGAATCCGGGAACTCGGTGGAGGTTGAATTGCGTGGTGATGATTTGAAACGGGTCATTGCCGCCGGTGGTCAATTGTTCGTCACCGGAAGGGACGATTTTCCTTACATTCGACCGAGCCCGTCGAATTTCGATCTGCTTCGTCCGGAGATTCGGGTGAATCCCGAACGGGTCAAGGCGGCGGATGTCGGCCTGTCGGTGCGTGATGTCGGGTTTATCGTCGAAACGGCGGTGGATGGTGCCTATGTCGGTGGCTTCCGCGAAAAGGGCGACGAGATCGACATGCTGCTTCGCTTCGTGAATCCGCAAGGCGATCGGCTGTCTCAGATCCTGGACGTCCCGATTTACACGCCGAGCGGTGACGTCATCCCGTTGCTCTCCGTCGTTGATTTCGAGGAGACCGGGGCGCCGACCCAGATCAACCGGATTGAAGAGATGCCCGGCGTCTCCCTGGCGTTCACTATCCCCACCGGCATGGCGCTCGAGGAAGCCATGACGCGAATCCAGGGGATGGTCGACGGACTCCGAGAGCAGGGACGCATCGACGAATCAATTCTGATTTCCATGGCAGGCAATGCCGACAAGCTGGTTCAGACGCGTGCCGCCATGTTCGGCATGTGGACGGGATTCAATACGGAATCGATCGTTGCCGTCTTGCAGAGCCGTGGATTCCTAGCGTTGCTCGTGGTGTACCTGCTGATGGCGGCGCTGTTCGAGTCGTTCCTACACCCGCTGGCGATTCTGTTCACGGTCCCGCTGGCGGCGGTGGGTGGTTTCGGCGGTTTGTGGATCGTGCAGATGCTGAGCCTGATGAATCCCGTCACACCAATTCAGCAGCTCGACGTCGTGACCATGCTCGGCTTCGTGATCCTGCTGGGTATCGTGGTGAACAACGCGATTCTGATCGTGCACCAGACGTTGAACAACCTGAACAACGGCATGGATCAGGAAGAGGCACTGAAGCAATCGGTGCAGACGCGTATTCGCCCGATCTTCATGACGGCATTCACGTCCATCGGTGGCATGCTGCCGCTGGCGTTAATGACCGGGGCGGGCAGCGAACTCTACCGCGGGCTGGCGGCGGTGATGGTCGGCGGGCTCATGGTTGCCACGCTGTTCACGATCATTCTCATCCCCGTGGTCTACTCATTCTTCCTCGGCGCGCGGTCATTCATCATGCGGTCGCTCGGACGGGATGAACTCGGGCATCGACCGGAGGAGAGCGTCGGCGTTCCGGCGTCGATGTCGATGCGATCCGAGATGCCCTCCTGAGATGTCGGGGATCGGCGGAATGGACATCGAAACGCTGGTCGATGGCGCCCTCGCGCGACGTCGGGAACTCCTGGACTTGCCCGATCACGATACGGTCCGGCTCTTCCACGGTGAGCCGGACGGCCTGGCCGGGCTGGTCATCGAGCGTTTCGGCGACGTGCTGATCGTTCAGCTTCACGAGGGCCGGCTCAAGGCACCGGCCGGTGACGTTCAACAAATCGCTTCATGTTTCATGCAGCGCATCGGCGCGAAGGCCGTTTACCGCAAACATCACGTGCGCGATCGCGCGACCCCGGATCCAACCATCGAACGTGAGCATCACGACGCCACGCCTTGGCTGGGGACCTCGGTCAACGAGGAAGTCGATGCGCGCGAATCCGGCATCACCTATCGTATCCGGCCGTACGACGGCTACTCGGTCGGGCTCTTCCTGGATCATCGCGAGAACCGCCGGCGCGTGCGGGCGATGGCCCCGGGGCGGCGCGTGTTGAACCTGTTCAGCTACACGTGCGGGTTTTCGTTGGCGGCGGCTGTGGGCGGAGCGGCGTCGGTGTCCAGCGTCGACCTGTCCAAACGCTACCTGGAGTGGGGCAAGCGCAATTTCACCGCCAACGGCCTGCCGCTCGACGGCCACTGGTTCTTCTGCTCGGACGCTCTCGATTTTTTCAAGCGTGCGGCGCGCCAGGGGCGGCGCTACGATCTGATCGTCATCGATCCGCCGACGTTCGGGCGGTCCGGCAAAGGCGGCAAGGTCTTCGTTCTGGACGAGCTACTGGAACGGCTGGGCGCCGGGGCGGTCTCCCTCCTCGATCCCGGCGGACATCTCCTGCTGGCCTGCAATCACCGGCGGCTGAATCACGACGATCTGGAAGGCGCACTGCAGGCGGGCGCTGCCTCGCGAAAGGTGCATGTTCTGGAGCGTCCGCCGTTGCCCGCCGATTTTCCGGGCGACCTTGACTACGCCAAGACGATCATCGCCCGTGTGGATTAAGCGGGTCGCACGGTCCCCTTCATGCAACGGATGGGGATTTGCGTTTCTCCTTTGAAACCGAGTCGTTTGGCGCGTCCGATCTCTTTCCCTATCCTGAATGAGAAGGTATTTCGGATTCATCGGGGATCAAGGGGAGACGATGAGCGATCAATCACGACTGGAACAGCTCTTGCGCGGGCGGCATACCGTCATCACCATGCTGACCGACGAGGAGGAATATGCGCTGCAGTTCGTACGCGATGCGGCGTTGAATCTCGGGAGAGACCTGCGCGTGTGGAAATTCACGCGCGGTTTGCACGACGGTTTGGTCTCCGACGCCCCGACGGCCTCGGCGACGGAACATCCCGCCGCCGCGCTTTACCAGCTTGCCCAGGGCAGCGAATCACGCACCTGTGTCATGCTGGATCTTCTCGGCCACCTGAAAGATGCGAAGACGCTGCGCCTGCTGCGCGATCTCATCGCCCATTTTCAACACACCGAGGGCCAGCTCATCCTGATTGACCATGCCTCGGAAGTGCCCGAAGTGCTGCAAGCCACCGCCACGCCGTTCCAGATTTCCTATCCGGACGAAGATGAACTGAACGATCTCATCCGCGAGACGCTCGTGAAGATGAACAAGAAGGAAAAGATCTCCGTCCAGATGACGCGTTCCGGCCTGCAGACGATCATTCGCAATCTTCGCGGGCTGACACGCGCCCAGGCGCGGCGGATCATTACGGACTGCGTCGTCGAGGACTGTCGATTCGACGAAGACGATATCAACCACGTCACCGCCCGCAAGCGGCAGATGATCCAGCGGGGCGGATTGCTCGAATTCGTCGAAACTCCGGTGGACCTGAAAGAAATCGGTGGCCTGAAGCGCCTGAAGCAATGGCTTTCCCCGCGGAAGGAGGCGGTCAGCGACAAGGCCAAAGAGTATGGCCTGATCGCCCCGCGCGGCGTGCTGATGCTCGGTGTCCAGGGGGCCGGCAAGAGCCTGTGTGCCAAGGCGATCGCCACGGCATGGCAGCGACCACTCCTGCGGATGGAAGTGGGGGCGTTGTACGATCGGTACGTGGGCGAATCCGAGCGCCGCCTGCGCGACGCGCTGCACCAGGCGGAGATGATGGCGCCGATTATCCTATGGATCGACGAGATCGAGAAGGCGTTCGCCTCGGCGGCCAGTCGCAGCACGGATGGCGGACTCTCGCAGCGCATGTTCGGCACGCTGCTGACGTGGATGCAGGAGCATGACGCGCCGGTCTTTCTCGTCGCCACCGCCAACGATATCGAAGCCCTGCCGCCGGAACTGCTGCGTAAGGGGCGGTTCGACGAGATCTTCTTCGTCGACCTGCCGGATGAAAAGGTCCGGGCCAAGATCTTCGAGATCCACCTGCGCAAGCGGGGTCGCGATCCGAAAGAGTTCGATCTGAAAGCGCTGGCCAGGGCGGCGGACGGCTTCAGCGGGGCGGAGATCGAACAGGCGGTGGTCGGTGGACTTCACGACGCTTTCGCAAGCAAGAGCGAAGTCACCACCGAGCATATCCTCAAGGTGGCGGAGAACTCGCCGCCGCTGTCGGTCACCATGGCCGAGCGCATCAACGCCCTGCGCGAATGGGCAAGCGACCGCTGCGTTCCCGCCGATTGACGGCCCACTCTCCCACAGAATGACGTCATGTGCGTGGGCGCAAAAAAAGACCCGCGCGAGGGTCGCGCCGCGGGTTTTTGTAACGCTCCGATGGTCAATCCGAAGCGCTCATATTTTAGTTTGTCGCTCGGGCGGTGACGGCCGAACGGACATGTCGCTCAGCGCTGCTCAGCGAGGGCCTTGCGATGGGCCTCGACGACCTCCTGCTGGACCTCGCGGGGGGTCTTGCGGTAGCACGAGAACTCCATGCTGAAGGTGCCCTGGCCCTGCGTGGCCGAGCGGATATCGGTGGCATAGCCGAACATCTTGGCCAGCGGCACTTCCGCCGTGATGACGACGACGTTGGTCTTGACCTCCGTGCCGAGGATGATGCCGCGGCGGCCGGACAGGTCACCGACGATCGTGCCCTGGAACGCGCTGGGCGCTTCGACCTCGACCTTGAAGATCGGCTCGAGCAGCACGGGGTTGGATTTCTGGAACGTTTCCAGGAAGCACTCGCGGGCACAGATCTGGAACGCCATATCCGACGAGTCTACCGAGTGGCTCGTGCCGTCCTCGAGCAGCATCTTCACGCCGACGATTTCGAACCCGGCCAGCGGGCCCTTGCCTCGCGCGGATTGGAAACCCTTATCCACCGACGGGATGAACTCGGTCGGGATGCGTCCACCGGTCACCTTGTTCTCGAACTCGTAGTCTTCTTCGGTGCCTTCGGGCAACGGTATCAGCTTGCCGACGATGTGGGCGTACTGGCCCGAACCACCGGTCTGCTTCTTGTGCTTGTGATCGTAGGCGACTTCCTTCCCAGGCGCCTCGCGGTAGCTGACCTGCGGGGGGCCGACCTGGATCTCGACCTTGTACTCGCGGCGCAGTCGCTCGATGTAAACGTCGAGATGAAGCTCACCCATGCCCGAAATGATCGTCTCGCTGGTCTTTTCGTCGGTGCGCACGTGGAAGGTCGGATCCTCCCGCATGAACTTGCCGAGGGCCTTGCCGAGCTTGTCACGATCACCCTTTTGGGCGGTCGTGATCGAATAGCTGATGACCGGCTCCATCACGTGCATGCTCTCGAGCGCGTAGTTGGTCGAAGGATGGCAGAGGGTATCGCCCGAAGCACAGTCGACGCCCATGAGCGCCACGATGTCTCCCGCTTCGGCCACGGGCAGGTCCTCGCGATCATTCGCATGCATGCGAAGAATACGGCTGATGCGTACCTTGTTGCCGCTTCGTGTATTGAGATAGACTTGGCCCTTCTCGATCTTGCCCTGGTAGATACGCGTGTACGTGACCTGTCCGAAGGCTTCGTCGACGATCTTGAAGGCCATGGCGACGGTCGGCCCGTCGGGGTCGGCACTGATGGCAACTTCCGCCCCTTCGTTCTGAACGTCACTCGCGTAGGCGATGCGATCCAGCGGGCTGGGCAAGTACGCATTGACGGCATCCATCAGGCACTGCACGCCGCGGTTCTTGAAGGCCGAGCCCATGAGCACGGGCGTGATTTCCCGCGACAGCGTCGCGTCGCGGATCACCTTGTAGAGCATCTCCAGGGTCGGTTCCTGCTCTTCCAGCATGATCTCCATCAACTCGTCGCTGTAGAGCGAGAGGGAATCGAGCATGCCGTGACGCGCCTTGTCGGCGGCTTCCCGAAGTTCGGCGGGAATCTCTTCCTCGCGAACCTTCTCGCCGCGCTCTCCGTCGAAGAAGATCGCCTTCATCCTGACGAGGTCCACGACACCGTCGTGATTGCCTTCCAGGCCGATGGGGATCTGCAGCGGCACCGCCACGTGGCCGAGTTTCGACTCCAGCTCGCCGATGACCCGGGCCGGGTCGGCGCCGGTGCGGTCACACTTGTTGATGAAGGCGAGCCGCGGGACGTTGTAACGCTTCATCTGGCGATCGACGGTCAGCGACTGCGACTGCACGCCGCCCACGGCGCAGAGCACCAGGACGGCGCCGTCCAGCACGCGCAGCGACCGCTCGACCTCGATGGTGAAGTCCACGTGACCCGGAGTATCGATGATGTTGAACGTCTTGCTCTTCCACTGGATGGTGGTGGCGGCGGAGGTAATGGTAATGCCGCGCTCCTTCTCCAGCTCCATGTGGTCCATGGTCGCGCCGGCATCGCCATCCTTGACGTCGCCCATTCGATGGATGCGACCGCTGTAAAACAGAATGCGTTCCGTCAGCGTCGTCTTTCCCGAGTCGATGTGGGCGGATATTCCAATGTTCCTCAAATCAGCCAGCTTGGACATAACTCGAATCTGCCTTGTGTAAAATCTCTTCGTGCGATCGACCTTGAATCGCCGGTTTGTTGTCGCCGTTCACACCGGCGAATGAATGTCATATTCCGATATCACTTGAAGCCGCACCCCTGCGGATGCGAGATCCTAATGCGGGGTCGTCAGCTTCAATCAAAGCATCCGTTAAGTTGTCGTTAATAGTGGATAGCTCGCTCAGGCCGACACAATGACCGGTCACCGAGCGAAAGGCGAGCCGATCAAGTGAGCCTGAATAAGAGCCGTCCCGTTCGGGTCGTACTCATGTCAGCACCTCACGAATGATCCTGATCGTTCCGTCGTCCGCTTCCGATGGGACGCCGTACGGCGTATCCATGACCCGTGGTGCGGGTATAGATACGAAAGACCATTCATTATACTCCATCATGGCGAGAATGCAAAATCAGTTCCCTGCCAGGGGCTTCCTCGTTCACTGGGTATTATCGGCCGGTCCCCGGGAGTCTGTTGAGGTGGAATCGCACCGGAACCCCGTCGACGACAGTGGAAGGCAGGAATTCAGTCGCGGGCAGGCTCATCAACGCTGAAGGAGGTCGGATGTGAAGGGCTACCCCTTTCCCGGCTTGTCCGAATCCCCGTTTGCGGTTAGTTTTCGCGGTTTACGGCTTCGCCCGGGACGGGGGCACCGTTCACAAATAACGGTCGCCTCGACAGTTGCAACCCTTTTCGATCGTCCCGGTATAGAGCACTAATGGGAGTGAGGAGGACCGCACGCCCGGATTTCCCGCCGCGTATGACAACCCCAGCCGCCGATGGTGCAGCGCCGCCTCACCTTGTCATCCGAGTGGCCCGAAGAGCCGCCGGCAAGATGTTCACGAACGGAGATTCACGATGAGCCAGACAGACAAGTCAGTCACACGCAGAGAGTTCCTGGGAACCGGGACGGGTGCCGCCGCCGGCGTGGCCGCGGGCCTCAGTCTCGGCAGCCTGCCGCGCGGTGTGCGGGCGCAAGGCGCCAACGAACGCTTCACCATCGCCCTGATCGGGTGCGGCGGGATGGGCCGCTACAAGCTCGGCAATTTCATGGACAGCGAACGCGTGAATGTGGCGGCGGTCTGCGATCCCGATGATGCCCAGATGCAGGGCGCGGCACAGCAGGTCGAGGAGCATGAAAAGGTTGAAGGCACACCCAAGCAGGTCAAGAACTACAAAGACGTCCTGGACATGAAGGACATCGACCTCGTCATCATCGGCACGCCGGATCACTGGCACGCGCCGATGATGATGAACGCGGTGTCCGCCGGAAAGCACGTCTACTGCGAGAAGCCCTGCTCCCACAACATCCTCGAAGCGAAACTGATGGTCGAGGCCGCCAAGAAGCACGGCAAGGTCGTCCAGGTCGGTACGCATCAGCGCTCCATTCCGCATATCCAGGAAGCCCGCAACAAGATTATGGAAGGGAAACTGGGAACGATCAGTCAGACGCACACGTACACGTACGGCAACGAGTCTCCGGACGGGATGGGCAAGCCCTCATGGAAAGGGAAGGCGCCCGACGGTGTGGATTACGATCTCTGGCTCGGACCGGCCCCCGTGCCTCAAGAGCCTGACAGCAACCGTTTCCACAAGACGTGGCGGTGGTTCTTTGACTACGCTGCCGGCATGGTCGGCGACTGGAACGTCCACCTGCAGGACATCGTCATGTGGACGATGGACATTGACGCCCCGATCTCCGTGAACACGACCGGAGGCATCTACGTTCTGGAGGACGGGCGCACCACGCCGGACACGATGCAGACGGTCTACGAGTTCGGGCCGTGCAAGCTCGCGCCGAAAGGGTTTACGCACACCTTTACGATGCGCAAGGCCAGCGGCCCGCCGTGGAACATGGTCTGGAAGGGGCAGAGCGGTCACGGCATGGACTTCTTCGGCACGAACGGCAGCGCTCACCTGGACCGCCGGATGTACGAGTTCATCAGCGATCCGGTCAACTGGAAGGCGGATCTGAAGGATTTACGGATGGAAAGTGAAAGAGAGCGCGATCCGGGCGGTGATTTCAAGGGGCACCCGAACCACGTCAGCGACATGCTTGACTGCATCGTCAATGATGGGACGCCCATCGCCTCGATCGAGAAGCACTACCACACGGTCGTGGCCTGCCACCTGGCGAACGTATCCTACCGGGCCGGCCGGCAGATCTTCTGGGACGCCGAGAAGGTCATGTGCTTCAAGGACCGCGAATTGAAGATGGCAGACGAGGAGGCGAACGCGTACCTGACGCGCGAATACCGCAAGGGTTACGAGCTTCCTGCGGTGTGATGCATGGGAGCTTCGCGCTGATGCCCTGATGGGATGGCCACGACACGACAGCAACGTTGAAACTCGTATCGTTGAAAGGAAAAACACATGACCACACAACTCTGGACGAAAAAGATACTGACCTTGCTCGGTCTGGCGGCGATCGGCATGTCCGCCCTGGGCTGCTCGGAGCTCGAACGATCGAAGTACCTCGATCAGAAGCACGCCCCGGTCGGGGAGGGCTGGATCGATCTGATCCCCGCCGACGATTCACTTGATGGCTGGAAGCAGCGCCAGGATCGCCCCATGTCCTGGAAGGTCGTCGATGGTGTCCTCGTAAATACCTCCACGCATGAGAAGAAGGGCGTCGACATCTTCACCGAGAAGAAGTACGGCGACTTCGAGGTCTATTACGAATACATGTTGCCGGAGCACAGCAACAGCGGCTTCTACCTTCGGGGTCGATACGAGATTCAGATTCTCAGTGATCACGGCGAAGAGGCCGCCGGGCACAGCAACGGTGGGCTTTACAGCAAGTGTCCGCCGGCCAAGAACGTCAGCAAGCCCGACGGCGAGTGGCAGAGTGTGTACGCCAGCATCAAGGGCAACACGATCAGTGCCTGGCTGAACGGCTTCAAGACGGTGGACAACTTCACCGTCGACGGCCAGACCGGCGGCGCCCTTGACGAAGATTACGGCACGCCCGGGCCGATTATGTTGCAAGGTGACCACGGCTCGATCCACTTCCGCGTGATCAAGATCCGCCCGCTGTAAGGCGGGGTCGCCCGGCGGAGGCATCGACGCTCCGCGCTTCATCGGATGTCTTCCACACCCGCGGGGTCGCTGCCTCGCGGGTTTTTATTTTCCATGACCCCGCGGATTTCCCAACCATGGAGCAGGCACAGACATCCATTGACCTGTCACGCGTCGCCGTGATCATCCCCGCGCTCAACGAGGCCGAGCCCCTGGCGGAACTTCTGCCGCTCCTGAAGAAGATGGGCACAGGCCGCGTGATCGTCGGCGACAACGGTTCGACGGATGGAACGGCGGAAGTCGCGCGCTCACACGGCGCGGAGGTCGCCGAGGCACCGCGGCGCGGCTATGGCCAGGCCTGCTGGTCGGCCATGCAATTGCTGTCCGAGCGCGATGCGATCGTCGTGTTCCTCGATGCCGATCTCAGCGACGATCCGACCTGCCTGCCCAGACTCGTCGAACCCATTGTGGCGGATCGCGCGGATTTCGTGCTCAGCCGCCGCGCAAATGCCCTTCGTGATCCCGGCGCGATGACACTCCCGCAACGCTTCGGCACGGGTCTGGCCACCTGGCTCATCCGACTCGGATGGGGCGTACGCTATCACGATCTCGGGCCATTCCGCGCCATCCGTAAAAACGCGCTCGACGCCATCGGCATGCGCGACCGCGCCTTCGGATGGACGGTCGAAATGCAGATCCGCGCGGCCGAAATGAATCTCCGCGTTTTGGAAATCGACGTGCCCTACCGCGCCCGCGTGGGACGGAGCAAGATCAGCGGTACGGTCAAGGGCGTCTTCCTGGCGGGGTACTGGATCCTGACGACGGTGGGGCGGCTGTGGTGGACGAAGCGCTCGCGGTGTGGTTCACCCGACGCGCGTGAGTAGCTTGTTGAGCCGGTCAGCGGCGCGTAAGGTGAGAACAGACCGGCATACGCTGCCAAGCCAAGCAGGGAGGTCGTCATGAAGGATTATCGTCCGCTCAGCCTGAGCCGTTCCGCCAACTGCGGTGTCGAAGTGTTTCTTTCTCACAAGCCGCCCATCGGCAAGCAGAGCTTCCACGGACTTCCCTTCACCATCGGCCAACCGGACGACAGGAAGATCTACGTCGGCTTCGGTCCTCGACTCAAAGGCAAGCCGTCGCAAGATCCCCTGACGATCCCGATCCGCCGGGAAGCCGTCAACGTCGTCATGCTGCATACCCTGTTGGAGACCTCCGAACTTGGCGAGAAGGACGCGGTCGGGCGCGTCGTGGCGCGCTACGTCTTCACGCTGGCTGACGGATCGGAGCACGAAGTGCCCATCCGGGAGCGCTTCGAGGTCGGTTGGTTTCCGCTCGGTTGGGGCCACTACCCGTTCTGTGCGTTGCCGGATCAGAAGGATTGGAAGTTCGATCGCAATGAAGGCAAGTGGCAGGATGCCGGGCGGCGGCTGACGGAGGCCGATCAAGGCTGGCCGCAGGGCTACTACCTCTGGAACTGGAAGAACCCGAAGCCACGCAAGCGGATCGAGTCGGTGACGATACATCCGACCGAAGCCAGCTTCATCGTGGCGGGGATCACCACAGGTCACGTGAAGGAGCATCCGTTCAACCGCGATGCCGGTCAGGAAGTCATCGTGCGCCTTCCTCAGGCGAAGGATGCGGAATCGCCGTTCGATCTGGAGGTCGATATTGATCGCGGCCAGGCCACGTACGCCTACCCGCTCCCGCGGGCGTCGATGGAGGATTTCCTGGAAGATGCATTCAAGGGCTGGGGGGAAGCGCAGAATCCGCATGCGAGCCCCGCCTACTGCGAGATCTGCGGCATCGACTCCGCCACGGTCGTGGTCCGCAAGGGCGGCAAGGTCATCGGCAAGACCAACTGGGGGCAGCTGAAGCGCAAGGGCAAGGCGAAGGCTTCACCGCGTGTTCAACTCGAAGTCGTCAGTGGCGGAAAGCATTGGGTTCACACACGCGTCATCGACGCCGACAGCAAAAAGACCATCCCTTGCCGGATCCACTTCCGCAGTCCACAAGGCATTCCGTACGCACCGCACGGCCACCACGCCCACGTCAACAGCAACCTCGGCTCGTGGCATTATGATGTCGGCGGCGATGCCCGGCTCGGACAGATCACCTACGCTTATATCGACGGGACCTGCCAGGGTTGGCTGCCGCAGGGGCGCGTCGTCGTGGACGTGGCACGGGGCTACGAGTACGAGCCGCTGCGCCAGGTCGTCGAGATCAAGTCCGGTCAGCGGGAGCTGACGCTGCACCTCAAACGCTGGGTGGACATGAGCCGCGAGCGTTATTTCAGCGGCGATACGCATGTTCACTTCCTCTCCGCCCAGGGCAGCCATCTCGAGGGCATGGGCGAGGATCTCAACGTGGTGAACCTGCTGCAGTCGCAGTGGGGCGGTCTGTTCACGAACACGGAGGAGTTCACCGGGCAGCCGAGCACGTCCCCCGATGGTCGCAACATCGTGTACGTCTCCCAGGAGAATCGCCAGCACATGCTCGGGCACTTGAGCCTGCTGGGCTTGAAGAAGCCGGTGATGCCGTGGTGCACGGGCGGCCCGGCGGAGGCGGAACTGGGCGGATCACTGGACACCACGCTTTCGCACTGGGCGGACGAATGCCACGCCCAGGGCGGTACGGTCATCATTCCGCACCTGCCCGCGCCGAACTGCGAGCCGGCGACGCTCATTGCCACCGGCCGCGCCGATGCCGTCGAAATGCTTCAGCATCACGAGTACAACCACACGGAGTACTACCGCTACCTGAACTGCGGCTACCGCCTGCCGCTGGTCGGCGGTACGGACAAGATGTCCGCCGACGTTCCGGTCGGCATCTATCGGACGTACTGCTACATTCCGCCGGATGAGCCGTTCAACTACGACACCTGGTGCAAGGCCTTGAGGAAGGGCAACACCTTTCTCTCCGCCGGGCCGATCCTGCGGTTCACGGTGAACGGTGAGCCGATCGGCAGCACGCTCCGGCTCAGCGGCAATGGTGGGACGGTCGAAGTCGAAGCCCGGGCCGAGTCGGTTTTTCCCATCCACTCGCTTCAGATCGTTCAGCAGGGGCGCGTGGTGGCGTCGACGGACGAACCGGCCGGTGCGCGGAAGCTTGAGCTCAAATCGAAGCTCAAGATCGAGAATCATACGTGGCTGGCGGCGCGTTGCGGTGGTCCGAACTACACCTCCGTTCCGCATCACGACGCGTGGCGGCGGGGCGTCATGGCTCACACCTCACCGATTTACCTGGCCGTCGGGGGGAACTATGAACTCCATGACCCGAACGATCTGCAGTACATGCTGACGCTGGTCGAAGGGGGATTGACCTATCTCCGGGAACTGGCCCCTTATCGGTCCTCAGAAAAAACCCTTCACCGACATGGCAGGGATGACCACCAGCGGTTCATGGAAGAGCCTTACCTGCAGGCGAGGGAACTTCTGCACCGACGCCTGCATCAATGGGGCATTCCGCACTGATTATCAGACGATCTGAAGAAGCTGATGGAGTCGGTGTTCCGGGACACTCAGGCAGGAATCCATCCGCCCGAATATTGATCAATTCTGAGATGATGGCTCTCAAGCGCTTTATGGCCTGTGTCGAGAAATACGCTAGGAATCCCTCGTGGGGGGGGAGGCCTTTCAGTGGCCATCGGAGCGCGCAAGAGGCGTAGACGGAGCAAGGATCGTGGATCGACGTGGACAGAATCATACAGTGACCAAGGCAGGCAACTCAGTAACCAAGACGGTCCGTGTGGACGATGCCATCATCCAGGACCTGCTGAACAAGATGGATGAAGAGGCTTCGAAATCGCCGAATCCGCGTTTTCGCAAGAAGAAGTCCGAGCTCTTCCGCTATCGCAGAAACACGACGATCCACCTTCAGAACACGAGCAGCGGCGGGAGTTGGGAAGCCTATCTCGTGCCCACGCGGAACATCTCCGAGCGTGAAGTGAACTTCCTTCACGGCACATTCCTTTATCCGGGCACGCGATGCATGGTGCAGTTGACCACGCCACACGGTACCTGGGACGACGTGTACGGGCGCGTCTCGGATTGCCGCTACATCGGGCAAGGCTCCATTCACGAGGTCTGCGTCGAGTTCGAGGAGTCCATTGATCCGGCGATTTACGCTCAGGAGGCCGTTCTTTCCCGCGTGTTGCTCGTGGATGACGACCCCACACTGGTGAGACTCACCAAGCTGCATCTTCAGGCCTTGAATGCCGATGTCGACGTGGCGGAGAACGGAGAGGAAGCGATCAAGATGGCAATGGCGAAGATCTACGACGTCGTCCTGATGGATATGCATATGCCGGTGAAGGACGGTTTCGAGGCGGTCAAGGAACTCCGCGAGCAGGGATACAACGGCGCCATTGTCGCAGCCACCGCTTTGACGCAGGAGGAGGATCGGAGACAGTGTCTCGACGTGGGCTGTGATCGCTACATTGCCAAGCCTTACAAGAAAGAGGATCTCGGCAAACTCCTGACGGCCATGCAGGAGGAGCCGCTCTACAGTTCCTACCGCAGCGATCCGACGATGACGGAGGTGATCAATGCCTTCGTCGCGGAATTGCCCGTTACCCTCCGCAAGATCGAGAAAATGGTCGCTTCCAACGACCTTGCCAGCCTGCAGGATGTGGTGCGCAATCTCAAAGCGCAGGGAGGCGGATACGGGTTCGAGCCCATCACCGAGGTGTCATCCGAATTGGAGAAGAAGCTCAAGGAGAATCGGGAGATCGGCGAGCTTCAGCCGCTGGTGGCCAATCTCTCCAGACTTTGCATGCAGGCAAGGGGGAGCAAAGTATCCCAGAAGTGATCACCGTCGGAACCATCGTAGAGGGTACCGGCCCTTATTCATCGTCGACATCGACCGGCTCGATACCCAGTCCGGGACGTTCCGTCAGGGTCAACCTTCCGCCTTCGCCTCCGATCCCCGTGAAGGGATCATCCTTCAGCAGCAGGTGACCGTCCAGATCGATGGCATCGGCCAAAGGTGCGAGTTGCGCCGCCGCGGCGATCCCTACCGACGTTTCGATCATGCAGCCCAGCATCACCTTCAATCCGGCGGCCCGCGCCGTGTGGATCATACGCAACGCCGGTCGAAGACCTCCGCATTTGCACAGTTTGATGTTGATGCCGTCGTAGTACCCCGCGCAGCGCAGAACATCCTTCAGCCCCAGGCAGCTTTCGTCGGCGTAGATCGGCATCGACGCTGCTTCCCGCAAGCGCGCGACCTCCGCATCATGCTCCCGGGCGAGTGGTTGTTCCAGGAGTTCGATGCGGTAACGTTCAAGCGATGACAGTCGAGCCGCGGCCTGGTCCGGAGCCCAGGCGCCGTTGACGTCCACGCGCAAGGGGACGTCCGGTGCGGCGCGCCGAACCGCCTCAAGCAGCGACGCATCGTCGGCCGTGCCGATCTTGATCTTGAGGATGGGGGAGCCCTGGGCTTCGCGTACTTTGCTCTCGACGATCTCCGGCGTATCGATGCCGATGCTGAACGAGGAGGGCGGGCAGGCGTGAGGATCAAGTCCCAGCATCTTCCAGAGCGGGACATCGAGCAACTTACCGACAAGGTCATGCAGCGCGATGTCCACCGCCGCGACCGCCGCCGGCTGATCGGGTAAACGTGCCAACAGGGAGGTAAGAATGGCTTCGAGAGCGAACGGATCGCTGCCGAGCATCTCCGCGGCGACGCGCATCGCCTCTTCCGCGGAATCATTGCTCTGGTCGTAGTAGCTGACCGGCGATGCCTCGCCCCAGCCGGCTCGACCGTCGTGATCGATCCGGACAATCAGCTTTTCCTTCCTGGGCAGGGCTTCCGCAGGATGGCTCGCAATGCTCCAGGGGTGGCGGAGCTGCACGACATGTCGACGCCAGCTGAGTTTCATGGGCGATCCGCGCGCCGGGCGTCGATCAGGGGGATTCGCAATCCGGATCGTACGCCACGTTGGCGCCGCTCAAGCAATCGAGGAACAGGCTCAGGTCGGCAGCGTCAACATCTTCGTCACCATCGTGCAGGGCGTTCTGGCATTCAGGGGCGGCCTGAGGGAAACCGTCTCCCGTGAAGCACTCCTGCAGATGGGCGTAATCGTCGATATCCACGTCGCCATCGACATCATAATCGAAGGCGACCGGACGGACGACCAGCGTGATCGGCAGGTCGTACGGCGAATTGGAGGCCGCGACATCCGTGATGGTGATGTTTCCGTTGTAGGTGCCTTCCGGCAGGCTGGAGATCACCGCATTGTTGTACGTAATGGTGATGGTGTCGATTTCCCCTGAGGAGTTGCCGAAAATGGGAGATACGCTCAGCCAGTTCAGCGATTCGGTGAATGCGTAGTTCAGTATGCCGAAGCCGACGTTCTGTACCGTGAAAGTGTCCTGGCTTGAGATCGATCCGCCGACCACGGCTTCACGCTCGATCGACTCGGGAAATGCCTCGATGATCGGCGCGGGAGGAAGATATTCGAGAATCGTCATGCTGACGTCGTCCAGGGGACGCGACTGCCAGCTCGAGCCCGTCCAGGTGTACCCCTGACCTCCTGAATAACTGTCATCGTCCATGATGTAGGGATTGAAGCCGAACGACTCCGGGGGAGGATTCACCGCCTCAAAACTGATCATGTAGGTCTGGCCTGGGGTCAGGGGCACTTCGCCTTCGGTGTAGCTCACTCCCTGCTGAAAACCGCCCGGGTTCCAGGCGGCGTTGGATTCCTTGGTCGGGCCGATCTGCGACCCCGTCGGCCCCGAGGGATCCTGTGCGGGGTAGACACGCCAGCGGAAATCGATGTCCCACACACCGTTGCCACCGGCCGCTTTCACATCCATGCCCGCCAGAGATGTGCCGAGCGCCGTGAAGGTCTGCCCCCAGCGCGTTGCGAAATAGCCGGGGCTCTTCAGCGTGCCCATGCCGCGGGTGCGCTTGTTCATCGTCACCACGGTCCCGTCGTTGTCACTGAAGACCATGCCGGTCAGGTCGTGGTTCTGCGGCGTCCCCGTGTGATCGTAGGCCTGCCCGAGGGCGTAGCTCTCGCCGTCCTTGTCGCGGATATGGGGCTGGAACGCGCCGCCCTGCGGCCCGCCGATACCCGTGACGCGCAACGCGTAGCGGTCCTCGGGGAGGGTTGGGACTTCATCGGAACGCCAGCGCACCCAGTTGTCGGAGCCGGGGCCGCTGACGCCCTGCAGAGTCCTCTCAGCGACCAGGGTCCAGTTGGCCGGGTTGGAATCGCCGTTGTCGTGCAATATGGCAAAGGCCATGTTGTCGGGGGCCGTGCCGGCGAAGGCGATGGAGGCGCCGCGAATGCTTCGGCCGGTCGCCTCAAAAGTCTGGTACCAGGGACTGCTCGCCGGCCGGAAGTCGCCGTCATCGGTATTGCCCACCCAGTCGCTGAGATCGTACGTGGAGTAGTCGAGCGGCAGCTCGGGATGGATGATGCGATCCTGACCGTTCGTGATGGTGATTCCCCCGATGATCTTGGGCGCGACGTAGAACAGGGGCTCGCTGACCAGGATGGAGTAAGTGCCGGAAGGTATGACACCGGAACTGCTGCCGCCGATGAACTCCATGTCCGAGATGCAGTACTCCCCGTTGCCCACCGTGATGTTCGTGCAGGAGCTTCCGCTGACCACCGTCGTTCCCAGCCGTCGCGATCGCCCCTTGCGCTGGCTGGCGTTGGCGGGCGTGAAGAAGAGATTCGTTTCGTACAGCTCTCGATAGCCTGCGGATGGATTGCCCTTGATCAGTTCGTAACGGGCGTGTCCGCGAACACGGGTTTGTGCTGTCAGTTCGGGTGCCTGACCCATCAGGAGAAAAGTGGCCGACAAGGCAGCGAGAGAACGCCGAAAGCGACTTGCAATCATAAGTCCGTATCCCTTGGATAGAGGTGGCGTGGGAACCGATGCCGAACGCTGCGCGTCACCATGGGCACCGCGCAGGCCAGTCGTTACACACCGGAACCATGCGGGAATTCAATGTCACCACGACCTGAATATTGTATCACACCGGATCAGGCGAAGGCAATACTCAGGACGCGCGTATCAGTGATATGTGGAGTGGGCGTCTAGCTGAACAGGTCTTCCGCGGCGGAGACGAGTTCTTCGAGATTTTCCCGGATTTCATGGAAGTCGCTCACGTCCAGTCCGACCGATTCGAGGAGCGTGTCCTCCAGCGGCTGGCCCTGAGCGGTGAGCGGAAATCCGAATCCGTGGTGACAGCAGAGCACGTCCGCGATGTACACGAGCACCGGCAGAAGTCGGTTGTCGTCGGACAGGTTGTCGACGCGATGGTGGTAGCCCAGCACGACCTGCAGGCCGCGCGGGAATTTCCACTTGGCGGCCAACGCGGCGCCGAGCACCTGGTGATCGGTGCCGATCGCCTCCTGCTCGAGCGTGCAGAAATGTCGGTCGCCATTGGCGGACCGGACGACCTGGGCGAGTTCATCCGGGAAGGCCTGACGTTCGACAAGCAAGCCGAGATCATGAATCAGCCCCGCCAGGAACGCCTCTTCGGCGAAGGCCTTTTTGCCGATTTTGCAGCAGAATTCGCGCGTGGCCACGGCCACAGCGACGCTGTGTTTCCAGATATCGCGGGCGCTGTAGTCGTCGGTAATCTTCTCGGACTTGAACAGCCGGCTGATCGATGCCGAGATGGCGATGTTCTTCACGGCGCTGAGCCCGAGCAGAACGATCGCACGATCGAGATCGGAGACCTGCCCCGGAAGACCGTAGAACGCCGAGTTGACGACCTTCAGAATCTTGGTGGCCAGCGCGGGATCGTTCTTGATGATGTTGTGCAGATCGCGAGCCGTGCTCTTGGGATCATCCACCACGGTTATGATCTTCGCGGTGACCTCCGGCAGCGTCGCGATATCCCCGATTTTTCCCAGCGCGATCTTGACGACTTGCGCGGGATCTGAAGCGGCCGTGGGCAATGGCATCGGCTTATCATCCTGTATTGAAACATCGATAACCGAGAGAGTCGAGCCTCCCTTACGAGTTAGGAATCGTCCCCTAAGTGATGCGGGTTTAGATTCGATGCAGGCCGTCTAATAGGTAAAGGTTTTTCTTAACAGCAGATCAGTGATTATAAGACGGTCGAGAACTTTCCTGATGCGCGTACCGGACCTGCCGTCCCCATAGACGGACTTCGACGGCGAAGGCCGGGGCATCCGGAGGGCCTTTCGAATCGCCGACCGAATCGCTTGCGGATTTTCGGACGTATCCACGACGGAGGGGCCGCAGCGGAGTCGGCCCTGCTGGCGCGAACCGACATTGACGGCGCGAACGCCGATGGCCGCCGACTCGATGATGCCGCTGGACGAGTTCCCGATCAGCAGGGCGGCATGATGGGCGAGCAGGAGATAGTCTGGCCGGGCCAGGGACGGGAAACTGGGCCACCCTTTGCGGCGCGTGTGCGTGCCGATGGCCTTGACGATTCCGGAATGACCCGGATCGGTGTTGGGGTGAATGATGACGCCGCTCAGCCCCGCCTTCTCGACGCTCTGCACCACGCGACGCATGACACGCGCTTCCTCGACCGCGGACCGCCCGCAAGGGTGATGAAGAACCAGAGCGTACTCCGCCTTCACGCCGCCGGGAACCAACTCCGCGAGACGGTCTTCGGCTTCGGTACGATTGGTGCGAAGCCACTGACGAAACGCGCGAATGGCGTCGAGTCCCGGCGCGCCGACGTTGTGGATGCGTCGGGGTTCTTCGCCCATGCGTTTCAGTCGATCAACGGCGTCCCGGGAGGCCGCCAGATGAACGTGAGCCATTCTGGTGATTGCGTCGCGAAGCCGGTCGTCCACGTCGCCGAGCGCGCGATCTCCCCCGTGACTGTGCAGCAGAAGCCGTCGACTCAGGCAGGCGGCGGAAGCGCCGGCGAACGCCTCGATCCGATCGCCGAGAACCAGCACGCTGTCGCACTTCAGCCGGTCCAGAGCTTTCGCGATGCCGTCGATGCCGCGCCCCAATGCGTGACCTTCGTCTCCCCCCACATCCTTGCCGGTCTGCATGCGTACCGTCGCGTCGACATGCCATCCGCTCTCACGAATCGTATCAATCGTATGGCCGAATCGCTTGAGCAGGTGCATGCCGGTGACAATCAGCTTGGGATCGAGCCGGCGTTCCTCGCTCAATGCATGCAGGATCGTTTCGATCATGCCGAACTCGGCGCGCGTCCCAGTGATCAACGCGATGCGTTTCGGGCGGCGGGGCAGGCGGCGGGTTGAGGCGCGGGAAGTCATGAAGCCAACCGTCAGGAAGGAGTCGCATCAAGCGCCGGGGTCGGGTCCAGCACACGCGCCCAACTCAGGAGACCGTCCGCCGGGATTGTCTCCGCGGCCACGCATCCGATCAGGCGATAGAGATCGCGCGGTGCGATGCCTCCCGCCGGTCGTTTGAGCGTCAACAGTTCGCTCGTGATCCGCGTTCCCTTGGGAATCTCCCGGGCGGCGACCACGCTTCGTCGAGCCAGTTGGCGGACTTCGCTTTCACAGCTGGCCGGTTCGATTCTCCCGTCGCCGAGCAACTGCTCCGTCGCGCGAATGCTTCGGATGTACTCCGCCATTTGGTGCGGTTCCAGCGAGAATCCATGGTCGGGCCCCGGGCGACCGCGATCGAGGGTGATGTGCTTTTCGATAATGACCGCGCCGGCGGCGGCGGCAAAGCTGCCCATCGTCAGGGAGGCGGTGTGGTCGCTGAATCCCACGGGCAATTCAAAGGTTTCCCCAAGCGCGCGGATGGCGCGAAGATTGGCGTCCTCTTCGCGCGTCGGGTAGCTGCTGACGCAGTGGAGCAATGCCAGGGCACCGGCATCGGGGCGGGCGAAGATCTGCAGCGCTTCGGCAATCTCATCCTCGTTGGCCGTTCCGGTCGAAGCGATGATCGGGAGATGTGAGGCGGCGGCGGCTTCCAGCAGAGGGATATGCACGATATCCGGTGAGGCGATCTTCAGCACCCTCACGCCGAGATCGACGAGAAAGTTGAGATCCTCGACGGAAAAGGGGGTGGCGACGAACTCGACGCCGCACTGCCCGGCGTAGGCCGCCAGGTCGGCGAAGTCGCGCTCGCTCAGCTCCAGGTTCTTGAGAAGTTCGTACTGTGTCGTGGCCGAGGTGGCCGACTGCTGATAGGCGGCGGCGGGAGCGTTGCGGGCTACGAGGCGATCGGCGGAAAAGACCTGGAACTTGACCGCATCGGCTTCGGCATCGGCGGCGGCATGGATCAGCTCGCGGGCCACATCCACCCGGCCGTCATGATTCACACCGATCTCCGCCACGACGTACACCGGCGCGTCGTTGGCGATGCGTGCGGGGCCGATGGTGAAGCCTTCGGGCTCCAGGAATGACATGCCTTTAGCTCCCGACGGCAATGGCGGCAGTAAACACGGGACGGCGCGAACCGCCTGTGGGACGATCGATGATGGCCTGCTCACTGCGCATTCGCAGAATGGCCTCGGCCAGGTAGAAGTCGACGGCGGTGTCGATATCGACGGTATCTTCGGGCTTCTGGACCATACCGTGGCGCTCGTCACCGAAAAACCGGTGCGGATCCTCCTGGCCGGCTGCGGCGAACAGCGCATCCCGCGTCACGACCACCACCGCGCTGTCATGGAAGTACACCGGGTCCAGTTCCTGCCGGCGGTGGATACTGTTCTCACGGAACTGGATCATGCGATCGCCGTCGAGCCGATGTGCCCAGTCGGGATGGTTCTTGCCCGCCGGGGTCAGCGTCCGAACTGAATCGCAGCCGGTCTCGATCAGGTGATTCACGCACTTGTCGATGATCTCGTCCCCGCGGACCGGGATGTTGCCGTACAGGATGACCACCGCGTCGACGCGCCCGCCCGCCTCCGCCTCGTATTCCGTGACGGCATGGCGCACCGCGTCGTCAACCCGGGCGGTATCGTGGGCAAGCTCATCGGGCCGATCGATGACGGTCACGCCCGCGAGCTGGGCGAGGGATTTTGCCTTGGCCGAGTCGGTGCTCAGCACGATGTCGGTCACATACCGGCTTTGTTGGGCGTGGGAGATCGTATAGGCGATCACCGGGCGCCCGCAGAGGGGCAGAACGCACTTGTCGGGAAGTCCCTTGCTGCCGGCCCGCGCGAGAATGACGGCTAGAGTATTCATACGTCATTGATCGGCAAGCGGGAGACCTGTTCTTGAGGAGGGGGATCGGCCGGTGATCGCCATGCGAAGAAACCGGCCTGATACAGGCTGGTTCGCCCTCGAAGGGCATCAATACAGGCTGAGCGGATGCTTCCGCGTTTTCATCGGGAAATCAATTCGCCGGCCGGTCCGCTCGGATTCGTACGCCCCCATGATCATCTCCAGGGCGGCGCGGGCGTCCGTGACGCTGCTGATCGGCTGGGTGTCGCTCTCGATGGCGTGAATCAGGTCTTTGCACGTGGCGACATTGGAGGGGTGGTGAGAGGCGTCGGTGATCGTCTCCGGCTTGCCGAGGCCGTCGCTGCTGATCGGGATCCATTCGGCCTTCGAGCGTCCCGGCGCCCAGCCGGGGTCCTCGATGAAGTGCGCCTCGGGCAGTGAGCCGTGAGTCAGCGTCACCATCCCCTTGGTGCCGTAGATGTTCAGGCCGAAGCGCGACCAGGCGTGATCCTTGGCGACGTGCGACCCGAAATAGCCGGTGGTGGGGTGGGCGAAGCCGTACATAGCGCTGACCGCGTCCCCGGCGATGTAGTCGATGCCGTCCCCGTTTTCCGTGCGGATATCCTTCTTGGTGATGGGCTTGCCCTTGGCGGTGACCGAAGCCATGCACCACGTCGCATCGCCACGGAGAAACCGCATCATGTCCATGATGTGGTAGCCCAGGACCAGCAGATCCTCACCGCCACCGCGATGATCCTCCTTGCCCCGGCCGCGCATCTCGACCACGTCGCCGAGCTTGCCTTCGTCAATGAGTTCCTTGACGCGATGCAGCCGCGGGGCATAACGCGTCTGGGCGGAGACCGCCATCTTGAGATGCTTGCTCTGGAAGGCCTCGACGATTTCGTCCGCCTCGGCGAGCGTCCGGCAGAGCGGCTTTTCCATATACACGTGACAACCGAATTCCGCCGCCGCCATCGCCATGGCGTGGTGACAGTCTACCCAGCGCGGGGCGATGGTCACGATGTCCGGTTGTTCCTTCTGGAGCATCACGCGATAGTCGGCGTAGCCGCGCTTGGCCCCGAACTTCTCCACGGCATCGGCGCGTCCCTTCTCATCCTCGTCCGCCACCGCCACGATCCGCGCGTTCGGCACATCCTTCCACGCCTCGGCCAACCCGTGACCGTAATCCCCCTTGCCGGTGCGACCGATGACGGCGATGCGATATTCCTCGGGCATTCAATGGCATCCTTGTCTTGAGGTGTTGATGGGCTTTCTCGGGGTGCTACTCAAACAGCGCCTGCTGCCCCGGGAGGCGGGTGATGCCGCGGTCCATGACGTCCTTGGCTTCGTCGATGAGTTCGCCGAGATCCTGGAATCGGCGATACACGCTGGCGAAACGAACATAGGCGATCTGATCGAGGTCGCGCAGCCGCTCGCCGACGAGAGAGCCGATCGTGCTGCTGCTGACTTCCCGGTCGTGGAGTTTGAACACGGTATCCTCCACGTCGTCCACCATCGCCACCATCTTCTCCTCCTCGATGGGACGCTTGTAGCACGCACGCTGAATGCCGCCAAGGATCTTGACGCGATCGTAGGGCACGCGGTTCCCGTCCCGCTTCACGACCATCAGCTTCACGTCGTGCTCGATCCGTTCCTTCGTGGTGAATCGCTTCCCGCAGGCCAGGCACGTGCGCCGCCGGCGGATCACCTCGCCCCCCTCGCTCATCCGCGAATCGATGACCTTGTCCTGGTTGATTTCCTTGCAATAAGGGCAACGCATGAGAAGACCTGTGAAATCCTCGATGACCGGGTCATCGAACCATCCCGAAAACGACATGAAAACGTAACAATCCCGGCTCGTCACGGGCGTGGAGCCGCAAATGTGGAGTATATCGGATTTCACAGCCCAAGATATAGGCGGTTTCGAATTTCGCCGCCTTCACCGGTGGACGCTTGGCAAGAGGAGGCGATCGGGCGATATTACCGGGATGGCTTCGCGATTGATTGAGAAAACCGTGGGTACGCTCCGCCTCCAGGGCTTCAGTTTGGCCGGAGAGGAGACGGTCATCATCGTGCCGGAGATGAACGTGGCGTTCGACGTCGGAAGGGCTCCACGCGAGCTGATCTCGATCGATCACGTCTGCCTGTCGCACGGGCACATGGATCACGCCGCCGGACTCGCCTATTACCTCTCTCAACGCGGTTTTCAGGGCGTGGCACCGGGTTGCGTGATTGCCCATCACAAGCTGATTCCGCCGATCCAGCGGCTCCTGCAGGTCTGGGGCGAGATCGAGGGGCACGTCTCCCAGGCCAGGCTGATCGGCGTGGATGAAGACGAGGACGTGACCCTCCGCCGGGACCTGGTGGCCCGGCCGTTCCGGGTCCGGCACGGGGGGCCGAGCCTGGGGTTTTCCGTCATCGAGGTCCGCAAGAAGCTCAAGCCCGAGTACGCCACGTATTCCGGACAGCAGATTGCGGAATTGAAGCGTCAGGGCGAGATCATCGAGTACCGCCTGGAGATGCCGCGTGTCGCCTTCTGCGGTGACAGTGCCCTGGGCGACTATCTCGACCATGAGCACGTACGTAAGGCCGAGGTCCTCATCGTCGAGTGTACCTTTTTCGACGCCGATCACCTCGAACGCGCCCGTATGGGTAAACACATCCACATCAGCGATCTTCCTGAACTCTATGAGCGGGTGGAGAGCCCGAACATCGTCCTCTCCCATATGAGCCGTCGTACGTTTCTCAAGGAAGCCAAACGGATGCTTCAATGGACGTTGAAATCTGACGACTGGGAGCGCACAACGCTTCTCATGGAACGCCCTCCCCGCGCAAAGCAGACGTCCTGATCCTCTTCGGCGATCTCCAAGGGTGTGACCGGTTCTGGCACAGTTCTTGCTATTAATAACCTCAGGCCGGCTGACACAACAGGATCAATCGGAACCTGGCTTCTGGGGAATCATGTCCGCCTGCCGATTGAGCACCTTTCGCACGATCGCCTGTCGAGGTAGCACATCATGCAGATTGCCGTACAGTTGTTCGGCCCCGTGGCCGACATGGTAGGTCGACGCCTGATCGAACTGACGATTGAAGGGCCGTTGAATGCGGCAAGGCTGGTGGACGAGTATCTCGCCCGGAGTGAGCCGGCCCTGATTCCCATCCTTCCTCACTGCCGACTGGCCATCAACCACGCCTATGCCAAGGGCCAGGAACGCATCACGGCCACGGACGAACTGGCCCTGATCGGAATGGTGAATGGCGGGTGAGCATCGAGGTTCAGATTGTAGATGGACCGCTGGCCGAGGAGACCCCTTCCAAGGGGTGGAATCGGATGCCGGAGGATGCCGGGGCCAAACTGTGCTTTGTGGGGGTGGTCCATGCGGACGAAGAACGGCCTGATCTCAGGGGGCTGAAGTACGAAGTCTACGAGCCGATGGCAACGTTTGAATTGCAGCGCCTTGCTTATCGCGCCAAACAGGATCACGGTCTCTACTCGGTGAAAGTCCGGCACAGCACGGGTTTCGTTCCAGTCGGGAAGCTGTCTTTCCGCATGCAGGTCACCGCGCCCCATCATCGCCAGGCCATGCAGGCCATGAACGATCTCCTGGACGCCATCAAGCAGGACGTGCCGATCTGGAAGACGCCGGTGTACGCCACGGCTCAGATTCAGGTTTCAACATTGCCCGACATGCCCGCCGTCCCCGGTAGTACGACAGAGGATCCCGGCTGACCTGTCCCGGAACCGGTTGCCAATTCTTCCGACTCTGTTACCGTTATTCCATTCACCAGGATGACAGTGGATGGCATATCGTGGAAGGAGTCGGGCGTGCGAGCAATCACAAGGCAACTTCGAATCCGGCCGGGGCGGATCGCGCGGGCATGGGCGTTGGTTTTCATCTGCCTCTGCAGTTGTCGCGACGATAGCGACCCCGCCGACACGGCGACTTCCGGAGGGGGCGTCACGGCACAGGTGTCGCTGGAAGGCATCGACCGGTCGAAATGCCATACCTTCATGGAATTCGACAGTGAGATCGACCTGGATGTGCCCGCCGAGCAAGCCGCACGAGAGCATCTGGCCACACAGGCCAATCATCGCGGGATCGCGTATCTGACGGCGGGGCAATCAAAGCTCGCCCTGCAGGAATTTCTCAAGGTCCAGCAGCTTCTTCCCCATCGCGTCGAAGGGGCGATCAACGAAGCCACCGTCTACGTCCACATCGGTTCACCCTGCAGCGATGTCGGCAAGGCCATTTTCGAGCGCGTCATTGAGGCGGACCCCGATCAACCGTATGCCTTGTACCATCTCACACTGCTGGCGGAGGAATCCGCCGAGGATGACGCCCTCGAGCAAATGCTTAATTACGCGGAACGCTTCGTCGCCCAGGTGCCGGACGACGTCTTCGGCCGATACCGCCTCGGATTGGCCCTGGACTACCTGGATCGAGAGGAAGACGCACTCGAGCAATTTCAGCGCTGCCTGGAACTCGACCCCCATTTCATTCCCGCACACCAAAGCTATGCGTCTTTGTTGAGCCGTCTTCGCGCTGACGATCCGGAGGCGCGGGAGCGCGCCGCCTCGCATCGGCAACGTGTTCAGGAACTGAACACGATGGGTAAATCGGTCCGCTTTTCGGCGATGGGATATACCGAGCGGGGGCCCTTTGCCCAGGCGATGCCGCTCTTCGGCCTGGGGGACACGGCGCAGATCTCGGAATCCGAGGAACCGATTCGATTTGAGGATGTCACCGCCGGCGCGGGGACAGCAGTACCTTCTGAGGGGCAAGGCATCAGCGATATGGCGGGACTCATCGTCCTGGATGCCAACGGGGACGGCCGTCAGGATCTGTTTCTTCCCGGCGGGATGGCCGCGACGCAACTCTGGCTCAATGCATCACCGGAACCCGAGAGCGCCGCCGAACCGTCCGGCGCGATCCGCTTGGAAGATGCCTCCGCTGCCTGGGGTGTCGATGCCCTCGATGGAGCTAGAACGGGCGTGGCGGCGGACTGGGATCGAGACGGCGATCCGGATCTGATCGTCTCGGGCCGGAAGCGCGGCGAGTTGCTCGTGAACCAGGGGAACACGTTTGCGATCGTGAGCAATGCCGGAGAAGCGGATCTTCCCGCCGCTCTTGGGCAGCCTTCGCTGGAAGACATCGATCACGACGGCGATGAGGATCTTTTCTGGCCCGGGCTCCTCTTCGGAGGCGGCTCTGCCGAGGCGCAGGCGCCGACCAATCTCATCCTGCGGAATGTCGTGCCGCGCGATGCGCCCACGGAGCCGATACCCGGGGGAAGCCTCAAGGCCTTTGAACCTGCGCCGGACGACTGGGGAATCGGCCGGGACCAGGGCGGCATCATGGGCATCCTCTGGTCGGACGTGGATCGTGATCTCGATGCCGATGGCATTGCATTCGGGACGTTCGAAGGAGGTTTGCGCGTATACGAAAACAAGCGTGAGTCGGGATTCACATGGAACCCGGACGCCGTCGATTGGGAGCCGGGCGGATTTCAGCTGGGTAACGCGGCCCTCGGTGACCTGGACAATAACGGACGGCTCGATGTGATCCTGGCGGGACGGGGCGAACGCGCGATTCGCGTGCTGTTCAATCGCGAAGGACGGCTGATCGAGGATCCCGACGCCCTCGAACAGTGGCCGGACGCGCAGGGCGAGTTGCTGGTGACCGGTATCGCCCCGGTCGATGTCGACAATGATGGGGATCTGGATCTCGTGGCGCTGTACCCGTCGCGCGGGGAGGGCATGTTCTTCTGTGTGCTGGTTAATGATGGCCTGGGCCGACTGACGCTTCAACGCGATCCGGCATGGAGCGTCCCGGGTCCGGCCTGGGTGCTTGCTCCGGTGGATCTGGACAACGACGGCCGGATGGATCTGGCCATTCGCACCGCCGAGGGGTTGCGTATCTGGAAGAACACGACGGCCAACGGATTTCGGGGCGTTCATGTCGATCTCGCCCGCTCCGCGCCGACGGAACACCATTGGAAATTTTCCTGCCCGACCGGCGCGAAGGTCCTTCTGCGTGCGGGCCGCTATGCACAGCTTCGACGAAGTGCCACCGCCTCGGGATTTCTGGTGCAGGCGGGCACACGGCTCCACTTCGGGCTGGGAGATACCGGCGACACGCCCGAGGGATGCTCGTTGGAGATCCTGTGGCCGAGCGGGACGATCCAGGGTGTTCCGGAGTGCCCGTTCGCCACGAAACATGTGGCGACGATTCGCGAAGTGGACGTCCGCGTGGCCAGTTGTCCCTTCCTCTTCGTGTGGGACGGAAAACGCTACCGCTTCATGGGGGACATCCTGGCGGCCTCACCACCCGGACTCTACGTCGCGCCGAATGTGTACGCGACCTGCGATCCCGATGAACACATTCGTATTCCTTCAACGCTGCTCGGAAAGCGTGACGGCTATTATGACTTCGTCGTGCACGAGTGTCTTCGCGAGGTGGCGTATCTCGATCAGGCGCAACTTGTGGCGGTGGATCATGATGAAGACGTTCGCATCTTTCCGAACGAACGCTTCAGCGGACCGCCGCCGTTTCCGGAGGACAAGCTTTTCGCGGTGCGCCGCATGCTCGCGCCCGTCGCGGCGCGCGATCTTGAGGGCCGCGATCGTCTGAAGGAATTGGAAGCGCCCGACGACGGGAAGACGATCAATGGCTTCACACATCTGAGCCTGCCCGGTTTTGCCGAGCGTCATGCGGTGGAACTGCAATTTGAAGAGGTCCCCGAAGATGAGCGGCTCGTGCTGCTGCTTCATGGGTACCTGAAATTTCCCGGCTCTCCGGTGCAGTACGTGGCAGCGGAACAAGGCTTGCGCTTCGAGATGCCGCGGCTGGAACGGCTTCGCGATGACGGCTCCTGGGAATTGCTGAGTGAAAACATCGGCGCCCCGGCAGGTTTTCCGCGCACGATGACGGTCGAACTCGATCCGGGTGTGCTTTCGGGGGACGGGACGCTGCGGATTTCGACGAACATCTGCGTTTACTGGGACTGGGCACGGATGGGCGTGGTGGCTCGGGATGCGCCGTTCCACGTCACACGGTTGGCACCGGAACGGGCGGAACTGGCGTACACGGGATTTCCGCGTTACCGCGCGCCGGAAGTTCTCGGCCAGCCGGAGCAATACGATTACGGCGACCGCGCGCTGATCGATCAGCCGCTGGATCCCGGACTGACGTATCGATGGCCGAAGATGACCGGGCGCTACACCCGGTTCGGTGACGTCCGGGCATTGATGGGCGAAGCGGACGATCGGTACGTGATCTTCGGGGCGGGGGAGCAGGTGCGTTTGCTCTACGACGCCTCCGAATTGCCCGCGTTGAAGAAGGGCATGTCGCGGACGGTCCTGCTGCGCGTGGCGGGATGGGTGAAGGACAACTATCACCAGACCGCCACTTCCGCGACGGTCGAGCCGCTGCCCTATCACGCCATGCCGGATTATCCCGATGCGGCGCAGGGGAGCTTTCCATGGTCGGAGGCGCATCGGGAATGGGATGCGACGTACAACACGCGCATCGTTTCGGATTCCGCGGCTTTCTGAGGAATGTTCTGAAAACCTGAAACGTTGCCTCCGGGGAATTCATCCGCGAAGATGAGATGAGCATGTACGGTGCGTACCTGAGGAGTCCGCCTTGAGCGAAGCAAGTTTATCATTGCGACTGAGGGATTGGCCGATCTCTCTGCGGATCATGATGACCGCCTTTCTTGCGATGATCGGCACGGGGTACCTCTTCGCGCTGGCCCAGATTTACGAAACGCATCACAACGCCGACGGAAAGCCGGGTTTGACGTTCGATGATCTCAAGGCGGTGTACGCGGGACTGACGGTGGAAGTGACGGAGGAGACGCAGCTGCCGTCGCGTATGCTGGAGATGATTCGGGGCTCGATGCGCGAGTTCATTCCGACGGATGCGGAATTTGAGACGTTGGAGGCGTGGCTCGTTTCCGGAGCGAAAGAAGAGGAGTTCACCATTGACCTCGCCCCGGCGGACAAGAGCCCGCAGGCGATCTTTCAGGATCACTGTGTGCGCTGTCACATGCCCGATGGTGAACCCGGCGAGGAAGACGCACACCGCTCACCGTTCGCCATGGATGTCTTTGACGATGTCAGTTTTGAACTGGTCAGCAAGTACACGAACAGCGATACCGTCAACCAGACCGGTGTGGCGGAGATTCCACCAGTGTCCCGAAAGCACCTGATTCTCATCACGCATGCGCACATGCTCAGTATTCCGATGTTCACACTGGTGACAAGCGTGCTGGTGCTGGGCACGGGACTTCCGCGGGCGATCAAGGGCTGGGTCGTTGCCGTGCCGATGGTGGCGTTGCTGTTCGACTTCGCAGGCTGGTGGCTGGCGCGTGTGGTGCCCGAAAGCGTCTGGCTGATCGCGCTGACCGGGCCGGTTTACGGGCTGTTCCTGGGTGTGCAGATTCTGGCTGTCGTTGTCGGCATGTGGTTCGGGCGACGCGCCAGGTAGACCGGCGCGCTCCATGAACAACGGACATCATCCGCTCACTTGCGGAGTCTGGCTAAAGGATCAAGTATCAGGGCCGCTCGCCGATGGCGACGATGGAACAGGCCTGGATGGGATCGAGGCCGAGCTCCTTGGCCTTGTCCACGAGTTCGGGGGATTCGGAACCAGGGTTGAGCCAGACTTCCTTCACATCACCCCGTTGGGCAATCGCCTCGATCGCCTCCATGCCGCTTTCGGGGGGAAGGTAGAGCGTGGCGCGATCGAGGGGTCCGGGTACGGATGCAATATCCGTGTAGACGGTGAAGCCCTCGATCTCGCCGCCGGCGGGATTGACCGGCAGCACCTCGTGTCCCTGCCGCTTGTATGCCGCCACCGCCTTGTTGCCGTATTTTTCCGGGTTCCGCGACGCTCCGACCACCATGACGCGCATGTTACTCTCCTGTTGTCTTGTGAATGTGTTTCTCGATCACAAGAGAATAGGAGCTGGTGGCGATTGTGGCCATCCTCTCATTCCGGCGGCGGGGGAGTCAGGTTGAGCTGGAAGAGGGCGAGGTCGGACTGGTCGACATCGCCATCCATGTCACCGTCGAGTGGCGCACATTCCTGCGAATAGGGAACCGTCGGCAGCGACGGGCAGTCCAGGAACCGTTCGGCGTCAACGGAATCCACGTCACCATCCGCATCGAAGTCGCCATACGCGAGGTCGAGCAGGTTGAAGGTCATGTCCGCCATGGCGACGGGTGCGGACTTGCCGGTCGCGACCCATTGATTGTAGAGCGTGATACCGTCGTTGTTCGTATAGTTGGCGTCGCGCAGGAACTCGATGTACTCCTTGGAGGAGGCCTGATAGTAGAGCGTGACCTCGGCAGTCACGGCTTGGTCGGGAATCGGATACCACGAATCGTCCCAGTACTGACCATCCTCATAGGTGTAATCGACGGGCGCGATCTGGTTGGCGGCCCAGGTGGCGTTGTCGAAACCGCGCGGCGGGATCCGGTTGTCGCTGAGGATCACGTTGTTGAGCACGAAGTGGAAGGAATGCCCCGCCGGGATGTTGGTGATGCCGCTGATCGTTTCGTCGATGCCGAGGTGCGTTTCGTACACCTTGGTCGATGCGGTGTCGAGATCGGCGTTGACGTAATCGTAGTAGCCGTACTCGCCGACGATAGCGTCGAACATGTCACGGTAAATGACGTTCAGCCAGATGCGCCGGCCTTCGGGGTAGCCCGAGGGAAGCTTGTGACCGGTCTCGTTGATGACACGCACGCGGAGGGTCAATGCCTCCTGGTCGAGTTCCAATGATGCGGCGCGCTCGAGCATGCTGATGTTCTTGAGTTTCTGATTGGCCAGCGCCGCCGCGTTGACTTCACCGGGGTAGAGGTTGGCGATGGCATCCAGTTGCCATGTGGCGGCACCGGCGAGTTCGTGCGAGGGACGATCGTTGCGATTCACCCCCAGTTCGAAGCCGTTGACGATGCATGCCGACCCGGACGAATCCGGCATGTGACAGTCTTGGCAGGTGCTGACCGCCGTCTTGTTGCCGCCGAAGCGCCCATTCATCTCGATGGGGGCGACGGCGAACGCACTGTTGACCCACTCGGAGTACGTACGCTCGATCGGGAACATGGTGAGCTTGTCGTCGTCGGCGGGAGGCGTATCGAAGGCGTTGGCGGCGTAGGTGCCGTCGGGCTGTTTCGTGTAAACCGGGTTGCTCACGTCGTGGCAGGTCGCACACATTTCGCTGCGCGCGTGAAACGGCGAATAGATGGACGAGTGACTGATGGGCGTCGTGTCGTCGAACGGTCCGCGACGGGCGTTGTCGTTCGGGTCGATCACGAACATGCCGGAGTGCAGGGATGTCGGAACGTTGTTGCCCAGGGCGGCGAGGATGGCGGCGTCCTGGGCGGGGGCGTCGTTGAAGGGATCGATCGGGTCCACCATCTTGTGGCAGAACATGCAGTTGACCGAATCGCGATCGGCGGCGGTCAGAAGCGAGGCGTCCGGGGGCGTGGAGCGACCATCGAGCCAGGCGCGTGGGGCGTGGCAGCGGATACACAACTCGCCGGAGCCGGGGGCATCCTGGTTGGCGATCGTCAGGCAGGCGTAGAAGAGCGGATCCCGCGCGGCGTGGGCCATCAGGCTGCCTTCCCACTGGTCATGCATGTCGGTGTTGGCGCCGTGGCACTGCGTACAGTTGTCGGAGGTCTGAATCTGGGTTGGGAGAGTGTTGGGCTGCGTGCCGGGCAGAATGAAATCGTTCAGCGTGGTCGGCACGGGGTCCGCCTGGAGTGGAGCCCACATCCCGAGGAGCAGGGCGGTGACAAGCTGCTCACGGCGAATGTTGACGCAGTGCATGCGGACACATGATCGGTCGTAAGGTAATGACACAGGGATTCCCTCTCCGTGGCGGATGCCGAACCTCGATGATAAGAACATTTTCCCAGTGAAGGCGACTCAGACGCCTATTATCATATCTCGCGCACATGGACAATTGCAACTGTCAAGGCGTAACATGAGCCTCCGATAAAGTATTGCGAGAGTTCGCCCGCACGATGTCTCGCCGATTTCAATGTTCACCTAAAGGGTACCTGAACGATGCCATTTAAGCTGGTGTCTGCTTTGATGTGTGCAACGCTCGTGTCGGCGGTGCTGTCGCAAACTGTGGAGACGCCCGATCGCGCGCGTGAGCCGAGGGGCGCGGCTGTGAACACGCCGGAGACGTCGCTCGACGTGGCTCGGGAGGCCAGTTGGACCGGCGAGTACGAGCGCGCGCTGGAGGCCTATCGCGCCTGGATGGAGGTGCCATCGAGTCGAATCACTGCCGCCGTGGGGATCGGCCGGACGGCCCGGATCACGGGGCAGTACGACGAGGCGCTGGAAGCGCTTGTAGCGGTGGAATTCGACGCCGCCGCGGATCCGGAATGGATTCACGCGATGGTGGAACTGCAGCACGAACTCGGGCACACCGAGGAGGCATTGAAGTATGCTCAGCGCGGCTTGCGCCTGGATCCCGGAGATTCGACCGCCAGGCGCTGGGTGGGCCGGTTGCTGGAGGAATCGGGACGGCGCAACGAGGCCATCGAGGTCTACGCCTGGTTCGATGCGCTGCTGAAACGGGGGTACCCGGCCGGGGCGGAGATCCTGACGAACTCGGCCATCGGCATTTATCGCCATGCCATTCTCTCGCGGCGGCGTGATGCGTCGCAGCGCACGCGCTATGTGTTGCATGAGCTTCTGCAGCCCGTGTACGAGCGGGTGGATAAGACGTACTGGCCGGCGCGGCTGGTGGCGGCGGATCTCCTGCTGAGCAAGTACAACCTGCACGATGCGGCGTCGGATTACACGGCCGCGCTGGAGATCAATCCGAATCTCGTGGAAGCGCATGTCGGCCTGGGGCGAATCGCGCTGGAAGGGTGGAAGTTCGAGGAAGCGGATGAGCGCCTGGCCAAGGCGCGGGCCATCAATGACAAGAGCCCCCTCGCCCATCGCTTCGCCGCCGAATTGCATCTGCAGGAACGCAAATTTGCCGAAGCGGCGAAGTCCGCGCGTCGTGCCCTGGAGACGAACGCAAAGGATCTCGAAGCGTACGGGTTGCTCGCCGCCGCGCTCTGGCGGGAATACAAGGTTGATGAAGCCAGGGAAGCATACGCACGCGCGGACGCGATCAACGCGCAGTCTCCCCTAGCGCCTTATACGTTGGGGAGCTGGTTATCGGCGGGGAGGCAGTTCGACGACGCCGAGTCGTATCTGCAGGAGGCGATTCGCCGCGAACCGATCTGGGCGAATCCGCAGACGGCCCTGGGGCTGATGTACATGCAGAGTGGCGAGGAACGGGCGGCCCGTCGCGTGCTGGAGACTTCGTGGCGGCTGGACTCGTACAATGTCGAGACCAAGCACACGCTCGATCTGCTGGACGATCTCGATCGCTTCACCCGCGACGAGACCGCGCATTTCATCATCAAGTCCGTCGAGGATCCCGACGCCGCCGTGCGCAGCTACTACGCCGACTACATAGAGTCGATCTACGAGGAGATCTGCGATCGTTACGGCGGCGAGCCGGAAAAGAAGACGATCGTCGAGATCTTCCCGGAGCATCAATCGTTCGCCATTCGCATCACCGCCAAGCCGTGGCTGCACACGATCGGCGCCTCGACGGGTCGCGTGATTGCTATTGACGCTCCGCGCGTCGAGGCGGCGTCTCGCAGCTACAACTGGGCGCGCGTCTTACGACACGAGTTCGTGCACACGGTGACGCTGGATGCGACGGACAACCGGATTCCGCACTGGTTGACGGAAGGGCTGGCAGTGCTGTCGGAGGAACATCCGCGGCCGTGGGAATGGTGTCTGCTGCTGGCGGCGGCATGGCGAAGCGATCGGTTGTTCGAGTTGGACACGATCGATTGGGGTTTCGCCCGACCGCAGAGGCCGACCGATCGGACGTTGGCTTATGCGCAGAGCGAGTGGATGGTCGAGTACCTGGCGGAGCGGCAGGGCGAGCGCGTGATCCAGGTGATGCTGGATCGCTTCCGCGAGGGGATTGCCCCGGAGCTGGTGATCGCCGAGCTGACGGAACAGTCTCCCAAGGCGTTCATCGCCGGTTTCGAGGATTGGGCGGCGGGGCAGATGAGTGCATGGGGGCTCGATGTCCAACGCTGGCCGACGGCAGAGGCGCTGAAGCAGCAAGCAAGTTCAACGAAGGGGGAAGAAGCGGCGATCGCCTTGGCGCGATTGGGGGCGATGCAGATGGAGGACGGAGACATCCCGGAAGCACAGGAGTTCCTGGCTGAAGCGCTGGAGGCTGCCACCGACCCGATTCGGGATGTCCTTCGACTCGAGTTGCAGCTTCGCCTGATCGGCGCGTGGCCGAAAGAGCGCGAAGGGGACACCAAGCCGGCCGACGTGATCGAAGAAATATGTGCTACCGCCGAGCGTTTGAAGGACCTCGAGCCGGAGGATCCCTGGGCGTGGAAGGCGCTGGTCCAGGTGGCGCGGATGGAGGAGAAACCGGCGGAGGTGCGAGCGGCGTTGGAGCGCCTGGTGGACATCTGGCCGCGCGATCGGGCGTCACTCGAAGCGCTGGCCGGGCTCTATCTCGACGAGGGCGACGACGCGAAGGCTTTCCCGATCCTGATGCGGTCGGTTGAGCAGGGTACCGACGAGGCCGACATTCCGTTCAACCTCGGCCGTATTCATGAGGAGCGGGGCGAGACGGAGGAGGCGGTTCACTGGTACGAGCAGACAATCCAGATCGACCCGTACCGCCGGGACGTCCATGAGCGACTCGGCGCACACTACACCGAATTGGAGCGTCATGACGAGGCAGTCCGGGAGTACCGGGTGCTGACGCAGTTGAAGGGAACGGAAGCCGATTACCACTGCCAACTGGCGATGGCGCTGCATCGGGCGGGGGACACGGAGGAAGCCGAGAAGGTCGCCCGCCGGGCCGTGCGGCTGGATCCGGATTGCGAAGTCGGTGAGTGGCTCTCCGATAATGGGCAATAAAGCCGTTTGGTTGAGCATCTGGTGAGACTAGAATAAGTGAGAGTTCGCGGTAGACCGGCCGGCGGCTGGCTGAACAGATAACGATGCGGGGGAGCCTGTCTTTCAATGCCATGTTTGCAGAGGCACATTTCAGCCGGACCTGTTCGGTGGTTCATGGCAGTCCTGCTCGGTCTGGCCTTGCTGGGCGTCAGTTGTCCGGGGGCGGACGAGACTCCCGTGGACGGTGGAGGCGCCGCCACGCCCGATCCGGCCCCGGGCCCTGATGACGATCCTGGAAATCCCCAACCGGGCCCCCCTGTGGACCCGGAGCCCGAGCCCGAGCCGGATCCTGCCCCCGAGCCTCAACCGGAACCGGAGCCTGATCCGGAAGCCAGCATTTCGGGGCGACTCATCGTTCAAGCCGAATCGGAGAAGGTGACCCTGCGCGAGCAGGAGCCGAACGACGATCTCGTGGGCACGCAATTTGTGTCCCGGGTGGTCGCCGGGGAAGTGTATACACTGTTCGGTGACGTGTCGGAACTGTCCGGCGATTTCATCGATGCTTTCGAGTTCGTCGCCGATGAACCGGTGCGTGTCGACATGGTGCTGAACTTCGTCGACAACGGATTCGGCCCGGCCGAGGATCTGGACCTCGCCGTCTATGACTTTGAGAACTTCATCTGCTCGCCGGGGGGCATAGGCGTATCGGAGTACGCCGCGTGCTTCGACGGGACGACGATCCCCGAGGTGGGCTCCTTCGAGATCGAGGGGCCTTTCATCATCGTCGTGTCGCTCTTCGAGGGGCGTTCGTCGTACCAGCTCGATCTCGAGATCCATTCATCCGATGACCCGGAAGATGCGGGGGACTCGCCCTTCGTTGCGTCCGAGGGCAAGGGGGGCAAACTTTCCAGCGCGGAGAGGATCCGGACGCGCTCCTTGATCGGCAAGGCGGAGGCATTCAGCGCGGTGGACGAAAGTCTTTCGTGTGAAGAAGTGCTGGTGCGCTTCGAGGATGACGTGCCATTCGATGAGCAGGAACAGGCGCTTGGTGCACGGGGCCTGCGTGTGCTGGAGCGTTCGCCATCGGGCGTCGTTCGCGCGATCTGTGCGGAGGAGGATTCCAAGCACGACGCCCAGGCGCGACGCGTGGATCTGCTGTCGCGCGTGGCGGAGCTTCGCGGAAGGCGCGGCGTGCGCTCCGCGGAGGTCGAGCAGCGCCGCCGTATCGCGCTCGAGCCGAACGATGAATACTACCCTCTGCAATGGCACTACCAGACGATTAATTTGCCGTCAGCGTGGGACGTGACGACCGGCAGCGATGAGGTGATCGTAGCGGTCGTGGATACGGGCATATTGAGTGATCATCCCGACGTCCAGGGTCGGCTGGTGGCGGGGTACGATTTCATTGACGACCCGGCTTCGGCGCGGGATGGCAACGGCCGCGATCCCGACCCGGAGGATGAGGGCGACCTGTTCGGCGGGCCGGGGCTGAGTTCGTTCCACGGGACGCACGTCGGCGGGACGATCGCCGCCACCACCAACAACGGAACCGGTGTGGCGGGAGTCACGTGGCAGACCAAGCTGATGCCGGTGCGGGCCCTGGGCGTGGATGGTGGCTCGACCTTCGACGTGTCCGAGGCGATTCGATTTGCCGCCGGTTTACCGAACGTGAGCGGAACGGTACCGCCACAGCCGGCGCAGATCATCAACCTGAGCCTCTCGGGTCGGGCGGGAAATCCTGCGTCGGACATTGAACTGGACGCCATCGCCGATGTCGTCGCGGCGGGAGTGCTCGTGATCGGCGCGGCGGGAAATCATTCATCGCAAGAGCCCGCGTATCCCGCTGCCAGTCCCAACGTGGTCAGCGTGTCGGCGCTGGATCTCGAACTGGAACTCGCGCCTTATTCCAACTCGGGCTCGACGATTGAACTGGCGGCGCCGGGCGGTTTCACCGGGACGGACCTGAACGGCGATGGATTCAGCGACGGCGTGCTCAGCATCGGGGGCAGCGACGGCGGCGCGACGCTGCAATATCTGTACATCTTCAGCAACGGCACAAGCATGGCGACACCGCACGTCTCCGGGGTGGCGGCCTTGATGCTGGCCGCCAATCCGGCGCTGGGCGGCGCGGAACTGCGGGAGATTCTGCAGTTGACCGCACAGGATCTCGGCAGCGCCGGACGGGACGACACGTACGGGTTCGGGCTGATCGATGCCGGAGCGGCGGTGCGTGAAGCGGCAGAGCGAGGTGGGGGCGTGGTCGACGGCGACCCCGGCCTGGCATTGAGTACATCCTCGCTGGATTTCGAGTACACGCGTACCGAGTTTCAGGTGAACGTAACCAACACCGGGGGCGGTTTCCTCAACGTGACGGACCTCGAGATCGAGACGTTGCAGGGTGAGGGGTGGCTCGAGGCGGAGGCCCAGGGCTCGGCGGTCAATGCCAGCGCTTCTTCGATCGCGGTGCGCGTGATTCGCGCCGGCCTCGACGAAGGGGAGTACAACGGCCGTGTGACGGTGGTTGCCGAAGGTGTCGAGCCGCGAACCATCGATGTGGCGATGAGTGTCGGCACGCCGGAGACGATTGAGGATGTGATCTTCGTGCTGGCGGTGACGCCGGACGATCTCGCCTCGGTCGCCCAGGATGTGACCGACGCCGAGCGGGACTGGCAGTACGAACTCAATGCACTGCCGGCCGGGGAATACGCCATCTACGCGGGGACCGATCGCGATGACGACGGTTTCATCTGTGATGTCGGGGATTTGTGCGGGGCGGTGCCATCCCTGATCGAGCCCGGCGTGGTGCAGGTCGACTCGGGAGAGATCCGCGAGAACATCGACTTCAGCGTCGCCGCCGTCGTGCTCCAGCAGGTGACGGCGGAGCGGGATACGGGCTTACGGCTTCAGCGGCTGGAGTGATCGCGATTCCCTGCCGGGATCAACGCCGGTATCCCTTACAGGATGTCATTCACTTTCTCGGGCGGTCGGGCGACGACGGCTTTCTTCCCCTTCACGACGATCGGGCGTTCGATGAGGATGGGATTGTCGACCATCAGCTTCACCAGTTCGGCGTCGGTGTAGTCCTTCTTGCCGATGCCGAGTTCCCGGGCGACGGCTTCCTTCGTGCGGATGAGTTCGATGGGTTTGAGCGCGAGAAGCTTGAGCAGTTCACGCAGGCGTGTGGCGGAGGGCGGCTCTTCAAGGTAGCGGATCACCTGCGGTTCGATGCCGGCGTCCTCGATGAGCTTGAGTGCCGAGCGGCTCTTGCCGCAGCGGGGATTGTGGTAGATGGTGACATTCGTCCTGGCCATGCGTGCGGTTCCCCGTTGAAATCGTCAGGGCGGATCTCAATCGAACGCGCCGAGCTCGCGAAGATACTTCACCGAGTTGGCAATGTAATCCAACTGCTCCTGTTCCGATCGCTCGATACCGCGCGTTCCCTCCAGTTCCATGGTGCACGGACCGCTGAATTTCTTATCCCGCAGCAATCCAAAGACCTTCGGGAAGTCCACGACGCCCGTGCCCAGTTCCGGGAAGTTCCATTCCTGGTAACCTCCGTTGCTGTCCTTGAGGTGCACCGCCGCAACGTGGTCGATGATGGCGGCCAGATCTTCGTGCGCCGAGCGCTCGTGGTTGTAGAAATAGATATTGCCGGTATCAAAGTTGACACGGATGTGCGGGTGATCGACCGCCTGGATGGTCTCGCGGGCGAGATCGGCATTCATCAGAAGGTCCGGGTGGGTTTCCAGGGCCACGGTCACGTCATAGGTCCTGGCGTGATCCCCGATGGCGCGGAGTCGATCCCAGACGAGGTTCCGGTCCGTGTCTCCTGCCTTCACGCTGAGAAAGCAGATCGGCGCGTGGAAGACCTTGCACGCCTCCAACTGCGGCTCCATGACGGCGGGGGCGTCTTCCTGGGTGATGTCGCAGCGCGCCTGCAGCGAGGTCACGGTCAGCCCGCTGTCCGCCACTTTCTGCTTCATCTCCTTGAACTTTCCGGATTCGGGCACGGGCATCTCGATATGGGCGATCCCGATTTCGCGAAGATGCGTCCAGGCGCGATCCTGGTAATCCCCGTAACTGGCGATGCGGCAGCCGATCGTGAATGGCATCGGTCGTCTCCTCCCTGGATGATTCTCACAGCACGCACCAGTCTAACCCAACGTGCTGACGCGTGCAGCGCGCGGCCTCCATGGAGTGAGAATCCGTAAGGAAGGACATCTATTCCGTCGGCAGCACCTGTTGGCCGGCGGGCAATGCGGGTGAAGCCGGCGTTCTCCGGGACCGACTTCGGTCGCAGTTAGCGCCGTAATCGGTGGATGTCCGCCAGTTCAGCAGACCGCGGCCAAAGACATTGGCGGATCGCACAAAATAGGACAGGGGGTGACGCCGGGCCACGAAGTGAGCGCTCTGCAGGCTCTTCATGAAGGATCGCGCGTCGGTGAATGCGGGGATCCATTGGTAGGTGGAGTCAAGGTAACCCCGGTGATGGACGTCGCCGCCGACGATGGCGGGGAGATGATGGTCCCGGGCGAAGGCGGCCGCCTTGCGGTTCGGCAGCGGCGAGACGTTCTGGGCGTTGAAGATCTCCACGGCATCGATGAGTCCTCCGAGATCGTGGATCGCGCTCTTCAGGCTGCAGTCGAACATGGTGTTGAACGGATGCGGCACGATCACAAGGCCGCCCTGGTCGCGGATGCGCTCCGCCGTGTCCAGCGGTGACAGGCCGGCAGGAATTTCCTCTTGGAGAAACAGGCCGATGAGATGTCCCTCGGCAGTCGAAACTTCCTGCCCCTGGATGATGCGGATGTGGCGTGGGGCGATGTCCGCCACGTGACGGGCGCCGTCCATGGTGTCGTGGTCGGTGACGGTCAGGCAGGTGACCTGACGGCGATCCGCCTCGGCGAGCAGGGCCTGGGGCGACATGTTGCCGTCGTCGGAGTAGTTCGTGTGGACGTGAAAGACCATTTTCAACGTCTTCACCGGCTGGGGACGGCCGGGTTTCCGCCAATGACCCGATCCGGCATGTGGCGCGTGCTGCGTGGGGCGTATCGGCTCCAGTGGCTGTCCGAGGCGTCCAGAGTGCTTCCCACGATCCCCAATTTGAGATTTCTCGGACATTGACCGACAACTCCTGTGATGGTTCCCCGTTTGGACGCCCCCCGCGTCCGTTCATGCAAGTGTATGGCGGCGACGGAATTGAGGGCAAGTCTCCATCGCAAAGTTCCGGCCACGTCGGAGGTTCTCCCCGGCGGAGTAGACGGCGGGCAAGTGCAGGAATAGCATAAGGTTGCAGGACTCTGATGTCGTGTCACCTGCACGATACCCGCGTCCGTGAAGGGGGAAGACGGGATGATTCGAGGTCAGATTCATGAGCAGAAAAATCGTACTGGTCACCGGCGGCGCTGGCTTTATCGGGTCGCACCTGTGCCTTCGGCTGTTTGATGACGGGCATCACGTCATCTGCCTGGACAACTTCTTCACCGGCCGTCGCGAGAATTTCGAGCACCGCCACAGCGAGCTGCTGCACAGCGGGCGGTTCGAATTCGTCCGGCACGACGTGATCCAGCCGATCCTGCTCGAGGTGGACCAGATCTATCACCTGGCGTGCCCGGCCAGCCCGGTCCACTACCAGCACAACCCCGTCAAGACCATCAAGACGAACGTCATCGGCACGCACCACATGCTGGGGCTCGCCAAGCGGGTCGGGGCGCGGCTGCTGCTGGCGAGCACCTCGGAGATCTACGGCGATCCGCAGGTCCATCCACAACCGGAGTCGTACTGGGGCCACGTGAACCCGATCGGCATCCGAAGCTGCTACGACGAAGGCAAGCGTGTGGCGGAGACGCTGGTGAGCGACTACCGCCGCCAGCACAAAATGGAGACGCGCATCGCGCGGATCTTCAACACGTACGGCCCGAACATGGCGGTCAACGACGGCCGCGTGATGAGCAACTTCATCTGCCAGGCCCTTCGGAACGAGCCGCTGACCATTTACGGCGACGGCTCGCAGACAAGGAGCTTCTGCTACGTGGGGGACCTGGTGGAAGGCTTGCGACTGCTGATGAACAGCGACTTCGAGGAGCCGGTGAACCTCGGCAACGACAGCGAGATCACGATGCTCGAGTTGATCAAGGCGATCGAGCAGGCGTTGGGGAAATCCCTGACGACGGTGAACGACCCGCTGCCCGCCGACGACCCGGTCCGCCGTCGCCCCGACCTGACCCGCGCCCGCGAGGTTCTCGGGTACGATCCGCAGACCCCGCTCGATATCGGCATCCGCCAGACCATCGCCTACTTCGCCAAGGAACTCGACATCCCGCTGAAAACGCCGATGGAACCCTTCGTGGCTTGATTACCACGTCCGCCGCTTTCCAATGGGAACGGCGCTTCGAGACTTGCCATTCAGCCCGTAATGTCAGCTTCCGTCAATCCCTCATCGGCAGCCTGTTCCGGCGTCAGGCAGCGGCCCGAGTAGCAGTCCTCGCCGGCACTACATCCTTCCGGCAGACAGCGTTCGGAATCGGAGAGCCCGTTTCCTCCCGTCTGCGGTTCACAGCCACCGGGCAGGGGCCCCATGGCCAGCGCGATCAGCGCAAACGTGGCCAGGACGATCCGCCAGCGCAGGTTAAGCGTTCCCATGTGATGCGACATTCGACTTTCTCCTGAAATGAGGTGGTCACGGGCTACCGGCCCGATTTTGCTGGGAAGCCCGGCACCGGGGATGAGACCGGTGTCAAGGCGATAAGCATAGCGCAGCGTCCCGTCGCAGTCCATGCGAAAGATCTGGGGAAGCCGCGCACCCGGGACCGCCCGCGCAGTGCCATGGACCTTTGATTGAGGTACGATACGGCCCATGGAGCATGAGCGACACGATGCCTGTCCATGAATTCGAGGGAGACCGATGGAGAGCAGTATTCAGCACGAGATCGACGCCTGGCTGAACGATCCGGCCATTGCCGAGGCGGACAAGGAAGAGATACGTAGCCTTGTGGCAGCGGGGAACGAGAAGGAACTGACCGATCGCTTCTATCGTTCACTGGCGTTCGGGACGGGAGGGCTTCGCGGCGTAATCGGCGCGGGGCTGAACCGGATGAACGTGTACACCGTGGGTGCAGCGGCCCAGGGACTGGCCAATTACATTGCCCAGCAGGGGGAGGCGGCGAAGGCGAGTGGCATGGCCATCGCCCACGACTGCCGGCGCATGAGCGATGTGTTCGCACGGCGGACCGCCTGCGTCATGGCCGGCAACGGGATCAAGGCGTATCTGTTTTCGGAACTGCGCCCGACGCCGGAACTGTCGTTCGCGATCCGGCATCTCGGTTGCACTTCCGGCGTGGTGGTCACCGCCAGTCACAATCCCCCGGAATACAATGGGTTCAAGGCATACTGGTCGGATGGTGTGCAGGTGGTACCGCCGCACGACAAGCTGATCATCGAACAGGTCGAGGCAGTCGGTGGGTTCGGCAACGTCCAGACAATGGATTTCGAAGAGGCGCAGGCCAAGGGCTTGATCGTGATGATCGATCGCGACGTGGATGAGGCTTTCCTGCGAGAAGCGCAGCAGTCCTGCCTGAGCCCGGAGTTGAGCCGCGAGCACGGCAAGGATCTGAAGATCGTGTTCACGAATCTGCACGGCACTGGCGGAACGCTCATACCCGAGGCGTTGAGACGGCGCGGCTTCGAGCAGGTGATCGAAGTGCCCGAGCAGGCGGAGCCGGACGGCGAGTTCCCCACGGTGGAGTCACCGAACCCGGAAGAGGGGGCGGCGCTGACGCTGGGCATCGAACTGGCAAAAAAAGAAAACGCGAGCCTGGTGATCGGCACAGACCCGGACGCGGATCGCGTCGGCATCGCCGTGCGTGATGACACGGGTGCGTTTCAGCTGGTCACGGGCAATCGCATCGCGTCGCTGCTGACGTATTACATCTGCGAGCAGTTGAAGGCGAAGGGGAATTTCCCCAGGGACGCCGTACTGATCACGACGGTCGTGTCGGGCGACATGATGAAGGACATCGCGCGGGCGTACGGGGCGGAAGTGATCGAGACGCTCACGGGCTTCAAATGGATTGGTGAGAGGATCGAGGGATTCGAGCAGGCGCGCGTGATCGGCAAGCCTTCCAAGACGTACATCTTCGGCGCTGAGGAGAGCTACGGTTACATGCCGGCGACGTTTACGCGAGACAAGGATGCCGTGACCAGTACGGCGTACATCGCGGACGTGGCGGCGTGGGCGGCGTCGCAGGGCAAGACGCTCTATGAACTGCTGAACGACCTGTTCGCGAAGTTCGGGTACTACCACGAGGGCGCAAAGAGCATCACCCTCAAGGGCAAGGAAGGCGCGGACAAGATCAAGGCGATGATGAACGCACTACGCACCGCGCCGCCGTCGTCGATCGGCGCGACGGAGGTGAAGACGGTCGCCGACCTGATGAATGGTCACATCATTTCCAAGCCCGGCGGAGAAGTTGTGGGGCGCTACGACCTGCCGAAAGCGGATGTGGTCATGTTCACGCTCGTCGACGGAACGAAGGTGATCGCGCGGCCGAGTGGGACGGAGCCGAAGATCAAGTTCTACGTCTTGATGCGCGTGGAGACGGACAACGTGTCGGAAGCTGCGGCGGCGTGTGAGGCACGGATCAAGACGCTCGTGGACGACATCGTGGCCAAGGCCGGTTGAACGAGATCGCACGAAGCGACGGCGTGAGGCGCCATGCTCTACGAAGCGGAACAATCACGGATCGATGAAATGATGATGCGCATGGCGCTGCGCGAGGCGGAGACGGCCATGGAGATGGACGAAGTCCCGGTGGGGGCGATCGTCGTTCACGGGGATCGCGTCATCGGCCGGGGGCACAACCAGCGCGAGCGCTTGCAGGATCCCACGGCGCATGCGGAAATGATCGCGCTGACGGCGGCGGCGGCGGAGCTACGTTCCTGGCGCCTGGAAGGATGCACACTGTACGTCACGCTGGAGCCGTGTGCGATGTGCGCGGGGGCGATCGTTCTGGCGCGGATCGAGCGGCTCGTGTTCGGGACGGATGATCCGAAGGCTGGGGCATGTGGCTCCGTCTTCAATATCGTCGAGGACCGCCGGCTCAACCATCAGCCCCAGATGACGACCGGAATTCTGAAGCAGGAGTGCGGCGATCTGCTGCGCCATTTCTTTGCGCGACAGCGTAGCCTGGGGAAGAAGTGAATTCGAGACTCGAACGGAATCCAACCATCAACATCATCGAAGCGAGGGATGAGTCATGCGCATACGACACGTGGGAATGCCTTGGGCATGCGTCCTGGCGATGGCGATCAGTGCCTCCGCCGTACAGGGCAAAGCGCCGATCCTGGGCTACATCAATACCTTTCCGAAGGAATCACCGGAGGAGGCGAAGCGGCGGCACGCGCGCGTGGCGGAGCGTCGCGCGAGCGTGATCTTGATGGTACACCGGGGAGATCGCAAGGCCGCTCCGGAAAATTCGCTGGAGGCCATCGCGGCGGCACTGGATGCCGGCGCAGACGGCGTGGAGATTGACATTCACAGAACCAAAGATGGCGTGCTCGTGCTCAATCATGACGGCGACATGAAGTCCATGTTTAACCACGACGAGAAGATCAAGAACATGACGTACTACGAGTGCCTCACGAAGGGTTATCAGAGATCGGGGCCTTACTCGACACCGGAGACGCGCATGCCGACGTTCGTGGCGTTTCTTGAGCTGGCACGGCAAAGGGCGGCGCTGATCCACCTGGACGTGAAGGCCTCCGGTCTTCAGGAAGAGATCAAGCGTCTTCTGGACGAGGCGGACATGTGGGATCACATCGTGCATGTCAACTGCGGGAACGCCGACCGCTTCTGCCCGCCGAAGGATGAGAAGGATCGCACGAAAGACGGGTGGTACAACAAGCTGAACACGTTGGGCTATCGCGGGTGGGCTCCGACGTGGGATGCGCCGGATGAGGACATCATCAAGGCGATTCGCGAATGGATGCCGAAAGCGCCGGGCAAGGAGATGGTGTTCTGCAAGGATCCGAAACTTCCCACCAAGGCGATGCACAAGAAGCCGGTGCAACGCAAGCCGTTGCCGGCGAACTTGCGGGCGTGGTGGGGACCCGAAGGCGCGCTGGACAAGCCGGTGCCGAAAGTCGAAAAGATCCTGCGGGATGATGCCCGTTCCCTGGAGGGGTGACCATGAATCGACATCGCAAGTCGCGCTGGACATGGGGGATTGTCCTCTGCCTGGCCGCGGCAGGATTTGCCGAGGAACGGAAGGTCGAAGATACGCCTCCGGCCGTCGAAGAACAGGCGGATGAATTCCTGGTCGGCGCCGTCTACTTTTCGGGTTGGTGGCGTGAGTTGCCCAATAAGTATCATGTCGCGGGCAGGGACTGGCGGCCGGAATATCCGCAGCGTCGCCCGCTGCTCGGAGAGTTCAACGATCAGGCGACGATGGATCGGGAGATCGCCGCCGCCGCCGATTTCGGAATCGACTTCTTCCAGATTCTCTGGTACGACCAGACCGCCGACCCGCCGCATGAACCCCACCAGGCCAGGCTCAATGTCGGGCTCACGCAATTCATGAGATCCGAGCAAGCTCCGCGTCTCCGGTTCACGATCGAATACGTGAACCATCCCCCCTTCGGGATCACGAGTGACGAACTTTGGGAACAGACGTGTCGCACGTGGATCGACGCCATGCGCCATCCCAGCTACCTTCAGCTCGACGGGCGGCCCGTGTTCAAGATTCACAGCACGCATCACTTCCTGCAGCAGGCTGACCAGGAGACGTCCAAGGTTTCTGCGAGGATCGAAACATTCCGCCGGATGGTGAGGGAGGCGGGCATGAAGGATCCGCTGATCGGCGGAGGCACGGTGATGGGATGGCCGATCACGGGGGACCCTGTCGCGCCGTATGATTTTCTCACGACCTACATGGACATGCCCAAACTCGAGCCGCGGGAGACGCCCTATCCCTACTCGAAACTCGTTGCGCATGCCGAGGGCTACTGGCGTCATCATGCGCGCGAGGGCGAACGGCCCTACGTGCCGTATCTGCCCGCGGGCTGGGATCCCCGGCCATGGAAGGATCCTCGCCCGGCGTTTGCCATGCCGACGCGCGAGGAGTGGGGCGAAGCGTTGTCGCGGGTGAAGCAGGCGCTGATCGACGAGCCCCGGCTCGGGATCCACACCGGTGGCGGCCAACGCTTCAAGGCGGTGCTCATCTATGCCTGGAACGAGTTTGGGGAGGGGGGCATCCTGGCACCGACCGCGGGGGAAGGCACCATGAAGCTCGAAGGTGTCCGCGAGATCTTTGATCGCTGAGCGTGCTGTTCCCGCCTGTGGGGATTCAACATCCTCCCTGATCCAAGAAAACAATTGTCCTTCCCGGCCCCGCTTCGCGATGCGACTGCGCAATGGTCGTCAGTGTATGTGGATATTCATTGGCGGGGCTGATAATGCTCGCGGAATCAAGCCTCTCAGGCCGAAAAAGGGAAAAAGAGACCTCCATATCCGCATACAATGTGGTATTCTAAGCGACGTTGGGTCCGTACACGAGGGAGTGCAGTTTTCAGAGGGATCGATGGCGATGTTCACACCAAAACAGGCCTGGAAAGTACGTTTAGTGAAGTTCTTGGGCGGTCAACGTCATCGGACGGCTTGGGCAGCCCTGTTGCTCCCCGTGTTGGGCATGGCCGCGCTGGTCTGGTTCCTTCTGCGCGTGGTGCCGAAGCCTTCTCGTGCCGGCTACCCGTGTCAACGCGTGGCTGCGCCGCTGGCTGGAGGTTTCCTGCTGTGGATCGGCGGCGTGCTGGCCTCGCTGGCCGTCTGGCGGCATGCCCACACGTTGTGGGAACGGGGCGGCTTGGGCCGGGCGGTGCTCTGGGGATCGGCTGCCGCACTGGCCGCGTTGATCGCCTGGCACCAGTGGCCTCAACCGGCGGTGGTCGCCGGCATACAGGATCCCCTGACCCCGATCGGAGTGGGGCGCGGCGTACACCCCGGCCGTGTGGCCTGGGTGCATGACAAGGATGCAACGGATTGGGCGGGGCCCGGGCTCGGCGACGGCTACTGGTGGGAAGCATCGAACACCGATCAGTCCGTCGTGGATGGCATGATGGAGCGCGTCATCCGTGCGGTGGCGGGGCAGCCGACCAACGCAGATGCATGGGATACGCTCTTCCGGCACTTCAATCAGGAGGCGGGCAAGGGCGACGTGGGCTATACGCCGGGAGAGAAGATCACGATCAAGGTGAACTTCGTCGGCACCATTGCGGCGTGGACTTCCCACGTGATCGACTCGCCGGACGACTACGATATCAACCGCGTTTCGATCCTCGGCGGTGTGGACTACATGAACACGTCACCGCAGATGATCCTGGCCCTGCTGAAACAACTCGTGAATCACGCGGGCGTGGCGGAAGCGGATATCCTCGTCGGCGATCCGCTGTGCTACTTCCCGAACGAGTATTACGACCACTGCCACGCGGTCTTCCCGAACGTGCGCTACTGGGATTACGCCGGTCAGTTCGGGCGCACGGCCGTTCAGTCATCTTCCGCATCGGTCCATTGGAGCACCAACAGTGCCAACGGCAAGACGCCGGACACGGTGGCCCAGGGATTCGTCGATGCGACCTACGTGATCAACATGGCGAATCTGAAGAGCCACGGCGATCAGGCGGGCGTGACGTTTACCGCGAAGAATCACTACGGCTCGCTGAACCGCCGGCCCGACGGTCCGCAGGGGCATTACAGCCTGCATCAGGACCTGCCCTTCACGATTCCGGGCATGGGGCATTATCGCCCGCTGGTGGACCTGATCGGTCACGAGCATCTCGGTGCCAAGACGATGCTCTTCCTGATCGACGGGCTCTACGCCGGGAAGCACCAGGCAGGCAACCTGCCTGTGAAATGGAATTCCGCGCCGTTCAATGGCGATTGGTCAAACAGCCTCTTTGCCTCGCAGGACCCGATTGCCATCGACTCGGTGGCGTACGATTTCGTCTACCACGAGTGGACCGACGCATCGCATACGCCGGGTACGGACGATTATCTCCACGAAGCGGCGCTGGCGGACAATCCGCCATCGGGCACCTTCTACGATCCGAATGGCGGAGGCTCGGGTCCGGGGCTGCAGAGTCTCGGCGTTCACGAGCACTGGAACAACGAGACGGAGAGACTGTACAGCCGAAATCTCGGAGCGTCCGAAGGCATCGAACTGGTTCCCGTGGGTCCGCCGCAGGCGCGGATCGTCGCGACGCCGACGAGCGGGCTTCATCCGCTCGAGGTGACGTTCGACGGGCGCGAGTCATTCGATGCCGATGGTACGATCACGTGGTACTCGTGGGAATTCAACGGTGACGACTCGCCCGATGCCAGCGGTGCCGTCGTGACGCAGACATACACGGAGCGCGGCGCGTATGTCGCCAAGCTGACCGTGACCGACAATGACGGATTGACCGATTCAGTCACCGTGACGATCAGTGTCGAAGGGCGCCCAGGGGATGGAGATGGCGACTTCGACGTGGACATGTCCGACTACGGTGCGTTCCAAAGCTGCCTGGCCGGCGAAGCCGTGGCGGTCGATCCCTCGTGTGACTGGGCGGATCTGGACGGAGACGAGGACGTCTCCACGGTGGATCGGCAACTGTTCCAGAACTGCTTCAGTGGAGCGAACATGCCTTCCGATCCCGGTTGCCTGCCGTGAGCAGGCGATCGGCGCCGTTCGTCATGCGTGGCCGTCTCCGCCTGAGTCGGTGTGGTTCATGAATGCATCGGTAGCGATCGTGTCCATCTCGCGGCGAACGGCTTCGTTGCCGCCGGTGCGCATCCTGTTCAGGCACCACCGGTAGAATTGCTGGAAGCGTTCATGGAAGGCGGTGACAACGAATCTGCGCGCGGCGGTCTGAATCTCGGTGGGCGAAAGCAGGCCGAACGACGATTCGAAATGCAGGATCGCCTGTTTCAGGGACGCGACGGTGGGCTCGTGGAAGAAGAGCCCGGTTTTACCGTCCAGCACCGTTTCCAACGCGCCGCCACGACCGTAAGCGATCACGGGCCGTCCGGCGGCCTGGACCTCGACGGGCACCATGCCGAAATCCTCCTCCCCGCAGAACAGCAGCGCGCGACAACGCCGCATGTGATCGCGCACGACCTCGTCCGGCTGCCAACCCAGGAAGCGTACGCTCGAACCGGCGATCCTTCGCAGCCCTTTCATTTGTGACCCTGTGCCGATGACCACGAGCGGGCGATTCGTTCGGGTGCACGCCTGGATCGCCAAGTCGTTCCGCTTGTAATCCACGAGCTCCCCGACGACCAGGTAGAAATCCTCCGGCCGATCCAGCGGTGGCGGGAAGTCGGTGTCGACCGGTGGCGGAATCACTACGGAGGGGCGGTTGTAATTGCGGCGGATGCGATCGGCCACGCACTCGCTGTTGGCAATGAACGCGTGGACTGTGTCGGCGGCTTCGACGTCCTGCCGCCGGAGTCGTGGCGCGCTGATTCGCAGCACAGAACGGCCGAGGGGCCCGGCCGCCTGGTAATACTGATCGTAGAGATCCCAGACGTAGCGCATGGGCGAGTGGCAGTAGCAGATCTTGAGGGCGTCCGGGCGCGTGCGGATGGCTTTGACGATGGCGGCGTCGGAGCAGATGACAACGTCATGTTCGCGGGCATCGAGGCAGCGCGCCGCCGATGCGAGCACCGGCAAGGCCGGCCGCTGGATGTTGGGAATGAACGCCAGCTTCTGCAGCCAGGACGTGTGAATCGGTGTATTCACCAGGGCGGGGTCGAGTCGCTTTGACCGGGCCAGGAGTGTGTAAATCGGCGCGTCGGGAAAGAGCGACTTGAGGTGCAGGAGGAACTTCTCGCCGCCCCGCATGGACACCAGCCAGTGATGCGCGAGGGCGACGGACGGCGTGTCCGAATCGCGATGCATGGTGACATTATGGCGGTGGCCGTACAATCGGCAACGGGTGAAGTATTTGACGATCCGCGGAGGAATCATGGTGACCAGTAAGCAGATCATGAGGCGTTTGTGTTGGTGTGTGGTGATCGTGGCGATCGGCGTCTCGCCGCTGGCGGCGTGGGAGCGCTCGACGCTGCCCTATGGCGGCAAGGGCGAGATGAAGGTGAAGCGGCCCTGGATGGCGCTGTCGGAGTATCCCCGCCCGCCGGCGCCGGATACCGGCTGGGGCATCCACGACGATCCGAGCTGCGGCTGGGTGCCGAAGGATCCCGACGCGTTCTTCAAGGAACTCAAGGGCAAGTACGGGTTCAGTTGGTTCAAGGTGCTGGACTGCGGCTTGAACAAGGTGGAGGTGGTCAAGGCGGCGTCGCGGCAGGGCGTCGAGCCGGTCGTGCGGCTGTATGCCGGTGGTCCGCATCCGCATTACCCGCGGCCGGGCAAGGAGGAAAAGCGATTTCGCGAGATGATTCGCACGTACGTCAAGGCCGGCGCGCACTACTTCGAGACCGGCAACGAGCCTAATCTCGGCATGGAGTGGAGCCAGGGCGAGTACGACAAGTCCGAGCGGATCGAGCGGCTGTGCCGGCAGTGGCTGCGCGTCAAGAAAATCGTCCAGGAAGAGGGCGGCATCCCGGTGTTCTATGCCATGACGCCGGGCTCGGCGGGTCAATGGTACGACGAGTGCTTCGCGACGTTCACCAAATGGGACAAGATCGAGGAGGCCTTCGCCGGGGCCGCCATCGGAGCACACCTGTGCACGCTGAACCATCCCGTCGATTACCCGTTCAATCCGAAGAAGAACCTGCCGCACGCGACGAAGCGGGAGCGGTTCGACTCGTTGATGAAGGATAACAGTTGCTACCTGCTCGGCGAGTTGATCATGCACCTGATGGAGAAGTACCTGCCGTACCCGGTGCCGATCCTGAGCACGGAAGGCGGCGCGGCGGTCGAGAGCAGCGAAGACGGCAACTATCCGGTGATCACGCCCGAACTGCACGACACGATGAACATGGACATCTTCAATCGCTTCAATCCGAAGCATCCGAAATACTGGGGCGATCCCCTGTTCGCGCAGATGTCGTGGATCTACCACACGGATACGGGCTCGTTCATGATGGGGAGCTGGTTCGGGCATCCGAAGTACGGCGATATGCCAGTGCTGGAGACGATGCAGAAGGCGGAGAAGTTCGACCGGGGCGTGGCATTCGAGCGTCGGTCGGAGAAGGAACGCTCGACAAAGCGGCGATCGGGGTCGTGAGGGTTACCCTGCGTGCGCCGCTGCGCGTCGACGCTGGGCTTTGATGTGCTACCGCTGTGTGGTTGGAGGGGGCGCTGAGCACCGGGCAGCTACATGTGACTTGTGAAGTGCGGTGTTCGTTCGCGCGGCGGGGATCGCTTGTGCAGGCTCTGCATGCGGATCTCACCCGTTGAGGTATCCAGCTGAAGGGCACTTCCGTTGGGGTGGACGGGAGCGAAGTTCCGATATTCAGAGGGAGCGAGTGCGGGCGTTCGAATCTGCCTTCGTGAACGGAACTTTCGGGATGGAAAGAGGTTAGATGATAAAGCCTGGTGAGCATGGAGGCTCTTGGGGGCGTTCGGTCCGGCGCGGGATGCGTGGGGCGATGGTGACTGCTGCGCTTATCGCAGCGGCGTCCTGGCCGGGCGTGACGGTGGGGGATGTGCTGTATGTGGATGGCTCGGCGTCGGGGACGAACGACGGGTCGAGCTGGGACGATGCATTCGTCGAGTTGCAGTCGGCATTGGCGGAGGCGGGCGCGGGAGACGAAGTGTGGGTGGCGGAGGGGCGCTACCTTCCCGATTACGACGTGACACTGGGAGTGCACACGGGTAACCGGCTGTTGTCGTTCGTGATTCCCGACGGCGTGAAAGTGTATGGCGGTTTCGCCGGCACGGAGACGCTGCGCAGCGAACGTAACCCCGGGGCGAAACTCACCATCCTCGACGGCTATCTCGACCATTGCGACCTGGGCGGCGTCTCGGTGGAGATGCTGTCGCCGCCGACCGGGACGACACTGGACTGTTCGTTCGCGACGATGACGTTCAGCGAGGGACTCTGCGTGGATGAGCTTCGGCTGACGATCGGCAGCGCGCCGTCGGGGTCGGACCTCGTGGACGCGGACATCACCGGGCAGACCTCGCACGCGGCGTACGGGATGCCTACGGACGGCCGGACGCTGTACGTGACGCTCTGGACGACGATCAACAGCGACACCTTCGCCGAGACCTATCAGTTCACCGCCGCCGCCGACCCGACCGTCGAATCCGCGACGATGACCGATCCCGTGCCCGATTCGGCGCTCACCTCGAATACGCAGACGTTCATGTGGAGCGCTGGGACATGCGTCGAGCAGTACGGCTTGAGAGTGGGCACGAGCGTGGGGGCGGGCGATGTGTACGACATGGATCTCGGCACCGCCACGTCCGCCGTGGTGGAGAATCTTCCCGCCGACGGAAGCACGGTGCATGTCGCGCTTCGCTCGCGACTTGAAGGTGCGTGGCAAGAGACGCCTTACACCTACACCGCCGCCACGCTGGGGACGCCCGCGACGATGATCAGCCCGCCCGCCGGTTCCAAGCTTGATGACACGAGCGTGCAGTTCACCTGGGATCCGGGGACGAATGTCGAGGAGATCGAACTGCTTGTCGGTACGAGCGAGGGCGCCGGCGATCTCTATCAACAGAATGTCGGTCAGGCGACGTCGAAGACGGTAAACAACCTGCTGGACGACGGATCCATCATCCATGTCACGCTGCGATCATTCTTCCTGGGACGCTGGTATGAGTGGGCATCGACCTACGAGGCGACGGGCATGTTCATTGAGGATCGCCCGGCGGAGATGCTCGACCCGGCCGACGGCGTGACGCTGTCGAGTGCGAACCAGACGTTCACGTGGGATGCCGGTGTCGGCGTGAGCAGTATCTCGCTGTGGATCGGCTCCTCGCCGGAAGCGTACGACCTGCTGGCGGAGGCGAAGGGTCAGGAGCTTTCGCACACGGTGACCGATCTGCCGGTGGACGGGCGTACGCTGTACGTGACGTTGTGGTCACTGATGAACGAGGAGTGGGTGAGCAACACGTATACGTATACCGCCTACACGTCGACGGGCTTGCCGGTGCCGGCAGAGATGCAGACGCCTGCCAACGGATCGACCTTCGACGATACGAGCGTGGATTTCATCTGGACCGGCGGCGAGCAGGTGACGTCGATTTCATTGTGGGTCGGCAGCAGCTACCAGGCGTTTGATATCTATGCGGAATCGATGGGGCTGGATACCTCGGTGACGGTGAACGGGCTGCCGGACGACGGGCGAAGCCTGTACGTCACGCTGTGGTCGCTGATCGCCGGTGAATGGCAATCGCGCGACTACGAATTCACGGCATCGTGCGGCGGGTGTAGCGGTGCGTTGCCCGGCGAACCCCTTTCGCCTGCCAAACGAACGTCATCACAGAGCGGGCCACAGGCCTCATCGCCGCCGGTGTACGCGAATGCGCACCACGTGGTCAAGCTGTTACAGGCAGGGAGCGGAACGGTACTGGATGGATTCATCATCCGACGAGGAATCTCCAATGGTCTGGGCGACGACATCCACGGGGCGGGTGTCTTCATCGAGGGTGGCGCACCGATCGTGAGCGGTTGCCGCATCGAGGATAACTTCGCCGCCTCGCGCGGTGGGGCGATCTACGCGCGGAACAGTTCCGCCGTGTTGATGAACCTGGCGTTGATCGCGAATCATGGCGATCTGGGCGGCGGGGTGTTTCTGACCGGCGGGGAGGTGACCCTCGCGAACATCCTGTTCAATCAGAACGAGGCGGGCACGAGCGGCGGGGGGATTCACGCGGTCAACTCGCTGTCACGTGTGGTGCATGCGACGATTGTGAACAACACGGCGGGAACAGGCGGCGGCGTGTTCGCTTCGGAGCAGATGCTTCAAGTTCATAACTCGATCCTGCGGGGCAATACGCCCGAGTCGGTCGTAGGCATGGTGGACGCGACCTATTCATGCCTCGATACGGTGATGGCCGGGACAGGGAACCTCATCGGTGATCCCGTGTTCGCGGATCCGGACGGGGCGGACGATGTGCCGGGGAACGAGGACGATGACTTTTCGCTCATGTCGAGTTCGCCGTGCATCGATGCGGGCGACAACGTGCAGGTGCCGGAGGATCTCGCCGACCTCGACGGGGACCTGGTGATTGCCGAACCGCTGGCGTTCGATCTGGCGTGGTGGCCGCGAGCCATCGACGCGCCGGACGTGAGCGATACGGGTTTCGGGACGGTGCCGCTGGTGGACATGGGGGCGTATGAGTATGGGCCGGACTGCGATGCGAATGACATCCCCGATGTGTGCGACGCGGCGTGCGGCGAGAGCGGCGGTCCGTGCGACGTGAGCGGGTGCGGGACGGGCAGCGACTGCGATGCGAATGCGCGATTGGATGCGTGCGAGATCGCTGACAATCCGCAGCTAGATCTCGACGAAAACGGTGTGCTCGATGCGTGTGAAAGCGTGATTCACGTGGACATCGATGCGGCGGAGGGGGGCGATGGGGCGAGTTGGGCCACGGCCTATCGCGATCTGCAGGACGCCATCGACATCGCCAGGCCGCTGGACGAGATCTGGGTGGCGGAGGGGATGTACCTGCCGACGTTTGTGACGCAGGAGTCAGACGTGCGGACGGCGGCGTTCGTCATGGCGGACGGCGTACGTGTGTTTGGCGGGTTCGCGGGAACGGAGACCACGCGTGACGAGCGCGATCCGGTGGCCCATCCGGCGGTTCTCAGCGGGGACATCGGGATACCGGATGATATCGGTGACAACAGCTACCACGTGGTCATCGTGACCACGGTGGATGACGTGCTGCTGGATGGGTTGGTGATCGAGAAGGGCAATGCCAACGGTGTCAACCAGGACGTCAACGGCGGCGGCGCGATCTGCACGCAGAGCACGGTGACGTTTCGTGATTGCGTGTTTCGGGGGAACCGGGCGAATGTCTTTGGCGGGGCGATCTACAACAGCGGGTCGAGCCCGATGATTGCGGGCTGCACGTTTGTGGACAATACCGTGACCGGCTGGGGTGGGGCGATTTCGAACCGCGACGCCAGCCGGCCGACAGTGATCAACAGCCGCTTCCTGGGAAACCGGGCGGAGGGTGCGTTTCACGATGGTGGGGCGATCGATAATTTCGGCGCAAGTGGTGTGACCGCCATCAACAGCATCTTCAGCGCGAATACCGCCGGCGACATCGGCGGGGCGATCAACCTCTTCAGCAACAGTTCGGCGACTATTCAGCAGTGCACATTCCACGCGAACGAGGCAGTCACGGGCGGCACTGTCAGCGTGAACGCGACGAGCACTCTCGCCATGAGCAACAGCATCATATGGGGCGCAGTCGGCGGGGCCTTACACGGGAGCGGTACGAAAACGATCACGTACAGCCTTGTCGAAGGGGGCGCGGCGGGGCTGGGCAATCTCGATGCGGATCCGAAGTTCGTGGATGCGGATGGTGCGGATGACGTGTCGGGGACCGAAGATGATGATTTGACGTTGCAGCCGAATTCCCCGGCGTTGGATGCGGGCGATGATGATCTTGACGTGCTCGATCCAGCAGATCTGGATGATGATGCGGATGTGGAGGAGTTATTGCCGGTCGATCTGAACGGGCGACCACGGAGGACGGATCAACCGTATCTCTCGGCACACGGGCCGGCTCGAATCTCGGTTGTTGATATGGGGGCGTATGAGTTGGAGTTCGCCTTCGGGGTTGATCGCGATGGCGACGGCGATGTCGATTCAGACGACCATGACGAGTTCGCGGCGTGCGCCACGGCCCCGGCGGTCCTGAACGAAAATCCGAATTGTGACTGGGCGGATTTCGACGGGGATGGCGATATCGATCAGCGCGATTTCATGCTGGTGCAGCGTTGTCTTTCGGGCGAGGGACAACCGGCGGCGGCGATGTGCCTGAAGTCGCCGTGAGTTGACGTGTCGCGCGGGACCGGGGCAAGATAGATGGGTACCGCAAATCATTTTCACCATTCATTCGGACGCCATGTTTTCCGAACCTCTCACAGGAGGGACGCCATGCCGCATCCGCTGTCCGTTGACGACGTGCCGATGATCGTTCGGCGTGAGATCGAGGCGCGCATCCTCGCGCCGTTCGTGGAATCGCTGTGTGAGCAGTTCAGCCGCCCGCGTGTGGTCGAAATTCTGCGCGAGACGATCGAACGGATCGCCCGCCAGAGCGGCAGGGAGCAGGCGCAGGCGTGCGACGGGTCGGGTCTGGCGGATTTCTCGCAGGTGGTGGGGAAGTGGCGCGAAGGCGGCGCGCTGGAATTGACCGTGTTGCAGCACGATGAGCATCGCTACGAATTCAACGTGACGCGGTGTCGATACGCGGAGATGTACGAGCGGTTGGGGATACCGGAACTCGGGGCGGTGCTGAGCTGCAACCGGGATTTCGCCGCCTCGAAAGGATTCAATCCTGATCTGACGCTGACGCGGACACAGACGTTGATGGAGGGGGCAGCACACTGCGATTTTCGGTATCGGATGGAGGGAGAGGCGGGCGGTGGCCATGGTCGCTAAGTTGGACTCCACATCTCATGCGACGAGTAGCCCTTTGATTAGCCTCGGGGTATACTTGTCCATATGAAAAACGCATCATCCCGATTTCCGGCGATCCGCATGGTGATGCCCAAGCTCGCGTAGAGCGGGCCCCCTCCGACGTGCATCTTCTCTTTCCCTGAGCCTCTGATTCGGTCAAGATAGGATCTTCGATCCCTTGCGCACAGCGAGGGCAGGTACTCCGGCATCCAGTAAGTGAGAGCATCATGGCCAAGCGACGTTTTCTGGTGACCTCGGCATTGCCCTATTCCAACGGCCGGCTGCACGTCGGCCATATCGCCGGGGCGTACCTGCCGGCGGACACATACGTGCGGTACCTTCGCGCGCGGGGCGATGAGGTACGGTTCATCTGCGGCAGTGACGACAACGGCGTGGCGGGGCTGATCTCCGCACGGAAGGAGGGCAAGACGGTCGAGGAATTGACCGCCCACTACAACGCCCGACAGGCGGCCGATTTCGAGGGGCTCGGCGTGCACTTCGACATCTATGGCGGCACGCATCAGCCTGAATTCACGGAACTGCATAACCGGATCAGCCAGGAATTCTTCACGCACATCTTCGACAAGGGCTACTTCACCAAGAAAACCACGGAGCAGCTTTATGACGTCGAAGCCCGGCAGTTTCTGCCCGATCGTTACGTGAAGGGCAAGTGTTACGAATGCGGGGCTGAGGGGGCGTACGGCGATCAGTGCGAATCGTGCGGGAACTCGATGGATCCGATGAAGCTGATCAACCCGGTCAGCACGATCACCGGCACAACGCCCGAGCCGCGTAAGACGACGCACTGGTACCTGCAGCTTCACCAGTTCGAGCAACCGCTGCGCGCGTGGCTCGAGAGCAAGCGGGAGGCGAATGACGGCCAGGCAGCGTGGCGGCAGACGGTGCTGAACTTCTCGCTGGGGCAGATCAAGCAGGGTCTGCCGGAACGGGCGATGACGCGCGATCTGGAATGGGGCGTGCCGGTACCGCTGGATGATCCCGACGCGGCAGGCAAGGTGCTCTACGTCTGGTTCGACGCGCCGATCGGCTACGTCAGCTTCACCGCCAAGTATTGCGAGCAGCACGAGGGGAATTGGCAGAAGTATGCCGACTGGTGGAAGAACCCCGACTGCAAGATCGTTCACTTTATCGGTGAGGACAACACGGTGTTCCACGCGCTGACGTGGCCGGCGATGCTGATGGCGGAAGGATCGTACCAGTTGCCGGGCAACGTCGTGGCGAACAGCTTTTTGAACATCAAGTTCCCGGGCAAGGAAGAGGAGAAGATCAGCAAGAGCCGCGGCACCGCCATCTGGATCGAGGAGTATCGCAAGACGTTCGATCCCGATCCGCTGCGTTATTACCTCACCGCCATCGCCCCGGAGAACCAGCGGACCGCGTTCGATGTCGACGACTTCATCAACCGCAACAACAGCGAACTGACCGACGCCCTCGGGAACTTCGTGAACCGGAACATGACCTTCGTGCACAAGTACTTCGACGGCAAGGTGCCGGAGGTCGGGCAGCGCGATGATGTGGATCGCGAGCAACTCGCGCGCCTGGATTCGGCGACGGCGGCGGTGACGGAGAACCTGGAGGCATTCCGTTTCAAGGCGGCGATGTCGGATGTGATGGAGCTGGCACGGAATTCGAACGGCTACTTCTCCACGAAGGAGCCGTGGAAGCAACGCAAAGAGGACATGGCCGCGTGTGGCACGACGATGAACGTGGGGATCCAGACGATGCGGACATTGGCGACGCTGATGGCGCCGTTCCTGCCGTTCACCGCCGCCAAGTGCGCGAACATGCTGCGGCTCGCGGCCGACGGCGACTCGGGACCGGCGCGGAGCGAGGACGTCTTCCGTCAATTGCCTTGGGACCGCGCGACGGAGGAGCTGCCCGCCGGTCACGCTTTGGGGGAGGCGGAGATGCTGTTCAAGAAGCTGGATCCGGTGGAGCTGTTCGGCGAGGCGGACGGTGCGGGGTAGGGCAAGGAGAAGGGAATGGCCACAAAAGGCGCAAAGACCAAGTCCGAAATCCGAATGACGAATGACGAATGACGAGAGCTTGAATGCCAAAGACGCGGCGGAGGGCAATGGGGTACGTCAGTCAGGCTTCGGGTTTCGTCACTTGAGTGACCTGCCTGAATGATCCCGATAATCCGGCCACCGTTGCATGATCGGGCGTCGTTGTGACGAACCTGCCTGAATCCCAGGAACCTGGCTCAAGCGCGATAGCATTTCTGCCGGAATAGAGGACAGGTGTTGTGTGGTACCACGTCTCGTTGTTCTCGCAGGAGTCACGTCTATGAACCGTTCAACCTCAGGCAATCGTGTCTTTCCCATGCTGGCGGCGGCTGTAGTGATCGGTGGCTACGGTGGGGCGATCGCGCTGGCGCAACCGTCTCAGGAGCGCCGGTCGGATCGCGAAGCGCTCCTGGATTCTCTCGCGGAGGCGGTCGTGGTTCTCGAGCGTATCGAAGTGCGCAGCGCGGACGATCGTGAACGGATCACCATCGCGGACTTCTCGGATCAGGACGGCGTCGCGTTCGATCTGCTCTGGCTGCAGGACGGTCAGACGGACCTGCTCGATGGGACCGATATTCCGTCGGGCGATTATGACCAGATCCGGCTGATCGTGGAGCGTCGCGGTGAGGCGACGCTCACGGAGGGCGACAGCGTGCCGCTCTACGTGCCGACCAAGCGAAAATCGGGCATCAAGCTGAAGGTGGACTTTACGGTGGCCGAGGAAGCGGCGCCGTCGCTGCTACTGGATGTCGATCTGAGCCGGGCCTTCAATCGCAATCCACGCGGCTGGGGAAGGTGGACGTTTCCGCTTCGATGGGTACAGTTCCGCCCGACCATTCCCGAGCGATGGATCGAGGTGATCGCATCGGATCCCGTGCTCGAGACCGGTTCGGTGAATGGGTCGGTGTTGTTCATGGGAGCTTCGCCATTGGCGGACGTGCTCGTGACGGTCTACGACGCGGACGGGAATGAGGTGGCATCGACGTTCACGCTGGAGGATGGGACGTACGTGGTGACCGACCTGCCTCCCGGTGTGTATGAAATCTGGTACACCATGCTCGGGTTCGAGCAGGTGGTCGTCTCGGACGTGGAGGTCGTGGCGGGCGAGGAAGTTGCCCAGCCCGACGTCTCGTTGTTCCCGATGGAGTGAGATCCGCTCAAGGAGGAGCGCCGGTTGGCGGACAGTGGCAATGCCTCGCGTCCTTGACGCGTCCTGGCTGACCCCTCCGCCACCATGAGAGAAGAATCGTCAGCAGCAAGTACCCGTATGTCGAATGTGGCTTGTCCCGCATTCGACATGCGGGTTTTCTTGTTTTACGCTTTGTTCGGGTGACGACGGGAAGGGAAGAAGGAGGAATGGCCACAAAAAGCACAGAAGGCACAAACAAGATTGCCTGGCGAAATACGAACATCGAATGATGAACCGGTGTACCCGCTGCATCTTCTTCGACATTCGTCATTCGGACTTCGTCATTTCCTCTTGTGGCCATCGAATTCCTGAGTGAGCCGATGAACGCATTGACTGAGATTCGCATCGTACCGATGACGCTTGCACATCACGCAGAGGCGTATGCGCTGTGGGAGGCGGCCGAAGGTGTGGGGGTGAGCGACGCGGACCAGCGGGCGAACATCGCGCGGTACCTGGAGCGAAACCCGGGGATGAGCCAGGTGGCGTTGGAGGGCGATCGCGTGGTGGGCGTGGTGCTCGCGGGGCACGACGGCCGACGCGGCTTCGTCTGGCACCTGGCGGTCAGCGCATCGCATCGCCGCCGCGGGATCGGCCGGCGACTCATGGACGCCTGCCTGGCGGCGCTGCGGGCGGATGGCATCCACAAGAGCTACCTCTTGCTCGTCGAGGGCAATGACCACGGCCGAAAGTTCTGGGAGTCACTCGGCTGGGAAGCGCGGGCGAACCTGGTGCCGATGTCGATCGAACTCGGCGCGAAACGGGGAGAATGCTGAGAAAGTCATTCAATGCAGATGAATACATTCGCAGATGACGCAGATTGCGCAGATGGGGAAATGAAGTATCGAACTCGCCTCACACGCTCTGTTCCGTCGGTCGGATGAGGACTTCGTTGATGTTGAAGTGCCAGGGCTGGTTGACGATGAAAGCGATCATCTCCGCCATCTCGTCGGGCTTGAGCATTTCGGAGATGTTCTGCCACTTGGCGGGATGTTCCGGGAAGTGGTCGAAGAGTTCGGTGTCGATGACGCCGGGCTGCAGGGCGCAGACGCGGATCTTCGTGCCGTGGAGTTCCTCGCGGAGGCCTTCGTTCATGGCGGTGATCGCCCACTTCGTACCGGCGTAGACCCAGGCGTTGGCACGGGTCTTGCGGCCGAGGACGGACGAGACATTGAGGATCAGGCCGCTGTTCTGCCGCTTCATGATCGGCACGACGGCTTTGATCACGCGGAATGCCGCCAGCACATTCACGTTGACCATCTGGGCGATGTCCTCATCGGGCAGTTCCTCGATCGGGCCGACGCGCATGAGTCCGCCGTTGTTGAAGACCACGTCGAGGTGACCGAAATGCTCGACAGCCGAGTCGACCATGGCATCGATGGCGGCGCGCTGGGCGAGATCGGTCGGGCAGATGAGGGCTTCACCGCCGGCCTGGCGGACGCGCTCGGCCACCTGGTGCAGGCGATCTTCCCGGCGGGCGGCCAGGACGATCCGGGCGCCGTCTTTGGCCAGCCGTACGGCGGCGGCTTCGCCGAGTCCGCTGCTGGCCCCGGTGATCAACACGACTTTTCGATTCTCGGGCATGGTCCTTCTCCCGTCACTTCTTGGGTTTCTCGGCGTTTACATCGCTGACGCGTGCCGACTCCGTGCGCTGTTCATTCCGCGAGCATCGGCAGCAGATGTTCGCGGGCCTGCTTCCCGGCGGAGTCGGGGTCGTCGATGAAGGGGTAGAGCTCGACGGTGATCCATCCGTCGTAACCCACCTCTCGCAATGCGGCGATTACCGGCTCGAACGCGATGGCGCCGGTACCGGGCACGAGGTGCGCATGCACCCGACTGGCAGCGATGTCTTCGATATGGACGTGGTCGATCTGCCCGGCGAGGGCCTGAACCGCTTCGGGCAGCGGCTCGCTCACACAGTAGAAGTGCCCGATGTCGAAGTTCAGCCCCATCCACGGCGAACTGACCCGGCGGCGAAGATCCTGCCATTGCGCGAGGTTCTCGATCAACAGTCCCGGCTCCGGCTCGATCATCAGCTTCACGCCGACCTTCTCCGCGTGCTCCAGGACCGGCTCCAGCATGGCGACGAACAACTGCGTTGCGTTCTCGCGCTGCGCTTCCGACTCGATCGGTCCGCCGGGTTCTGTGGAGATGTGGGGAATACCCAAGTCTGCCGCCTGAGACAGGCTGCGCTTGGTGTGCTCGATGCGAATGCGACGATACGCTTCGTCCGGCTCGATCCACGACGGATGCCAGTACGGCTGGCGCGGGTCGTTGATCTTGTTCATCATGAAAGCGTTGGCGTTGGCGATCTCCAGGCCGGTGGCGTCCAGCGCTTTCCGAATGGCGTCGAGGTCGGCGGGGGTGGTGTCCTCCGGCCAGGCATGGGGCACGTCGAACATCAACTCGATGCCCTGGTATCTCAGATCCGCGATGCGCCGAATCGCTTCGTCCATCGGGTAGCGCATGTAGGCGTTGGCACTGTAAGCGAGTTTCATCGGGAGGCGCTCCGTTTCGTCGTGGCCTGTTTCGCGTAGTCGAGCAGGTCTTCGTACTGCCGCGCGAAACCCTGCTCCTTCACCTGCATGGGGCTTTTGAACATGCACGCCAAGTGCGTCATCGCTCCCCTTTCACCGCGCCGGTGAGCCAATTCCGCGAAGCGTGCCATTTCGATCAGCAGCGGCGCCGCCAGGATCGAATCACAACCCTGCCAGATGAACTGCAGCGCCATCTTCGTGCCGAGGAAGCCTTCGAAGTGAATGTGATCCCACGCCGTCTTCCAGTCGCCCATGGATTCGATGTACTCGATGGAGACGAGGGTCTGCGGCTTGTAGCCCAGCATTTCGCCGACGAGATGATCCTTGGACTTCGTCTTGGCGGCCTTGTTCTTCGGATCGTCCAGCACCAGTCCGTCGCGGTTGCCGAAGATGTTGTGACCCACCCAGCTCAGCACGGGGAAGTTCCGCGCGGCGAACATCGGGGCGAGCACCGACTTCATCATCGTCTCGCCGGTCTTGCCGTCGCAGCCCATGTAGGCGGTGCCGCAGTCGTCCGCGTGTTCCAGCAGCCCGGGGATATCGATGCCGACCGACGGCGTAAAGTTGACGTAGCTCGCGCCGGCGTCGATGGCCGCCAGGGCATAGAGCGAACTGGCCGGCAGCGGGCTGCTCTTGCGATCCAGGGCTTTCGACAGCGACGACCATTCCCGTTGCGTGCGGGTGATCTTGAACGGCGGCTCGGTCGAGGAGACATTGGCGACGACAACATGCCGCAGGCGATTTCGCTCGGCGAACGCGCGGATATCCTTGGCCAGCGCGGCGACGGTGGCCTTGGCGGATTTCGTGCGCTTCGTTCCCGGGCGGTCCGCCATCTTCTCGATGGTCCGGCCGCAGTGCGTCAGCGTTCCGTCGCGCAGGTTCCGCTGCCACGCCCGAAGTTGCGGGAGACACTTTTTCAGCGTCGCTTCGGAAAAGAGCTGGGAAGATTCATGCAATTCGCGGGCGGCGTCGACGAAACCGGCCTTGCGGATCTCGTGACCGCCGACGACCCAGTCGTTCAACGGGGCGAGCTTCAGTGTGTCAAACGGCGCGAGGTGACCGATCAATCCCGTCGGCGGAGCCAGCTTCCTGCGGATGGCTTCGATGCCCAGCACCGCCGTCGTGCCCACGCCACCGCACGCGCCCACCAGCCAGAGTCCCACCTTACCTTGTCGTTTCGCCATGAATCCTGCCACCGCTCACCGTCGAATACGTTCCGCCGGGAACTACCGATGACCGGCGGAGGGAAACCGCGAAGTGTAGCGGATTTCGCGCGGAAACTCGACCACCGGGGAAGGGCGGACCGCTCTCTCGTTACCCGCCGTAGGCCGGACGCAAGACGTGGCTTCCTCACGTTCGACATCCTGTTTCGTCGCATGGCGAAGGCTCTCCAACCCCGGTACCCGTATTGCGTCCATCTTCTTCACATTCGCGCTTAACTTCGGCCGGTGGCGGGGGTAGGATTCAGTAAGGGAGAGGGGTGTCATCCATCTTGCGGGAGGTGACCATGGCACGCCGGCATTCATGCGTTCGAACATTCTCTGTTGGGGGATCACTCCACGCGATCCATGCCCAAGCGCGCCGTCGCGGTCTCACGCGGATCGATGTGGCGGCGGTCGTCGCCATGCTCCTGCTCCTCCTGCTGGTCGGGTCGGGGTTGTACTGGACGCTCCGTCCGCGCGCAATCAGTGGTCGAGAGCTTTCCCCGCGTATCGTCTGCGCCGCCAACCTCAAGGGCATCGGGACGGGGCTCTACACCTACTCCACAGAGAACAAGGACGTGTTCCCCATCGCGCCTCACCTCGCCGCCACGGAGGCCGGGCGCACCAGCGTTGAGTACGCCCCCCATGCCATCGGCGCCAACAACGAACGCGAATCGAACGACACCGATCTCAAGGTCTCCACCACGCGCAACTTCTGGGTGCTGGTTCGCGATGGCGCCAGCGCCCCGGGCTCGTTCATCTGCCCGGTCACCGCCGACATGAAGGCCGATATCGACGACCCGCTCAAGTGCTGGGACTTCGGCACGACCTTCGATGATTGCGGGACGGACGATCGCACGGCGAATTCGCAGGTCAGCTACGGCTACCAGGTCCCGTACGGGACGACGGGCCACCCGAGCGCCGATCGCCATCAGCGTATGGTCCTGGCCGCCGACCGGGGTCCGTACAGCCGGGCCCTCGAAATTGGCGTGCCGAACCCCGGCGTCCCCGATCTCACCGCCAATGCCGATCCCGCCAACTGGTCGCCATGGAACTCGCCCAACCATGGTGGCGAAGGCCAGAACGTTCTCTACGCCGACTCCCACGCCGATTTCCAGCAAACTCCCATCGTCGGCGTCGACGATGACAACATCTACACGCGCTGGGCGACGGCGGATGACACTGCCATCACCAACCGCATCCACGGTACACCGCCCACGGGGACCGAGGCGCCGTACAGCCAGACGGATTCGTTGATCTATCCATGAATCGGGAAGGGGATCTGATGGTCAAGACACGACTATACCCTGAAGCAAGGCCCCGACGCCGGCGCCGAGCGGCTGCCACGCGTACGGATGTCATTTCGATGCTGCTTCTTTTTCTTTTGGCTGTCGGGATCATCTGGATACTCATTCCGCAAATGAGCGGGGGGCCTCAGGATGCCAGACTCGCGACTTGCCTTGCCAACCTGAAACAGGTGGGGATCGCACTCCAGATCTACGCCGCAGAGCGCGACGGTCGCTTTCCCATGATCGCGCATGCGCCTGCCGTCGAAATCGGCATCTCCGAAGTCCGGTATGCTCCCGGCATGATCGGTCGGCAACGCGAGATCGCCTCAACTGTGGAGGATGATCGACTCTCGACGACACGCCCGATGTGGCTGCTGATGCGGCTGGACTACCTGTCGTCAGAGGTTTTCCACTGCCCCTTTGTGCCCGGCGAACGTTTCCGCGAGCGGCAGCCGGAAGAGGTTCATGATTTTTCGTCCTACGCCGACATCAGCTACGGCAATCAGATCCCGTATGGCCTGGCCGGTCGACCCGCGCCGGATGTGAGTCCGGAGATGCCGCTGGCGGCGGACAAGGGGCCGTACGGTGCCGCGCTGGAAGTCGGCGCCGAGCACCCGGGAACGCCGGAGCTCCCCGTCGACGCGAAGTCGAAGAAATGGCGTCCCTTCAACTCGCCCAATCACGGGGGAAAGGGGCAGAACGTCCTCTATGCGGATTCTCATGTCGAGTTCCGTGCCACGCCGATTGTTGGTGTGAGTAACGACAACATCTACACGCGCTGGGCGACGGCGGATGACACTGCCATCACCAACCGCATCCACGGTACACCGCCCACGGGGACCGAGGCGCCGTACAGCAACAGCGATTCACTCATCTATCCATAGTCACAGGGGAAGCGCCGATGAACTTGAACCTGCCCGAAGCCTCCGCCGATCGCAGAAATCCAACGCGACCCCGCGCGCTGACGCTGGTGGAGCTGCTCGTCCTCATCAGCCTGATTTTTCTCGCAATAATGTTGCTCTGGGTGGCGGATCCGTTCGGCCGGCAGCTTGGTGGCCACCGCAGAACCTATTGCGCCGCCAATCTCAAGGGGATCGGTACCGGCCTGTACACGTACGGCTCGGAGAACAAGGACATGTTTCCGATTGCCATGCACCAACCGGCGGTGGAAGAGGGCGTGGCGGAGGTGCGTTACGCACCCGGCGTCATCGGCCTTCACGCGGAACGCCCGACGGACATGCTGGACACGGAAGTCTCGACGACGCGGAACTTCTGGGTGCTGATACGCGACGGGGCGTCCGCACCGGGGTCGTTCATCTGCCCGTCGACGGACGACCAGAAATCGGACATCGACGACCCTCTCAAGTGCTGGGACTTCGGCACGACTCTCACCAACTGCACCGCCGGCACAGAAGCCGCCTTCACGCAGGTCAGTTACGGCTACCAGGTCCCGTACGGGACGAAGGGCCACCCCAGCGCCGAACGCGATCAGCGCATGGCCCTGGCTGCCGATCGTGGGCCGTACAGCATGGCGCTGGAGACCGGCGCCCGCCACCCCGGCGCGCCGAACCTCGACGACACTTCCACGCCGGAGGACTGGATCCCCTTCAACTCGCCGAATCACAGTGACGGCGAAGGCCAGAACGTCCTCTACGCCGACTCCCACGCCGAGTTCCAGGGCAAGGCGAGTGTCGGCGTCAGCCAGGACAACATCTACACGCGCTGGGCAGGCCCGGAGACCGACCTCCTTGGCCGCATCAACGGCACGCCGCCCACAGGCATCGAAACGCCGTTCAGCCAGACGGATTCGCTGATTTATCCGTAGAGTGACGATGATGAGTCAGGATAGAATGAGGCAGGGTGGGCAATAGCAGATCGGAGGCGACACATGTCAGGGAGCATGCGCGTGATCACGAGTTCGAGACGTGCCTTGCATCTGGGGCTGAAGCATCGAACTCGCAGGGCCGCTTCGTCCAATGATCTTTTCGTCGCGCTCAGCATGGTGGCTCTGGTTCTGATTTTCTTGAATCATTACATGAGGCCTTCATGCGGTCTAAGCTCGCCCACCAAGATCATGAACTGTCAATACAATCTCCGCCAGATTGGAACGCATTTGCTGATGTATGCATACAAGAACCGTCAACAATTCCCGGTCATTCCTCATAAGCCGCCGACCAGGCTGGAAAACGGCTCCGTCACCTACGCGCCCAATCTGATCGGCAAGTATCGCGAGCGGCCCTCCACGTCTGACGATGATCAGCTCTCCATGACGCGGCACTTCTGGCTTCTCTTCCAGGAAATGGGCCCGATCGAAAGTCCGGACGTCTTCATCTGTCCGGGAACGATGGATGTGGCCCCGGGCCAATACGACGCCCGCGATTATTACGATTTCGAAGCGTACACGAGTATCAGTTACGGCTATCAGGTCTCCTTCGGGCAAAAAGGCGGACCATCAATGAACGTGAGAAGGCCGGCTGAATTCATTCTCAGCGCGGATAAGGGACCGTACGGCGCTGCGCTTGAAGCCGGTGCTCCGTTCCCCGACCGCACCGCCATGCCATCCCCCACGAGAACAGGCTCCTGGCAACCGTATAACTCACCGAATCATGACGGCAAGCAGAACGCCACTGTATACCTGGACGGCCATGTGGAGACGCATCGCACCCCGCTGGCCTGCGCACTGAACGACAACATCTATACGCGCTGGGAAGACCCGTCGGCGGCCACCACTCCGATCAAACGCACGCAGGGCGCTTCGCCCACAAGCAACGAAACGCCGCTCAGCGATCAGGACACGTTGATCTATCCGTAGCGCCGGACGATGATGGACGCCTCATGAACCGCATGCTCGTCAAAATCCTGCTGGCGATCCTCATGTTCCCGTCGATGCTGGTCATTTTCGTAGGGACGCTCGCCATCTTCAGTGCAGTGCGTGATGAAGAGATCATGTTCGTGGCGGCTTCGCTGGCCGCCGGTGGCTTCGCCGTCATCTACTGGCTGTTGCTCTGGCGGGATACCGTGCAATGGACACCGGAACGCTCGACCCGGATGGTCGGCTTTTCCTTCGGCGCCGCCGTGCTCGGGCTGGGCGTCGGCGGGGTCACCGCCGCCTCGATCGGAGGTTCCGATGCGTGGATCCCCGGCATGATGCTCGGCGGAGCGGTGGCGGTGGTCGCCTGGCTGATCGCCACCGTGCTCATCTGGAAGGAGACGCCCGCCGAGCGCGCCGAGCGGGTCCGCCGGCAGGGCAGCGGCACCGTCATGTGCGTCAAGTGCGGCTACAACATGACCGGCCTGCGCGAACCGCGCTGCCCCGAATGCGGCACTGCGTACACCGTCGACGAACTGCTCAAGGCGCAACTCAGCGAGCAGGCCGACGCCGCCATCACGGATGAAACCGCGTGAGTGCGCTCCCATCCGTCATCCTCAGCCGAAGCTTCTTCGGATGTCACCGCATCTCTGATGATTGCCGAGCTTCCCTGTCGGGCTTGTCCAGCGGGAGACTGCTGGATATCATATCACACTTTCCGGCGATGGGTCTCCGCAGTTGAGCATCCTCGCCTGGGGACGGCCGCGGCCCCATGACCCACCGTTGCTGAGACGGAGACAGTTTTGTTGCTAGGTGGACTTCAGTTGGTGGGTGTGATGCGAGCCCTTCTGTTCGGCGCGTTCGTCATCCTCGTTGCGTTATCCGGCGGATGCCGTTCGCCGTCTCATCTTCGATCTCCCAATCGCTACCAGCAGGGACTGGTCATCATCCTGCCCGGCATCGAAGGGCAGAGCCCCGCGAATGTGTCCATTGCCAAGGGGCTCGAGCGCGGGGGCGTGCGCAGCGCCGTCGAGATCTACGACTGGACGACCGGCGTCGCCGGCTGGGCGGCGAACCTGCGGTATCTCGAACGCAACAAGCGCGAGGCGACACGCATCGCCGGCCGCATCATGGATTACCAGGATCGCTACCCGGAGCGACCGGTGCATCTCATCGGTCATTCCGGTGGTGGGGGCGTGACTGTATTGACGCTCGAAGCATTGCCGCCCGAGCGCAAGATCACCGGGGCGATCCTGCTCGCTGCCGCCATCGCGCCCGACTATGACCTGCGCCGCGCCCTCGATCGCGTCGATCGCGCCGTCTACAACTTCTACTCGCCGTATGACGTCGGCTTCCTCAAGTTCGGCACCACGATTATGGGGACCATCGAAGGTCGGCACACCACCGCCGCCGGTGTCCGCGGTTTCCGCGTGCCTTGGGGCATGGATGAGCGCGGGCGACAGCTTTATGCCCAGCACCTTCGCCAGCAACGCTACACGCGCAGCATGGCCAAGAGCGGCCACGCCGGCGGACATTTCGGCTGGTCCGACAGCCGGTTCGTGGCCGACTGGCTGGCGCCGATCGTCATCGCCGACAGCGCCCAACCCCGGGCAGATTTTGCACCGACTTTGCCCCTTTCGGATGTCATTACGGCCTCCGGAGCGGAGGACCACGACGGTATGGATACAGATACTCCACCCTCACCCTCGATACGTGAGGGCGGCTAGAAGGCGAATTCGCACGACGTCCGATCATGGATTTTCATGCCGTCTCGGCCCGATCGCCTTATTGCAGCGTAACTTGTATTTGTGATTTTCGTTGATATAGGCAGATGGGCTCGATAGGATCCTGGGTTCGATCGATGGTCGAGCCGGTGAGAACGCCTCATGACCGATATGCATCAATCCGCGGGCAAGGTTCTCGTGATCCACGAGGCCGAGTCCCTCCCTACGGAGCTGAACAATGCCCTCGTGCAGTACGGCGAGGTCATCCACGCATACAACTGGGACGCGGCGCGGGACATTCTTCAGCACGGCGAAATCCACTGGGTCGTCAGCACGCACGCCGAAGCACACGAGCGATCCGATGAGATTATCAGCCGCCTCGGGGTCGTGCTGAACTCGATCAACCAGGCAGTCGCCATCGTTGCCGAGAACGGCGACATCACTTGGAGCAACTCCGTTGCCCAGCAGTTCCCCGATGAAGTCTGGGATCACGTCCGCACGATCTGCCAGAGCGACAGCACCCGCGACGCCACGACGAAGTCCAAGCGTGGATCACGCCGGCTCAGTCTTTCGGTGCGCGATGAAATCTTCTACGACGCCACCATCACCCGCGCCGAGTGCGTTGACGAGTCGACGCTCGAATGGGTCGTCGTCATTTCCGACGTGACGCGCGCCCGGCGGCTGCAGAAGAAGATGGATGCCATCGACAACGCCGGCCGTGAACTCGTCCGCGTCGACGCCGACATGCTCGACAGCATGGACGTGACCCAGCGCCTCGAGCTTCTCGAGCAGAAGGTCCTCCGGAACACGCGCGAGCTGCTCAACTTCGACAACTTCGCCATCCGTCTGCTCGACAAGAAATCGAACAAGCTCGAGCTGGTCCTGTCCGCCGGTCTCTCGCCCGAAGCGCAACAGATCGACATCTTCGCCTCCACTGAGAACAGCGGCATCAGCGGATACGTCGCCGCCACCGGCCGGAGCTACATCTGCCCCGACGTCCAGCAGGATCCGCGCTACCTTCTCGGGATCGACAACGCCATGTCCTCCCTGACCGTCCCGCTCACGCTGCACGATCAGGTCATCGGCGTGCTCAATATCGAAAGCGATCACAAGTCCGCCTTCAGTGAGGACGACCGCCAGTTCGCGGAGATCTTCGGCCGCTACGTCGCCATCGCGCTGCACATTCTCGATCTGCTCGTCGTCGAACGGCACACCACGACGGACCGCCTCGCCGACAACGTCTCTTCGGAAATCGCCGGCCCGCTCGGGGACATTCTCGCCGATGCCACTACGTTGATGGAGGATTACATCGGCCACGACGATCTGCGCAAGCGGCTTTCGGGCATCTCCGACAACGTGATGAAGATCAAGGATCGCATTCGCGAAGTCACCCGGCCCGCCGACGGCATCCTCGGCAGCAAGCCCAAGTTCACCAAGAAGGATCCGCTGCTCGAGGGCAAGAAAGTGCTCGTGGTCGATGATGAGGAGGCCATCCTCTTCGCCGTGCGTGACGTCCTCACCAAGTTCGGATGCGATGTGGAAACCGCGCGCGACGGCGATGAAGCCCTCGCCATGCTCAGCCGCCGCGGCTATGCCCTCGTGCTCAGCGACATTCGCATGCCCGGCCACAGCGGATACGACATTTTTCACGCCGCCAAGCAGAAGAACCCCGACACCCCCGTCATCTTCATGACCGGCTTCGGATACGATCCCAATCACTCCATCATCCGCGCCAACCAGGAAGGCCTGACCGCCGTCCTCTTCAAACCCTTCAAGGTCGATCAACTCATGGACGAAGTCCGCGCCGCCGTGGCTTCTTCCTAATGCACAGGGTATGTGAGTACCCCGCATGACCGAGGTCAATTCGGGCCAAAGAGAAGGCCACGCCATGCATTGGCACACCGTGGCCTGTTATCGTTGCTGAATCATCTTACGTAGCGGCGAGACCCTTACGGATAGCAATCGGGATCGACCGGCAGGCCTTCACCGCTGATGCATCGCTGCGCCGCGCTGAAGTCCACCTGGTCGACGTCGCCATCGCCATCGAAGTCGCTGTCGTCACAACCCGGGCCGAAGGGAACTTCCGGGCCGGATCCGCACAAGGCCAGCGTATCGATGTCGTCTTGGTCGACGTCGCCGTCGCCGTTCTGATCCGGCGGCACCGACGCAATAACGGTAAGCGTGGCGGATGCCGAAGTATAGACCGAAGACGCGGGATTGCCGTTCTCGGTTGTATGGCCGACCTTGAGCCCCTCGGGCGTGGAAGCGGCGAACTTGGATTCCGCGGCCGGAACGATGCTCACGTCCACCGGTCCACCGAGTCCGGACGCCTGCAACGTCACGAGGTACATCGCACTTGCCCCCGAGAGCCCCTCGGTAAACGAAGTCGAATAGCCGTTGACGTTCGACATGCCGAGATCGCCGGAGGACCCGTTCAGTTCCTGAATGCCGCTTCGCGTGGTCGCGAAGGATCCCAGCGCTTCAACACTCTTGACCCGGGCGACGCCGGCGGAATCGATCACGACATCGTTCACGAACTGCATGATCCCGTTCTCCGCGTTAGCGGTCGTGTTCGCGCCTTGGGTCACCTCGGCACTCACCGTCAGCTCGACGAGGTCGCCGATACGCAGCGTCGACAAGGTTCGGCCGGAAGGTACGTTGGTCGCGACCGTCACCGTGCATTCGACACCGGTATTCGGGTTCAATACGACACCACTGGCCGCCGCGCCGGAGGCGTCGTACGTGACACCGACCACTTTCCCGGCCGTATCCCCCTGGAAGTTCAGTGACCACTGCAGATCGCTCGCTTCGATGCCGTTGTCACCGGTGGCATCCACATCCCACGGACGTGTCTGTGTCGCCGGGTCCACGTCATCTCCCTGGGGCGAGGCGCCGTAGCTGTTGCTGAAGATCCAGTCCTCGTTGCCGAAGACCGCCGCCACCTTGGCGATGTCATCCGCATCGCAGTCGCCATCCCGATCCGAATCGCCCGGAATGAACGGGATCGCCAGATCGTTGATCTGGCCGGCCTTGATCTCATACGTGTTCGTCGTGCTGAAATCGTAATCGGTGCCGGAGCCGTCATCCAACCAGAGCGGAACATTCGTCAGATAGGGCTGAATCGCGTCCTCGTTCGCATTGGCGGTATTGTCGTAGAACCACAGGAAGTTGAAGAACTCATCGAGGTCGAGCACGCTCTCGCCGCGAATCCACTGTTCAGTCGCGGTGTCCTGCCAGTTCGTGCGAGTGGCTGCCGGCGCCTCCGGCGGGTACGCGCCATATGCCCCTGACGCGGGCGTCCACCCGGCGCCCTTCGTGCGGTAGTCCACGCGCGTCAATACGTCGCTGTTGAAACCCTGCGGGTCGTCCAAGGCATGTACCCGCCGACATTCCAGACCGCCGAGTGTGCTCTCACCGGCGCAAGTCCCGCCGTTGGGGCAATCCCCGTCATCTTCGCACGGTGCCCCCGGCGTATCACCGCCCTGGCATGCACCGCAATCCACGAAGCGGTCGTCCAGATCGTACTCCCAGCCGCGCTCATGCTCGTAGCTGACTTCATCCACGATTTCGAGATCGTCATCCACCTCGGGCGATTCGGCTCCGGGCGTGGAGGAGCCTCGATGATCCTGCGTCACTACCAGCTTGCAGGTGCCATTGGGGCATCCGTTATCGCAGGGCAATCCTTCATCGTCACCACCATCGCACACGCCGTATGTATCACCCTGGTCGATGCTGCCGTTGCCCCACTGGTCAAAGTACGGAGGCGGAGGGGTCTGCGGGTCTTCCACGTGAGGCTGAAAATCCTGATCGTGATCGATGTCCTTGCCCCAGCGTAGTCCGCCCGGATTGGTGGGGTCTGCCTGGGTGCGACCCGGCCGATTACGCAGAAGAAGAATGGTGTTTGAACCATCATTCTGGAGATTACCCGGCGTATCCAAGCCGCCGTTCCATAAGGGGGCCTGAGGAGGATTGGCGTTCGCGTCGCCGGACCAGGAATGGAAGTTCGTATCGGCGACGACTGTACTATAATCGTCCTGAATTGAGACACCAATGACCAGGAGTCCGTTCGTACCGAGCGAAAGACCGTCCAAGCTGAAGAACTCGTCGATTTCCAAGTCGTCGGGCAGGGCGGAGCCTTCCGCGAAGTACCGGGTCTCCATGCCGTTCAGCAATGCAATCGCATAACCGTCCAGACTCTTTCCCGGTGTCCCCGCCAGTTCTATGAATTCCGTTGAGTCGTCGAACGACCCCTGCGGATTAATGAATATTTCATTCATGAATACGACGCCCTGCGCCGGAACCACCGGCAGCAGCAGCGCACAGATAACGTACCATTGATGCTTCATCGTTCCTCACTCCTTCGTGAATGTGCACGGATGCTCCGTTCGCAACCGTGGGGGAATGCATGAATTCGAATCGCTCGGCATCGCCTATCAGGCCGACCGGGATCAGTTACCGATTTTCTGGACGGTGGATTGTGATCGACCGCCTAGGCTCAGCACACCGTCAAACACCTGTCCCGGGGACAGGTCTTCCTGCTCATCAGGATCTTTGAGAGAGCCTTTTGTAATCACTCCGAAGATTCCGTTTCGCTGGCCAGTGGAAGGATCGATATATCGATCCACGAAGCGTCCAACATGCCCGTCACCGAAGACGATGTTGGCCTGATTGTGCCGAGTGCTGACCTCTCCGATGCGAATCGTGTTACTGAATCCGTGGGCAACGCCGAAATCCTCATAATTCTGGATATTGTAGGGAGGACCGCCGTAGGGGCCGTCAGTCAGGCTTTTCACCGTCGGCTGGCGGCGAAACGTGTCGGCACGTTCGATCCCCCCATCGCCTAGCAAGGGAACACGGCCCGGCACCACGCGAACCATCGCTTCGACCCGCAACGGACCGACCGTGCTCCAGACCCGTTTCCAATTCGGGTCGTTTCTCGGGTTTGGCCAGACAGCTTCCGTTCGCGCCATGTACCAGGACTGAGTGTAATTGCTGTTGTAACCGCGATTAACCAAGTCCTGCGCTGCCTGTTCGGTATACGGCCCGGAACTCGAACCGTCCTGGGCCAGCTTCTGGTTGAACTTCGCTTCATTCGTCGGGCATAACATTTCCGCCGGGCGGGGAGCGCTCTTTGTATTCACCATGTCCGCGATCCAGCCCACCCGCGCGACGTGCCCGTCCCGTCCGTCGTTGTTATCCGGCGCCGAATTCAAATCGGCATTACTCCCGGGATCAAACGATCCGCTGCACAAGTAGCCCTTGTTGGAATAGGAGTACCCGTAGAATCCTTTGCCGAGTTGGGCCATGTTCGACTGACACTTCACCGTCTGAGCCTGATCTTTCGCGCGACGAAGTGCAGGCAGTAGAATCGCAATCAAGAGCGCGATGATCGCCACCACCACCAGGATCTCGATCAGAGTGAAAGCTCGACGATGCAGGGGCATGCAGCAAGTCCTCCATAACAGAAACAGTTCAGGTCGCGCCCGTCTTGCTGGATATGAGATCATTCAATACAGATGACCCGAGCAAGCCGAGAAGTCTCCCGGCTCGCTCGGGTTTAAACTTTGGGATCCGTGAAAAAGCGCTTCAATGTAGGGCCGGCACCGGAAGCCCAGCTTACGCGCGTACGAGAGAAGCGTCTAGCGGCGGCGACGCAGCATCGCCATGCCACCCATCAACACCAAAGCGATCGTCGCGGGCTCGGGAACCACGAAACCGGGCGACCCGATATCGCCACCGGTCGAGGCGTACGATCCGAAGAAGTCACCCACCGTCGCCAATTCCCAGGAGGTCTGCGCTTCGGTGAAGCCGTAGTCCGTGGCGGGGATGTTCACACTCTGGGAATCCGTACGCGGCGTGCCGGGGAAGTCCCCATCGCCGTAGTCGAGCGAATCCGCGATCTGGTTAAGGTCGTCGAGAATGAAAATCGCATCATTCCGCCCGATGTTCTCGCCGACCGAGTCACCCAGGAGACCAACGACCTTAACAGCGGGGTCGAGGGACCAAGCGGCCCGAAAGACGACTTCGATCTGCTCCGTAAGAACAACCGACTCACCCGGCTGAACCGTCCCGAAACCGGACAGATCGTACGGATCTGCGATCGGATACTTGTCGTCCTGGAACGTCCAACCCGTCATGTCCACGGGGCTGAGACTGACATTCGTGAGTTCGATGAACTCGCCGTCAGTGCCCTTGTACATCCACTCAGTGATCTGGATATTCGCCTGCGCCACCGAAGCGCTGATCGCCAACACCATTACCAACAGTCCTTTACGAATCATGCTGCTCTCCTTTCCTATCCGGGCATACTTGGGGCCCGAATGCTTTCCATTGCCGCCAAACGATGGCGGCGATCAAGGTCATGTCGAACCGCGAGCCTCATTGCTCAAAGTACGACAAGACACGTCATGGGTCTGGGGAATGTCTAGAACCCAACCCGAAGGCAACAAAATACCCGCTATGCATGAGGTATCAACCGCGAAAGTATTAAGATTGAGCTAATGTCTTTGAATGCGAGGCTTGCGCTATGGAAAGGCGTAGCATACGTTAACATTCAGCTAAGAGGCCCTGGAGTTTCTTAACAATCGGGGGCGCGCTCTCATGGGGATTCGAACCTTCGTATTCCAGCGCCACGTACCCTCGATATCCCGCATCCTTCAAGATGGAGAATATCCTCTCGTGATCGGCCTCGACGCGCTTGCCCGTTGAACTGTCGCGTACCATCGCCTTGAGCTGGCACACCACCGCGTGCGGCGCCATCCGGGCGATCTGGCCGTAGGGCTCTCCGACGAAGTTCCCTGTATCCAGGTTCATGCCGAACCAGGGATGATCGACGCCCTCCAGGATGCGCAGGCAGTCGTCGGCGGTCTCGGTCAGGTAGCCGTGGTTCTCGATCGCCAGGAAGATGCCGCGGCTCCCCGCGTAATCACAGGCCGTACGGATGTGGGCGATCGCATGCTTGAGATCTTCCTGCCGGGAGACGCCGTCGCGCTTCTTGCCGGCGAAGATGCGAATCACCGGCGAACCGAGCTTCACGCAGATGTCCACCCACTTCCGAACATGGGCCATCTCCTCGTCGAGCGCCGCGCCCGGCGGATGGCTGAAAGCGCTGCGAATGGGCGTGCCGCTGATGTCCATGCCCAGCAGGACCGCGTGGCGTTTGAGATCGTAAATGTACGCATCGTCGGTACGAAGGAAGTAATAAGACGTCGGCTCAACCCCATCGATCCCCAGCCGGGCGGCATAGGTGACCAGCTCCTTGAGGGACATCTTGCCCGGCTGCCCCGGGCGATCCAGCACCTCCCGGAAGGAGTATCCCGCCAGGCTCAGGCGAATGGCAGGCGCGAGATCCGGCGGCGTGGACAGGGCCGGTGAGGCTGTCTTGCCCTCCGCATCGGCGGGGACCGCTGCTGATTCGTGATTTTCCGCGCCGAGGGTCGCTCTGCCGCGTGTCCACAGCAATGCCGTGGCAGCGCCGACACCCGTGCCCAGGAATGATCGACGACTCGCCCGTAATCTGTTCTTCCCGTCAGTCATCAGGTGACCTCTGCATCGAGGGGGAGCCCCAAATCGTCAAGTGCATGCCCGCCCGGCACGCATCGGCGTCAGTCCGATGGCGACATGCTGTTCTTGACATCAACTCAATCGTGATCCTTTCCATTCGTCCCATGACGAGAGGATTGTGCGGGATCGGAGCCCACCTATCAAGCGACGCGCAACGAGGACTATGTGTTTTTCTAAATCGCCGATTCTTCCCGATATGAATTTCACGTGGGAAGATGGGATGAGTCGATGACGCGGCCATGTCCCGCATGTAAAAAAGTCAATAAACACAGGGCTGTTTTGGCCATGCGCAACCAATGCGCGCACAGCATCTGACCGACCTAAGCAATGCTGCTGACGCTCCGGCGACGGGCGTTCCCGGAACAGTAAAACGCAAACGTTCAGGCGGGATAACAGATCGTTGCTTTAGGTGGTTTGGGTATTGTGGGATGTTTTAAAATCGTTTATCCTGAGAGACATGCTTCGGAAGGATCGCGTCGTGTGTGTGCCGGCGCGGTGTCTTCCGAGGGTTGCTCACGAAGGGAGGCAGGCGTGCAGGGACGCGTTCAGATGTATTCCCCGAGTCTGGGGCAGGGCGTTCTGGTCGACCGGAAGGGACGGCGCGTGGTGTTTCGATTGGCCGAGGGCAGCCGGATCCCGTTTGGCGGGGAACGGATCGAACTTCTCTTGAATGATGACGGCTCGACGCGATTGCGTCCCCTCTCGCCGGATCCCGAGGATCCCAGGCCGCTCGAGCTGCCGGCATCGCCCAATCACGGGACCCAGCTGAGAAAGCGGAGTCCCGGTTTCGGAAAATGTCATGCGTGAGCCGCGCCAATCGGCCCGGCACGGACCGGGCTGTGACGACTTTTGCGGTCGCGGAAGGTAAGGTATAGTCTGTTCTATGAACCTCATTCCCCCCAGTTCTGCAATCACGATGAAGCAATACCATCGACTGCTGAGCGTGAGCATCCTTGCCGTCTCACTGATGCTTTGCGCCGCCGGGTGCGGTTCCGTCGAGAGCGTCGTGACGGGAAAGCAGCCGGTGCGCATCGGCGTGGCGCGGATCGAGTTCTCGTCGCCTCCGGTGATGCTGCCTCGCCGCGCGCCGTTTTTCCAGGAACTGTCCTCGCACATCGGTCAGCCGGTGCAGCCCGAGCTGATGCTCCCTCGCCAGATCCGCGTGCATCTCGGTCTTGAAGCCAACCGTGTGCAGTTCGCCATGCTCTCGCCGGCGGACTATGCCGAGGTCAGCCGAACCGATCAGCATCGCATCATCGCGCTGCCGGTCAATGAACACGGCAAGGTTTACCGCGAAGGCTTGATTATCGTCGGCAGGAAGTCGCCCATCGAGGAGCTCTCGCAGATCCGGGCGAAGCGGTTTCATTTCCTGCCCAAGGGTCATGCGCTCAATGATGCGGCACGGGGGACGCTCCTGGAAAGTGAACTGACGGCCAAGGACATCAGCCAGGGCTTCTTCGGTCTGGACACGCACCACATCAATTCGTTGGAGGTCGCCAAGAGCGTCGTCCTCGAGAACAACGCCGCCGGGGTGATCGACAAGGATGATTACGAAAGCTGGCCCGAGTCCGGCGGAAGTTTCATGCTGCTCCGGCCCAGCAAGGACCAGGTCCGCGTTCTGGCGGAAACCATGCGCGTCTACGAAGGACCCGTGGTGGCGGGGATGTACACACCCGAGGAGACGGTCGCGCAAGTCGAGGACTTTCTCTTCAACAAAGTGAAGAACAAGGCCATCGTACTCTCCGTGCTCGGTTGCATGGGATTTGACCGGCCGGTCGAGCCCTCCGAGTACGCCGCCTTCAACGAGATGTACCGCAAAATCAATCCCGATCCGATTTACGAAGAGTACGAAGCGACCACGCAACCCGTGGAATAGTTTTTCCCGGAATCACGTCGGCTGGCTTCTCCCCTGAGGCGAGCTACAATCCTGCCTGTCGGTGGGCGCACCACCTTCCTGAACGACTCCCCACTCGAGTCACGAAGAACCCTCGCATGCCGAATCGCCGCTTGTACGATGTCAACTTCGCCTTGGCCTTCGTCTGCAACCTCTGCTTCATCATGGCCAACGCACTGATGGTGCACTTTGCCCGGTGGGTAGCCTTTCTCGGCGGCGACGAGGTGACGATCGGCTGGATCATGGGGATCGGCGCGGTCTCCGGTGTGCTCGTCCGCCCGCTGCTCGGCCGGTGGATCGATCGACTCGGGGCCCGGTCCATCTGGGCGACGGGGTACGTGCTCTTCGCGGTCGTGTCCCTGACTTTCCTGACGGTGGATCGTGTGGGGCCGTGGATTTTCTTCCTGCGGGCCTTGCTGATGTGCGCGCCCGCCATGATCTTCATCAGCACGCTCGCCTACCTGACGCATACGACCGCGCCGGACCGCCTGGCCGAAAGCATCGGCACGTTCGGGGCCAGCGGCTTCATGGGGATCGCCATGGGGCCGTGGCTCGGGGATATGCTCCTGGCAGGTTCGCAGGTCGACCGGTCATCCACGCAGTTCACCATGCTGTTTCTCATCGCCGCCGGCCTGATGCTTCTCGGGTTGACGCTGATTCCCTTGCTGCGCGCGGACCCGCCGCACCCGGAAGCGCGCGCCGCTCCCTACTTCCAAAGCCTTCGACGCTACTGGCCCGGACCGATGCTGATGGTCTGTTTCGTGTTCGGTTGCTTCATTACCCTGATGTTCAACTTCCTGACGCGCTTCGCCGACGTGCGCGGCCTCAGCCAGGTGGGTTTCTGGTTCTTCACGACGTACGGTGTGGTGGCACTGGTCACGCGGGTCGGGCTGCGAAAACTGCCCGAGCAAATCGGCAACGCGCGGCAGGTTCGCCTGGGTCTTCTGGTCATGGCGGCCGGGTTGTTCTGCTTCTGGGGCGTTTCGATACCCGCCGGGCTGATGTTGCCCGCCGCCCTCTGCGGTCTGGCACACAGCCTGATCTTTCACCCGATGATGTCCATGGTGGTCTCCCGCTTTCCGAATCACCTGCGCGGAACGGGTTCGGCGACGGCATTCATCGCACTGGATGGCGGCGTCGTGCTGGGCTCTCCGGTCCTGGGATTCACCGCCGATACCCTCGGCTTTGCCGCCATGTTCGGACTGGTCGCCGTCCTCTGCCTGCTCGTCATCGCCGCCGTGCCGCGCATCGCTCCCGCACCGCTTCCTGTTTCCGAGAGTGCATGACGCCTTTCCGTGACCACTGTCGAAAATTATACCTATTCAATGTTGCAACAATAGTCGTTATAGCATATAATTAGGTGATCGCGCCAGTGTGGCGCTGAGCGGCCATGGAACCGGCAAGGCAAGGCAAGGCAAGGCAAGGCAATGCTAGGCGGGTTCACCGGAGGTGTGCCATGAATGAGGTCGGGTGAGATGGCGAGGATGGCGGCATGAGTCAGGGATCGTTGCAGAAGGAACTTTGCAAAAAACGTCCGTTCGCCGCGCCCGAGCAGGAGGCGGCGATCAACCTGATGCGTACGCACGACGCGTTGCAGTTGGCGTTCACGCGTCTGTTCAAGCAGCACGGCATCACGCACCAGCAGTACAACGTGCTGCGGATTCTTCGCGGGCATGCCGTGGCAGAGGGCAGGCGACACGCGGGACTTGCCTGCCGCGAGATCGCCGAACAGATGATCACGTTCGATCCCGACGTGACACGGCTGGTGGATCGTCTCGTGAAACAGGGGTACGCGGAGCGCATCCGCTCGGAGCAGGACCGGCGCGTGGTCCGTGTGTCCATCACGGCGACGGGGAAAAAGGTCCTCGCCGAACTGGATGCTCCTGTCCTGGCGTTGCACCGGGAACAACTGGAGCACCTGAATCGTGCAGAGCTGAAGGAGTTGAACCGGCTGCTGGTCAAGGCACGAGAGAAGCCGGACGAGAAACAGTGAAGAAAACAGCGCGTCATCGCGTTATCGAGAATGTCAGAAATCGTAAGGAATCGGAGATCTAAGGCTAACAAAGGAGAGTGGGTCATGGTGATGGACAGGCACAATGCCGTTCCCGGAGCGATGTTGCACGATACCGGGTTGCTGTTGATACGACTGATGGTGGGCGTCGTCTTCATCTTCCACGGTGCACAGAAAATGTTCGGCGTGTGGGACGGCCCCGGTCTGGAGGGCTTTGCGACGACACTGGGCGATAAGCTGGGCTTTCCGATGCCGGGATTGAATGCATTTCTCGCCGCCTCGGCCGAACTGTTCGGTGGCATGGTCCTGGTGCTCGGAACCGGCACACGGGTGGCAGCGATTCCCATGGCGTTCACCATGGCCGTGGCGTGTTACGTCCATCGCGGCGCGTTCAGCATCCAAGCCAATGGCATGGAATACGCGCTGACGCTGGGCGTGATCCTGGTGGCGTTGGGTCTGATGGGACCGGGGCGTTTCACGATTCCGCGGTTGCTCGCCGGTGTGGAGGCGACGTCTGCCCCCTCACAGGAGAAGGCGTGATGTGTTGAACGGAATGGGAAGATTCGGATCGCCAGTTGAAACAGGTGCTTCTGGCTGAAAGGAGAATGCGATGATCACCGTACGACGCAGTGAAGATCGTGGCCATTTCGATCATGGCTGGCTGGACACGTACCACACCTTTTCCTTCGCCGACTATCGCGATCCGAATCACCGCGGCTTCCGGGAACTCCGCGTGATCAACCAGGACATTATCCAGCCGGGGGCGGGCTTCGGTTCGCATCCGCACCGCGACATGGAAATCATCACCTATGTGTTGAGTGGTACCCTGGAGCATGAGGACAGCCTGGGCAGCAAGGCACAGCTCCCCGCCGGGTACACGCAGGTGATGTCCGCCGGCACCGGCATCGTGCACAGCGAAGCCAACGCCTCGGCGGAAGAGCCGGTCCACCTGCTGCAGATCTGGATCTTCCCGCGCGAGCGAGGCGGTTCGGCGCGGCACGATGAACGCAGAGTCTGGAACTCGGCCGCCGAGCGCGGCGTGAAGGTGATCGCTTCGGATGGCGGCTCTGCCGGCGGGCTGCTGATCAACCAGGATGCGGTGGTCTCGGCCGCGCGGTTGGAGAAGGACGAATCCCTGAACCAGCCCCTCGGCGAGCATCGACATGCCTGGATCCAGGTGATCCGGGGCCCGATCCGTCTCGGCGCCGAGTCGCTTCATCCGGGCGATGGGGCGGCGGTGTCCGAAGAGTCGGCTCTGGAGATTCAAGCTCTGGAAGACGCCGAGCTGCTGATCTTCGACCTGCCGTAACAGTTTGCAGGTCGGCGAGCAGGCTTCAGGGCAGCTATCCTTTGGGAAATGTGATTCACATAAATGACCTTCTCGTATTGGGTTACGTAAGAGAAGGTCATTTTCTTTGCTCGTACAACTTGTCAGATCATGAACTCATGATATATTAAGGTGTATGCCGACGGAAACGACCATGTTGATTCCGATGGAGCGGCTCGAGACCGCCGCGACGATCATGCGCGTCCTGGCGCATCCGCACCGATTGAGGATCTGTGAGATGCTCATGACGGGACGGTATTCGGTGAACGCGCTGGCCGAGCATCTCGGTGTGCCGAACAACGCGGTCAGCCAGCACCTGAACATGATGAAGGCGCATGGATTGCTGGGCAGCGATCGGGAAGGCAAAACCGTGTACTACCGCGTGGTCGATCCGAGGCCGGAGTGGCTGCTGTCCTGTATCCGCGGGCACGGCCCCGGGGTCGACGAGGCTCAAAATGCTCATGGGCCATCAGCCACGAACACGTAATGTCGGAATGGACCAGCGATAAGGCAGTGAGTCGCGATGGCGACTCGAGAAGAATGGAGTAATCGAATCATGATGCAGATGGAAGCCGGACAGATCAAGGGTTGGCAGGGGCGATTCGTGGACGTGAGGAACCTCGACGAATTTGCCTCGGAACGGATTGACGGACCGCGCTGTGTTCCGCTGGATCGTCTGATGTCGGAAGCGAGTTCATGGCATCCGAGTGAAGATATTCTTCTGCTGTGCAAGAGTGGGGCCCGCGCGACGCAGGGCGCGCAGCAGCTCGAACAGGCAGGCTTTTCAAACGTGCATATCGTCAAGGGCGGTATGGATGCCTGCCGCAAAGCGGGCCTGGAGATTCAACGGGACCGCAAGGTGATTCCCATCCAGCGGCAGGTGTTCATCGCGGCGGGGCTCTTCCTGCTGGCCGGACTGGGGCTGTCGCTGATCAACCCCTGGTTCATGGCCCTTGTGTGGTTCGCCGCCTCGATGCTGGTCGTCGCGGGCGCGACCGGCTTCTGCCCGATGGCGATCATGCTGAAGGTGATGCCGTGGAATAAGGCGGCGGCAACGCCCCAAGGCGCGAGCTGCGCGACGAGTTGTGCGGCCAGCGGCGAAGCGGGCTGAAAGATGCATGAGAGGATGAGTGCGAGGAAGACTGGACTCTCGAAGATGAGGCGAAGTGATGGGTAAACCCAGAATACTGATCGTGGGCGGCGTGGCCGGTGGCGCGAGTGCGGCCACACGTGCGCGGCGTGTGAATGAGGAAGCCGAAATCGTCATGTTCGAGAAGGGCGATCACGTGTCGTTCGCCAACTGCGGACTTCCCTACCACATCGGCGGCCAGATCGCTTCGCGCGACAAGCTGCTGCTGACGTCGCCTGAAATGTTCTGGGAGCGGTTCCGTGTTGACGTTCGAATACGTCACGAAGTGGTCCGGATCGATCGTGATGCGAAACAGGTCGAGGTGCTGGACCACGCCACCGGCAATCACACGACCGAGGCGTACGACAAGCTGATTCTCTCGCCGGGGGCGTCGCCGATCGTCCCACCGTGGGAGGGGGCTCGCGCGTCGAACGTGTTCACGTTGCGTGACGTGGCGGACATGGACAGGATCAAGGCCTGCGTCGATGCAGGTCAAGGCAAGCGTGCCGTGGTGATCGGGGCGGGCTTCATCGGGCTGGAGATGGTGGAGTCGCTGATCGAGCGCGGCATGCAGGTCACCGTGGTCGAACTGAGTGAGCAGATCATGACGCCGCTGGACGTGGAGATGGCGCGCGAAATGGAACAGGCATTTCGAGCGCGGGGGGTCGCGCTTCATCTCGGCAAGAGCGTTGAGGACCTGGAGGTGGATGGAGATCGCGTGACGGCGGCGCGATTGAGCACGGGTGAGGTGTTGCCGGCGGACATGGTGCTGATCTCGATCGGCGTGCGCCCGAATTCCAAGCTGGCGGCGGAGGCCGGTCTGGAACTTGGGGCCAACAAGGCGATCGCGGTGAATGCGTCACTGCAAACCAGCGATCCGGACATCTACGCCGTCGGCGATGCGGCGGAGGTCGTCTACGGTGTCACGGGGCAGAAGGTCGCCATCCCGCTGGCGGGGCCGGCGAACCGAAACGGACGCCTGGCGGGCGAGCATGCGGCGAGCGGCCGGGCCCCCGACGCCCGCGCGGTGTTGGGGACGGCGGTGGTCGGCGCGTTCGGCAAGGCGGCGGCGATGACCGGGTTGAGTTCGAAGGCGGCGAAACGTGCGGGGATCGAGAGCGCGGCGGTGTATGCGATTCGGGGGCACCACGTCGGGTACTACCCCGGGGCGGAAGGGATGGTGTTGAAGCTGGTGTACGCGCCGTCAACGCGGCGCGTACTCGGCGCGCAGGCGGTGGGCGGCGCCGGCGTCGACAAGCGGATCGATGTCATCGCGACGGTGCTGCACTTCGGAGGCACGATCGACGACGTGGCCAACCTCGACCTGGCGTACGCTCCGCAGTTTGGTTCCGCGAAGGATCCGCTGCACATCGCGGCGTTCATCGCCCAGAACGAGGCGAACGGATTGGTGCGGCAGGTGCTGCCGGCGGACGTTCCGGTGGAAGGCACGCTGCTGGACGTACGGAACCCGGATGAGTTCGAGAATGGCACCTTGCCGGGGGCGATCAACATCCCGCTGAACGATCTGCGCGACCGATTGGATGAACTCGATCGCGGCAAGCCGGTGGTGGTATTCTGCCAGGTGGGTCAACGCGGATACAACGCGGCGCGGATCCTGATGCAGCACGGGTTTGCCGACGTGGTCAATCTGGCCGGCGGATATCGCATGCACAAGGATGCGTGGGCCGTTGAGGCGGCCGCGGTGTAATCGAGTTCGAACGGGTGTGGGGTCGATACCGTTTTGGAACCTCAATCCGCGCGGCGGCGTTTCGGCCTGGCGTAGAGCAGCGGTTTGCCCGCGAAGCGTTTCACGTGACGTTCGAGGAGCGACCGGCCGCGCTCGTCCAGCGGTTCAACGGGACACAAACGGGTGACCGTCGCGCAGCGTCGGGTAAGATGCACGTGACATGCGATGAGTTGCACGCCCGCCTCACGCGCATCGATCACCGCCGCCGTGAACTCGGGATCGTGGATCGGGTGGGCCCAGCATCGCCGCATCTTCGGGTGGGCCATGATCCAGATGACCGCGCATCGCATGCCGTCTCGGGCGCATAGTGCCAACTCGCGTACGTGCTTCGCCCCGCGTGTCGTCGGGGCATCGGGAAACACACCCCAGTCGCCCACACACAGCGTCACGTTCTTCACCTCGATCAGTGTCCGCCGTGTACCTCCGGTCAATTCGAAGTCGAAGCGCGAATCCCCATGCCGTACCTCCGCGCGAACCCCGTCATAGTCGCCGAACAGCGGCAGCTCACGCCGCTTCAACCAATGCCCGACCAGACGATTGGCCAGCATCGAGTCGAGATTCATCCAACCCCCACCCGCTTTGACGAGCTTGAGATCCCAGGCCGTGGATCGCTCGGGATTGGCGGCGGGGGTGACAGCGATGGAGCGTCCGGGCGTGAGCAGTTCCTGCATGCGTCCGCCGGAATTGATGTGCGCGGTGGAGCGCTGTCCCTCGATCACGATCTCGGCCGTGAAGCGATTCGGTCGATCGAGAAAGGTGGCAAGTCGAGTCACCTGGGGAAAGAAGTAAGGCTGGGTTTGAAAGTCGTCAGGCATGCGGGGTACCGACGGGCCGGTTATTCCTGGTCCTGCTCTTCCTCGTACTGGCTGCCGACGGTGTGCAGCAGCACGGCATCGGTATCGCCGGGCAGATCGGGCCGGCTGTCGGCGACGATGACGATGCGGTCACCCAACTGCGCGAGCTCGTGTTCGGTGAGCACTTCATCCAGCTGGTTGACGATGTCATCGACGTGGCGCGGCTGCGGTCTGCAGATGGCGGTCGTACCGTAGAGGATCGCCGCCTGGCGACATTTGATTTCGAGCGGAATCAACGCCACGACGGGCATGCGGAGGCGATGCTTACTGAGCAGGCGCGGCGTATCCCCCCGGTCACACCAGACCGCCACGAGCTTGGCGTCGATCTCCTGCGCGACGAGGGCGGCGGCGCGTACGATGGCGGAGGCGGAGGGGAATCGCGTCGAGCGGTTGACTTCGACCTCGGGGTTCATGCGGAAATCGTAGCGTTCGGTTTCAAAGGCGATGTCCTGCATGGTCTTGATCACGCGGAGGGGATACTTGCCGATGGCGGTCTCGGCCGAGAGCATCACGGCGTCGGCGAGGTCGAGGATGGCGTTGGCGACGTCGCTGGCTTCGGCCCGTGTCGGCACGGGGCTGTCGACCATGGTCTGCAGCATCTGGGTGGCGACGATGACAGGCTTGCCCGCGCGGCGGCACTTGACCGCGATGGCCTTCTGGATCGTGGGGACGCGGGCGAGATCCATCTCGACGCCGAGGTCGCCGCGGGCGATGAGGATGACGTCGGAGAGGCGGATGATCTCGTCGATACGCTCGAGGGCCTCGGGCTTCTCGATCTTCGCGACAATCTTGGCGTTGCACTCCCTGCCGTTGAGGATGAGCCGCAGTTCGCGGATGTCCTCGGGACGGCGGACGAAGGAGAGGGCGATGAAATCGAGATGGTTGGCAATGGCCCAGTCCAGGTCGGCGCGGTCCTTCTCGGTGAGTGTCGACGCAGAGACCTGGGTGTCCGGAAGATTGATCCCCTTGTGATTGCTGATCGATCCACCGATGTCGCACCGGCACTCGAGGTGATCCGCATGCTTGCGATCGACGCGCAGGCGGACGCTTCCGTCGTCGATGAAGATGCGATGGCCGACGTCGGCGTCGTCCACGATGGCGGGATAGTTGCAACTGACGCGTTCGGCGTTGCCGACGACTTCCTCTCGCTGGATGCGGAGCACATCGCCGGGGTGGAGTTCGATCGCGCCGTTTTCGATTTTATCGAGGCGGATCTTCGGTCCGCAGAGATCGCCGAGGACCGCCACCATTGCCTTCTTCTCCGCCGCGACACGCCGGATGTTGTTCAGCGTTTCGGCGTGTTCCTCGAGCGTGCCGTGGGAGAAGTTCAGCCGGAAGACGTCGACACCGGCATCGATGAGCCCGCCGATGCCTTCGGGCGAGCGTGTGGCGGGGCCGAGGGTGGCGATGATCTTCGTGTGAATCATGGGGGCTCTCGTCAAGGCGTCCGGGGGTTACGGGCCATCGACAGGTTTTACCGGAAAGGGCGGCGGCTGACGAGTGCTTCGGGAATAGGAGTGTGTGAAAAATCGGCAAGTCGTGTTTGACTTTGGCCGAAGCGCGTTCATAATTGGAACATTGATTCGGCAGACCCTTGTTGATGCAGAAAGGAGGCCCGCTGTGCATTCCCTTGCCACTCATTCCAACGTGGGGCCTTCCTGTGCGCGCTTCCCTCGTGCGCTGCTCTGCGGGTCGTCTTCCTGATCCACTTTCCCCGTCATGAGAAAGACTCCGCAGGACGCCCACCTGTCGGTGCAGTGATGCGCGTCGGGGATGTCGTGCACGGTTCGGCCCCACCCATTTGGATCTGATCTTCTTATCGAGTCGTAGACATGGCGTGGCCATGCCGTAGGGCGGCTGCGCGTTGTTCAAGGAGCGATTATGCATTCGCAGAGGCGAAGAGAGCAGGAGCTGCGCGCGTGGTGCGCGCAGATCGGGCCGGGGGACGGCGAGGATCCGCGTGATGAGATGCGCCGCCGCGGCCGTCATGATTCGAAGCCGGATCGGAAGCTCCGGCAGTTGTGCAAGCAGGTGGCCCGGGCACTGCAGATGGCGATGGCGTCGCTGCCCGAGGCGGAGGAATTGACCGGCGCGTTCGTACGTGAGGTGGTGCCCGCACCGGATGCGGGACGGCTGTGCGCGGTCGTCGTGGTGACGGATCCCGCGCGGCGCGAGTCTGTCGAGACGGTAGTCCATCGACATGCGGGAGCATTACGCGCGGAGATCGCCCAGGTGATTTCGCGCCGCCGTGTGCCGGAACTCACGTTCTGGGTGGTGGTGGAAGGGGGTGACAGCGATGGCTGAGCCGGTCGTCCATCAATGGTTGATCGAACCTCTCGACAAGGTAGCTCGCAAGGCGCTGGAGCGCGTCCGCCGCACCGAGGACGTCTGCCACATCGCGATCATGCCGGACGTGCATCCGGCGGCTGGCATCAACAATGGCGTGGTGATCGGCACGCGGCGGTTGATCTACCCGGCGGCGGTGGGGGGCGACATCGGTTGCGGTTACGCGTGGGCAGCCTTTGACGGTGAGGCCGACGCGCTTCGGTCTGCGCCGGTGGCGACGTGCTTGCTGGATCGATTACGGCGGGCCGTGCCAGTCATGCGCCACCGCCGTCGCGACGGTCCGCCGCATTTGCAGGGCGAGCTGCGCCCGGAACACCTCAGTGACGCGTCCCTCCGCGCGGTCGCCGCCGGCGAGGGACGGCTGGAGTGGGGCACGCTCGGGCGCGGCAATCACTTCCTGGAGTTTCAGGCGGACGCCGACGATCGTTTATGGGTCATGGTGCACAGCGGATCGCGCGCGATGGGGCAGGCAATCACAGCGCATCATCTGGCGCGGGCAACCTCCGCCGGTGGCGGCTTGGCGTGGCTGGATGCGGCGACGGATGTGGGGCAGGCGTACCTGAACGACCTCGCGTGGGCGCGGGCGTACGCGGCATCGAGCCGGCTGCGAATGCTCGAGGCGGCGCGGTCGATCGTTCGCGAGTTGACGGACCTGGAGCTGGATGAATCGACGCTCATGTCCACGGATCACAATCGCGTGGATCAGGAGGAGCATGGCGGTGAATGGCTGTGGGTGCATCGCAAGGGAGCGAACGAGGCACGGGCCGGACAGGCGAACGTCGTTCCCGGCTCGATGGGCACGGCGACAGTGCACGTGGAAGGTCGCGGTGTGGCCGAAGCGTTGGCGTCGAGTTCGCACGGTGCGGGACGGCGGTGGAGTCGCTACGAGGCGCGCTCGAAGATCCGCCGGCGCGACGTCGAGCGGCAACTGGCGCATGTGGCGGTGGACGCGCGGGTGGTGGGGCGGCTCACTGACGAGGCCCCGGACGCGTACAAGGATCTGGACCGCGTCATGCGCGCCCAGCGCGACCTGGTGCGCGTGCGACGGAGGCTGACGCCGGTGCTGTGCTATAAAGGTGCGTGACGAAGTGGTGACGCCCGCGTGCATTCTTCGACACCGAATCGTCATGCGTGATACGCCACAGAATGAGCAGCGGTCAGAAATTGAGATCCTTGACCAATTCGAGATCATCCGTGATCTCATTGACCGGCTTGGAGGTGATGCCCGCGACGATTCGACGGATCTCCGGGGCGATCGTGTCGCGCGAGAGGTGCCCTGCGACGCTCGGATGCCAGGCGAGGAATCGAGCGGCATCGTCGATCTGCGCGCAGGTTGCAGGGACGGCAATCTTCAGCGGCCGCGCGAACCTGAAGACCAGGAGCAGGCTTGGAAGGGTGAGAAGCAGGAGTGCGTCATGGCCGGTCCAGAGCCACGCGACGATGGCGGGAGCCAACGCCAGGCAGAGCAGAGTCAGCCCCAGCCTCCAGCCGCATTCGAGAGAGGGGAGGCGAAGTCCGGATCGGCGGAGTTGCTTCCAAATGCGGAGGCGATCACGCCGCGGAACGAGACGATCGAGACGCGCGCTCGGTCTGACGCTTTGTCGTGAAAGAGGCAGGGCAACGAGAAGTTCTCGTCGAAGTCGGTAAAACGCGTGGCTGCTGCGGCAGATCGGCTCCGGGCCATCGGTAATCGTGACCTCGGCGGAGTGAACGATGCCCGTCACGACATCGATGTAGTCACCCACCGTGTGGACCTGGGAGAGCGCGCTATCGGGGATCGACACGCCGAACCGTTGCTCGGTTTCCAGGACGAGTTCGAGGAATTCCAAGCCCATGGGACCTTCTCCTGGGATCGACGATATCAGAAGCCTACGCCGGTAGGTATTATATCAAGAGAGCAATGATGTCAGAGCGCTTACAGTGACACAGCAGGACCTGCTTCACCCGATCCAGTGACTGGATTCGATACGGCTCTAGGACGGAAAAAGGACTTCACTGATTATGGACACTCGTGTCATGATCGTAAAGCTGGCAGAGCATGCCTGGCACAGCTTGATCCATTCAGGCGGGTTTTGTGTACCATGTGCTCAACCGGGGGAACCCACGAAAGCCGGGCCTCGCGTTCACGCTCAGAAACCCCGACCGCCCGGCGGAAGGAAATACAAATCAGTGATGTCGCCTGTTCTTGCCCGAAAAGGGACCAGTGGTCAAAGGTCCCAAAGAGAGTAAAAAAAGAACAGAGAACGCAATATCGGTATCGATGAGGAGCACAGTCGAGTTGCGAAAGGCAGGGGGGGGAGGTCAAGGGTCACAGAGGCGATGAATAGGTTACCGGTATTTCGATCTGTGTTTTTGAATGGCATTTGCCGTCGCATCGAAGTGAGAAGTAAAGCGCTGAAGCATAAGGGCAAATTGACATGGGAGACAAAGCAACCCGATGAATATGAGTGGATCACGTTCTACTTTGAGCCAATACTCGGACATTTTATTATCTTGCAGTTCGCCGACGATAATGGGGTGAACATCTACGTCCGTGACCGAGGCAGAAAGCACCGAGGAAAGGTGCTTATTCGACTAGAAGACTTAACTCTATGTAATAATAGTACCGCGATAGTCGAGGCTCTCGAATCCACGATTAGATATGCCCATGTGCTCGACGAAAGCACTCAATCGGAATACCTCGATAAGATTCAAGCGGTATGGGCTGATTTGCAGATGCGAGTTGTGGAAGAAGATTGATAGAACTCGGTGGTAATTGAGAAGAGACTCCGTGCCGCCGCTCGGAAGCTTAGCTCAATTAAGTGAGGTGCTCTTTGGGGCAGGGGCGGAAAAAGGGACATCACTGATTATGGATACTCGTGTCATGAGCGTAAAGCTGGCAGAGCATGCCTGGCACAGCTCGATCCATTCAGGCGGATTTTGTGTACCATGTGCTCAACCGGGAAAACACGAAAGCCGGACCTCGCGTTCACGCTCAGAAACCCCGACCGCCCGGCGGAAGGAAACACAAATCAGTGATGTCCTTGCGCCACGAAGCTTGGGAAAGGAGGAATCGAATGTAAC
>CAZUAQ010000001.1:0-253055 GCA_964618455.1 uncultured Planctomycetales bacterium | reverse complement strand
GTAAATGCTTGTATCATAGGGCTTTACAAGGGCGCGCTTTGCGAGTTACGCCCAAATGATTAGAGGAGCTTTGCAGATGACTTGTGCCAAGACCGCTCATCTTTTCGTTGCGATATCACTCTTGATGACGTCACTGGGCTTGGCAAACACGGTCCATGTGAGCCCGAACGGTAACGACTCGGGAGCGGGTACACTGGATGCGCCGCTGGCCACGCTGCACGGGGCGCGCGACTACCTGCGTGCCAAACGAAAGGACGGGGGGTTGAACGAGGGCCCCGTCCATATCACTCTGCATGGAGGCACTTATGCCATCACGGAGACGATCACTCTGGCCGCTGAGGACTCCGGTACGGTGGGTTCGCCTGTCATCTGGCAGGCTGCGCCCGGCGAGGAAGTCCGTCTTGTCGGCGGCGTTCCGGTAACGGGCTGGAAGCCGGTATCGGATGAGTCAATACTGAAGCGACTTCCAGCTCAGGCTCGTGGAAACGTGTACCGTGCGGATCTGAGGGCATGCGGTGCGACCGACCTGGGGAGCGTGAAGCCGGGTATCACGCGGGCGGAGTTGTTCTTCGGCAATCGGTACATGAGATTGGCGAGGTATCCGGACGAAGGTTTCGTGCGCATCGCCGATGTGCCGGAAGACGCCAAACAGAAACGACCGGTATCGATCTCGAATCGGCCGGACCTGGATCGGCATGAAGGGCCGTTTCTCTACGACGGCGATCGGCCGACTGGTTGGCAGTCGGCGAAAGACGTCTGGATGCACGGTTACTGGTTCCATGACTGGTCCGACGAGTACCACCCGGTTGACCGATTCGACTTGGAGAAGAAGGAAGTCTGGCCACGGCCGCCGTACCACAGGTATGGCTACAAGAAGGATCAGCGTTACTACTTTCTTAATCTGTTGGAGGAACTCGATCAGCCTGGTGAATGGTATCTCGACCGCACGAGTGGCGTCATCTACTTCCGGCCGCCGGCATCGATCGATACTCGGGAAGCCATGTTCCCTTGTCTCCAGCAGCCCATGCTGGTGCTTGCTGGCGTACGACATGTGGCTGTTCGCGGGATCACCTTTGAGTGTTCACGTGCGGGGGCAGTTGAAGTCAAGGGCGGTGAGCACGTTGAGTTGGCTGGCTGCACGATTCGCAATGTCGGCGGCACGGCCATCAACATCACAGGCGGTAAGAACCATGTGGTGCGCAGCTGCGATATCCACGACGTGGCGGCAACGGGCATTCGACTCAAAGGCGGGAACCGGCAGACGTTGGAACGTGCCGACCACCGCGCGGAAAACTGCCACATCTACCGTTTCGCCCAGGTGATCCGAACCTACGCCCCGGCCATTCGCCTGGATGGCGTGGGCAATCGCGTGTCCCACTGCTTCGTGCACGATTGTCCTCACGTAGGCATCGCCTTTGAAGGTAATGAGCACGTCAGCGAGTTCACGCGGATTGCCGAAGAGACGGGCGACGTCGGCTGCATCAACACAGCCTTTGACTGGACGTACGCGGGTCACGTCGTGCGCCACAACTACTTCCACCACATCCACGCGCCGGGTAAGCTCGGCTGCTTCGTCATATATCCCGATTTACCATGTGGCAACATTCATCTCTATGGCAACGTGTTCCACGAAGTCGATCAGGTGTTCCACACCAACAGCGGTCGTGGCATGCTGATCGAGAACAACATGTTTATCAAGTGCCGGCGAGGCCTGCAGTTCCGGGTGTGGTCCGACATGAAGAAGTTCCTCCCGGGCGGTAACTGGCAGATGGTCGAGCGCCTGGCGAAGGTCAACTATGACCAACCGCCCTATAGCACGCGTTACCCGGTGCTGGCGCGTCTTGCGGAAGACTTCGCCAAGGGGGATGAGCACGTCATGGAGCGTGCATTGCCCAAGGACAACGTGATTCGGCGAAACATCAGTTGGGGAGACTCGTTCTTCCTGTGCCTGTGGCCACAAGCTGAGCGCGATCTGATCCTGATCGAACAGAACGTGATTGCCAATCCCGTGGTATTCCGGGGCTCCAAAACAGGCAACGCCAAGATGGTGAACTATTGGAATGGGGACGAGACCATAGCCCGTGAACTGGCCGTACGCGGTAACATCATCGTCAAAGACAATCCCGGGATTGCCGACCCCGAGAGTGAAGACTTCAGCATCAAACCAGGTTCACCCGCATCGAGCATCAAATTTGAACCCATACCGCTGGACCAAATCGGCCTTCAAATCGACCAATACCGCAAGTCGCTTCCGACTCGCAGCCGGAAGGCCGAGAAGGAGGCGAGTGGAATCTGAGCGACTTCATGATTCGTGATGTACACTCTGCCTCTATTTTGCTCTCGAAGGCCTTCAGGCATTGGACATCCGGGATACCCTCTTCAATAACCACCGCCCATCATCCAGTATTCCTGAAAGAAGATAGAGATCCAGCAGTGGTTGGCGAAGTCTCGCACAATCGTCGTTATTGAACTCGAGCATCTCCTCCTAATGCCCGATGGCATGATTTTCTTGCCTCCTCCACGAGTTACCGGGCGAGGTACGTTGATGATGCAAGGCGGTGAGTTTGCATCAGTATGTTCGCAGGACGCCGATCACCACCCCCTGGATCTGAAGATCGTCCGGATAGAGCGGCTTGTAGGCATCGTTGGCGGGCTGAAGGCGAATCCGATCCCCCTCGCGGTAGAATGTCTTCAGTGTCGCCTCTCCCCCATCAATCAAGGCCACGACCACCTCGCCATCCCGGGCCGTCTCACGACGCTCAATGACAACGAGGTCACCGTCGCGAATGTGCTCGTCGATCATGCTGTCTCCCCGCACCTTGAGCACGTACGTATCACGTCGGCCCGCGAACATATGATCCAGATCGACCACCTCGCGATTCTCGATCGCTTCAATGGGCGAACCGGCGGCGATGTAACCCAGCAGAGGCAACGCAGACTCTCGATCATCGGGAAACGCCGCGCGATCCGTCAGCTCAAGCGACCGCGCCTGATGACGCAAGCGGCGCAGAAGCCCCTTGCGCTCGAGTCCGTTGACGTGCTCGAACACGGTGACCTTGCTGACGCCGAGTTTGTCGGCCAGCTCCTGCATCGTCGGGGAAAAGCCATGGCTGATCCGGTAATCCCGAATCAGGCGCAGGATGTTCATCTGCTTGGGCGTCAATCTTGCGTGAGCCGATTTCGCCATCACCTGTCTCCCTCTGCCGGATATATCCCGGCTCACCCCCATTGCAATGATTATCGATATCCCCCCACCATCGACGCCACACTTGCAGGCCCCGGTCAATCAGGCCGGGTCCACGCCCCTGCCCCCGGATTGTCCGTACTGAATTTATCGAACGGTTCGTTTCGCTCGCACTGGACTTGTCGATCGTGCTGCTGCGCTTACACGTCTTCATTGAGTTCTCCCGGCGGTCGCTGCCCTTCGGTTGGTCATGGACAAGCGGTGCCAGACCTTGCGGATCCGTCACTACCAGCGGCAGCGATGTGTGATCGACCGGACCCGACGATTCCGCGGAGTGTGAGGACACGAGGCACGACGAACCCGAATCCGATGCCGCCCCGACACGAGAGTGGGCAGCCGCATCATCAAAAGCTTCCAGCAATCGACCAACCTCGCATTTCGATTGCAGAAAACCTTGCTCCCCAGGGTTGCCTTGCACGTCAGCATCGGGACAAGTACATGCTTTGACGGGGACATGCTCGCCAGTATCTTCTGCTCCCGGCACGTCCCAGAGTAGACCTTCCTTCCTCTCTCCCATGCCGGACGCCCGCGAACGCTCAGATCCCAGCGCAACTCCAGAGGACCTCGCGTAATGATCCGCCATGGCCGGTGAAGGCGCGCGCCAACCGAACAGATTCTGCTGGAGAGGCGCACGGCGACTCACGTCCGCGATCACAGGAATGTAAGCCGGAACGAAACGGCCGCGATGGAACGGTCCTCCGCCCCAAAGCCCGTACCGATCCAGCATCTCGTCATCAGCCGGACGCGTCTGCCCAGAAGCCATCGGATGCCCGATCAGTAAGGCCGGCAGGCTTCCAATCACACGACTGAAAGCCTGGATACCCCCAAGGAGGTTGCTGATATGAAGTTCAAGGTTCCATCTCTCCCAAAAACGCCATGGGGACAATCGCGATAAGGAGCGACGAGTCAAAGACTGCCATGACCGACTCGGTTCATTTACGCCTAGATCGTGCGATTGGACGCGCTCCGACGCCCGTGCTCTTTCACGCGGTACCGACTCTGCCATGACCTGCACGTGAGAGCGAATCGCCCGATGGCCATCTGCAAGGGTATTGCCGTGCGGCTCGGAGGGCTGAACGTCGGCGATCGGCCCTACCGGTCGTCCAGCCCGCGGCCCGACTTGCGGCCCAACTTGTGGCCCATCCGGTGTTTCATTCCCGTCTCCAACGGCCGATCGGTAGGCGCCTCCAGGCCCGAACACACATAGCGGCAGACTGTCTGCGCACATCACTGCGGATATTGGTGATCCCTGCCTGGATCTTCCCCCTTGTGCCACGTTCCCAGCCTGGTCCACAGTTCCCATGCGGGCCGCAACCTTCGTCCGACCCGATTTGATCGCCAGACAAGATTCCATCTCCCGATCGAACTTGATTGCTCGATCGACTTCGTTCATTTGCCCGGAGCCTGTCGCCCTACTCGAATGCTGTAACACCACTGCCTCCTTGCACGAGCGAGCGGGTCATCTCCGACCTGTCGTTCGATCTGAGTTGCTCATCCTTCTCGAGTGACGCTGATCCGGATCGGGCTTCTCCGCGACCCTGAGTTGCTTCGCCCAAGAAGATCGAGCTTTGTGCAGGCCTCCTCCCTGAAGCCATCGAATGTTCGTATTTTGTACGGTCTAAGTGTACCCTAACTCCTACCAAACGTCAAATGGAATTCTGCGTTTTTTGATGCATCCCTGGCCTACCGGTTTATCGGACTGAAGTGCCATATCTTGTGCTCATTGGGCTCCGAGCCCTACAAATAGCAGTTATCGGCCAGGAGCTTCTTCATCCACGATCGCTGATTCCCAGTTTTCCTGTCGATTCTCCGGACTCTTCGAAACATGCGACTTCAGTGCCCGTCAGCCGCCATTGACTCCCCGGAAACAGCACCGATTCGGCGATGAGGTCATGCCTGATTAATGGCACCCAATCAGTACGATTTCGCCTTGAAACCGTACCTCTACGGTGCTATATTACCTGCGGAATGACAGGGTCTCGAGGAGTCTCATGACGCATGTTGACGCTGACTCGCAAAACAGACTATGCCCTCATCGCTTTGACGCATCTTTCGCATTGCAAGGGAACATGTGTCAGCGCCCGGGAAATTGCTACGCTCTATGGACTTCCCCTGCCCCTGCTGATGAATGTTCTTAAATTGCTGAGCCAGCAAGGGTTAGCAAAATCGATCCGAGGGCCGCGAGGCGGATACGAACTTGCCGAAGATGCCGAAAGCATTACCCTCTACGACATTATTCAGGCGGTGGAAGGACCGATTCAACTGGTTCAGTGCATCGATCACGGCCACAGCCTGGAATCTGGTGATCAGGCGGACACACCTTCGGCGAGCAACGATTCGCCGGACGACGTGAAAATGGATGACGCCGTCCGTGCTTCTCGCTCGGATGATTCTTCTGAACGGGACAACGATGCCGTAGACGGATCCCCGAAGAAAAGCGGTTGCGATCTGGTGTGCACCTGTCCGGTGCGACTCCCGATCCGCCGCATTCAGGATAAGCTGGTTGACTTTGTTCGCGAAGTCACACTTGCGGACGTAGCGGAAGGCTGCACGGTTTCGGCCGGTGAGTCCTCGAACGATACTTCGGAAAGCACGATCTCTCTGGATCGTGCCGTGTCGGGCAAGCTGTCGGTTTCCGAGAAAGGCGAACGGTGCTCCGCCTCGCTGACATGATCGGTGGGTCACCGACAGGAGTGTGGTCGGCCCCGGAGAGGCGCGGTGGCACCGAATGAGACGAATAACAGGTATGAGATGACGTCACGGAAAGTGGCTGAAGTTACAAGGAGAAACGTGTCGTGAAGACGAGGATTTACCTGGACAACAATGCAACTTCGCCCCTGGATCCACGCGTACTTGATGTGATGATGCCCTACCTGAAGGACAGGTACGGCAACGCTGCCAGCCGCAATCACAGCTTCGGCTGGGAAGCGGAAGACGGTGTGGAGAAGGCGCGTGAACAGGTGGCCACCCTGATCGGTGCGAGCCCGAAGGAAATCATCTGGACCAGCGGCGCCACCGAGAGTAACAACATCGCGGTCAAGGGCACGGCCCACATGTACCGCGACAAAGGCAAACATATCATCACCCAGGTCACCGAGCATAAGGCGGTGATCGACCCGTGCAAGTATCTCGAGCAGGAAGGCTTCCGGGTGACGTACCTGCCGGTGGAAAAGAACGGCCGCATCAACTTCCAGCAGTTGCAGGAGGCGGTGTGCGACGACACGATCCTGATCTCCATCATGTTCGCGAACAACGAGATCGGCACGATTCAGCCGATGTCCGAGATCGGCGCGCTGTGCAAGGAAAAGGGAATCATCTTCCATACCGATGCAACACAGGCCTTCGGCAAGATTCCGATCGACGTCAACGCGATGGGGATCGATCTGCTCAGTTGCTCGGGTCACAAGATCTACGGTCCCAAGGGCGTCGGCGCACTCTACGTCCGCCGGAAGAAGCCCCGCGTCCGTTGTGAGGCGGTGCTGCACGGAGGCGGTCACGAGCGTGGCATGCGTTCCGGCACGCTGAACGTCCCGGGTATCGTCGGCCTCGGAGCGGCGGCTGAGATTGCCGCCACGGAGATGGAGAGTGAATCCAAGCGTCTTCGCGAACTGCGTGATTACATGTGGGACGGGTTGCGCTCGCAACTGGACGAGATCTATCTGAATGGTGATCCGGATAATATGCTGCCGAACACGCTCAACGTCAGCTTCGCGTATGTGGAAGGCGAGTCGCTGATGATGGGCTTCGACAATATTGCGGTCTCGAGCGGATCGGCGTGCACGAGTGCTTCGCTGGAGCCCAGCTACGTGTTGAAGTCCCTGGGCGTGGGTGAGGATCTGGCACACAGTTCGATCCGGTTCAGCCTGGGGCGATTCACCACCAAGGATGAGATCGATGAGACGGTGCAGAAGGTCGTGCAGACGGTCAACAAGCTTCGGGAGATGAGCCCGCTGTACGAGATGGCCCAGGAAGGCATCGACCTGAGCACTGTGGAGTGGGCGCATCACTGAGACGGGATGCGCCCGAGCGGCCAAAGACGCACGTGGGCCACGGCGCCCATGTGAAGAATAAGCGGAAAACGCCTAAAATGAATGATGATGGTACGCGACTTCGCGTGCCCTTATTGCAGAACGGGAGTACGAATCATGGCATACAGTGAAAAAGTTCTGGATCATTACAACAACCCACGAAACATCGGCTCGCTTCAGCGGGATTCCGCCCAGGTGGGCACCGGCGTCGTCGGTGCTCCGGAGTGCGGTGACGTGATGAAGCTGCAGATTCAGATCGACGAGAACGAGCGGATCGTGGACGCCAAGTTCAAGACCTTCGGTTGCGGCAGCGCGATCGCGAGCAGCTCGCTGGCCACCGAGTGGGTCAAGGGCAAGACCCTGGACGAGGCCTTGCAGATCAAGAACACCGAGATCGTCAAGGAGTTGTCACTTCCGCCGGTGAAGATCCACTGCAGCGTCCTGGCTGAAGACGCGGTGCGTGCGGCGATTTCGGACCTCAAGAAGAAAAAGGAATCCCAGGGTGTCGCGGCGGGGACGAACTCGTAAGCTCAAGCTGTACGGCATCCAGCCCGAAAGAGTATGATGAGCCAACGGGCATCACGTACGAGTGACGTGAAAACAGGGAAATCGGATCCAACGATCAGGAGTTTAAAGATGGCATTGGAACTCACGGAACGTGCGGCACAGGAAGTCAAGACGATTCTGGATCAGCAAAGCCTCGATCCGAACAACACCTTCCTGCGCCTGGGAGTCAAAGGCGGCGGATGCAGCGGATTCAGCTACTCGCTCGACCTGACCGAAAGCAAGACCGATCATGACGAAGAGTTCGAGATTCACGGCATCAAAATGATCTGTGATCCGAAGAGCTATCTCTATCTCAACGGTGTGTCGCTGGATTTCAAGGACGAGATGATGGGCCGCGGGTTCGTGTTCAACAACCCGAACGCGACCTCGTCCTGTGGTTGCGGCAGCAGCTTTACCGCCTGAGCCTTGCGCAATCGTCCGAACCTCGGACCCTTTCGCCCGGGTGATGCGGATCAATGAAGATACGGCCCGCGTGCTCGCCTCGTCGCCACGGCGCGTGCACGCGGGCCGCTCTTGTCATCTTCGGTCGAGCGGGTCTCCGACCGAGACTATACGGGAGCGAAGGATGTCTTATGAGTAATACCTCTCTACCGACCCTTTGCCATGAGTGCAGCCAGCACATGGAATCCCCGCTCTGCTGCACGAATTGCGGCGCGCTCAACCTGGAGGGTGCTCGCGATCACGACTACTTCGAACTCTTCGGACTGCCGCGCGCCTATGACCTCGATACTTCGGGCCTGCATCGCAAGTACCTGGCCCTGGCCCGCGCGACGCATCCCGACGTCACGAGCGGGAGCGGGTCGGAGACGCTTCGGCAGAATGTCTTACAGATCAACGCCGAACTCAACGAGGCTTACGAGACGCTGAAAGATCCCGTCCAGCGAGCGTCGTACCTGCTGAAACTCAGCGGCGGCCCCTCGGCAGCCGAGGACAAGACCGTCCCGGGCAACGTTCTGGGCGAAGTCATGATGCTGCGGGAAGAGGTCGAGGAGGCCGAATCCGTTGATGACCGCGCCACGCTGCTGGCCATGCGCAAGCAGGTGGAGTCGCGGCAACAGGCCACCATGGATGAGATCGCCCAACAGTGCCGCGAGCTGCCTTCGCGCGGAGAAGAGGTTTTCGCCTCACTCAGGCACGCGCTGAACACGATCAAGTACTGGAACAACCTCCTGGAACAGTTGCCCGCTGATGAGGATTGAACGCCGCTCCTTTCCCTATGCCTGAATCATCGACACCGACGAGCCCCATGACGACGACACCGGAACCCATCATCGGCATCGACCTCGGCACGACGAACTCGCTCGTGGCGGTCTGCGACGAGAAGGGCCCGCGCGTCCTGCGAGACGCGCAGGGTGAATCGTGCGTTCCTTCGTTCATGGCCTTCGACGCGGATGGCCGGGTGAGCATCGGATTCGACGCCAAGCAACATGCCGTCGAGAATCCCGAGTCGACGATCTTCTCCGTAAAACGGATGATGGGTCGGGGCTTCGATGAACTCCAGGCTTCCGGCGAACTGAATCACCTTCCGTATGCGGTTGTCAAGCGCACCGGCAGCGAAAGCGTCGCCGGAAACAGTTCACCCGACGAACGCCGCGACATCGCCGCCGTGAAGATACACGATCGTTTGATGACACCGCCGGAACTCAGTGCCATCATCCTCCGCGAGTTGAAGAGACGCGCCGAATCGGAACTGGGATGCGACGTGGTCAAGGCGGTCATCACCGTCCCGGCGTACTTCGATGATGCGCAGCGGCAGGCGACCCGTGACGCCGGGCGGATTGCCGGACTCGAGGTCGTGCGCGTGGTGAACGAGCCGACGGCCGCCGCCCTGGCCTATGGGCTGGGTGTGAAGGGGCAACTGGAAAAGCGATCTGCTCCGGGAGCGCAGGCGCATGGCGCGTTGCCCCTGGCGGGATCGTGTTCGACGTCCGAGGCGCCTGAATCCGACGCCTCGCATTCCAACGATCTCCGCCGCACCGGTTCGGGCAACATCGAGGACGCCACGGTGGCGGTGTATGACCTCGGCGGCGGCACATTCGACGTATCGATTCTGCGGCTCGTGGATGGTGTGTTCGAGGTCATGAGCACGCACGGCAACACGTCGCTGGGCGGAGACGATCTGGATCGCGAGATCATCGGGCTGGTCCTTCGCGAAATCCGCGAGCAGTACGGTCTCGATATCGACTCCCCCTCGACAAAACAGGCGATTCGCAGTTTCGCCGAGAACGTCAAGGTGCGCCTGAGCACCGAGCAGGAAGCCCCCATCGAGATCGACCTCGGCTCGGATCGGGTGTACCGGCGTACGCTCACGCGCGACGAATTCGAGGGCATGATCGCCCCTTGGGTGAAGAAGACCGTGGAGTCGTGCAAACAGGCGCTGCGCAACGCGAAACTCAAGGCCGACGCCATCGACCAGGTCGTGCTGGTGGGCGGGTCCACGCGGATCCCCTTGGTGCGGCAACGGGTCGGTGAGGTGTTTCGCCGGCAGCCGTACACGGCATTGAACCCGGATGAAGTCGTGGCCCTGGGCGCCGCCGTGCAGGCGAGCATCCTGGCGGGGATGCGGCGCGACACCCTTCTGCTGGACGTGATCCCGTTGTCGCTCGGTATCGAAACGATGGGCGGAGCCATGGGCAAGCTTATCCTCCGGAATTCACGCGTCCCCTGCCACGCTTCGGAAATGTTCAGCACCTTCGTGGACGGGCAATCCAACGTGAAGATCAACGTGTTGCAGGGCGAGCGCGAATTGGCGAAGGACTGCCGGAGCCTGGGCGAGTTCGAACTGCGCGGGATACCCCCGATGCCGGCGGGTCTCCCGAAGATCCGGGTGACGTTTCTCGTCGACGAGAACGGGATCCTGAACGTCTCGGCCCGCGAAGAGCGAAGCGACCAGGAGGCGTCAATCCAGATCGTGCCGTCACACGGGTTGACCTCCGATGAGGTGAACCGCATGGAACGCGAGGCATACGAATTCGCCCGGGAGGACATGACGGCCCACCGGTTGATCGACCTGCGGAACCAGGTGGCATTCGACACCGACAAGGCCGAGAAGATGCTCGCGCGGATGGGAGAGGAACTGGATCCGGCACAGCGGGAAGCGTACGAGACGTCGATCCGCGCGTTGCGGTCGATGGCGGAAACCAGCGCGGATGCCGAAGCCCTGCACAAGGCGCTGAATGAATTCGATCACGCGACGGTGCCGCTGGCGGAGATGGCGATTTCGCGGACGCTGCGTGAAGATCAGTAACTGAACGAACACTTTGTGATTGAGTAGGCTATGATGAGGATGACGGCGAGGAATGGTCTCTCGCCCGGCGGATGAGGAGAATGACGATGGGTGGACAGAACCCCTACATTGACGACGCGGAGCTGAAGCTGCCGACGCAGAAGTACACGATCACGTTCAAGCCGATGGATGTGACCATCGAGGTGGATCCCGAGAAGATCCCGTACGACGATCACGGCCTGCCGGGAAGCATCCTGGACATCGCGATGGCCCATGGGGTCGAACTGGATCATGCCTGCGGGGGCGTGTGCGCCTGCTCGACGTGCCATGTCGTGGTGCGCGAAGGTTCCGATACGTGCAACGAGTCGACGGAGGACGAGGACGACCAGCTTGATGAGGCGGCGGGACTGACCGCCCTGTCGCGACTCGGCTGCCAGTGCGTGCCGGACGGTACGAAGAACATCGTCGTGGAGATCCCGGAATGGAACCGGAATCTGTCGCGCGAGGGTGTGCCGCAGGACTGAGTGGCGGACTGCCTTGAATGCCGGCGTGATTCGCGCCCCGTCGACGGGAGAAGAGATGATGAAACTCAAATGGACCGACAGCGAAGATATCGCGCTGGCCCTGTTCGAAAAGATGCCCGATCAGAATCCGCTCGAGGTGCGCTTTACCGACCTGCACCAGTGGGTCTGTGACCTGGAAGATTTCGACGACGACCCCAAGGCGTCGAACGAAGCGAAGCTCGAGGCGATCCAGATGGCCTGGATGGAAGAACGGGAAGACGCGGACTGAGCGGGAAAATCGCCCCGCAGCGAACGCCGCGAGATGGTGCAGGCGATCAGAAGTTTCCGGCGGGCACGATCAAGTCCTTCTTGCTGGACGGGATGTCGACCCCGTCAGGACGCTCAAACGTAACGACGATACGGATTTCCTTGTCGCTCAAGTCGAGATCATCCCAGTAAAGCGGAAGCCCGTAGCCGTAACCCTGGATCGATGGCCGGATCACACGGAACTGCCGGGCGGTATCGACATCAAACTCCCATTCCTTCAGTAAGAGCGGCTGCTTGCCACCACCCTCGACACGCTCGAGCAGATACAGGCGCGGGCGGATGATCCCTTCTCCAAATACGCCTTTCTTCGTTTCGTTGTAGAGGTAAAGCGCGCTGATCCGTGTTCCCCGAACGCGGGAGAAATCGGCGTTCCAGATCCAGTGGCGGTGCTGCGCGTAGAAATGGCCGACCTCGAGGATGTTCGGGTCGGTGGGCATCTCGAACACACGTCGTGCTTCCGGATCGGTGATCTGATCCGGGGCCCGCGTCGTACCTCCCTGGGGTTCGCCGCAACCGGAGAATCCCGCCAGGAGAAGGGCCAACGCAAGCATCATGGGCGACACACGTCGGCGGATGCTGTGAGAATAAGGTTTCATTCCGTCACTTTCACAATGCAGATCAGGCGGCGTTTGATGCGGGCCGGATTCAATGGAGGACCCGAGTCCGCAGGGCCTATCGCCTCGGATACGAGACTAGCGATTCCTTCTTCTTGGCGCCCGTGCGAATGATTGACGCCTCCGGCCCCATGACATCGAGTTCAGGACCCAAGGGTTCGGATGTCGTCCCCTCGTAACGATCGCCGGGATCGATATTGGGCCGCAACTCCTCGGAATTGATCGGCCGGATCAGTTCGTCGGTCGGCTTGACCTGAAGCTTCTGCATGAGCGGGCTGCGGCGGATGTTGTCGATCAGACCGGTCTGATCCCGCATCTTGACGGAGTGCTTGTAGGCATCCTCCGGCGTGCGGATGACGTTCGGGGTCAGGATCATGAGCAGTTCCGTCTTGGTCTGCGTATTGACCTTGGCGCGGAAGAGGTTGCCGATGATCGGCACGTCGCCGGCCACGGGCACCTTGTTCTCCGAGCGGTTCGTCTGGCTGGTGATCAAGCCACCGATGATGACCGTCTCACCGTTCTTGACCGTGACGTCCGTCTCGGCTTCACGCGTGGTGAAGATCGGCAGATTGACCCCGGCGGCGACCGCCACGGAGGAGTTGCCGATGGCGGAGATCTCCGGCTCGATGTGCATGCTGACGTAGCCGTCGGGATTGATGATCGGCGTCACGACGAGTTGAATACCGACCTCCTCGTAGGTAACGCTGGGAATCGTCGCCCCGCTGTTGTCGGTACGGAAGTCCTGTACGGTCGGCACGCGCTCGCCCACGATGATGGTGGCTTCGCGGCCGTGTTCGACCATGATGGCCGGGCGGCTGAGCACCTCGAGACGACCCTCGGCTTCGAGGGCGCGAAGCAGGAAGTTGAAGTCCTCGCCGGTGATCGTGAACGTGAAGCCCCCCAGGGCGGACTCGCCCGACGCGCCGACGCTCGTGCCGCCGATGAAGTCCTTGTCCGGCCCCTGGATGATGCCGTTGGGGCCGACCGTGGCCTGCTCGCTGAAGAGCAGATCCTGCAGGGCGAATTCCATACCCATCTCGAAGCGATCGTCGAGCGTGACCTCTGCCATGAGCACCTGGATCATGACCTGCGGCGGAGGCTGGTCGAGCTCGTTGATGAGATTGATCACTTCGGCTTCCATACGCGGGCTGTAGCTGACCAGCAGAACGCTCGACTCGTCATCTCCCTCGCCCTGGCCTTCGGTGAAATCGCGGGCGGTCACCCGGAGTTCCTCGAGCCGTTGGGCCGAGAGGGCATCCTCACTGGCTTCCTGGATTCTCTCGAGCTGCTCGTCGTAGAAATCGGTCAGGGTCTCCGCCACTTCCGTGGCTCGGGCATAGTTGAGGCGGACGACTTCGACTCTGCGGTTCTGGACTTCCATATAGTCCAGTTCGGTAATCAGCTTGCGAACGCTGGCCAGGATGGACTCGCTTCCGGCGACGATCAGAGAGTTGGTTCGCGGATCGACCCCGAATGCCACCTCGACGGCGGAGTCCCCGGATCCGCCGACCAGCATCGGTCCCCCGTCCCCGAAGCTGATGCGCGGGGCACCTTCTTCGCCGCGCTCGGCCGCGAAGAGCTCTTCCAGCAGATCGGCCATGTCGGTCGCGTTCGCGTTGCGCAGGACGAAGACCTCCGCGCGGGTTTCGACCAGCGGCACGCTGTCGAGCATGACGATCAACTGCTCCATCATCTCGATCTGTCCCGCCGGAGCGAGCACCAGCAGCGAGTTCGTCACCGGCTCGGGGGTGATGGTGATGTCCTGGTGCACGAGCTTGCGAAGCACTTCCTGGCCGGTCTGGTAGTCCATCGCGGTGAACTGGACGATGAGCTGACGGGCATCCGCGCCGCTCTCACTGCCGGCCTGCTCGAAGAATTCATCCAACCGCTCGGCAAGATCCTCCGCTTTCTGGTTGAACAGGCGGAAGACCCGCATCTCCATCGTGTTGATGGATTCGTTGTTATCGAGGTTCTTGACGATTTCCGCGACGTTCCGCAAGAGATCCGGCGAACCGAACACGATGATGGATTCCGTCCGCGGATCGGGAACGACGGAGAAGGTCTCCTCGATTTCCGTGGACTGGCTGTCGAGCAGATCGCTCAGGATGTCCGAAACCTGCTCGGCCTTGGCCACCTTGAGTGGGAAGACGCGCATCTGCGAGGAGCGCGTCGACGCGATATCGAGATCCTTGGTCCATCGCTTGACCAACGCGTGATCGGGCTCGGAAGCGATGACGATCAGGCTGTTGGACCCCTCCTCGGGGAGGATGGTGATCGGCGCGCGTTTGATGTCCTCGTTTTCACTTTCATCGAAGAGCGTTCGCAGCACTTCGGAAAGCTTCGCCGCGTTCGCGTTGACGAGCTGATACACCCGGACGTCCGAAGCCGGACCGTCGGTATGCTGGTCGAGACGCGGAAGAAGCTCCTCGGCACGCTTCATGGCATAACGCGTACCGGAGATGGCGATGCGCCGATTCTGGGGGTCCGGCACGACGGTCAGCTCGAGTTGATCCTGCTGATCGCCGTCGAGAGCACTGCGCATCCCCTCGAAAAGCTGGGTGAGCATGTCCCCCACGGCGATCGGATCGGCATGCTCGATCGGCAGGAAGCGGGCGTCGGCGATGACGATCCCGGGGTCGGTGCGATCCAGATCCTTGATCAACTCCTCGATGATCTTCAGGTTGGTCGGGCTCGCGCTGACCAGCAGCGAACTCGAGCGTACATCGGTGACGATGTTGACGCGTGTCTCCTCCTCGGGGATTTCCCGATCCCCGCCCGGCATGTAAACACCCGCGTCGAACATCTCGTCGAGGATGTCCTTGACCTTGGTTACGTCGGCATTGCGGATGGTGAAGGTGCGAATGATGCCCTCCACCGCCGGGGGCTTGTCGAGCAGGTTAACCAGTCGCACGATCTCGTCGTAGTTGGTCTTCGACGAGACCACGAGAATCGTGTTGGACATCGGGTCGGCATCGAGAAAGACGCGATCGGAGGGAAGTTCGCTCTCCCCCTCGTCGAGGCTCTGCTGAATCCGCTGGTCGAAGAGGCTCTGAATGACTTCGGCCAGGGTCGCCGCCCCGTGATGTTCGATGTTGATCTGCCGGATATCCTGCATCGGACGGTTGGGCTGCTGCTCGAGCTGCTGGATGATCCGCTCGATGGCCGCGAAATCATCATTGTTGGCGGCAATGATCAGGGCGTTGCTCCGCGTATCCGACACGAGAACCGGCTTGTCCTCGGGAAGTCCACTGCGACGACGCTGCTCCAACTTGCGCTCCCAGAGCTGCTCGATCTTGTCGGCGATGTCCGAGGCGGCGAGATTCTCCAGATCGATGATGCGCACCTGGCCCATGTAGTCGGCGTCGGCGCCGTCGAGCTTGGTGGCCAGTTCGGCGATGCGGTCGTAGTTGTCCTCCCGGGCGACGATGATCAGGCTGTTGGTGCGCACGTCGGGAATGATCTCGACGCGTTCACGCTGAGCCGCGATGCCGCCACCGAGCTGATCGGCGGCCTCACGCCACTGGTCGGCCACCTGCTGCAACGTTTGCTGAATCGTCTCCACGTCGGCGTGCTCGAGGGTGAGAATCCGCGGGGCGAATTTGCTGGCATCCTCTTCGGTATCGACGGTCTCCAGGATGCGCTGAACGATGGTCAACTGCTCCGGACGCCCCGCCACGAGGATCGTGTTGCTCCGCTTGTCCGCGACGATCCCGATGTTGTATGCCAGTGCCTCGCCGACCTGTCCACTCGGCGTCCGGCTGGAGACCTCCAGGCCGGGCTGCTCGGCGAGCCGTCCGCCCTGATCGAACATGTCGCGAATCTGGTTGGCGACCGTCTCGGCGTCGGCATGCGCGAGGGTGTACATGTCCACCTGCATTTCCGCGCCGACGGCATGCGTGTCGAGCTGGCGGATGATCTCACCGATGGGCTTGATGTTCTCCTCCACCGTGGCGACGACGAGGGCGTTCCCGCCGCGGTCGGGGAAAATCTGAATCGGCTTCTCGAGATTCAATGCCACGATGGCATCCGTTTCGCCGCCCACACTCTGCATCAGCACCTGCAGCATGCGGACCTTTTCATCCACGGCATCGTCGGCATCGATGTCCACCTGCAGCATCTCGCTGAGCAGATCGGACAGGTCGTCGGCTTTGGCTTCGAGAAGCGGATAGACCGCCAGCTTGACGACGTTACGCCCCTGGGGATCCGGCTCCACGTCGATCAGGCTGATGAGGTGGCGGATCTGATCCATTTCGCCCTCGGGGGCGTTGATCAGCAGTTGATTCTGGCGGGGATTGGCCTCGATGGTGATCTGAAGATCGGTGGCGCCGCGCTGCTCCTTCACGCTTTCCAGCATTTTGTCGAGGATGATCTTGGCTTCATCAGCGTTGATGTGATCAAGCGTGAACGGCTCGAAAATCACTTTGTCCTTGTCCAGGACCGTGAGTTCATCCAATTGGTCGATGATGCTCCTGATCTTCGGGATGTTGACCTTCGCCGAGGCCACCAGCAGCACATTCGAGCGGGGCTCGGCGATGATCGTGATTTCATCCTCAGGGCTGACTTGTCGACGGCGTCCTCCTCGCCGGTGCGAATCATTCCAGATCTGCTCGATCTGCGGCGCGAGCGTCTTGGCCTGGGCGTTCTTCAACGGAATAACGACGAAGTCCTTGTCCACATCGGAGGTCTTGTCCATCTGCTCGATGAACGCCTCGATGATGGCGACGTCCTGTTCCGTGCCGTAGACGATGAGGCTGCCGTCGTCGAGGGCTTCGATGCGCAGTCCGAGGCCGCTCAGGTTGCCGATGTTGGCCACTTCCTGCGTGGAATCGTCGATCACGTCGACGACATCGACGGGCTCGGAGGGTTCCTCGGCCCCGCGATCGCTTCGTCGTTCGCCCGGGGCGGTGACGGATACGCGCGGCCCCCGTTCGGAGCGCTCCGAGTTCTGCGCCAGGCGTGTTCCGTCACGATCCACACCACCGACACGCATGCGCACGGTGCGGCGCTTGCTGCTACCTGCCGAATCCCGATTCTGCCGTGAGCGGTCCTGCGCGGTCGGCGTGACCCGCACCTTGGGAGTCGCCTTCCGCCCTGCCTTCTCCGTCGCGCCCGCCTCATCCTTGGCATCTGCACTCGAGGACGCCGGCTGCGTCGCAGGATTGGCCATCACTGACAGGCCAAACATCATGGCATGACACAGCGCAACCGCCAGAATCATCCGTCTCTTCCACATCGTTCATCTCCTGGAAACGTCTCGACCCGGCAGACACTTCATCACCCGGTCGAACGGCCCGCATCGCCTCATACGATACAGGCATTTCCACGCGCCCGCCACGAAGATCCGCGGCGAACGCGTGTCATCACTTCATTCACAACCGGCGGTCTCACCGTCCGGCTTCGATGCCCTGACTACGGAGCATCTCGATCAACACGCGCTGCATATCCCGTGAAGGGACATTGTTCACGGGAACGACGCGCGCTCCCATGCGCCCGGCGGGCTCCAGTTCCTGCAGCGTGTCCACCAGCTTCTGTACCGCCGGGAACAATTCCGGCGAGCCCGCCACAATCAGGGCTGGGGCGCGGGTATCCACACCGATCGCCACCTGACCGGGACGCTTGCCGGGGCGCTGACGCGCCGAGTACGACTCGCCGCGGTTGATCGTCCGTTCGATTTCCTGGGCCAGCCGCTGGGCATCCACGCCGCGCGTCAGCGGGATGATCTCGAGACCGCCGGTATCGTCGCTCGTGTCCAGCTTCCGGGCCATGTCCTCGATGAGCACGTAGTCCATCGACCGGGCGCGAACCACCAGTGAGTTGGTGGCGTCGTCGGCCATGATCAGCGGGATCGACTCGGGATTGGAGCGGCGGGCGCGCTGTGCGGGCGTGGTGAACATGTCCGACAGCGTGTTCGCCAGTTCACTCGCGACCGCCTTCTCCAGCTTGATGATCTTCGGTGCGTTGGCGGCGCCTTCGACCTGGACATCGATGGTCTTGATCTTGGACTCGACGCTGTCGATCTCTTCAGACGAACCGCTGACCACCAGGGCGTTCAGCGTGGAAGATGCCTGCAGCTTGATGTCGCCGATTAGATCGGAACTGCCACGTCGACCGCGACGGCCACCCGGCTTGCTCAGGTGATCCTGCATGATGGTGAGGGTCTCCTGGGCATCGACGTACTGAAGCGGAATCACGCGGAGTTCCTCGACATCCATCTCCGGGTGTATGTCCAATTGGCCGATCAGCTCCTTGATCCCCTCCATGTCCGTTTCTCCGGCGGAGATGACCAGTGCATCGCCGCTGGGCTCGGCCTGGACGGAGATCTGCGGGCTGTTCCGGCTCCGGCGGGCGTAGCGGTACGTCTGCGTCAGGACCTGGGCGAGATCGTTGGCGTCGGCGTGCTTGACCTTGACCACTTCCTGCCGTGGGACATTGGCCGTCTCGGTGTCGAGCTTCTCGACGACCTGCTTGATGCGTTCGAGCTTGGAAGGCGCGGCGTTGACGATCACCGTGCCGGTGGTCGGGTCACCCACGGCCTCGACCTGCTCGATCTCGGGCACGTTGCGACCGGTCTTGCCGAAAGTCCGCGTGATGCCCTGGGCGAGGGTGCGCGGGTCGGCGTACGACACGTTGAAGACGTGGACTTCGCGTCCCGGGGGCTCGTCGATCGCCTTGCCCGCCTGCTCTTCAATCTGGGCGGCGAGCTGCTCCAACTCGTCGAGGCGTTCCTTCGTGCCGGCGATGACCACCGTGTCGGCGCCCGTGCTGGCGATGATCTTGGTATCACCCGGCAACGGAGCGCCGCGCCGCGCGTTGGCGGGTGAAAGGTACTCGCGAAGCAGATCGGCCATCTCGGCGGCGGCCAATTTGCTGACGGGGAGAACACGCATCTCACGATCGCTCTCGGGCCCCGCCTTGCGATCGAACTCGTCGATCAGGGCGCGGATCTCCTCCATCTCGGAGGCGTTGGCGGTCACGACGACCTGCTTGGAGCCCGGCACGGCCGTGAACACCGCCGGGACGCGACCGGTGCGCGATCGCGGCATGGCGTTGTTGTAGATCGTGGTCAGGGAACGCGCGACCTCGTTGGGATCGGCGTTGATCAGCGTGATCGGGTAGCTCTTCCGCGTGCCGATGCCGGATTTATCGATGTTCTCCAGCAGCATCGCGATTTTCGCGTGATTCTCGGGCGAGGCGGTCACGACGATCATGTTCGTCGCCGCCACCGGCACCACGGAGATCTGCTGTGAAGTCGAGAGCCGGTCGTTGTTCTTGAACTGGTCGCGGATGACGTTCATCACGCTGCCGACGTCGGCAAACTCCAGCTCATACGGCACCGCCTCCCGGTTGTCGTCCTGGCCGAGCGGCTGATCGAGCGTGTCGATGAGGACACGGATCTCCTCGAGATCCTTCTCCGTCGCCGCCGTGACGAGCAGGGTATTGGCGGCATCGTCCGCCGTGACCGTCACCGGGTAGGTCCGCGTGCGGCGGTCCGGACGCTTGCTCGTGCGGATCATCTGCGTCAGCGTCCGCTCGAGATCGGAAGCCCGCACATGCTGCAGCTTGATCGTCACCGGCGGCTGCATGCCCACCAGCGTGCTCGTGTCGAGATCGTCGATGATTCCCTTGATCTGCTCGTGTTTGTCTTCGGGCGCGGCGATCAGCAGCGTGTTGTTGGCGCCGTCGAGCGTGATGGTCACCTGCTCGTGGATGGGCTTCATCGCGTTGTCGGAGAATCGCGCATTGATCGCCGTCTGTACCGAACGCGGGTCGGCGTACTGCAATGCGTACGAGCGCAGCGGGCGATCATCGACATCGGGTCGTTCGACATCCAGCTCGGCGATGAGCTGTTTGGCTTCCTCCATCTCCTTGGGATACGCCGTCACGACCAGCGTATTCGTGGCGTTGTCCGCCGTCACCGTGATCGGATAGGTCCCGGTCTTGCGGTCGCGACGCTTCGTCCTGCGAATGAGCTCGTTCAGCGTACCGGCCACGTCGGAGGCACGCGCGTTCACCACCTCGATCGTTTCGATGCTCGGCGTCTTGCCGATGTTCTCGGAATCGACTTCCTCGATGATCTCGGCCAGCCGCTGGTGGTTTTCCGCGGACGCGCTCACGATCAACTTGCTGTTGGCGTAGTCCGGGGTCACCGAGATCTGATCCTGGATCGGTTTATTGGCGTTGTTGGAGAACCGCGCATTGATGGCAGTGTTGACCGATCCGATGTCCACGTATTCGATGTCGTAGGATCGGACGACGCGGTCGTCAGCGGTCGTCGGCTCGACATCGAGGTCGGCGATCAGTGTCCGCGCCCACTCCATTTCCTCCTGGTAGGCGGTGACGACCAGCGTGTTCGTCGTGTTGTTCGCCGTGACCGTGATGGGGTAGGTCCGCGTCCGGCGATCGATGCGTTTCGTGCGACGGATAATGTCGTTCAGCGTCGTTGCGACATCGGAAGCTCGCGCATTCAAGAGTGCGATATTCTCGATCACCGGGATACGGGCATTCTCGCTGTCGTCGAGATCGTCGATGATGTTCTTGATCTTCTCGTGATTCTTATCCGAGGCGGTCACCATCAGGACGTTGTTGGTGTAGTCCGGCGTCAGCGAGATCTGGTTCTGGATGGGCTGCTTGGCGTTGTCGGAAAACTGCGTGTTGATCGCCGTCTGGACCGAGCCGAGATCGGCGAAGGTCAGCATGTACGAACGCACCACGCGATTATCCTCCGGCTGGGGCACGTCGAGCTGGGTGATCAGCTCCTTGACCTGGGTCATCTCGCGTTCGCGCCCGGCGAGGACCAGCGTGTTCGAGGCGTCGTCCGCCTGCACCGTCACCGGGTAAGTCCGTGTCGTACGATCGTAGGGCATGCTCCGGCGGATCATCTGATCGAGCGTTCGGGCCACGTCGGAGGCCCGCGCGTTGACCAGGCGGACCGTCTCCGGCGGCTTGAGGTAATCCTCCGTCGTGTCGAATTCGGCGAGCATCTTGTCAATCAGCGCCTTGTTTTCCTTGGTGGCGCTGATCAGCAGCGACTTCGTGGAGGGGTCGGCGATGATGGAAACCGCCTGCTGCGAGGGATGAATATTCGTCGCCCCGGCGGCCCGCATGTTCGCGAATCGCTGACTGAACCATCGGGACAGGCGATTGGCGACGTCCTCGACGTCGGCATGCTGGACGGGGATGACGTAGTCTTCAACGAGGAAGTCGTCAGGACCAATCGCTTCCTCATAGGGATCGATGACCTGAGCCTTGATATCCTGAATCTGCTTCTTGGTTCCATAGACGTAGAGCAGGCTCGAAGTGGGCACCGCCACCGCACGCGGCGGAGCTACACCGCCGGGAAACTTCGCGCTCGAATAGAGGCTCGTGATGGTGCTCGCCAGTGAAGAGGGGTTCGCCTTCTGGAGGTAGAACATCGATGTCGTGATCTCCGAGAAACCCTCGGGCTCGACATCGAGATCCGCCAGCACCTTCTCCACCAGCAGGAAGATCTTCGGGCTGCCGGAGACGATCAGCGAGTTGGTCCGCGGATCGGGCGTGACCGCCACGTTCAGATCACCACCCCCGCCCATCTGGCTGAGCAACTGTGCCATCATCTCCCTGAACCGGGCATGGACCTCCTCGGCAAAGGCGAATTCGAGCGGGTACACGCGGAAATCCAGATCCGCATCCTGATCGAGCTGCATCGCCACGTCTTCGATCTGCTTGAAGACCTCGTCAGGCGCCGACACGAAAAGAATCTTGCTGTTGTCATCACCGACGATCTGAATCTGGCGGCGGAGCGCCCCGGCCGTACGCCCGGCGAAAATCTGCGTCAGCTTATCCGCCACGCTCGACGCGGTCGCCAGCGTCAACTGGATCTCACGCGGCGTCGCGCGGGTATCGGCGATCTCGTCGATCTCCTTGATCTTGTTGGCGATCAGCATCTGCTTGGCCTCGGGGGCCCGGACGAGAAGCGTACCGGTATCTTCATCGGGGGTGATGCGCACCGCCAATGGACCGGTCTGCGTGTCGTCGACGTAGATACTGGTGAGCGACTGCGCCATGGAACTCACATCCGCGCGCTGCACCGTGTAGATCTGGACCAGCCCTTCATCCGGCGACTCATCGAATTCCTTGACGATCGGGCGGATCTTCTCGATGTCCGGCTCCAGGGCCCGAACGACGATGGTGTTCGTGCGGGCATTGGCGGCAAACTTCACGTCGCCCATGCGCGAGGGCGTGAAGCCGTCCGGGTCGCCCCCGCGCGGACCGCGCTGGGCCTGGAAGATCTTCTGCAGTTCCTCCGCCACCATCTCCGCCGGAGCGTTGTCCAGCGTGAAGAGCTCGATGCGGATCGGGATTTCCTGCGCTTCCAGTTCGTTGATCAGTTCTTCGACCAGCATCATCCCCTGCTCGGGCGCCGAGACGATGACCGTGTTCGTCGTCGAGTCGGACGTGATCGAGATGTCCTTGGACGGGTTGAGCTTCAGGCCGCCGGGCGTGCCATCCTCGCCACCCTCCTGCGGGCCGGCTTTGGCCTGTTGCTGCTGCAGCTTCTGCATCTCCAGCATGCGCTCTTCCATCCGCTCGATCATGTCGGCGGCCTGGGAGGCGTCGGCGTTGGGTCCGCCGCGCGGGCGGCGGCGCATGCGCTCCGGGTCCTCGATCTTCAGCACCGCCTTGAGCGTCTGCTCGACCTCGTAGGCGTTGAGCTTCTTCAGGCGGAACAGCTTGATGTCCACGGGCAGCCCGCGGCCCGGACGGTCGATCTTGAGCAGCAGCTCCGCGACGCGCGGAAACATCTCCGCGTCGGCCTTGATGATCAGCGTCTGCGTGCGCGGGTCGGGATAGACCTTGATGCGCTGGCCCGCCTGACGCGCCTGGGCCTCGAGTTCCTTCTGCTGCTCTTCCTGCTCCTCCTCACGGCGGCGCGAGGGGCCTTCCTCCTCGCCCTCTTCGCCTTCCTGCGGTTTCTTCTCGTCAGGTTTGGCTTGCTGGGGCTGCTTTCGGCCACCCCGGGCGGCCTGTTCGTTGAACATCGTCTCAAGAATGTTGGCGGCGATGGCCACGTCCACGTTCTTGACCGGGAAGACGCGGATCGGCCGATCATCCTCGGCGTCCTGCACCAACTGCTTGGCCCGGTCCACCAGGTCGGTCAGCAGCACATCAAGGCTCTTGAGCTGGGGTTCCTTGCCGATGACGTAGATGAGTCCCTTCTCTTCGTCGACGACGATCTGCGTCTGCTGGCGGGCCCCCTTCAGGGCGTTGCGGAGAATGTCCCGCGATTGCTGAACTTCGGGCGTGACCGCTGAGGCGGGCGGGGCCTTCGGCGCTGCGGCGGTGGACTCCGTGGTCGATACGGTGGGCGATAATTCAATGGAACTCGATGTCGCCTCCGAATCGTTGTCCGCCACCGTCCTGCTTGCGGGTTGAGTCGTCGCCACGGCGGGTTCCGCCTTCGGCTCAGTGTCGGGTTTTGGCTCCGCTTCCGGTTCGGCTTCCGCCGTCTGGACCCAACTCAGGCTCGCCAGTTCGCGCTGCATGGCGGCAAGCTGTGCTGCGGGAGGCACGAACTCCAGGCGTGCGGGGATGTATCCTGCTTCGATACGATCCGATCTGGCCAATCTTGGCAGACTCGGCCATGGGGATGAACCGAGACACGTATTCATTTCAAGTTGTGCCAGTAAGTGTTCGATCTTCGCCTTTGTTTCGCGATCTTGCGCCCGCTTGACACCACCGCAAATGATGAGCCTCTGCTCCTCGTCGACGACGATCTGCGTTTGTTGTCGTGCACCTTGAAGAGCTTTGCGGAGAATGTCGCGCGATTGCTGAATCTCAGGCGTGACCGCCGGGGCGGCGGACTCCGTCGACTGTGATGCCGAATCCGATTCGTTGTCCGCCACGGTCCCGCTCGCCGGTTGAGACGTTGCCACGGCGGGTTCCGCCTTCGGCTCAGTGTCGGGTTCTGACTTCGCTTCCAGCTCGGCTTCCGCCGTCTGGACCCAGCTCAGGCTCGCCAGTTCGCGATGCATGGCGGCCAGTTCGCTGACCGGGGCGATAAACAGCGATGAGCCCGCCGGCTTCGTCGTGGCCTCGTTATCCTCGACCATGGGTTCGGGACGCTCGATCGGCGTGTTGTGCAAGATCTCCCTCTGTTCGAGGATCCCGATCGCGTCCTGCGCTGACGACGATCGCGGAATCGTCATCATGTTCAGGCCTTCCTTCATCGAGGTCGACGCCGAGGCGATGTTGAACATCTGTGAGGCGACGTCCATCGCGCTGACGCCGTCGCCCACCTGCGTGACGAAGTAGAAGACGCGCGGCTGCGGCGGGTCCTCCATGATGTCTGCCAGGAATGTTTCCGTCTGCTGAAATTGCTCGGGCTTGGCCTCGATGATGATCTTCCTGGTGAAAGGGAAGCTCTTCACGTAGGGCGAGTCCATGTACCCGTAGTAGTCCTCCAGCACTTTGGACAGTTGGGAGACCACCTCGTCGATGGCTTCGAAATCCTCGGGCAAGTCATATTCTTTGGTGAGGAATTTGCCATCACGGCCGATCGGTTTACCCCGGCCGACGGCCCCCTCCTGATCCAGCTTGGCCCATTCGATCTGCTCTATTTCCGCCTGATTCTCGCGAAGCTTGATGAGGCTCTCGATCATCGGCATGCGCTCGAAGGGCGCCGAGACGATCAGCTGGTTGCCGGTGTACTCCGGCCGCAGCACAATCTTGCCCGCGCTGCCGCCGGATCCGCTACCGCTGCCGCTCGTACCGCCGAAGGAATCGTACGAGTAGCCGATCCCCAGCATGTCCTCGAGGAAGCTGATCGTGTCGTAGACGTCGGCGAACTCCAGCAAAAACACGCGGACCATCGGGCCGTCCGGACGTCCCATGACGTCCAACTGCATGACCAGTTCCATGGCCTCTTCCACGTCCCGCTGAGTCCCCTTGAGGATCAGCGAATTGCTCGATTCCACCGGCGTGGCGGTGAACGGGATTTTCTCCGCCATGGTCGATCGATTGCGGCGCCGCCAGTAGGAGTAGCGGTCATACGAGGAACTCGAGCTGCTACCGTCGGAGAGTTGGGCCTCGATCACCGGGGCGATCTCCTCCGCCTTGATCTTCTCCAGGGTCACCATCTGCGTGACCGATTCCTCGGGCTTGCGGTCGAACTCGTCGATCATCCGCTCAGCGAGATCGATGACCGACGGCGTGCCGGCCACCATGATCTTCCGCGCCGTCGTGTGGGCCACGACACGCGGCTCCATGCCGCCGCCGCCGTACCAGCGCGAACTGTAACCCTGCTCGCCCTCGTAGTGATCCTCCAGGATCGGCTCGAGCAACTCGGCCATGTCCTTCGGGTCCGCTTCCTTGAGGTCGAAGTGCTTGAAGATGATCTCGTCCGGTTCCTTGCTCTTGATCATCTCCTTGACCATCTTGTCGATCTCGGGCATGCGCGTCTTGGGCGCCGAGACGATCAGCAGTTCACTGCCGTAATCGCCCATGAATCGCACGTTGGAGGTGTTCTGACCGTAACGGCCCCCTCGCCCGTACATGTCCGTCAGCGTCTGGGCGAGACCGTACGAGCCCCGGGAATCCGAACTCTTGACCTTGTACGTGCGCATCTCGTTGCCGCTCATGCGGTCGGTGTCGAGTTCGTTGATGAACTCCTCGATGTCTTTCATCTTGTCTTCGGTGGCGATCACGACCAGGCCGTTGCCCGTACCGACCGTGCGCACCGTCGGTGGCGCATCGACCGTGCTGGACCGCGAACCATATCGCCCGGAGGAGACCTGCTCGGCCTCGAAGACCGATGCCACCGCCTGCTCGACCTCGTTCGGGTCGGCGTACTGCAGCGGGAAGAGCCGCCGCTCGTACTTCTTGGCGATGTACTCGGCGTCGATGCTCTCGGCGAGGCTCTTGGCCTTGGCGAAGTCGCCGTCCGACGCCGCCACCAGGATGCGATTCGTCACCGGCTCGGCGATGACGCGCACCTGCGCCCCGGACGAGGACGAACTGCCATAGCCCGTGCGGCGGTACGAATAGGGTGAACGCGAAGACGATCCCGAGGACGCGAAGAGTTCCTCGACCTTCTGCGCGACGTACTCGGCGTCGGCCTTCTCCAGCTCGATCGGCCGGAACTCGTTCACCGTTCCCTTCACGTCCAGCAGCGGCAGCATGTCCTTGACCTTCTGATGCGCCTTCTCGTCCCCGCTGACCAGAAGACCATTGGTCTCCTCGATGGCGATGAACTCCGGCGTGTTCAGGTAGTTGCGCAGGGGCATGCGTACCGCGCGGGAGTTCGTATCGCCCAGCACCTGCTGCAGCACGGGAAGAACGTCCGCGACGTTGGCGTTCTCCAGCTTGTACAGGTGCGTGCGGTTCTGAACCTCGGCGCGCTCGTCCAGTTCCTTGATCAGCCGCTCGATCTCCGGCCACGCTTCCTCCCGGCAGAGCACCATCAGCGTGGACGAGTTGTCGTCGGGGATGAAGCTCGGCAGGCTCGGCGTGCTGGAGATGTTGTAGCGCGACCGCGTATTGCTGCCGTAGCGCTGGCCGAGGATCTCGCTGATCACGCGCGGATCGGTGTTCTCGATGGTCACCAGCTTCTGGATCGCGCCCTGCAGCGGATCGACATCCAGGCGCGCGATCAGCGACTTGGCTTCCTCCAGTTCCTTCTCGCTGCCCTGGAGGACGATGATCTTGTCGTTGATGTTGTCCGCCGTGGCGGTAAAGGAATCGGCCGAGCTGGTGCGTCGCGGGCTGCGGCTGCGCTGACCGGAGATGACCGTGCGGACGATGTTGGCCACGTTGCTGGCGGTGGCGTAGTTCATCGTCACGATCTCGAAGGGTTCATCGCCACCCGTATCGATGTCGAGCATCTCGATGTACGCCTTGATCTTGGCCATCTCCTGCTTATTGGCCTTGACCAGGATCGAGGACAGAGGGGGCAGCGGAATCATCTCCGCCGTGGTGCCGACGGTGCGGATCTGGACCGGCGGCGGCGGCGGAGGAGGCGTGCCCGGCTTCACCGGCTTGGAGGGCGGCTGGTACTCCTGCTTCTCGCCGAGCAGCGGCTGGATGAGTTCGACCAGTTCGCCGGGATCGGCGAATTTCATCTTGATGATTTCGACCGGCAATTCATCGTCGCTCTTGATATCGATGTACTTCTCGATGTACTCCGCGATCTTCGTATGATTGACTTCGCTGGCGCGGATCAGCAGGCTGTTGCGCGAGTTGATCGGCTTGATGTCGATCGCATCTTCCTGGCTTTCCCCCACGCTTCCCGGCGCGTTCGGCTGCTGCGGATTCGGCCGGCCACCTCGCTGGCGCGTCACACGTCCGCCTGATGCCGATGACTTTGCACTGCCGCTCATGTCCATCAGCGTCATGAGCAGATCGGCTGCCGTTTCCGGCGCGGCATGCTCCAGCTTGTATTCCTTCCAGTCCACGGGAGGCGGCTGCTTAACATCGATTCCCCGTAGATAGGCGAGTTTTTCATCCAGGAAGTAGACGAATCCCTTGATCTCGATCAGGTTGGAATCGGGCACGAGCGTCGCCCGCAGCGCGTTCAGCGGAATCGTGTCCATGACCGACTGGGCCAGTTGCGCCGAAGGCAGGGCCTTGGGTTCATAGTAGAACGTCGCGATCTCCCACCCGGGCAGATCCGCCTGCTCGTATGCCTCGGCGGTCTGGTAGATCCGTCGTGTCGGGATGCGCTGGTACCACTCGGTCAGGTTGCGGATGACGAGATAATCGTCGCGGCGGACGATCCAGACGTTCTTGTCGAAGATGACGTAGTTGATGAACGTGAGCATCTCGTCGAACGTCATCACGTGCGGTGTGCGCAGCGTGAGGTTGCCCACCGAGTTCGGCTGAATGAGATGGAAGCCGACCATCGACAGGCTGGTCATCTCCACGAGATCTTCGGCGCACTTCTGGAACGGCGTATTGAGCCAGGAAATGAAGTACGGGCGGTCCTCCGGCGCGACGAGCTTGAGTTGACTCGACTGGAACGTGCCCTTCTCGGGATCGACGGTCACCACGATCTCACCGGGCTTGGCATTCACGGGATCCGTATTGCCGCGCTGGCTCGGTGGCACGGACGGCGTGCCCGCGTTCGGATCAACGTTATTCGGCGGCGTCTGTTGTCCGCCCTTGCCCCCCTGCGTCCAGGCAGGCCCCGCCTGCGGCGTGATCGCGGGCTCCTTGGACAGTTCCTCCTGCTCTTTGGCGCGTTCCTCCTTCGCCATGCGCTCGCGTCGCTCGCGGAGAGCCTTCAATCGCTCGGCGACTTCCTCTTCGGTGGGCGCGTCGATGTCCTGGGCTTCGGATTTGATATCGTCTTTCGGCGGAATCGGCGACGCGTCCCCTGGCTGCGTCGCCGAAGCGGCCGCCGCCTCTCGGACCTTCCGCTCGCCGTATTCACGCATGCTCCGGTCCGTGTTCCGCGGCCGGCTGGGCGATGCATCGTTCTGAGCCACCTCGCGCTCATCCTGTCCGCCTTCGTCCGTCGGATCGCCCCAGGCGGGAGCCGCCCAGACGGCAACCAGCCCGATCGCGAATAACGCACATCCCCGCACGTAATCATTCATCGTCATTCCACCATTCCATCGTCGCATTGCGAACCCTTTCCAGACGTTCATGGGTCGGCAACCTCCATCCATCACGCCCGCCGATTTCCGACTGGCGAACGCGTCGTGTTGTTGGTTCATTTCGTTCGTGGTCGACGGCGAACTTCGCCATCCTGTGCCCGCTGACGTGACGCGATGCCGCGAAGCAAACCCCCTTCGCGATTGCACCGGTCGGCCGGCGGATGAATCACCCGGGCCGCTGAGTTATACCCTCAGCCTGTTGTCGAAGTTGCTGGACTTCCATGTAAATCCGCGGCTGGGACTCGAAGGTCAGTTCCTGCCCTTGCTGCACCGTGCTGCCCAGCGGATGGAAGATCAGCTTCGTCTTGCCGTCCGGCGCCGACTCTTCCGTCACGACGCCATCCGGATGCACAAACACCAGAATTCCCTTGTTCAGGTCCTCGCCCACTTCCACGCGGAGATCCGGGGCGTCCGGTTTCCGCGACTTGTCCTCCAGGACCACCTGCTGGCTTCCCGGCCAGCTCAAGACGCGCCCGACGATCTTGTCGCCGTGATGCACCTGCTGCGGAGGCGGCGGAGGCGGAATCACGTGGAACATCCACACATCGCCCTCGGTACGCCCGCCGGGTCCGATCTCGTCGATGCGCCAGTAGACCGTCGCACCGGCCTCGAGATTCTCCGGAATGGCATACGTCGTTGCCCTCGTCTTGGCGAGTTCCTTGACGTTCTCATCCCGCGACCAGAACACGACATGCTCCTGGGCATGCTGACCGGGATTCCACTGCAGGTTGACACGCCCCGCCACCACGTCACCGTTCGGAGGCGGATTCTTCGGCGTGGCCTTCGTCGGTGGAGGCTGCGCCTTCGCCGTGAAGGCCCAGAGATCGCCCTCCGTCAGTCCGCCTTCACCTTCCTGGTCGATCCGCCAGTAATACTTCACACCGGCTTCGACCTTTTCCGGCACCACGTACTGGGCCGCGGGCTGCTGGGCATTGACCGGCATGTCGGAGACCTTCGGCGGCGGATTCGTCGTGCCGAAGTGAACGATGTGTTTCAGGGCGCGTTGCCCCGCCCGCCACTTGAGGACCATCTGCCCCTCGAAGGGCTGACCGTTATTCGGCGGCGCGACGATCGTCGGTTTCTCCGGTGGCGGCACCCAGACGCTGAACAGCTTCGGCGTGATTCGGGCGAGGTACGGCTCCAGCGTGTCGTGATCGAAGCGCTCCGGACCCTGCGTGTTGTCCGGGTCCGGCTTGAACTTGGGGAAGTCTTTTTCTTCCGGCAGAACCGGTGTCTCGAGCGTCACACGGAGATCCATGATCCCCGTCGTGGACACCTTGTTCGCGTTCCTGTCCTTGACCTCGCGCGGCGAGAGAGAGAGCTTGCCGATACGCATGAAATAAGGCTGCGATTGCACCTTGTAGAGGAACTGCAGGACGTTTTCGAGCCGGCCTTCGGCAGTCACGCGCGGATCGGCACCCTGGATCTTCGATCGCGGCCACTTCCGCGTGCCGCCGGGGGAGATGACGACTTCGCGCAGCCCCGCCTGCTCGGCGATCTGCGTCAGGTCCTCGCGCAGCAGGTTGCCGATCGTGGCGGCGTCCTTCGTCAGCGTCTGCTCGCCGATACGCGTCCAGTAGAACTGATTGTCCTTGTACGTTCTTATTTCCTTGACCGCTTTTTCCTTGCTCTTCTCGACCGACGCCACCTTGTTCTTCCAGGTATCGAGCGACTCGCTGTAGCTCTCGATCACCAGCTTGCCGATGAAGGCCACCGCCAGCACGGAAATCAGAATCACCAGTATGCGTTCACGTTTATTCATGCGTTACACTGCCCAACCCTGGCTGGGGACGCACACGATGGCGCGTCGCGTTCGATGCTTGTCTGACGAACGTCTCACTCCGCGATGCTCAGGATTTTCACCTCGATCTCGTCCTTCACGCGATAGTGATTGTCATCCCTCCGCTCGCCCGGGCGACCGGTGGTCGCGACAAACAGAGGTTCACCCTTCTTCTTATCCTTACTGTCGGCCTCGTTCTCCGCGGCCTCATTCGAGTCGCCGGGGGGTTCCGGTTCAGCCGCATCTTCACCTTCGGCGGGAGCGGTGGCAGGCTCTGCGGATTCGTCCGCGTCCGCTGCCTCGCTCTTCCCGGCCTTCGCCGTTGTCTTTCCGGCTTTCTCGTCCTCGACGGGCGCGGTGATATCGTTGATCCGCTTGGCCAGTTCGATCGCCACGCTCTCGTCCACCGCCGCCAGCTCCAGGTAAATCACGCCCTTGTCGTCGTAACGCAGGTCCGTCACAAACGCCTTCTCGTTCGGGGGGAAGACCTTGGCCAGTTCCGTCAGCGGGTCGAGGATCGGAACGCTCGTCTCCGTCCATGTCTGCAGCGTTTCAAACTCGTCGTTGAACTTCTTGCGCTTCTTCTGCGCATCCTTATCGCCTTCGATCTCCTCGATCTCGGCCTTGATGTCGGCGTGCCGGCTCTTCAAGCTGGAAATGGGGTAGTAGGCGGCATAGATCAAACCCGCCGTCAACAGCACGCCCGCGGCGGCGAACCACGGCACGCGTTTGGCGCGCTCACGCCGCTCCGCCTCCGGCTCCGTCGGATGCAGGAAGTCGAAGTGGTCCAGCCCTTCCTTCAGATTACCCAGCGAGAGTCCGATGCACGCATTGAACATGCCCCGCGTATGCTCGTCCGACGAACGCCATTCGAGTTGCGCCGGCGGGACATACGCGGTAGTCGACGCGTTGAACCGGCGCTCGAACGCCGTGGCCACTTTCCGATCCGTCCCGGCCAGGCCCGCCAGCACGATCCGGTCAATCTGCGCGCCGGGATCCGTCGCCCGGTACGCTTCCACCGTGCGCCCGACTTCCACGAGCAGTGCGTCCAGCGCCGTGCGGCGTTGCTCGAAGCTGCGCATGTTGAGCACTTGCTCGGAGGATTCATCCGCCGAGGTCTCGTCGACGCCGGATGCATCCAGCGGGCTCTTCAACCCGGAGAGCGGTACCGACACCGACGCCGCCCGCGAGTACGCGAGGCGCCCCTGGCGGAGGATCGTGATCTCCGTCATCGACGAGCCCACGTCCACCAGCAGCGTGCGCCCGTCCGGGGCGCCTTCCGCCGTCAACGCCAGGAGATTCGCGTTAGGCCGGAGCCCGATGCGCTCCAATCGCAGACCGGCGGCGGCGAACACGCGCCGGTGATGATCCACCACCTGGTTGCGCACCGCCGAGACCCACACCTCGCACTGGCTCGAATCCTCTATACGTTTGACCGCGAAGTCGAGAACGGCTTCATCTTTGCCGAAGGGAAGTTCCTTTGCCGCCTGGATGTGCACCATCGACGCGAGTTCGTCCGCTGATCCCGCCGGCAGCATCACCAGGTTCAACACCGCATCCTGGCGCGGCACGTTCACCACCGCGCGGCGCGTGCGAATGCGATGCTCGGCCAGCGTGCGCTTGATGAACTGCCCGAAGCCCTCGGCATCGTGCGTGGTGATCTCCTGCGGAATCGGCACGTAGACGGCGGTGCGAACCTTCACCCCCGAGCGCGACGTCACCGCGTCCAGGACGCGCAGCATGCGCTCGTCCCAGTCGACGCACAGGACGTTGCCGCCCCTCGATGACTTAATCGCTAAACGCAAAACCCTCGCTCCTCTCGTCGTCGCGCACCGGATATCCTATGCCGAGATTGCTGATATCGCGATAGTACTTGGTCTGGGCGATCGGACCGCGCATCTCGATCACCGCCTGGATCCGCTTGAAGGTGCCTTCGTGATCCGCGAATCCGACAGCGTCAATGGTAAACTGGATCGACCGCGTCGTCAGCGCGTTGCTCACGAGGGCGTATTTTTCGGGCTCTAAGGCCCCTTGTGTCACCAGCCACGCCGTCGTTTCCTTCTCTTCGCCGCTCAACTGTTCGCGACTCGCAATGATCGCCGAGACGTCGTCTTCCTCAAGACCGGGCACCGTGCGCAGCACCAGTTCCGACGCCGTGTTCACGTTGATCTGTCCCGGAATCGCCGGCGCGTTCAACGCCGTCAGGCGATCGATCAGCACCGGCATGTCTTCCGCCGTCACCGGGCTGATGATCGGTGTTCCCTTGTTGGCCGTATCGTCCGGATCGCCTTCGCCATCGTCGGAGTCCACCTCATCCGGGTTGCCGACGACGATATCGTCCTGACCATCATTCGTTACGCCGGCATCTTCCTCGCGAACGCTCTGACTCCGGCGGTCGTCCTTCTCTTCCTCGTCATCCTCGTCGCGATCGAACGGGTCCTCGTTCTCATCCGGCCCATCCTCGAATTCATCGCCCTGCTCGTCGCCGTCGCCACCTTCCTCCCCGGAGTCGCTTTCATCATCTTCCCGATCACTTCCAGCGCGCTCGTCATCGAATGCGCCCTCTTCGTCTTCCACGTCGCTCATGCGCTGCTTTTCACCTTCGCGACGCTGGCGGTAGTACTGACGCCACATCCGGTCCGTGTTGGAAGAGCCGTCCTCGAAGACCTCCAGACCGATCAACTCACCAATGCTGCGGAACTGGTAACCGCGCTTCTGCGCCTCGGCGATAAACTCGATGACCTCGGGACGCACTTCGTCATAGATGTGTTCGGGGATACCGCTCTGGCTGGCAGCGAGTTTGCCCAGCTTCTCCTCGAATCCGGCCAGCGGGTTTTCCTCTTCGCCTTCGGCCGGCACTTCCGGATCTTCCCCTTCCTCGGGAGCTTCCGTTCCCGGGATGTCGGTTCCGTCGGTCTCGGCGAAGCTCACCGCGTTGATGTTCACGCGCGGCTTGTTGTCGTTGCTCGTGTTCCAGTCCCAGGAGTAGACCGTCAGGAAGGGATACACGCCCTGAAGCAGGACGCCGTCGCCGTCGTCCGGAGGGAACGCGCCTTCCGGGCCGTCATCCTCGTTCTCATCGAGATAGCCGTTGCGATTGTAATCCTCGCCGTACAGGATCTGGCCGTTGGAATTGAAGCCTTTGACCATCAGCAGTTCTTCGACCGTATCGAAGTACCGGTTCTTCGCCCGGTAGCGCGGGTTCAGCCTGAAGTAGTAGTTGCTCTCGGCCCCGTAGGCGGAGTTCGGTTTGTCGTCCTCGTCGCGCCAGTCGATGATGGCGTCCGCCAGTTCCGGCGACGTGACATTCTCGTACTCAAACTGATCGAAGAACGCCAGCAACTGCTCGCGACTGGCGGTGTTGATGTTGATCTTGCTTCCCTCATCGATGATGCCGTAGCGAATCTCCGCGTCCTCGCCGTCGCGCTTGTAACCCACGACGCTGAACCGCCACGCACGGACGCCCTCCTCCATCTCCTGGTCCGCCAGCGAACCGAGATCCGCATCCTCGCTGCCTTCCATCCAGATCGGAATGCGCCGGAAGGACTCGGGGTTGTCGTACCAGTTGTCGACGTTGAAACGATCGGTCCGGAGAATCAGGGCGGTACGCTCGATGGCCGACTCGGCGGCCCGCAGGGCCTGCTGCTGTTTCTCCACCGCCTCCACCGAGGCGAGATCCGCCCGCATCCAGAAGGCGAAACTCACGCCGATCAGGGCGAGCACCCCCACTACCGCCAACGCCACCAGGAACAGGATCCCGCGACGCTTCGTTCCATGACGCCCGCGGCGGAACGTGATTTTTCTCGGCGATCGACTCGTCATCGTTGCACTCGACATCACTGCCCCCCCATCTGAAGATCCGGCTGATTCTCCAATCCGTGCTTGACGGAACTCAGCAGCGTCGGATCGGCGATCGGAATGCTTACGACGATCTGGTAGCGGTCGCCGTAATGCTCGAGCAGCTCCTCTTCCTCCTGACGGTCCTCCATGATCGCCGACGCCATGTCCTTCTCCTCCGGCGTCATCGGTACGAGGCCGATCGTCACGCGCACCGCCTGCGGCAGCGCGTAGCCCACACCACCGATGCCCGACTGGCTGACCGCCGGAATCTCCACGTTCTCGCCTTCCTCGGCTTCCGCCTCCGGGTCCACCGATGCGTCCTCGCCGCCGGTGTCCGGCGCTTCGTATGCCACCTGCCAGCGGTCACGCCATTGCACGCCATCGAAGTATTCGAATTTCAGGTACTTCACTTCCGGGGCGATCATCTCCCCTTCCATCATGGGGACCTCTTCGGTCTCCGAGTCATCCATCTCTTCCAGTTCGTCAAACCCGTCGAGCCCTTCTTCCGTTTCATTTTCTTCAACGACGAAGCTCGGGTTGGGATCGAACCGTTTCTGCTCGTTGCGCCATAAGCCCAGAACCAGCGGCTCGCCGTTTTCATCCTCCAACTCCGGATGCTCGAGCAGGTGATACTGGATGCGCACCAGGTCCTTCTGCATCGGCGGCAGATCGTCGTAGATCGATTCGTGCTCCTCGAAGGCGTAGTTCTCCGGCATGCGCAGACGAACGATCGTGATCTTCTCCTCGGTGCCACGAAAGGCGAGCGAATCCCCCGGCACCTGGTCCACCGTGTGGCGGATGTCTTCCGCGATTCCCGACAGGATCGCCCGCATCGTCATCACTTCCTTGGCCACCTCGCTGCCGGCTTCGCGCGTCATCATCGACGATTGGTAGAACCGGTACACCATCACCAGGATCACCAGGATCAAGAAGAGTGACAGCAGCAGTTCCAGAAGCGTGAACGCGCGACGGGTGAATCCCGATTTCCGCCGAGACGCAGCGCGCCTGGGCTCGTGCCATCGGCGAATGACGTTTTCCTGGAATCGTCGCATCACCGTCCCCCGTTTCCGCGCCGCGTTTCGCCGTCGCTTGAGCGATCACCCCCGCGCCGATTTTCGCCCCGCCGCCGGGGGCCGCCGTCCTGACCGTCTTCACCGCGCGGGCCGCCTTCGGCCCCGAACGCGTTACCACGGTCTCCCCCCCGTCCGTCGCGATCGCCCCCGCGACCGTCCCGACCTCCACGGCGTCCATCTCGACCTTCGCGCCCCCCGCGCCCGTCACGCCCACCGGGACCTCCCGGCCGGTTCAGTTCCTGGCCGAGATCGTTGATCGAATTCACGTCCGCCCCTTGGCCGAACAGTTGTTCGAGCATCGGCAGGAATTCCTGCAGGATCTCCGGATCGAGCTGCGAAAGCTGACGGGGATCGATGCTGTTCGGATCGAATCCCGGAATCGGTACCTCTCCCGAAAGTTCGTCGAGGACTTCCTGCGGGATGCCGTAGTCCGCTTCGAGATCCACGTCCGCCGGCCTCGCGTAGAGACGATACGCGGTCATCACCCGCCGCATTCCGTTTTCCTCGTAGTCCACTTCCATCTCGGGGTCGTCGAGCTGCTCCCGTCGCGTTTCGTCGCTGTACCAGATCTGCATCTCGATCTGGAACAGTTCCTCCACGTCGGTCGGCTCGATCAGCAACCGCCACGCGAAGCCCGGGTACGCGATCCCGAAATCCCCGGTCATCTCCTCGTCCAGTCCCTCCGGCACGAGCACGCCCGCCGAGAGTTCGGCGTACTTGGAATCCATCAGCATCACCGCCCGCGTGCGCAGATCGGACATCTCCGCCATCTTCAGCCCGGACTGGATCTGCATGCCCACCACCGCCATACCGAAGATCAGCAACCCGAGCGAGAGCAGCACTTCCAGCAGCATGGCCCCCCGGCGCGCATGCCCAATACCACGTCGCCATGGACGTGAGCGTATGCCATTCGTGATCGATAAACATCTTGAAATCCCGGCGCGCGGATTTTCGGCGCCGTGTCTCCCCCGTATGTGTTTGTCTTGCATCGACATGCCTTCTCCCATCTGCCGGTCGACGGCCCCCTACTCCGCGCGTCGTCCTACCTGGGCTCCGTCCTGTCCGAGTTGCACGTGAAGGATATGGTCCTCCGTGATTTCCATCGGATCGGTGAAGTCCTGCCGGAGAATCGGCTCGGCGCCGTTCTCGAGCATCAGTTCCACCTCGGTCACGCGCAGCGCGCGTTGCATCCAGGGCTTGCCCGTTCGCCCGTCGACCACGACGTTCATGATCCGCCCGACGTGATCCTCTTCCACCTCGATCTCGAACGGCAGATCGGTCAGCACGAACGTGGCCCAGTCCGAGGTGCCGTCCGGATGAAATGTCACGCGAACGAACTCGGCCAGGTCCTCCGAGACCGATGGGCCGGCAATCGGCGTTTCCGGATTGATGTCGAAATTCGGCTTGCCGGGCAGTACCGCCACGCAGCGCGTCCCGTCCATCATGATCTTCTCGGGAATCCAACTCTCATTGACTTCCTCGTACCACTCCGGATTGATCAGCGGGTCCACCTGGCGCTCGACCTTCGGCTGCAGCGTCTCCAGCGGAACGTCGATCTCCTTCTCCGCAAGATCGTCGTTCGGATCCGGCGTCCCCGGGAAGAAGACGCGATAGCGACGTCCCTCTTTCATCGACCGGGCGTGCGCCATGACGATCAACGCCTTGAGCTGATCGCCTGATTCCTTCAGCGAGCGCTGCCCGAACATCGCTTCGTAGTCCGGCAGCGCGATCGCCAGGATCAACAGCAGCACGCCGATGGTCAGCAACACTTCCAGCAGCGTGAAGCCGCGGTGCCTTCCCGATAATCGACACCGGCGAACCGCGATGCGTGAAATCAGATGTCCCTCAATCTTCATGGCATTCCCTTCAAGGGTTGCCCCGAATAACGAACCGGGACAGGCGCCCAGGCAACGCCGAAACGTTGCTTTTCATCAGCGAAGCGGGTGCCCGTCCCGGTGCAGAGTCATGACAGGGATCCGATCATCGGGCGACGCTTTCGCCGCCCATGGCGATCAGTCCTCAGAGACAATCAACCTTCCGTCCAGTTCTTGACATCGTCGTCATTGCCTTCTTCACCGTCCGGACCGTTGCTCCAGAGGTCGTAGCTGTCCTCGCGCACTTCACCCGGGTAACGATACTCCAGCGCGTTCCCCCAGGCATCCTTCATCTTGTCGGGATTCTTGATGTAGGGGCCTTTCCACTTATCTTCAGCTTCCTCGTCATCGGGCCGCTCCGTCAGTGCCGAAAGCTCTTCCGGATAGGTTCCCATATGCAGCCGATAAACATCCAGCGCGTTGGCGATCGGACCGTTGTCGTTGACCGCGGATTCCGTGATCTCGATTTTCGCAGCCTCGCTGGTGCCCATCAGACTCGGGACGACGAACGCCGCCAGAATCGCGATGATGCCCACCACGATCAGAATCTCCAGCAGCGTGAATCCGCCGCGACGACGATTTCGTTTTCTCTTCACTTGACGCATCGACCATGCTCCTTCGTCTGTCCTGGCGTGCCCTTCGAGCCCGCCGTTTCCACGTGTTGTGTTCGTGTCCAATTACCCATACGACGCCTCGACCCACCCGAGGCGATAAAGCTCTATTACTCTGCCGATGTGACAACCTTTCCCATCGGCGAATCTATCCCATGGCGGACGTGCTCATCCGCAGGATCGGCACCAGCAGCGCGATCGCGATCATCAGCACCATCACCGCCATAGCCAGCAGCATGACCGGCTCGAGCAGCTTGACCGCCAGATCGATCTGCCGCCCCGTCCGGGCTTCGTTCGAGTCGGCAATCTGCACCAGCACGTTCTCCAGGTTGTTGCTCTCCTCCGCCACGGCGATCATGTCCACGATGTCGCTGGGAAACAGACCGCTCTGGCCCAGGGGCACCGCCAGCGGCTCACCCTTCTGCACGTTCTCCGCCGCTAGATCGATCTTCTCGCCCATCACCAGGTTGCCGGCGGAGTCCTTCGATATTTTCAACGCCTGAAGAATCGGCACGCCGTTGTGCAACATCGTGCCCAGAATCCGGCAGAACCGACACAGCGCGACCATCGTAATGATTTTGCCCACGACCGGCAGGCGAAGTTTCGTTCGCGCCCACCACCAGCGGCCCTGCTCGCTGCGCTGCACCGCGATCATGGCCACGATGACCGCGATCACGCCTCCAAGCATGAACGGCCAATAGTGCTGTACGGCATCCGTCGCGGCGAACAACGCGTCGGTGATCCACGGCTTGTCCTCGAGATCCTCGATGAATCCCTGCAATTGCGGAACCACGAATCCTAACAGAAAACCGACGACCCCGATGCCCGCCAGAAGCAGAATCATCGGGTAGATCATCGAGCCGATCAGCTTGTTCCGCAGTTCGTCCTGCTTCTCCGCGAAAATGGCAATACGTGCCAGCACGTCCTCCAGAAAACCACCCGACTCCCCGGCGCGCACCATCGCAATCGACAGCGTATTGAACGCGTTCGGATGCTTTTCCATCGCATCCGCCAGCGTCTCTCCGCCGGAGACGTCGTTGTGCACTTCCTTGAGAATCTCCGACAACGCGGGGCTCGAATCCTGACGCGACAGCACATCCAGCGAACGCAGCACCGGTACACCCGCCCGCAGCAGATCCGACAACTGACTGTAGAACGTCGAGATCACCCGCAGGCCGATCCGCTTCTTGCCGCCGCTCCCGAATGCCGAACGCGTGGCCTGGCCACCCTCGCGGACCAGGATCGGAAAGAGCGAGCGGTCATCCAGCGTGCGTAGCGCCGCCTGCTGGCTCTCCGCCGTCAATACGCCGCTGATGGTCTCGCCCGAACTGGTCTTCGCTTTGTAGCTGAAGGTCGCCATAGCGTTCTCTGGGAAGCCTCTGAGACGTCCTCAGGCACTCTGCCCGGGGCTTGCCTGAGAGACGTTATCGGTCGTGCCATCCGGAACTTTCCAGGCCGGATGATCGGACGTTAGTCTAAATTCCGCAAAGACTTAAATCAATACAGCCGCCCCGCGGCAGCCCACCCGATTCGGCATCTTCACCGAATGTATGCCTTTTATACCGACGCCGGGGGTATGCGTTGCGTTCAGTCGGGTTTCCGCGGGCCTTCCCGCCTCACGGCGCTTCCGGGTAGGCCACCTCGTACGTGCCCTGATCGAAGTCCACGGTAATGCGGGTGCCGTCGCTGTAGGTGGTTTGCTGAACCCGACGTTTCTTGTCGAGGAAGGTGTGGTCGGTCATTTCGAGCAGCCCCAGTCGGTCGGCAATGGCGCTGACTGCCTTGACGCGCTCGATCTGTCCCGAACCGGCGTTGGGCGAGACATACGGCAACCCAGCGTTGAGCACGCAGTGCAGCCAGCCCGCGTCGCCGTTGGGAATGCCCCACCCGCCGTTCTCCGTCATGTGCCAGGGCAGAAGGATGGAATCATGATACACGAGATTGAACAGGGGCACGGCGATGCCGGCACCTTCGCCCGGACCGTACCCTTTCGGCAGCGTGGGATAGGGTCCGTGATGGACAAGAGCGACGGAGCGCACGATGAAATCGGTCGGCTCCTCGGTGCTCACGACGTAGCCGCGCGCCGTCAGCAGTTCGCAGCTCTCCCGGCGGTAATTCGCGTTGTCCGTCCGCGTGATCGGATGGCTGCGCCGGAAGCTTTCTTCCAGCGGCACGACGCCGAAGACATCCAGGTAGGCGCCTTTCACTTTCACGTTATTGGCCACGAAGGCATCGTGATTCCGGCGAACGTATTCCGGATAGAAGCGCGGGCTGAGCATCGACTGAAGCCCGCCGAGCCACTGTGCGTGATCGAGCCGCGTGCCGTCCCAGTTCTGCGTCGCGAGCCTGGGATCGTAGGACACGGCGGAAAAGTAGAAGTCGCGATACTGGTCGTGAACCGCGAACAGGAAGTCGAGTTCCTCGCACAAGTTCGCCAGACGGCGCAGGGCGTCCCAGCCGCCCTGCTGCGGACCGGCGGGAACGATGTCGGGGTGGGCGTTGTCGTACCCGTAGTAACCCCAACCATCGAGATGGACATAGGCCGATTCGATGCCCTTGTCGCTCAGCTTACGCAGCGCGGCGGCCACATCATCGAAGCTCATTCCGCGATGGTTGCGCTCCATGAACTCCTCGCGGAAAAAGCGCGAGCCCTGCACGGTGTGATAGAGCGCCCCGATGTGCACCACCGGCTTGCCGATCACCTTGTCGAGGTTGGGTGTGCGGACGCGCTTCTCGGCCAGAGAGACAAACTCGCCGCGCTCCTGGACGAATCGCCGGTAGCGCTTGGTCATCCGAACGTAGTCGACATCGTCATCGAAGACGTAGCGCACGATCCGCGGATAGCGCACACGGTTCAGGCTCGAATACCACAGGGGCTGAATATGCGTCGGTCCGCCCGACGGGTGCGTGTACTCGACGCCTGCGTCGTCGGGAGTCTCGTAAATCGTCTGCACGCCGCGTGATTTCGCGATCTGCCCCCACCACGGCATGTACAACGCGCGGGACTGGGTCAATTCGCGTTGGTGCATCTCCTGCCGCCAGTTGCCGGGGAGCAGCATGCCCTGCATGCGCGGGATCACGGCAACGTCGTTTCTCGACCGGCCGGTCACGATCGCCTTGGGAAACGCGATGGTCTCGAGCAGGTCGATGTCGTGGACGGGCACCACCTCGACCACCATCTCGCGACCGATGAGGTGCACGACGATGTCGAGGCTCGCGCGGGGCGGCGGTCCGAGATCCGCCAGCGTGATGCACATGCCCGCGCTGTAACCGGTATGGAAGGGCTCGGCGCGTTTGATTCCGGCGTCGGCGAGCGAGAAGGATCGGTCGTCACGCAGCACGACGTCGTCATCGTTCGAGGGTTCCCATGTCCACGTGCCGCCATCCGTATCCACGGTCATGGCAAGCGTGTCGCGCGCCACCGTGAGCGTCAGCTCGTCGTTGGTGACCTTCCACAGCGCGGCGGTCTCCTGGAAATCCTGGGGGACGGTCGAGGGCTTCTCCTGCGCATTCGCGAGCAGCCAGGTGCGCACGACGTCGAGTCGACGGTAAATGCGATCCACTTCGTCGCCGGTCTCGGGGGCGCTCTCCAGGAGTTGCTCCAGCTCTGTCAGTGATGCCTGCGCCTGTGCTTCCGCCTCCGGTGTGACGGGTATCGCCCGGAGCTCGTTCAACTGGCTGCGAAGCGTGTTGAGGCGTGCATCAAGGGCGGGGGGGGCGGCGAACAAACAGGAAATCAGGAGGACTTTCCACATCGTGACATTCACTCCGTCGTGCATGACCGGACGTCACCCGCCCGTGGGAGCGACGTGCCGGATGCGTTAACATGCTGAAACGCTTCAGGAAACCGATGGGTCTTTACCGGAACGCAGATCATGAAGAAGTACAATCGTCTCAGGAACATCCGGGCGAAACGCGTGTCGCGGCCGGGTGTCATTCGAATCCTTTCAGTTATCGTAACCGTTGCCGCATGTGGGAGCCACACTCCGCGGGCGATGGCGGACGACCGGCCGGTGCCCGTCCGAGGGTGGGAAGGGTCGCTCACGCTGCCGACCTATCCGTGGCACGACGACGTCAATCCGGTCTTCGCCGCCTACGAAGACAAAATCTACTACCCGTACACCCGACAGGATCACATTGAGAAGACGAAATCCGACCGGACGTATCGGGCTTTGTATCTCGAGAACGCCTATTTGCGGGTGACCTGCCTGCCGGAACTCGGAGGACGCATTCACTCCGTCTTCGACAAGTCCACGCAGCAGGAAATGTTTCACACCAACGACGTGATCAAGCCCGCACCGATCGCCATGCGCGGTGCGTGGGTCAGTGGCGGCGTGGAATGGAACGTCGGCCCGCAGGGGCACGCGGTGAGCGTCGTGTCCCCCGTCGATGCGCTGGTCAAGAAGAACATGGACGGGTCGGCGACGATCGCCATCGGCATGACGGAGAAGATGTTCCGCACACGATGGGGTGTCCGGGTGACGCTGCATCCCGGCAAGGCCTACCTGGACGAGGAGATCTTCCTGTTCAATCCCACCGACGGCACGCACCCCTACTACTTCTGGAACAACACCGCCTTCCCGCATCTTCCGGGAACGCGCTTCATCTTTCCCATGAGCCTCGGCACGAATCACAACGGCGACAAGTTCTATTCCTGGCCGATTCACGAAGGCGTGGATCAGACCTGGTTGAAGAACCACGAGAACATGACCGCCTTGTTCGCGTACGAATGCCCGTTCGATTTTTTCGGGGCGTACGACGTCGATCTCGATCGCGGGATTGTCTGCTTTGCCGATCATCGCGTACTGCCGGGCAAGAAGGCATGGACCTGGGGCACACACGATTTCGGCGTGGTCAGTCAGCTCGGGCTGTCTGATGCCGAGCGCGAGCGGGCCCAGTACATCGAGATTCAGAGCGGACCGCTGCCGACGCAATCCGACTACGGCATGCTCGGCCCCGGGGGCGAGGTGAGCTGGAACGAGTTCTGGTATCCCGTGCATGGGCTCGGCACCGGGTTCGAGTACGCGACGCGCGACGTGGCGTTCCAATCACTTCGCGGGGAGGACGGACGACTCGAACTTCGATTGCTCGCGACGGGAAAGTTTCCCGGGGCGCGACTCACATTGAGCCATGAGGGTGAGCCGCTGCTTGAACAGGAGATGGATCTTACACCGGCGCAGGCGCGCGCCGTCTCACTCGAGCATGTTCCCGGAGACCGAATCGACGTGCACGTCTCCACACGCGAGGGTGAAACGCTGGCTCGATATGCCACGCCGCTGGAGATCCCCAAGGTCGAGCCGCCCGACGAGGTCAAGAAGCGAGGGAAAAACGCGCCAAAGCCCACAACGGCGGAGGAACACGTCGAGAAAGCCTCCCGCCTGGACCGGCGGTCAGGCCCGATGCAAGCCCGACAGGCCTACCTGGACGCGCTTGAACTGGATCCCCACCACGTCGACGCCCTGCTGGCACTGGCGATCCTCGATCTCGAGCTCGGCCGATATGAAAGCGCAGCCGAGTACGCCGAGCGCGTTATCGCGCTTGACGATGATCGCGGCCGGGCATGGCATGTGCTGGGGGTGTGTCAATTTCGCCGGAATGACCTTGACGATGCGCTGGCCAGTGCGCGGAAGTGCGCCCGTACACGCGAAACCGCATCGCTGGGTGACCATCTCGAAGGCCGGGTTTTGATGAGCCTGGGTCGATACGACGATGCCGTCGACGCCTTCACGCGATGTCTGGCACGCGATCCCGCCGATCGCCGCGCGCGCGACGAGGTGCTGGTCGCCCGCTACGCCGCCGGGGCGGATCGCGCGACGCTGCGTGCGGCGGTGGGACTGATTGTCGAGGAGGATCCGACGGCTTTTATCCCGCGCGCGGTGGCGGCGCTGACCGCTGAAAAGGAAATGGTCGATTTCGTACGCGACGTGGATCGCATCGCCGGGGATCCCGAATTCACGGTGTTGGAGACTGCCGTCTTCCTGGAAAATCGCGGATTGCTCCAAGAGGCGGCGCGCATCCTGGTAGCTGCCTTCGTCAAGGAGTCGGACGCCATCCGGTGCAGCGCACTGCCGTTCTATTACCTCGCCTTCTACTGCGATGGATTGGAGCGCACGCAGGATGCGAAACGTTACCTTGCCCGCGCGGCGGCGATGAGTTCTGACGTCGTGTTTCCCTCGCGCGTGGAGGCGATTCGCGTCTTCACGTGGGCTCTCGACCGGCAGCCGAACGACGCCCAGGCTCACCTGCTGATGGGCCATCTGCTGGCGGGACTGCGGCGCATCGACGAAGCCTTGGCAATGTGGTCCCGCGCCGTCGAACTCGACCTGAGCCTCTCGGTGGGTTGGCGCTTGAAAGGCCTGCAAGCGTGGAAAAAATCGGAGGATCCGGAAGCGGCAGCGACGTTCTTTCGGAAAGGGCACGACGCGCGACCGGAGGATCAGTTGATATGCCGGGACCTGGCGCATGTCCTGGAGAAACTCGACCGCCGGGGCGAGGCGATCCGCATCGTCGAAAAACTCCGAACCGGGAACCCGGAACTCCGCTACGACGTGGCTCAGTGGCTGGCGGACGCCTATTGGGCGGAGAATCAACTCGACGCCTGCATCGCGCTGCTGGAGTCGACGCGTTTCTCGAATCTGGAGGGCTCGTCCAAGCCGCGCGATACGTTCGCCAGAGCGTTGCTCGCCCGTGGCCGGATTCACTTCGAAAATGAGCGTTACACCGCCGCTCTGGATAACTTCGAGAAATCGCTGACCTTCCCCGAGAACCTCGGTGTCGGTGCCCGATACAACCATGTCGACGCGGAATCCCGGTACTGGCTGGGCAAGACGCTGCTGAAGATGGGCAGGCAGGAGCGTGCCCGAGCCGAACTCACGAACGGCGCCGGCCAGAATCCCGAGAACGAACACGTTCAGAAGTGTGAGGAATTGCTCAGGGAGATGTCGGCGAAGGATGGCTGAGCCCGGGCCGCGACCGGCCCGAGATCTCACATCGCCAGAATGCGATCCATCGCCTGGCTGGTGCGTTCGATCTGCCCTTCGTTCCAGGGAATCATCTCTGCCACCACAGTGGAGTCATAACCCAGCGTACGCAGGGACTGCATCGTCTCCGCCCACGGCAGGTCGCCGTCGAGCAGGTCGCAGAAGCCCTCCAGCGTGCCTACCGATTGCTTGAAGTCCTTGATGTGCACGCGGCGGATACGCTTGCCGAGCAGTTCGATCCAATGAGGCGGGTGCTGGTGATAGCCCAGGACGTTTCCCGCGTCGAAGTAGACGCCCAGCCGCTCGCTGGCAAAGCCGTCGACAAAGCTGCACAGTTCCAGGGGCGAATAGAACAGGCCGTTCCACACGTTCTCCACGCAAAGATCCACCCCGACCTCGTGCGCCGTCTCCAGCAGTGAAGTGACGGATTCGCGGGCCCGATCCACGGCGCGATCGTACCTCACCAGATCCGGGGCGATCGGGCTCTTGACCACACCGGGAACGAACAGCATTGCCCGGCATCCCAGCCAGGCGGCGCGCTGCAACGCCGCTTCATGCAGACGAATCGCCTCCGCCCGGACGGCCGGGTCCTCGCTGGTGGGATTCACGCCCCAGGACATGCCGCTCGCGAGCGTTTCGACGATCAGCCCGCTGGATTCGACGCTCGACCGAATGGCCTCGCACTCGGCCTGCGTGGAGTCGGTGTTCAGCACGCCCTCGGGTGCGATACACAGTTCGAGCCCCTGGAAGCCCGCTGCCTTGGCCTCGGCCAGCGCATCCTCGATCGGATGCGTATTGGCCAGTCCGTCCTTCATCGACCAGTAACTGATGGACTTGATCATGGAAGCCGTTCCTTCAACCTGGGTTCAGGCTAGCCCGTGAACACAGTTCGGCATGATAACACAGCTCAGGCAGGGAAACATGGCGTCAGCCCACGCACACGTTGCGGATGCAATGTTCGGGATGGAAGGAAATTCGGCTGATCAACGCTACGAGGCATTCATCCGATGGGCGTCGGTCCCGGAGTGCGAATGATTCACATCACTCAGGGTCAGCGTCCGATCGAGATCGGCGACGAATCGGCGCATCAGATCACAACGCTCCTCGGCGATCCGGCGGACCTGGGGAAAATGAAAACCGTCCTTGAGGCGGGCCTGCCAGTAGTGGTACTCCTCCTGGCGTTTCCAGGACTCGAGCCAGTCGGCCAGCGTCTTGCCGTCGGAGATCTGCTTGCGGACGAGGAGCCCGAGAGCCTGCGGACCGATGTCCTCCAGGTTGTTCGCATCCGCGAGAATACGTGCTTCGACGATGGAGGTTCGGCGATTGTTGCACTCCCGAATGGCACGCGACGCCAGTTCCAAGGCTTTCGGGGAGACCACGCCCTCCAGGCGCTCGCGTACCCAGTCGGCGGCGAGCTCGCGGCTGAGATCGGACGTGGGGCGCAGGAGGATTTCCGTGGCGGGCACCTGGCCCGACATGTACTGTACCTGCCATCCGGCATTGTGGTACCAGGCAGCCGCCTGCAGGGCATCACGATCAATGGAATCGGTGACCACGCCGGGAAGATCGGCGACGGCCAGGGCACAACGGCAGACGCGCTCCGCGTGCTCCCAGAGCACGGGATCTGCACTCCCCGCCTCCAGACGAATCAGAAGATCCGCCCTTGCCCTTTCCCTCATCTCCTCGATCATGCATTCCCTCCACCGGCCACGCGATACCGCATGCGTTGGGTTGGGAAGGAGAGACGTGTCCTGATCACGATACGCTGAATCCACGCTCCGAAGCCGTTTCAGCGCGAATCAGCCTTGCCCACGGACGCGTGCTTCAAAGTGAATGTGAATTATCACGGAAATCGATGCAAATACCAGCCCCTTATTGGCGCGCGACGACAGATTTAACGATTTCTTCGCCCCACTCCCATAGTCGTTCACCATCAGTATCGCAGGGAGTCCCCTCGAAAGCTTCGACTGCTTGTGTGTCGGGGTCAATTCGCCCATGATACTCCCTCCATGGTGCCGCTGACTGAACAGATCGAATCGGGTGTTACTGCCCCCTTGCTGCACATGCAAGATGTGCGTAAGTCCTTTGGTCACGTGGAAGTGTTGCACGGTGTCTCGCTCGAGGTGCGCGCCGGGGAAATTCATGCCCTGGTCGGAGAAAATGGCGCGGGTAAGAGCACGCTGATGAAGATCCTGGCGGGGGTCTACAGCGATTTCACAGGCGAGATGCGGGTCGGCGGCAAACCGGCACGATTTCACAATCCACGCGAGGCCGAAGCGGCGGGGATTGCCATTATCCATCAGGAGCTCTCCCTCGTGCCCTATCTCAGCGTGGCGGAGAACATGTTTCTGGGGCGTGAGCCGCTGACGGCATTTCGCACCGTGGATCACGGTCGGATGCGACGCGAGGCGCAACGCTTTCTCCAGGAACTCGCCCCGAACATCGACGTCCGCCGGCCGGTCGCCCACTACAGCCTGTCCGTTCAGCAGTTGATCGAAATCGGCAAGGCCCTATCCGGGCAGGCGAAGATCCTGATCCTCGATGAGCCGACCAGCGCCCTCACCGATGCCGAGACCGCGCGTCTCTTCGACATCCTGCGCAATCTTCGAAAACAGGGCACGGGCCTGATCTACATCTCCCACAAGCTTGACGAAATCGATGAACTGGCGGATCGGGTCACGGTCCTGCGCGACGGCGAATGGATCGGCACGCACGACGCCGCGGACATCACCCGAGACCTCATGATCCGCGAGATGGTCGGCCGGCAGATCGAGCAGCTCTTTCCGGAGCGCGCCACCGAGCCCGGCCCGGAGTTGTTCAGGGTCGACCACGCGACACTCGCCGATCCCGGGTCACCCAAGAAACTTGTCGACGACGTGAGCCTCGTGGTTCGTGCCGGGGAAATCGTCGGTCTCGGCGGCCTGATGGGCAGCGGAGCCAGCGAGCTGCTCGGCTGTATCTTCGGGCGCTACGGACGACGCGCGAAAGGCGTGTACGCGTTGGAAGGTGAGCGCTACTTCCCCACGACGCCGCGTCATGCCATCGACTCCGGCATCGCCCTGCTGACCAACGACCGCAAAACCACCGGGCTCGTGCTTTCCATGAGCGTGCTCGAGAACATGACGCTGGCGTCCCTGCGCCGGGCGAGCACGATGGGGTGGCTTCACCCACGTCAGGAGCGTTGGCTGTACGGGCCGCTCGCCGAGGAACTCTCGCTGAAGACGCCGTCCATGGTCGCTCCGATGACCGCGCTGTCCGGCGGCAACCAGCAGAAAGTCGCGCTGGCCAAGTGGCTCATGACCGAACCGAAACTTCTGCTGCTGGATGAGCCGACGCGCGGCGTGGATGTCGGCGCGAAGTCGGAGATCTATGAATTGATGAACCGCTGGACGGACCGGGGCATGGGAATTCTGCTGATCACGAGCGAACTCCCGGAACTGCTGGCCATGAGCGATCGCATCATCGTGATGTCGCAGGGGCGGATCACCGCCGAACTGTCGCGAGAGGAAGCCACGCAGGAATCCGTGATGGCGGCGGCCGTCATCACCCGTGTTCAGACGTAAGGATTGTTCTTCGCACCACTGGATGCATTTTCATGACTGAGAACCCGAACAAGGTCGATTACGCCAAGACGGGTCCACCCGCGCACCTCATTGACCTCAAGGAAGTCCTTACCGGCCCCGCCTTCCGAGCCATCATCGCCCTGGTCGGCGTGATCCTGATCGGTTGCTTCTTCAACGCCGACGGTACTTTCTTTCGCTTTCAGACGCATCACGATCTGCTTGGGGCCGTGGCCATTAACGGCATGCTCGCCCTGGGCATGACGCTGGTCATCATCACCGGCGGCATCGATCTGTCGGTGGGCTCGGTGCTGGGCGTCAGCGCGATGTGTTTCGCCATGTTCACGCTGGCCTTCGAGTGGCATCCGATTCCCTCGTTCCTGGGATGTCTTCTTGTCGGCGGGCTGCTGGGCACCGTGAATGGACTGCTGATCACCGTGTTCAGGATGCAGCCGTTCGTGGCGACACTGGCGATGATGGTGGCGGCGCGGGGGCTGGCCAAGTACGTGCCTGTCCTGACCAACTACGGTCCGTCGGTCCTCGAAGAAGAACTGTCCGCCGGGCAGAAGATTACCGAGGGGCTGGGGCCGCCCGTGTTCGACTTCATCGACGGGCGCATTCAGCTCTGGGAGATGAGTTGGGGGACGGTGCAACTGCCCATCGTCACCATCTTCTTCCTTGTCAGCGTCGCCGTACTCTGGATCGTGGTCACGCAGACCCGTTTCGGCCGCTACCTCTTCGCCATCGGCGGCAACGAGGAATCCTCGCGCCTGTCGGGCATCAACGTGGGCTTCAACAAGGTCGTCGCGTACGCGATCTGCGGGCTGACGGCCGGGCTGGCGGGGATCTGCCAGGCCTCCCGCGATCACCTCGGCGACCCGGAGGCGGGATTCACCTTCGAACTCGAAGCCATCGCCGCCGTGGTCATCGGCGGAACCAGCCTGATGGGCGGTCGCGGGGGCATCATCCTGACGCTTATCGGCGTCCTCATCATCGGTTACATTGAGAAGATCCTGAGCATCAACGGTGTGCAGGAAGCGGGACGCTATCTGATTCAGGGCCTGATCATCGTTATCGCCGTGGTCATTCAGCGCCGCCGCACCTGATCGCGGAATCATCTTTGGAGGAACCATGAACACGACGATGAATAAGCTATGTTGGCTGATGCCTGCCCTGGCGGGATTGACGCTGCTTGCCGGATGCGACAAGTCGGGGAATACGTCGAGAACTTCGAAGAAGGACGAGACGAAGATCGGCGAGATGGAAATCATCTTCAGTGCCGACTGCCGCTGGCTCGAGCCGCAGGGACGGCAGGAAATGGAGTCGGCGCTGAGCCGCTTCCAGGAGATCGAGGTGGTCTATGGCCACAATGACCCGGTCGCGCACGGCGCATGGCTGGCGGCTCGGGCCGAGGGCCAGGGGCGCGAGGAGAAGATCCATTTCGTCGGCATCGATGCCAATCCGAACGAGGGAAAGGAGTACGTACAGGAAAGCATTCTCAGCGCGACGCTGGAGTACCCGACCGGTGCGGCGGAGGCGATCGATTTCGCCCTCCTTATTCTGAACGGAGTCGAGGTCCCCAAGGACATCTCGCTGGCAACGACGCTGTACACCCCCGAGAACATCAGCGATGGCGGTATCCCGGTCGACGCTCCCGGACCGGCCATGGTGGCCGAACTGCGCGAAAAACATGCGGACATTCTCAAGCCTGATCCCGACAACGAAGGCAAGTTCAAGATCGGCATGTCGCAGTGCAACCTGGGTGAGCCCTGGCGCGTCCGCATGAACGGGGAGATCGAGGATGCGGCCAGGAAGTACCCGCAGATCGAGATCATGTACAAGGACGCGCAGAACGATTCCCAGACGCAGCGGACACAGGTCGAGGAATTCCTGACGCAGGACGTGGATCTGCTGATCGTCTCGCCGAAGGAGACCGTCCCCCTCACGCCGCCGGTCCAGAAGGTCTTTGCCGCCGGGACACCGGTCATCGTGCTCGATCGCGCCATCGAGGGAGACACCTACACCTGCTTCATCGGCGGCGACAATACGCTCATCGGTCGTACTGCGGGGCAGTACATCGGCCACCTGATGCAGGGCGAAGGCAACATCGTCGAGTTGATGGGCCTCATGACCTCGACGCCCGCCCAGGAACGCCATGACGGATTCATTCAGGGCCTGAAGGACTACGTGGACAACCCCGAGAAGATAAATGCCATGTTTGGCGGCACGCCGGCAACGGAATCGTCGGAAGATGAATCCGAAGCGGAAGAGTGAACCCAGCTTGCCACGCATCCGCATCGCAGTCGACCGAACCTGGCTTGGAACCCGCAGCGAACGCCACACGGCGTTCGCTTTTTTTCATACCCGGCCGTGGAAGCCCCCTTCCATCCAAGCCTCTACGCATCGAGGGGGTTTGCCGATAACATGATGGGGACCCGGGGTCCCGCCGCAACTCTCTCCATGCGAAAGACGCCGGGGCTTTGTAATCGCAGAGAAGCCCGTGCGCCCGTACACTTGTGTTGACATGCGGGCAGATCGTCCGCGGCCAACTCAACTGCGGGCGACATCGCGAAAGGAGGCTTCTCCATGAACCCTTACGCCGGTGAATCGTTCGTGTCGGACACTGAAATCCAGAACACACCAGCCCCGACGACCTCCCCTTGGCGGGATTGGGCGCAACTCGTGCGTCTGCCGAACCTCTTCACGGCCATGGCCGACCCGCTCGCCGGCGCGTTGATCGTGGGTGTCGGCTGGGCGGCATTTCCGCTGGTGCTGGTGGTGATGCTCGCCGGAGCGTTTCTGTACGCCGGCGGTATCGTACTGAACGACTGGCACGACTATCGAAACGACCTGCGCGAACGCCCGGAACGCCCTTTACCCTCCGGGCGCATCGGTCGCTTTCGCGCGCTGCTCGCCGCCATCCTCCTGCTGGGCGGCGGATTCGCGTTGACCCGACTGGTGAGCCCGTTCGCCATGACAATGGCGGGCTTTCTGGTGGCGTCGATCGTGGCCTACGATGTTTTGCTCAAGGAGGTCCCCATCGCCCCGGCAATCATGGGGACCTGCCGGGCGCTGAACCTGCTGCTGGGCATGACCCTGGTCGCACCCGGGGAGGGCAATCTCGACTGGGGCATGCGCATCGTGCTCGCGGCGGTGATGTGGCTTTACGTCACCGGCGTCACCACCTTCGGACGCAAGGAGTTCGACCCTAAGGACAAGACGCTGCTCGTCGTCGGTGGAGGCATGTGCGGTGTGGCCGTCTTCGGACTCCTGGGGATTGGCCTGCTTGCGAACCAGACTTTCGCCGTCATGCAAGGCATCGCCTGGCTGGTCCTTCTCGCGGGCGCTGTCGGCAATCGGATGGCCTCGGCAATGCTGATGACCGACCCGAAGCATGTGCAACAGGCGGTCAAAATGGGTGTGCTGGGCATCGTGGCGCTTAACGCGGCGATGGTCGGTTTTCGCGCCGGGTTCTGGGCGAGCCTCCCGGTCATGCTGCTCCTCGTGCCGACGGTCATCCTCGGCCGCAGACTCTATACGACGTGATTCGATCGCAGCCCTCCTGGGATGGATCGTCAGCAGGAACACGAACCCTCATGCGACTCGGCTACAACACCAACGGATTCGCGCATCACCGCCTCGAGGACGCGATCGCCATTCTCTCAGAGATCGGCTATCGCAGCGTCGCCATCACGGTGGACGTGCATGCCCTGAATCCGTACACCGGTGATTCGGATCAGAAGCGCCGTATCGCCGCGTTGCTGGACGAACGCGAAATGAAGTGCGTCATCGAGACGGGCGCGCGTTTTCTGCTGAATCCGCGTCTCAAGCATTCCCCGACGCTCCTCGATGACGTGCCCGTGCTGCGCGCGCGGCGGCGTGAGTTTCTTGAACAGTGTATCGAACTCGCCGGAGATCTCCGGGCCGATGGGGTATCGCTGTGGTCCGGGGCGAAGCCTGATACCTTGACCGAGGCGCAGGCCATGGAGCGGCTCATTGAAGAGATCCGCCTCCTTCTGGATCGCGCCGCCACGCATGGTGTCCCCCTCGCGTTCGAGCCCGAACCCGGCATGTTCATCGATAGGATGGAGCGATTCGATGAACTCTGCGACCGCGTGAACCACGAACTGTTCGGCCTCACGCTCGACGTCGGCCACGTCCACTGCCTCGATGACGGCGACGTGACCGAGCACATTCAACGGATGCAGCCCCGCCTGTTCAACGTCCACATCGAGGACATGCGTCGTGGCGTTCACGATCATCTCATGTTCGGCGAGGGCGAGATCAACATTCCCGCCGTCATGCAGGCGCTGCGCGAGAGTCGCTACACCGGTGGCGTCCACGTGGAGCTTTCCCGGCACAGCCACGACGCGGTCAACACGGCGCAACAAGCCTTTGATGTTCTGCAGCCGCTTGCCGAGGGCTGAGCTGCTTTCCGCCGGAATTCCACGTGCTTTTCGGCTCCCGGCATACCCGCTCGTGTTGCACTCCCTGATTTGTCATCCACGCCTATTTCCGTTATCAAACCTCCTCTGATCGCACAACATCAGGAGCATCACCTTGAGCATGGCCGACGATTTCAAGCCCCTGCGTCCCGAGTTCATGGCCGCCCCCTTCTGGTTCTGGAACGACGAACTCGACCCCGTGGAAGTCAAGCGGCAGGTGGTCGAGATGTACCGCCAGAACATCGGTGGATTCTTCATGCACGCCCGCATGGGACGCGTCACCCCTTACATGAGCCGGGAATGGATGGATGCCATCAAGGCCGGGATCGAGGAAGCCGCGCGGCACAACATGGGCGCGTGGATCTACGACGAGGACGGTTGGCCCAGCGGCTACGGGGGCGGCATCATCAACAACCTCGGCAAGGAGTATCTCCAGCAATATGCGCTGGCGGAGATTCAGCCGCGGTCGAACGGAACACCAATCTCCCTCGATCCAGAGCAGGAGGTGCTCGCCGTGTTCGACGCACGGAAGCAGGGTGACGCGTACGCCCCCGTTAAACGACTGCCGAAGGATTCCTATGCTGGCAATGCGATTTCCACCGAAGCACTCGAAGGCGATCACGTCGTCATCTTCCGCCGTGAGTACTACAACCACCGACGTCACTTCTCGCCGGAATGCTGGGCTGACGGCTACGTCGACGTGCTGAACGGCAAAGTGATCCGGGCATTCATTCGTAAGATCTACGAAACCTATCGCAAAGAAGTCGGCGACGCCTTCGGCACGATCGTTCCCGGATTCTTCACCGACGAGCCCAACTACCACGACCACGAATGGATCGAGTCGATTCCCCGGCTCACGATCTCACCCACACTCGAGAAGGAATTCGCCAAGCGCTACGGCGAGCCGCTGGCCGATCACCTGATGACCATCATTTACGGCGGGCCGGATCATTTGCGGGTACGCTGGTGCTACTACAGCGCCCTGGCCCATCTGTTCGCCAACAACTTCACCAGGCTCCTGGCCCAGTGGTGCGAGAAGCACAACCTGATCTTTACGGGCCACTATCTGCTCGAGGAATCACCCCGCGCCGCCACACAGGTCGTCGGCGACGTCATGCAGCACTATGCCCATCAGCACTACCCCGGCATCGATCACCTCGGCAAACCGCTCGACCTCGACAACTTCTGGTCGTCGGCCCGCGTGCTGGTCAAACAGGCGGCGAGCGTGGCCCATCAACTCGACAAGCCGCGCGTCATGTGCGAGACCTACGCCGGCGGAGGCTGGGACTTCGGCCCGGTGGAGCAGAAGTGGATGGGCGACTGGCAGTATGCCCTCGGGCTGAATCTCTGTTGCCAGCACGCGTTTCATTACTCCCTGCGTGGTTTCCGCAAGCGTGATTATCCGCCGAGCCTCGGCTTCCAGCAGCCTTGGTACGCCATGAGCGCCGATCTCGGATCGCACTTTGCCCGGCTGGGCTACGCCCTCACGCGCGGCCGGCGGGTCGTGCGCGTGCTCGTGCTGCATCCGATCGAAAGCTTCTTCGCCACGCACGAGGTGCTCGATCCCCCCTGGCCGGATGACCCGATGCACGACGCCTTCAAACAGATCGTCCGCACCCTGGTTGATCACCAGGTCGACTTCGATTTCGGCAACGAGGTCATCATGAAGTCGCACGCCCGCATTGACGACGGAAAGTTCGTGATCGGCTCAGGCACGTACGACGTCGTGATCGTCCCCCCGAGCGTGACCTGGCGGAAGTCGACGATCAGCCTGTTGCGGAAGTTCGTCTCCGACGGTGGCCGCGTTGCGACGGTCGCCCCCCGTCCGACCCACGTCGATGCGAAACCCTCCGACGGCTACGACAAGCTCTTCGCCAAGGCGGAAACCCTCGGTGATTGGAACGACGCCGAGTTCCCATCGAAGTTGCTCGCGTTTGTTCGAGCGACCGCGCCGCCTGACCTTCATCTCGAAGGCGACGCGCCAGTGAATCGCGAGATTGTCTGCATGCAACGCCACCACGATGGCCGGGAGATCTTTTTCCTGACGTCGGCGCGAACCGAACCGCATACCGCCACGGCGGTCGTCCGCGCCCTCGGCATGCCGATGCACCTGGAGACGACGACCGGCGAGCTCACGCCGATGCCCCACATGCGCGACGGTGACACATGCCGGGTGCAACTCGAATTTGACATCGGGCGTTCGCATGTGATCGTCTTTGAACCGGATGCCGTCGAGTCGCTTCCCCCGTCCGAGCCGGAAGAAACGATCCGCCTTTGCGATGCCTCCGATGCCGTGACGTACCATCTCAACCAGGACAACGCACTGCTCCTCGATCGATGCGAACTGCTGATCGACGGCGAGTCGCAAGGCATCATGTTCCCGCTGGAGGCACAACTTCTGCTCGCCGAACGTGAGGAGGGCATCCCCGCTACCCTGCGTTACACGTTCACCAGCGCCCGGCCCGTCCCGAAGGCTTGCCTGCTGCTCGAGACGCCGGAGCAGTTCGAAGTCACGCTCAACGGGCGGGAGGTGCCGGTCTCCCCGTCCGGCGACTGGTTCGTGGATCCCGGCCTCCGCCGCGCCGCATTGGCCGGCGGACTCGATGCCGGTGAGAACGTGCTTAATGTGAACTTCACCTGGCAAAACGGCCTGGAACTCGAACCGCTGTACGTGCTCGGACGGTTCGGTGTTTACGTGGACGGCGACGCCTGCCGCATCGATGCACTTCCCGGCGTGCTGAACCTGGGGTCGTGGCATGACCAGGGGCTGGCCTTCTACGCGGGCAGCGTCACCTATACGTTCTCCGCCACACTCGACAACCCGGAAGGCCGCCGCTGGTACATCCACTGCCCCGCCTACCGCAACACCGCCCGGGTGCGCGTCAACGGCATCGACGCCGGCGTCATGATGTGGTCGCCCCATCGCGTCGAGGTCACGGAATTGCTCCATCGCGGGAGAAACCGCATCGAAGTCGAAGTGGCCAACAGCCTGCGCAACTTCCTCGGCCCGCATCACATCCGCAATGAAGACGAGATTGAGTGCCTCGGCCCAAGCGACTTCTTCAAGAAGGAGAATCGCGTGCCGGAGTACCGCTTCAAGCCCGCCGGACTGCTGGGTCCGGTGGAACTGCGGCACCACGAATCGTAGATCGGCGAGGTTTCAGCGACGTTACGAGGAATGAAACCACGGATGAACACAGATGGACACGGAGTCAGAGTAAATACGATGCAGGTACTCCCCTGGAGCCCGCCGTGATACTCTCTTCATTCGACATTTATCTCTTATCCGCGTTCATCTGTGTTCATCAAGAGTTTATGTAGCGGTCATATCCGGAGAACTCGCCACGCATGCCCCGACATCGACGCAACGCCAACCAGAAATACCACGACCGCGTGGCCGGCAAGTACGAGCAGATCTATAGCGATGCCTACTGGATCTGGCACGACGGGCTGACGTGGGATTATCTCAAGCCGCACCTGCCGAGGAATCTGTCCACCCCGGCGGTCGATCTCGGCTGCGGCTCGGGCAAGTGGGGACGCAAGCTGCTTAAGAGCGGCTATCACGTCACCTTCGTTGATCTCTCTGCCCGGATGGTGGATGAGGCCCGCAAGCAAGTGGCGGAAACGGGCGGCGGCGACAAGGCCGAATTCCTGCAGGCCGATGTGATGGATCTCGCCGCCCTCTCCGAGCAGCACTTCGGCCTGGCCGTCGCCATGGGCGAGCCGCTCTGCGCTGCCGACAAACCCGCTCACGCCATGCGGCAGATCGCGCGGATCCTCGCTCCCGGCGGCATCCTCGTCGCCACGTTCGACCATCGCATCGCCTGTGTGGATCACTTTCTCGAGCAGAAGGATGGGGAAGGGCTGGAAGCGTTTCTTAAAACGGGCCGCACGCACTGGCTCACGCGCGACCCGAACGAGCAGTTCGAACTGCACACCTTCGAGCCGGACACCCTGCGCAAGCAGTTGACCGCCGCCGGGTTCGAAGTGCTGGACATCCTCGGAAAGACCGTGCTGCCCATGCGCCGCTACCGGGATCTCCTCGAAGACCCGGTCGAGCGCCGCCGCTGGGCGAAGATCGAAAAGAAGCTCGCCCGCAACCCCCACAACCTCGGGCGATGCCCGCACCTCCAGGTCACCGCCCGAAAACAATCCTGAGGCGATCCGCTTCCGGTCTTCACCGATTCAGGCAATGAATCGAATACACAATGGGTAACGGTAGTACTCGCCCTCATTGGCTTTCACACAGGCAATGATGGTCATCACAAGACTGAAGATCATGACGGCGGGCAATAACAAGAAGCCGATGATCAGGAAAATGCTGAAAGCGGAAACGATGGCATAGATGGACACGCTGATCTGAAAGTTCAAGGCTTCCTTGCCCTGATCATTCACAAACATCATTTCGTCTTTCTTGATCAGCCACACGACCAGCGGCCCGATGATGTTGCCGAAGGGGAGAAAGAATCCCGCGATTGCCGACAGGTGCGCCAACATGCCCCACGTGCGCTGTTCTTTGGTGATTTCACCGCTTTGCGGCGCCATATCCATCGTGGGGACCGGTGGTGGTGCCTGTGCCGGCGTTCCCGAATCTGCCGCTAACGGACTGTTGCACTGCGAACAGGTCTGCGCGAAATCCGCATTCAGATAACCACACTGTGGGCAATTCATCGGTCACCTCGCTCTTCAGGATATGTATACTGCCCGTCAGTCATGAACGACCATGGTTCCGGCGATGAGGTCGTGGAGCCCCTGCTTGCGTTCCGTGAACCCCGCCATAATGTAACCGATGAAAAAGATCCCCGAAAGAATTTTCGCCAGGTTTCGCCCGATCGCGTGCCCGAAGCTGATTCGATTTCCGTGTCGGTCGATCACGCGCAGCCCTAGGGCCCGCTTGCCGAACGTGCCCTGCATGCTCGAACTCTCCATCCAGGGGTAGTAGAACCAGTTCAAGACCAACGCCATGAGCGACCAGACCAGGGCGGTCGACACCAAATCTGCCGAGTTCGCCATGTACTGAAAGAAGATGTTGGGGATGATCAGGACGATCGTGTCAATGATGACGGCCACGAAGCGAATCCAGAACCCGCCGTATCGCACGCCCTGCTCGCTCGCATAACCCAGCATCTGCGGCTGCATGGCCGATCCGTAAGCGGGCGGTGCGCCGGGTGGCGCGTAGGTCGACGCGGGAGGCATCGCAGGCTGCGGTGGAGGCGTGTAACCCGGCGGCGGTCTGTACGGCTCCTGTTCCGGCGGATCGAAGTACGTCACGCCTTCGGGAGGATCGGGCAGCGGCTCTTCGTCGGGAGGAAGACGAGGCGGATGAGCAGGCTCAGGCGGCGCTGTCGTGCCCGCCTGCGACGACGACCAACTCGGAGGCTGACGCCGCAACGGCATGCCGCATCCTCGGCAATAATTCGCCGTCTCGTTATTGTCGACCCGACATCGTGTGCAACGCATGATGGTGTTCTCATCCATGAGAGACAGACTTGTTCTTCGTATCTTCGGCATCATTCCGGCGGTGTCAAGATCGCCGAGGCCCACATGCTGGGATCAATGTGCCAGTTCAGGTCATCCCCGACGGTCAGCGGCTGCTGCCCCAGCTCGACATCCTCGACCATGACGTAGAGACCGATGCGCGAATGCTCCCGCGGATCCCACCCGATGAGCACGTCGGCGGGCACGTGCGCTTCGAGCGTATACGACTTGCCCCGCCGGACGCTCGCTGCCATGATCGCGTCATCCGGTGGAAGCGGCGGCTGCTCCGTGGCCCGGTGAATCTTGGCCGCGCCGCCGATCGCCGCCTTGCCATCCGGACCTCCGCCGGCGGGGAGAAAGTAAAACTGCCGGCAGTAGCGCGAGGCCCGCTTGATGTCCCGCGTGTTCCGCATGTCGGTACACAGCCGGATGTTGTCCCCCTTCCAGAACGACGCCCGCTTGCACTGGAACGGCTTCGTCCGCCCGTTCACTTTCACCGCCAGGTAGAGCCCCTCCTCGTTCCAGCCCATCCACACCTGCGCGAAGGCCTCCTCGCCGTCGAGAGCCCCGAAATCCTGCAACCGCGCATCATCGGGCCACTCGTTCAGCTTCCCGTCCACCGTCACCTTCTTCAAGTACGGCAACGGGTACTCGAAACGAAACAGCAGTTTGTTGGGCACCAGCATGTCTGCCATGGTCTTCCCTTCGGTCGTCACGCCTTGTGGGCTTCAGCAAAATGCGCCACGGATTCCCTGATCAGCCGGCCGAACTCCGCCTCGTCGATCTGGCTCACCTCCTGGATCCAGAACTGCACCTGGTCCTCACCCTTGCGATGGCGGATGCGCGGATCGATCCCCAGCTTCTCCACCATCGCCGGCGTGAACTGGCCGTACCCGCACCGGAACTCTACGCGCATCGCGTGGGCATGGTTCGTCACCAGCCGCCCGAAAACCCCGTTCACCTCGGGGTGATTCAGCACGACCATCACCTTGCGGTTCCAGTCCTCCTTGATCTGGGGCACGTGCTTCTTGATCAACCCCAACAGGGTCACGATCAGCGAACCCTTCCACATCCGGCTCTTGGTCTTGGAGATCATCTGCTGTCCGAGGTGCCACTGCCGTCCGTTCACCTTCCACGGCTGATGCTCGGCGACGTTCTCCGCCATCTTGCGCACCAGCCGCTGATAGGCCTGCATCGCCCGCTTGATGAATGTCTTGGCATCGGAGCTCGTCAGTTCCTTGAGGTTGTTGACCTGAATGCGAATGTCATCGACGCCACGCCCACCGTGCCGCACGGTCACACGCTGACTGCGCCCGTACACCGGCAGGTCGTCCATGTCGTCCAGCGGCTTGAACGGCAGCAGGCGGCGCACCTCGGCGGCGCTGAACGCCCGGCTCGGCACGCGGATGGACACATCCAGCAACCACGTTCCCGCCGTCCGCGCGTGGAAGAACCACGGCGTATTGCTGCCCGGCATCTTGATCTCCACCATGCTCCGGCTGTTGTAATCCGTCGGCGCCAGGCGCCCCTTCCCCGCCGCTTCGATCTCGTCGATCAGCCACTCCAGCGCCGCGCCTTCCCAACGCACCTTCTCGCCCTTGCGGCCGACACGATCGCGCGTGTGCCAGCGACGCCCGTCCACCTCCCATGGCATCCGTGCGTCGTCCAGTTCCTCGTCGATCACCAGTTCCGAGCGTTCCTCCTCCGCCGCCGGCACATCCGCCTTCTCCGGATCGAACACCTCGCGCGACGCCGTCGGATCGCTCGCCAGCACCTCGGCCAGGATCCGCCCCGTGTGTGACGCCTCGACTTCGGCGATTTTCTCCGGCGGGCCCTCGGCGACGATCTCCCCGCCGCCCAGCCCCCCTTCCGGCCCGAGGTCGATCACCCAGTCCGCCGTCTTGATCACGTCCAGATTATGCTCGATGCACACCACCGAGTTGCCCATGTCGCAAAAGCGATGCAACACGTCCAGCAGCTTTCGCAGATCGTCGAAGTGCAACCCCGTCGTCGGCTCGTCGAGGATGTACACCGTCTTGCCCGTGCTCGGCCGGCCCAGTTCCGCCGCCAGCTTCACCCGCTGCGCCTCGCCGCCCGACAGCGTCGGCGCCGCCTGCCCCAGTTGCAGGTATCCCACGCCGACATCCGCCAGCGTCTGCAGCATCCGCTTGATGCGCGGCACGTTCGTGAACAACGCCAACGCCTCGTTAATGCGCATCTCAAGCACGTCGGCGATCGACCGGCCCTTGTACTTCACCTCCAGCGTCTCGCGCTTGTAGCGCATCCCGCCGCATTCCTCGCACGAGATCCACACGTCCGGCAGAAAGTGCATTTCGATGCAGCGCTGCCCGTTGCCCTCGCACGCATCGCATCGCCCGCCCGGCCGATTGAAGCTGAACCGGTTCACGTTGTACCCGCGCACCTTCGCCTCCGGCAGTTTCGCGAACAGCTCGCGAATACGATCGAAGACGCCGGTATACGTGGCGGGGTTGCTCGACGGCGAATTGCCCAGCGGCGACTGATCGACGTTGATGACCTTGTCGATATGCTCCACGCCGCGCAGTTCATCGTGCCCGCCCGCATCGGTCGTCGCCCGATGAATCCGCCGGGCCAGCGCCTTGTGCACGACGTCGTTGACCAGCGAACTCTTCCCACTGCCCGACACGCCCGTCACCGCCACGAAGCACCCCAGCGGAATCGAAACGTCCACGTTCCTCAGGTTATGATGCCGCGCCCCGATCACCTCGAGGCAGCGTTCGCCCGGCGCACGACGATTCGTCGGGATCGGTATCGCCTCATTGTTGGCGAGGTAGCGCCCGGTGAGCGACGCCTTCAGCGATCGCAAGCGCTTCGGCGACGCCTGCGCGACGATCCGCCCGCCGTCGGCCCCCGCGCCGGGACCGAAGTCGAGTACGTGATCCGCGTGCGTAATCACTTCCTTGTCATGCTCGACCATCAGCAGCGTGTTGCCCAAACCGCGAAGATGATCCAGCGCGGCAATCAGTCGCCGCGTGTCGCGCGGATGCAGGCCGATCGTCGGCTCGTCCAGCACGTATAAGACGCCCGTCAGCCCGCTGCCGATCTGCGATGCCAGGCGGATGCGCTGCGACTCACCGCCGCTCAGCGTCGGCGCCGACCGATGCAGCGTCACGTAGTCCAGCCCCACGTCCACCAGGAACTTCAGCCGGTTGGTGATCTCGGTCAGCAGCTCCCCCGCCACCTTCTTTTCGCGCGCGTCGAGCTTCATCGTCGACAGCCACGAATACGCCTCGTCCAGCGGCATCCGGCATGCCTCGACGATGGTCCGCCCGTCCACGCGTACCGCCGCCGCCTCCGACCGCAGCCGGCTTCCGCTGCACCGCTGGCACGCCACCTCCGTCGTCAGACCTGAAAGCTTGTGCCGGTACTGCCAGCTCGAACGCGTGGCCTCGTCGATGGCAGGGTAGAACCCCTTCCACTGAAACCGCGTCCCGCCCGGCCCCTCAAACCAGTGCGCCCCGGTGCCGTGCAGAAATCCGCGCCGCGCGTCCTCGGGCAATGCCTTCCACGGCGTGTCGAGGCTCACCCCGAGATGGTCCGCCACCGGCCGCATCATCTCCAGCAGCATCGGCGTCTCGTTCAGGTCCGCCCATCCCATCACCGCCCCGTCACGGATCGACCTTTCCGGCTGCGGCACGATCAGGTGCACGCTCGCCCCCTGCTGCACGCCCAGCCCCTCGCACGTCTCGCACCAGCCGAGGCGCGTATTGAACGAGAAGTGATGCGGCGTCAGTTCCTCGTAGCTCGTGCCGCACTCCATGCACGACCGCAACTGCGAAAACCGCATCGCCTCGCCCGTTTCGGCGTCGGCCAGCAGGATCACGCCGTTGCCGATAGACAGCCCCATCTCCACGCTGTCGGCGATACGCGCCCGCTGATTCGCGCGAATGATGATGCGGTCCACGACCAGTTCGACCTTGTGCCGCCGCCGATTGTCCAGCGTCGGGGGATCGCTCAGTTCGTGGACCTCACCGTCGATGCGGACCCGCGCGAAGCCGCTCGCCTTCTCACGCGTGAAGATCTTCGCGTAATCCTCCTGCCCGTGCCGTTCGATCGGTGCCAGCAGCAGCGCCCGCGTGCCCTCCGGCTCGCGCATCACCCGATCGATAATCTCGTCGCTCGTCTGCGTGCCGACGGGCACGTCGCACTGCGGGCAGTATGGCTGACCGATGCGCGACCACAGCACGCGCATGTAGTCGTACACTTCCGTCACCGTGCCCACCGTCGAGCGCGGCGAGCGGCTCGTCGTCTTCTGTTCGATGCTGATCGCCGGCGACAAACCCTCCACCTGTTCGACCTTCGGCTTGGCCACCTGGCCGAGGAACTGGCGGGCGTAGGAACTCAGCGACTCCAGGTAGCGCCGCTGCCCCTCGTTGTAGATCGTGTCGAAGGCGAAGCTGCTCTTGCCGCTGCCCGAGACGCCGCTGCACACCGTGATCTGTCCGCGCGGGAACGACACGTTCACATCCTTGAGATTGTGCTGCTGCGCGCCGACCACGCTGATTTCGGTGAGTTCTTCCACCGGGGATGAGCCGGAGCCGTTCGAGGTGGACTTGGCCGGTTGACGCTGGCGTGTCGGCTTCGCGCGTCGCGCCGCCTGATCGAACATCTCCTTCAATGCTTTGCCGGTATGGGATCGATCGCATGCCGCCACCGCTTCCGGCGTCCCTTCGACGAGAATCTCACCGCCGCCGTCGCCCCCTTCCGGGCCGAGATCGATCACCCAGTCCGCCGTCTTGATCACGTCCAGGTTGTGCTCGATCACCACCACCGTGTTGCCCACGTCCACGAAACCGTGCAGCACCGCCAGCAGCCGGCGGATGTCTTCGAAGTGCAGGCCCGTCGTCGGCTCGTCGAGAATGTAGAGCGTCTGGCCGGTGCTCTTCTTCACCAGCTCGCGCGCAAGCTTGATCCGCTGGGCCTCGCCCCCGCTCAGCGTCGTGGACGACTGCCCCAGCTTCAGGTAATCCAGCCCCACGTCGTGCAGCGTGCGCAGCATGGCGGCGATCTTCGGAATCTTGTCGAAGTGTTCCAGCGCCTGCTGCACGTCCATCTCGAGCACATCGGCGATGCTCATGCCGCGGTAATGCACCTGCAGCGTCTCGCGGTTGAACCGCTTGCCGCCGCACACCGGACACGTCACCCAGATGTCGGCGAGGAATTCCATGTCCATCCGGTTGGCGCCGTTGCCCTCGCACGCCTCACACCGCCCGCCGCCGTTGGTGGATGCCACGTTGAAGCTGAAGCGTCCCGGCTTGTAGCCGCGCACTTTGGCATCCGGCATCCGGCTGAACAGGTCACGGATCTGGTCGAAGACTTTCACGTAGGTGGCGGGGTTGCTGCGCGGGGTGCGACCGATCGGTTTCTGATCGATGTCGATAACCTTGTCGAGATGCTCCAGCCCTTCGATCGCATCGTGCGCGCCGATGGACACGTTCTCCGCGCCGTTCAGATCGCGGCTCAGTCGCTCGCGGACGATGTCGATGACCAGCGAGCTCTTGCCGCTGCCGGACACGCCCGTCACGCAGATGAACCGCCCCAGCGGCAAGTGAACGTCGATGCCCCTGAGGTTGTTCTGCCGCGCCCCGCGCACCGTCAGCCAGCGCGGCCCTGCCGGAGGCGGCGACGACGCCTTCCTGCGCGACGCTTTTTTCGTTTTGCGAACTCCCTTGGGCAAGAGCGTCCTCCCGTGGACAAAGACCGGCCATTTTACAGGAGGATGGCAATCACCGCGCCATGCGGAATGTGAATGGGTACGGATCAAAGTTCGAGGGCGCGGGCATAAGACGGAACCTGGGCATCCACGACTGACAAGGGAATCGCTCGGCGCATAAAAAAGGCCTGGTCGCTGGGGGACAAGCAAGGGGGGGATTGCTCATCCGTGTGGGGTGCGACCAGGCGTTTTTGGAGACGTATCGGCCCATGAAAGCGATGCCACATAAGCCGATTCTACGAATCAGCTTTGCACGTCACGCAGCTCTCTCCGATACGATAATTCTGCATACGGAATAATGATGATGACCGCCTGCTCCGGATCAGAACCGCCATCACCCGAGGCTTGCCCCGCCAGTATACCGACCACATTTCATTATGGGACAGGCCTATCCGAAGTCAAGCTGAAACTCAAAAGAGATTGTCAGGAAACCGTTCAAACCGCATGGCGATGAAGCCTGACGCATCATCCCCTACGAAATTTCCCGACCTCTCCATCAGGTACCAATAATCCATTGCCGAAGCTGATAACAAAGAGCGGAGCAGCCCAGTATGACTGCTCCGCCCTTGTTCTTCGTCGCGGCCGATCACCAGGGAACGACCACTGTTCAATTCAAATACCCTTACGGGTAGATCAGCGAATCCTGGTTATCCCAGGGGCCGTGGTTCGTGCTGCCATCCGGCGCCTCACCCTGGATACGCTGAATCAGCGTGGGGGCACCCGTGTTGTTGTTCCAGCGTGTGTAGATGTTGTCCTGCGACACACCCACGTTGGCCTTGCCCTGGAACTCCGCATGGCTGTCGGCGTAGAGCACGTTCTGACCTTCGCCCTGCGTGTGGTTGGGCGAGTTGTTGTCCACCCAATCCTCCGGCGTCGAGGTCTCATTCAGGCTGGTCAGGTTACTGATGATCGTGGCCAGATCCGCCGTGTTGTTACCCTCGATGGCGTCACCGTAGGGACCCTGGTCGGCGGCCAGCGCCATGCGCTGATCACGGTCGGCACTCGGAAGCCCGGAGCTGCCGTAAGGCACCTGGTAGCCGTAGCTGACCTGGCTGAAACCGACATCGGGATCGTTCAGACAGCTGTCCACGTCGGTGCTGAAGTCCCAGCACAGCAGCGGATCACTGATGTCCGACTTCTGGTCATCGGTCGACGGGCAGATGAACGAGCCCGGAGCCGACGCACCGTCGCGGACCAGCGTCCAGAAGTTCCGCACGGTCGACATGGCGGTCTCGTTGACCGTCTCGACCTGCGGGTTACCGATCTGACGGTAATAGTTCACCGCGCTGACACCCTGGGTGGCCGCCGTCTTGTCGTGGTTGGCGATCGGGAACTGGTCGGTGTTCTCCGTGCCGTAGGTGTAGAGACCGGTCCCAATCCCCTTGAGGTTGGCCGCGCACACCGTCCGCTTGGACAGTTCGCGGGCCCGCGCCAGACTCGGCAGCAGAATCGAGATCAGCAGGGCGATGATGGCCACCACCACCAGCAGCTCGATCAGCGTAAACGCCGAGCGTTGTCCTTTCGTCCTAGTCATGTTTTTCCTCCCGTGCCTGAGGCACGCTACGCCGACGGAACGTCCTTCGGTTCGCAGCCGCACACTCGCGCCTAACGGATTCTCAACTACGTTACGAAGTATGATGAGAACCGAAGCTGGGCATGGCCCGCGGGAGCGATCGCTCCGAGGCACGCGACATTTCGCGATCGGCGAAATCACCGCCGCCCTCGGCCACGCTGGGTCGAATCCGTCACCCCCCGCCGCGTCAAACAACGCCGCGAACGGCTTCGGCTGCGACATACGCCCGCTGCACCTGAAGACAGTCCGTCTTCCATCTGTCCCTGCCACCGAACGGCAACTCACCGTAAGGCATTCGGGACCGAATATTCACTTTTCCGACAGGCACCGCGCCCCCTGTCAAGACAGGGGGACGATACCCCTCAGGAGAGACCGCCACCATTGCGCGGCCCCCCGCTGTTTTCAGTTCCGGCCAACGCGCGAAGAGGGTATCCTCACGAACGGCCGGTCGATTGCATTGTCATTCAGGTGGCTACGGGAAGGTATGATCAGGCAAGTATTTATGAGTATAAAACGAATAATAGCAGGCCGCGAAAAAGTATTATGACAGCGACCCGGATAAATCTGGCGGATCGGACGCCGCTTTCATTGCGAGCGCTCCGCCTTCATCACCGTAACCTTCCAATCTATTTAAAACAGGACCAACCGAACTGTCAAGTCCCGAGTGGTCCGAAATCAACACGACAGGGGCATGCGTCGTCCGGTAAGATCGCGGTTCTCCGCGAAAGAGACGCTTCATCCTGCATGCCCATCAAGGCAGTCGGATACCCGTCACACCTTTGACATCGGCATACCCCGAACGATGGCTTGAGCCGATCCCCCCACGTGAAAATCATCCTGACGGTCCAGTAAAAACTACGGCGAAAGCTTGGAATCGCTGATTTTGCGCTTGACGAAGTGCATCTGCTGTTTCTAGCATAAGACTAACTAATCTGAGGCTTTTCGTAAGGATACGATGCACGGCGCCGTCAGGTCAGTCGGCGGTCAGCACATTATTCAGACCAAGGATGTCTTGTTTTGGGTGCGGCCGTTCGACGCGTCGGCTTTTTCCAAGCCAGGGGAAGAGGCAGAGGAGGATGCCATGGCCTTGGGTACCGCTTCACCTTCGATCGCTCCCGCCGGCTATCCCTATTCGAGCAGTTTCCGGCACGCCCGCGCGGCCCTGCTGGAACGGGAGAACGAGAAACGGCAGAGTGAACGCCGCTGCCTGCATTGCAACGTCGAATTCCACCCCTTGCCCGAATCGCCCTCTTCCCCGGCGGCGTCGATGCTGATCGGCCGCTGCGTGAACATCGGGCCGACGGGCGTCTACGCGATTCTGCCCGCCCGTTTCGGGGTCACCGTCGGCCAGCATTACCGGCTGAAACTCCTGGTGGGCGAATGCGGACCGGAACCCGGGACGGGGCAGGTCGTGACGCAATCGGGGCGGATCCTTCGGGTGGAGTTGCTCGTCAACGCGAACGGCGGAAGCGACGAGGTCGGCGTGGCGGTGCAGTTGTTCGGTCACCGCGAAGGGGTCATTCCGATGCCGCTGCGCTTCTGACCGTAACGCGGCATGCATGAACCGGCACGGCGATCACCTTTTCGATTCGCCAACCCGGGATCGGAGATCCCGGACCACTCGTGGCTTGACCTCACACACCGCGCATCTCATTGCGGGGAAAATGCGACACCTTCGCATCGCTCCCAGATGAACCACCATCGCCCGTCATCAGCGTGGTGGACGGAAGATGTGGGTCGTCGTGCCGACGCCGAGTTCCGCGCCTTCGCCGACGGTTTCCGAGAGGGTCGGGTGGGCGTGAATCGATCGGCCGATGTCGCCGGCGGTCGCGCCCATCTCGATGGCGAGGACCGCCTCGGCGATGAGTTCCCCTGCCCCGACGCCGACGATGCCGGTGCCGAGCACGCGCTTGCTGTCGGGATCGATGATGATCTTGGTCAGGCCGTCGTTACGCCCGATGGCGGTGGCCCGGCCCGACGCGCCCCAGGGAAACTTGGCGATCGCGATGTCGATGCCTTCTTTCTTGGCCTCGTTCTCGGTCAGCCCGGTCCACGCCACTTCCGGATCGGTGAACACGACGGCGGGAATCGCCCGGGCATCGAAGGTCGCGGGCTCGCCCAGGATCACCTCGACGGCGATCTTGGCTTCGTAGGAGGCCTTGTGCGCCAGCATCGGTTCGCCGGCGACATCGCCGATGACGAAGATGTTCTGCTCGGCGGTGCGCTGCTGATCGTCGTGTTCGATGAAGCCGCGGTCGGTCACGACGACGTCGGTGTTCTCCAGGCCGATCGACTTGCCGTTGGGCATGCGCCCGACGGAGATCAGCACGCGGTCGTATTTCTCGACACGCGTTCGGCTTCCCCCGGAATCGAAGGTCACCGCCACCGCGTCGCCGGTGTCGTCCATCTGCACGACCTTGGTGTCGAGCATGATCTCCTTGAACTGTTTCTTCAGCCGCGCCTGCAGGACACGAACCAGATCGCGATCCGCCCCGGGCAGAAGGCCGTCGGTCATCTCCACGACGCTCACCTCGCTGCCGAGGGCGTGATAGACCGTGCCCATCTCGAGGCCGATGTATCCGCCGCCGACCACCAGGAGCGACTTGGGCACCTCGGGCAGATCGAGCGCGGCGGTTGAATCCATCACGCGGTCACTGCCGATATCGAAGGCGGGAATCATCGTCGGGCGCGAGCCGACGGCGATGATCGCGTAGTCGAAGCTCAGCGTGCCGAGATCGCCCTCACCATTCCGCACACTGCTCAGATTCAGCGTGTGGGCATCCTTGAAGGTGGCCCAGGCCTTGATGATTTCAACATTGCGGGCCTTCGCGAGTTGGCGCACGCCCTGGGCATTCTTGCCGATGACGTTGTTCTTCCACTTGCGGATGCCGTCGAGGTCGAGGCTGGGCTTGTCGAACGTCACGCCCATCTCAGCCGCTTCCTCGGTCTCGGCGAGAAGCTTGGCAATATGGAGCAGCGTTTTGGAGGGAATGCATCCGCGGTTCAGGCAAACGCCGCCGGGCTCCTCGTCCACTTCGACCATGGCGACGTCCATCCCTTTGTCGGCGGCGGCGAAGGCTGCCGCGTAGCCGCCCGGCCCGGCGCCGATCACGACCAGTTGCGTCTTGCGGTTCATCTCTGCGGCCATGGAGTCATTCATCCTTCTGTCGATGGGGGTCTACTCTCGGGAATTCAATACCGGTTGGTGAAGGGTCGCGGCGCTCAGCCTTCCAGGAGGAGAAGCTCCGGATCCTCCAGCAGATCAACGACCTTGCGCAGGAATCGGGCGCCGTCGGCCCCGTTGACCACGCGGTGGTCGTACGAAAGCGACAGGGGCAGCATGAGCTTCGTGGTCAGCGAGCCGTTCTCGAGCGTCGGCACCTTGCGGCCGCGCGACACGCCGAGAATCGCGACCTCGGGATAGTTGATGATCGGCGTGAAGGCGGTTCCGCCGATGCCGCCGAGATTCGTCACGGTGAACGTGCCGCCGCGCAGCTCGCTCAGTTCGACCTTGCGCTGCCGGGTCCGCTCGGCAATCTCGTTCATCTCCTTTGCCAGTTCCAGCACGCGCTTCTTGTCGACGTTGCGCAGCACCGGCACGATCAGTCCGGCCTCGGTGTCGACCGCCAGGCCGATGTGATAGTACTTCTTCAGGATGAGCTGGCTGTTCTGCGTATCGAGCGAGCTGTTGAACTCGGGGAACGCCTTCAGCGCGACGGCCACCGCCTTGAGGATGAAGGCGGTGACGGTGAGGCGAAGTTCGGGCTCGCGTTCGCGGTAACGCTTGCGGAGCTTCTCGAGGGCGTCGATCTCCGCCTCGTCGAACTGCGTGACGTGCGGCGCGGTCACCCAACTGTTGTGAAGATGGTCGGCAGTCTTGCGCTGCAGGGAGCTGAACGCGACCGGTTCGATCTCGCCCCACTGCGTAAAGTCGGGCAGATCGCCGGAGGCCGCCTGCGCCGCGGCATTCTGTGCCGGCGCGGCCGCACCGGACGAGGCCGGTTTCGAAGGCGCCCCACCTGCTTCGCCGCGATCGCCCTTGACGAAATCCTTCACGTGCTGCTCGGTCAGCCGCGTGTTGGGATAGGCGGCCGCCAGGTCGCGCAACTCGACACCCAGTTCACGGGCCAGCCGTCGCGTCGCGGGACCGGCCGGGATGTTCGCGTCATCTTCACGTGTATCGCCCGATTCGGTTCGGGCAGGTGGCTTGCGCTCCGGGCGTGAAGGTGCCGATTCCTGCTCGGACGGCTTCTCTTCTTTCTTGGTAGCGCTTTCCTGTTCAGCCTTCTCGGGCTTCTCTGGCTCCTTCGCTTCAGCGGGTGCCGGGGCGCCCTTCGTCTCTTCCTCCGGCGGCGATTCCGGCTCCTTCGCTTCCGCTTTTTCTTCCTCGGCCGGGGCATCCTTGCTGTCGGTATCGCCGGACGCCTGACCGTTGGCATCGACCGTGATCAGCTTCGCGCCGACCTGGACCTTATCACCCTGGGATACGTGCACCCCGGTCACCTTGCCGCCGAACGGGCACGGCACCTCGAGCACCGCCTTGTCCGTCTCGACCTCGACCACGGTCTGCTCCGCGTCGATCGTATCGCCCTCGGACACATGCACCTGCACCACGTCGCCCGACTCGATGCCTTCGCCCAGATCCGGAAGTTTGAATTCTTCTGCCACGTTGCGATTCTCCTGAGATGTCCTGCCGGACGCGATGTTCGTTGCTTACTCGAAATCTCGTGCCTTACGCCAACGCCGGGTCGATCACTTCGGGATCGACGTCCAGATCCTTGATCGCCTTCTTCACCTTCTTGGCGTCGAACTTACCGTGCCGGCTCAGGGCGTAGAGCGCCGCCACCACGACGTGATGCGCCGACACCTCGAAATGGCGCCGGAGCGACTCGCGATTTTCACTGCGCCCGAAGCCGTCGGTGCCGAGCGTGTACAGTCGGCCGGGCAGCCACTTGGCAATCTGATCCGGCACGATCTTCATGTTGTCGCTGGCCGCCACGAAAGGCCCTTCGTGCCCATCGAAGAGATCCTCGACGTACGACTTCCGGGGCTTCTTGTCGGGGTGCAGCATGTTCCACCGCTCGTTGCGAAGGCACTCGCGCCGCAGTTCGTTGTAACTGGTCGCGCTGTAGACATCGGACGCGACGTTGTACTTCTCGGCCAGGATCTTCTGGGCGGCCAGAACCTCGCGCAGAATCGCCCCACTCCCGATCAGCGGGAGGAACGCGTCGGCCTTGTCGGCGCTCTCCGCCGGGGCGTACTTGTAGATGCCCTTGATAATGCCTTCCTCCACCCCTTCGGGCATGGCCGGCATCGCGTAATTCTCGTTGTGAATCGTCAGGTAGTAGAAGACCTCTTCGCGTTCGGTGTACATGCGGCGGATGCCGTCCTGGATGATCACGGCGATCTCGTACGCGAACGCGGGGTCGTAGGCGATGCAGTTGGGCACGGTGGAGGCGAGCACGTGACTGTGGCCGTCCTGGTGCTGGAGGCCCTCGCCGGCGAGCGTGGTGCGCCCGGCGGTCCCCCCCATCATGAAGCCCTTGCAGCGCATCTCCGCGGCCGCCCAGACGAGGTCGCCGATGCGCTGGAAGCCGAACATCGAGTAGTAGATGAAGAACGGAATCGTATTGACGCCATGCACGGAGTAGGCCGTACCGGCGGCGATGAACGAACTCATCGAACCGGCCTCGGTGATGCCCTCTTCGAGGATCTGCCCGTCGGTCTTCTCCATGTAGTACAGGAGCGTGTCGCGATCGACCGGCTCGTAGCGCTGGCCGACGTGGGAGTAGATGCCGAGCTGCCGGAAGAGCGGCTCGAGCCCGAACGTGCGCGCCTCGTCGGGAATGATGGGGACGATCAGCTTGCCGAACGCTTTGTCGCGGCAGAGCTTGGTGAAAAGACGGGCGAAGGCCATCATGGTCGAGGCTTCGCGATCGCCCGTGCCTTCCAGCAACTCCTGGAAGAGCTCCCGTGGCGGTGTTTCGATCGGCTCGCAGTCACGGACGCGCTGCGGCACGTAGCCCCCGAGTTCCTCGCGCCGCTTGCGGAGATACTGCATCTCCGCGCTCTTTTCGGGCGGCCGGTAGAACGGCGCCTGGGCGACCTCGCTGTCGGAAATGGGGATGCCGAAGCGTGAGCGGAACTCCGCCAGCTCCTCTTCGTTGAGCTTCTTCTGCTGGTGGGTGATGTTCTTGCCTTCACCCGCCTCACCGAGACCGTATCCCTTGACCGTCTTGGCGAGAATGACCGTCGGTCCGTCGGGATAATCGACGGCGGCCTTGTAGGCGGCATAGACCTTTTCCGGGTCGTGTCCGCCGCGGCGCATCTTTTCGATCTGCTCGTTGGACAGCGACTCGACCAGCTTGGCAATCTGCGGGTACTTGCCGAAGAAGTGCTTGCGGATGTATTCGCCCGAAGAGACGCTGTACTTCTGGTAGTCGCCGTCGCAGGCTTCCTCCATGCGCTGAACCAGCCAGCCCTCTTCATCCTGGGCGAGGAGCGGATCCCAGTCGTCGCCCCAGACCACCTTGATGACGTTCCAGCCGGCGCCGCGGAAGGCCGCTTCGAGTTCCTGGATGATCTTGCCGTTACCGCGCACCGGACCGTCGAGGCGCTGCAGGTTGCAGTTGACCACCCAGATGAGATTGTCGAGCTTCTCGCGCGAGGCAAGCGTGATGGCGCCGAGAGATTCGGGCTCATCGATTTCGCCGTCGCCGAGAAACGCCCATACCTTCTGTCCGCTTGTGTCCTTGAGGCCGCGATCCTTGAGATACTCGTTGAATCGCGCCTGGTAGATGCTCATGATCGGGCCAAGCCCCATCGAGACGGTGGGGAACTGCCAGAAGCCGGGCATGAGCCACGGGTGCGGATACGACGACAGGCCTCCACCCTCCTTGAGTTCGCGGCGGAAGTTGGCCAGTTGCGTCTCGGTCAGCCGCCCTTCCACGAATGCCCGGGCATAGATGCCGGGAGCCGCGTGGCCCTGGTAGTAGATCTGATCGCCGCCGGATTCATGATCCCGCCCATGGAAGAAATGGTTGAAGCCGACTTCGTAGAGTGTGGCCGCCGAAGCGTACGTGGAAATATGCCCCCCGATGCCGGCGGATTCGCGATTCGCCCGGACGACCATGGCCATCGCGTTCCAGCGAACGAAACTCTTGATGCGTCGCTCGATCTCGCGACTCCCGGGATAGGGAGGCTGATGATCGTCGGGAATGGTATTGATGTACGGCGTCGTATTGGTGAAGGGCACACGCACGCCGCGACGTCGCAGATCGCGCTGCAACGTCTCTACCAGTTCCATGGCCCGTTCCGGACCATGGTTCTTGAGCACGTATTCGAGGGACTCGAGCCACTCCTGCGTTTCCTCGTTCTGAAGTTCCGCTCGGGGAGCTACGTCCAGGTCTGCCATAATGATGTTCCTTTTTCCCTGCGATGGGCCGTGGACATGCGAGGCTGTCGTTGCGTCCTCGATGCCGGCGCCGAAACATCGGGATTGTGTTCCTGAAGGCTTGAATGAAGCCGGTCCGCAACTCGGAACTGTAGCCATCCTGCAGGGCGAAATCCAGAAAATCCGGCCGAATAATGAATTTAGTATTCAATTAATGAATACATCTTCAGTTCATGAATTTATCGTCATTGATAATGGGCATTAGCTTTGCCAATAATAGCGATGCCTGATGAATCCATCTGCGCTTCACCGTCACATAGCGCAGCTAGACGCGGACCTCTTTGCCCGTTTTCTGGGAGCGGTAAATGCCGTCGAGGATTTTGATGACCTTGAGGGATTGCTCGGCAGGCACCGGCGACGGCTTTTTATTCACGATGGCGTCGTAGAACTCCCAGATCTCCGTGGTGTGCGTCTGGGGCCGCATCGGCAGCGGCTGGATCGTGGCATCGACCAGGGCGCCGTTGCTCACCGTGCAGACCTTGCCGCTGGGCCAGGAGACGCCGGCCTTGTCGCCGAGGATCATGCAGCTCATGTCCTCCGGTTCGGGCGTGTGGCCGAGCCAACTGCTCTCGAGACTGAGCATGGCGCCGTTCTCAAATCGCACCATGCCGCAGGCGAAATCCTCGACGTCGAATTTCTTGGCGTCCCACGCGCCCCACGCGCCGGGGATGGCTTTCTTCTTGGCGAGGTTGTTGGTGGCGGCGCCGGTGACGGTGGCCGGTTCGGGGAAATCCATCAGCCACATGGCCAGGTCGAGGCAATGCACGCCGATGTCGAGACAGGGTCCGCCACCGGACTGCTCCTTGGAAATAAAACCAATGGCGGGAGGCAGAAGATTCCTTCGAATGGCCCACGAGCGCGTGTAATACGGTTTGCCGAGGTTCCCGGCTTCGATCCATCGCTTGATGGCCTGCGAGATCCCGCGGTAACGATTGTTCTGCCCGACCATGAGCAGGCGCTTCGCTTCCCTGGCCGCCTGCATCAGCTTCTCGATCTCCTTGGGCGTGACTGCCAGCGGCTTCTCACACAGAACATGCTTTCCCGCTTTGAGCGCCGCGAGCGTCACGGGTGTATGCACGCGGTTCGGGGTACACACGTCCACGACGTCCACGTCCTTGAGTTTCACCAGTTTTCGGTAGTCGGTGAAGACCTGGCTGACGCCGAGTTCTCCGGCAACTTTCTCCACGCGTTCCGGAATGATGTCGCAGAGCGCGACGATCTCCACGTCAGGATTGTCCTTCCATCCGGGGATATGTACGCCCTGCGCAATTCCACCGGTCCCTACGATACCTACGCGAAGCTTTCTCGATTTCATAGAGTTTTCCTTCTCTTCGTTCCAGATCTTTGGGTGATCACCAACTCGGCACTCTCATCCATTTACGCGGGATCGAAGCGTCGACGGCGCTCACGACACACTTGAGGCGATTCGGCAAGAATCGTGAGCTTGAGAGAATAGGCGATGGCAGGAATCCGGTAAACCGGCGGCGATCTGCACGTTATGGGCGAATGGCAATTGACAATGCTCGCCGATGCGTCGTACAGTGGGAGTTATGGAGAGTCGGGATATCAAGCCTGATGTCGAGCTGTGCGCAAAGGCGGCGGAAAACTGTGCCTGCTTCAATTTCCGCAAAGCCTCACGGGCCATCACCAATCATTTCGACCTGGCGCTGCACCCCTGCGGCCTGCGGTCAACGCAACTGGTCATTCTCCTGGCGTCGCACGTAGCGGGGTCGTCGAGCGTGGCTCATCTGGCGGAAGATCTCGTCGTGGACCGCTCGACGCTGACGCGCAATCTGAAACCGCTCGAAAGCGCGGAACTGCTGAGTATTCAACCGGGAAGCGATCGTCGCACGCGCATGGTGGAGCTGACCGACAAGGGACGCGAGGCGCTGCTGGCGGCGATTCCCCTGTGGCAGAAAGCGCAAGCGTCCTATGTGGAACACTTCGGCTCCGATCGCTGGGAGCAACTCCGCAAGGATCTCTCCCGCACCGTCGAAGTCGTCCGCGTCGAAAACCAAGCTCACGAAGACAAACGCGACGTGTCACCTGCCTGACGGCATGCCCGGGATCGAATTACATTACTGCAGTCGAAACATGCTTCACGCGTAGATGTCGTGGATGACCTGGCCCTTGCCGTCCGGCGTGACGAAGAAGGGGCGCTCTTCGATGGCGTAGAAGAGGTCCGGGGGGATGCCGAGGCTGTGGTAGATGGTGGCGTGCAGGTCGTCCATGATGACGGGTTTCTCGATGGTGTTGCACGGGCGTTCGTCGGCGGTCTTTCCGTAGAGGTATCCTTGCTTCACTCCGCCTCCGAACATCAACACGCTGGACGCGCCGGTGAAGTGGCGGTGCATACCGTAATGCTTGGCCTGCTCAATCTTCGGCGGGACGACCACCTGGTTCTCAACGAGTTTCTCCGGCTTGCCCTCGACCAGCATATCGCGCCCGAACTCGCTCGCCAGCACGACCAGTGTGCGTGAAAGCAGGCCGCGCTCGTGCAGATCGCGAATGAGCTGGGCGACCGGGGCGTCGATCTCCTTCTTCATGTCCACCGCGCGGCTGTGGCCGTCCTCGTGCGTATCCCAGCCCTTGAACGGAATGTACTCGGTAGTGACCTCGACGAAGCGGGCGCCGGATTCGACGAGCCGCCGGGAGAGCAGGCACCCGAGCCCGAACTTGCCCGTGTTGTAGATGTCGTAGGTTTCTTTCGGTTCAAGGGAGAGATCGAAGGCCTTGGCGGCGGGCGATTTCATCAGACGATGCGCGCCATCGAGGGCACGATGGTACGCCTGGCGACGGGCATCCTTGTCGACACGCTCGGCGCGGGCGTTCATCAGTTGCTGATAACGCTCCCACCGGGCGTTGAAGCGCTGCTTGGACATGCCCTGGGGAGGCAGCACCGCCTGGGTGGCGGTGGCCGGGTCGGGCACGAAGAAGGGGCCGTACTCGTCGCCGAGGAATCCGGCCGTATGAAATGCCTTGACCTCGAAGTCCTCACCGCCGACGTCGAAACGCTGGCCGATATCAATATACGCCGGGATATCGGGATGGCGACGGCCGAGGGCCCTGGCGATGTAGCTGCCCATCGAGGGTGCATGGACGGTCAGTGGCGGAACGTAGCCCGTGTGAAAGTGAAACTGGTGGCGCGAGTGCAGCACCTTGCCGAGATCGCCGGGACGGAACGTGCGGATGAGGGTGCCGTGGTGCATGATCTCGGCACACTTCTCGAGGCCCTGAGAGATCTTGATGTCATCCACCGAGGTGTCGATGGCGGGGAAGGTGGAGAGCACGCGATCGGGGCTCATGCCGGGCTCGAACGGGGTGTACCGCTTGGGATCCCAGGTCTCGGTCTGGGCCTGCCCGCCGGCCATCCAGAGGAGGATCATGGCGTCGGCCTTGGGGTTGGGATCGAGGTCGGGCAGATCGGGCATGCGGGCCTCGGCGAGGCCGGACCATCGGAACATGCCGGCAGCGCCGGCGGCCGTGGCGGCAACGGTCTTGAGCACGTCACGCCGCGTGAGGTGGGGATGCCTTGATTGTCGCTTGGAGTTGCTGCTCATGGTTAGCCTTGACCTCGCTACTCCTTATGTCACGTCCATGTTCCGCTTCCTCGCGGTCCCAGTACTTACGGGAAAACCCTATTGGATGAACTGGAACTCGGGGCTCATGACCAGTATCCAGCAGAGATCGGCCCAGCTTTGTTTTCTTGCATCGGAATCATCTCCCCGATCTTTGATCAGCGGAACGAGCAATTCCTTCTCCGATGCCGTCGCCTCCCTGGCGAATGCGCGGCGAAACAGCGCGTCGATGACGCGCTCGGGATCCGTTTTCCCCAGCGGCGACTGCAACAACTGCGCAGCGCCGGCATCGAGCATCTGGTTCAGTGTCATGCCGTTGACCAGTTCGAGCATCTGCAGCATCGACGGATCGGACTCGCGCTCCGTGGCGACCTGCTCGCGCAGCGGCCGGCCGAGGGCCAGCGCCATCGGATCGGGAATACGGTGACGCCACGCGCGAACGTGTTCATTCGGAACCTGCACGTTCATCGTCTGCGGTTTCGGCCAGTGGCCCGTGAGCCGGCAGATGCCGTCGTGGTACTGCTCGCTGGTCAGTCGACGCAGTGGCGGACCGACAAAGACGGTGGATGCCTTCCCGGCGGCGCGCTGTTCTTCGACCGTCTCGGTGATCGACCGGAGCTGGTACGCCTTCGACGTCATGAGCAAACGAATCATACGCTTGAGATCGTAATCGTGGGCCATGAAATCGTAGGCGAGCCAGTCCAGCAGCTCGGCGTTGGCGGGGGTGGCCGCGTAATCATCCACCGGCTCGATCAAACCGCGTCCCATCAGCTTGTGCCAGAAGCGATTGACCATGGTCCGGGCGAAGCGCGGGTTCTGCGGCGAAGTCACCAGACGCGAGACGGAATAGAGGCGCCGGGCGTAGGCGGCATCGGGAGACACGTCGTCATACTCCACGTGCTCGAAGTCGGCGAACGCGAACGCGGGGACTGCCTTGACGCCGGTGGGCTTGTCGCAGCGATGGACTTCGAGATTCTCTTCGGAAAAGAAACCGGCAAGTCCGTAGGAATCGTCCAGCAGGTACGGCCGCGTGAAGTGATCGTGGCAGGAAGCGCACTTGATGTTGGTGCCGAGAAAGACCTGCCCGACGTTCTGGGCCGCCTGCATGGCGGGCTGCTGACTGGAGTTGACGCGCCCGCGCCAGTTGATGCCCTTGAGGTAGCCGTCCGGCCCGCCGGGGCCGGGATTCAACAGGTGGGCGATCATCTCGTCGTAAGGCCGGTTGGTCACCAGCGCGTCGTACAGCCAGCGGGTGACCGGCTTGCGGAGGTCGTCGATGTTGGTCTGCTCGTCATTGCGGAGCAGATCGCACCACCATGCCATCCAACCTTCGGCGTACCGATGTTCGTTGGCCAGGAGAGCCTCTATGAGTCGCTCTCGCTTGTCGGTTGCGGGATCGTCGAGGAAGTTTTCGACCTGCGTTTCATCGGGCATCAGTCCCCAGGCGTCGAGATACGCCCGCCGGACGAAAGTGCGATCATCACAGATCGGCGGTGATTTCACATCCTCCGCCACCCACCAGGCCTGCATGAAACGATCGACCGGATGGACATCGGACGCACCCGGCGGGTCGGCAGGGACGTCGATTGCCTGCAGCTCCTCGCGTACACGTTGACGCCAGTCGCTCCAGTCGGTCGTGTACGAAATCGGCGTCCATCGGCGCTTGAGTTCGGGCTCGGTACCGAGCGACCAGGGCGCCATGCCGAATCCGCCAATCACCACGGCCGGTTGCCAGCGGTCAGACTCGGGAGGCTGCGTCCGCCAGCGTTCGCCGGGGTCGGTCGACCACGACCAGTCCGCGCTGCCGCTGATGTCGATCCGCCGGTCGCCCGTATCGATATGCCCGATGAGGTAGAACCCGGCGGGACCGTCCTGCGTGTTGTTCACCTCGACGGCCAATACGTTTTGCCCCACGCGCATCGCGCCGACCACGTCGCGCGAGATGGGCTTCTGCCAGTTGTTGGATTGAATCGCTTCGTGCCCGTTGACCCACAGCGCGTACGTGTTGTCCCCGGCGAGCAAGACCTCGGCACGTTCGGGAAGCGCGTTCAGTTCGAGATCATACCGAAAGCGAACGATTCCCTTGTCAGCGCTTTTTTCCGCACCGGTGTGCGACCAGATCCAGCCGTGCTCACGAGACTTATTCACGGATGGGGCGGTGTGGGCGGTCAACTCCGCATCTGCGTCAGCAACCGTGCGGTCCGCCACATTCAACAGCACCCAGAGTGTCCCCGTCATGAGGAAAAGACCGGAGCAGACGCGAACTCGGCGATGACAATGTGGCATGCTCATGGCACGACCTTCAAGATTCGAGTCATGAAAGAAATGCGTTCCGACCACTGTCCCTTATTTTAGCCCCCGTCACCGATGAACTCAATTCCTGTTAGAATCCGGAGCCAGGTCCGATGAAATCGATTTGATTTCGGAGCCTGACCGCTTGCGAGCGTCTCGAGCGTCGTGTTGGGAAACCGCTGCCATGGCCACCGTCAACGATCATGCCATCGTCCTGCGTCGCCTGGATTTCTCGGAATCCTCGCAGGTGCTGCTCTTTTTCTCGCGGGAGCACGGCGGACAGCGTCTCATCGCCAAGGGGATCAAGCGCTCGACGAAGACGAAGCACGGGACCGCCATCGACCTCCTGGAGCGTGGGGCGTTGAGCTTTCTACGCAAGTCCGGCGGCGAGGCACAACTCGGCACGCTGACCGAGTGGAAGCAGCTCGACGCGTATCTCGGCCTGCGGTCGGAACTGGTCCGACTGAACGGGGCGCAGTACGTGGCGGAGATCACCGGGATGTTGACGGAGGACGGTGATCCGCATCCGCCGCTGTTTGACGCGTTGGCGGAAACGCTGCAAGCACTGGCCTCGGGCGCGTCTCCGCTTCCGGCGATGGTCGCGTATCAGCGTCGTCTGTTGACCGAGGCGGGGTTGTGGCCCGACTTCGAGCGGTGCGTCGTCAGCAGTCGCCCCGCCCCGCCGGGCCGACCGGCATACTACTCCGCCACACAGGGCGGACTCATCAGCCGCGCCCATGCCGAGACGATGCGCGAGAAGCGGCTCATCCCCGCCAAGCTGCTGGATCACCTGCGTCGCGGAGACTGGGCCGAGGAGGTCGCGGAACAGTTGTTCGACGTTCTGGACTACACGATCAGCCACGCGGCAGGGAAGCCTCCAGCCACACGCGCCGCTCTGTTGTCGGCGCTGTCACGTTGAACGTGACGACACATTCATCTCAGCGCGACAGCCAGCCCCCATCGACCGGATAGACACCGCCATGGCAGTAGTCCGACGCCGATGACGCCAGGAAATTCACCATGCCCGCGAGATCCTCCGGCTTTCCCCAGCGCCCGGCGGGAATGCGTTCGAGGATCTGCCGGTTGCGTTCGGCGTCGTCCTGGATCGGTTGCGTGAGGCGCGTCGCGAAGTAGCCGGGCGCGATGGCGTTGACGTTGATACCGTGCGGGGCGAGTTCGTTGGCCATGGCACGCGTGACGCCGAGCACGCCGGACTTGGCGGCGGTGTACGCAGCGACGAGGAGCCCTCCCTGACAGGACAGCATCGAGGCGATGTTGATGATCTTGCCGCCATCGCCCTGCGCGCGCATGACACGCGCTGCCGCCTGGGACAGCTTGAACAACGCGTTGAGATTTACCTGGATAACCTCGTCCCATTCGTCCGAGGGGAAGTCAAGCACCGGGCGGCGATGCGTGATACCGGCGTTGTTGACGAGGATATCGATGCGGCCGAGCGAATTGCGCGTGCGGGTAATGATCGCGTCGATGGCGGCGGGGTCGCGAAGGTCGGCCTGGATGCCGACGAATCGCCGGCCGGTGCTCTCGACCCCGGTTTGTATCGTCTCGAACTTTCCGCTCGACCCCACGGCGGCAATGTCCGCGCCGGCTTCGGCCAGTGCGAGGGCCATGGCGTGACCGAGACCCGACGATGCGCCGGTCACGATGGCGACTTTTCCTTCGAGTGAAAACATGGAGAGACTCATGGAATACTCCCGCGGATAGTGTGCGTATGTGTGTTGCACGCATGATGAATGGGTTGTGGTGCGATGGCAAGGAGTTAAGATGTATGGGCATTTTGAGTTGATTTACCCCTTCATAGCGACGCGCGAGGAATCCCATGATGACACGACGCCGATTTCTGGCTGCCACGGCGGGTGCGGCGGCGATGTCCCAGGTCAACTGGGCCGAGGACGTGCCGACGGATGTGAAGATCACGCGTGTGATCAACTTCGACCTGAAGCTGCAGCGGTCGAAGATGGTGGGCAAGAATTCGCGCGGAGGTGTGCATGGGGACTCGTCGAAGGACCGGGTGCTGCGCATCATCACCAATACCGGTGTGGAGGGGTTCGGCGTCGGTTGGCACAGTGCGAATGAGACGGCGGAATTCCTCGGCCGCAATCCGTTCGACTTTTTCGACCCGGAGAAGATCGCGATGAACAGCCCGCTGGGCCGGAACGACTCGGCGCTGTGGGACCTGATCGGCAAGCTGCTCAATAAGCCTGCATATGAACTACTCGGCGCGAAAGGCAGCGAGCACGTAAATATCTACGATGGAACGATCTACTTGGTGGATCTCCTGAACGACCATCGCCGGGACTGGCCCGACCAGATCCGGCGCGAACTCGATGCGAGCCTGACCAACGGCCACCGCGCATTCAAGATCAAGATCGGCCGCGGCAAGCACTGGATGCTCTGGGATGAAGGCTTCCGTCGTGACATTGAAGTCGTCCACCTGATCCGCCGGCACGTCGGCCCGGACGTCACGCTCTTCGTCGATGCGAACAACGGATACGAACTCGCCACGACAAAGCAGCTCCTCGAAGAAATCGGGCCGTTCAAGATCGCGTTCATCGAGGAAATGTTCCACGAGGATGTCGACAAGTATCTCGAACTCAAGGCGTTCATCCGCGACAACGGCTGGGGGACTATGATCGCCGACGGTGAGAATCTGCACGACCCGCTGCACGTCAAGCCGTGGGTGGACACCGGGGCGGTCGACATCCTCCAGGGCGACATGAATCTGTTCGGCTTCCGCGACCTGCGGATCGAAGCGGAACTGGGTCGGCCGCACGGGGCGCGCGTCGCGCCACACAACTGGGGCTCGATGCTCGGGTTTTACCAGCAGCTTCAGGCGGGCCGGGCGCTGCCGAACTTCTACATGGCCGAACAGGATCAGCTTTCGTGCCCCGCCATCGTGGCGGAGGGCTTCACGTTGAACGACGGCGCGATGCGCGTCCCCGCCGCCCCGGGCCTCGGCCTGACGCTGGACGAAAAACGGCTGCCGGAGTTCGCGGATCTGCACTTCGATCTGAAGGTATAGCGGCGATTGGGAAATGTGAACTGTGATTGCAGGGGATATCTGATGCACGTTCGTGAAGCGACCGACTCCGATCTTGATGCCGTATTACGCGTCGAATGCGATGCCTTCGGCCACGACAAAGAAGCGGAACTCGTCCGCCATCTGATGGCGGATCCCAGCGCTCAACCTCTGCTCTCGCTCCTGGCGTGGGTGGATGAGCAAGCCGTCGGTCACGTGTTGTTCACGAGGGTGCGGGTGGGTCAGGCCGTGAACCCGGCGGCGATTCTTGCTCCTCTGGCGGTGGTGCCGGATGCTCAGAAACAGGGTGTCGGCACGGCGCTGGTCAGAGCGGGACTGGAGCGTCTGGCGGGATCCGGAGTCGAGCTCGTCTTCGTGCTTGGACATCCCGGCTACTATCCTCGTCATGGCTTCGCACCGGCGGGAGTGCATGGATTGGAGGCGCCCTACCCGATCCCCACCGAGCATGCCGATGCCTGGATGGTCCAAGCGCTTCAGCCTGATGTGATCGGCACGGTCCGGGGGAAGATCATCTGCGCGGACGCGCTGAACAAGGCCGAGTATTGGCGGGAATGATGATGTTGCGATAGAGCCAACGCCGGTCATTGGAAAGAGTCGTCATGCGTGCTAAGATGGCAGGCAGGCACCCACCCCCGTCGATCTTCGGGGTACGCAACCGTTGCTTCTCACGATCACCAACACCACCCCCGACGCGCGCGATCTGAGCTGGCTGCTGCACAAGCGCCCGGACCGCGTCCAGGCGTTTGATCTCTCCTTCGGCCAGGCGCACGTGTTCTACCCCGAGGTCACTGAGGAACGCTGCACCGCCGCGCTGCTCCTCGACGTGGATCCCGTGGACCTGGTTCGCAACAAACGGTGGCGGAGCGGGCGGCTGGATCAGTACGTGAACGATCGGCCCTTCGTGGCGTCGAGTTTCCTGAGCGTGACGTTGTCGAAGGTGTTCGGCTCGGCGCTGAACGGCAACTGCGGGGATCGACCGGAGCTGCCGGCCAAACCGCTGTCGCTCGAGGCGGAATTGCATGTGGTACCGTCGCGCGGTGGCGAGGATGTGATTCATCGGCTGTTCGAGCCGCTTGGTTACGTGGTGGAGAGGACCGGACTCCCGCTCGATCCGACGTATCCCGATTGGGGACGGAGTCCCTACTATCGCGTGCGCCTGGCGAGGACATGCCCGCTCTGCGAGTTGCTGCTGCACCTGTACGTGTTGATTCCGGTACTGGACAACATGAAGCACTATTTCGTCGCCGAGGATGAAGTGGAGAAGCTGCTGGCCAAGGGGGCGGGCTGGCTGGAATCGCATCCGGAAAGGACGTTCATCACGAAGCGATACCTGAAGTACAAGCCGTCGCTCGCGCGTCAGGCCCTGGAGAGGCTGGTGGAGGAGGATCCGGTCGTCGAGCCTGCTCCCACTCCTGAGGTGCCGGAGGCGGAACTGGAAGAGAAGGTCAGCCTGAACGAGCAGCGTCATGGGGCGGTGCTGGCGGCGTTGAAGAGTTGCGGTGCGTCCTGCGTGCTCGACCTCGGCTGCGGGGAAGGCAAGCTGTTGCGGCAGTTGATGAAAGAGAAGCAGTTCGCGCGGATTGTGGGCATGGATGTATCGATCCGCTCGCTGGAGATCGCGGCGGACCGCCTTCACCTGGAGGATCTGCCGCCGATGCAGCGCGAACGGATCGACTTGATCCACGGGTCGCTGATGTACCGGGACCGGCGGCTGGAAGGGTTCGATGCCGCCTGCGTCGTGGAGGTGATCGAGCATCTGGATCCACCCCGACTGGCGGCGTTCGAGCGTGTGCTCTTCGAGTTCGCCCGGCCGCGCACGATCGTGCTGACCACGCCGAACCGCGAGTACAACGTGACGTGGGAGAACATGATTCTCGAGCCCGCCACAGACGACCGCCCCACCGTCACGCGACTGCGCCACGGCGACCACCGGTTCGAATGGACGCGCGAAGAGTTCCGTGCATGGGCGGAAAACGTGGGCGAGCGATTCGGCTACGACGTGCGCTACCTGCCCGTCGGTCCGGTGGATCCCGAGCTTGGACCGCCGACGCAGATGGGGGTATTCACATGTCGTTGACCATCCCCAATCTTTCCCTGGTCGCGCTGATCGGTCCTTCGGGATCGGGGAAGTCGACGTTTGCGCGGCGGCACTTCCTACCGACGGAGGTGCTGAGCAGCGACTTCTGTCGCGGGCTGGTGCGCGACGACGAGAACGCGCAGGAGGCGACGAACGACGCGTTCGACGTGCTGCACTTCATCGCGAGCAGGCGGCTGGCTGCCGGCCGGCTCACGGTCATCGATGCAACCAGCGTGCGGCCGGAGGATCGCAAGCCGCTGGTGCGTTTGGCGCGGGAGTATCACTGCCTGCCGGTGGCGATCGTGTTCAACCTGCCCGAGCGTGTCTGCCAGGAGCGGAACGAAGCGCGCCCCGATCGCGACTTCGGTCCTCACGTCATCCGCCACCAGCGGGCGACGCTGCGGCGGCACCTGCGCGGGTTAAAGCGCGAAGGCTTTCGTCACATCCACATCTTCGAATCGTCGGAGGAGGTTGACGCCGCCACGATCGAGCGCGTGCCGCTATGGAACGATAAACGCGACGAAACCGGCCCATTCGATATCATCGGCGACGTCCACGGCTGCTTCGAGGAGTTGGCGGAACTGCTCACGGAACTCGGATACGCGCCCTCCGGCGACGCCGGAGCGTGGTCCCATCCCGCCGGTCGAAAGATGATCTTCCTGGGCGACCTGGTCGATCGCGGGCCGAAGGTCCCGGAGGTCCTCCGGCTGGTGATGGACAGCGTGAACGCGGGAACGGCGCTGTGCGTCCCGGGCAACCACGATATCAAGCTCATGCGGGCAATTTGGGGCAAGAAGGTGCAGATCCGCCACGGGCTGGCCGAGTCGCTGGAGCAACTCGAAGCGTATGAGCAGTATTATCGCGGGTTCAGTCGCGTGGCGGCGGAGTTCATTGATGGGCTGGTCAGCCATTACGTGCTCGACGGCGGAGATCTCGTCGTCGCCCACGCGGGCATGAAAGAGGATATGCAGGGACGCGGGTCGGGCAAGGTCCGCGAGTTCGCGCTGTATGGCGAGACCACCGGCGAAACGGACGAGTTCGGCTTGCCGATCCGGCACAACTGGGCGGCGGAGTATCGCGGTCAGGCTCATGTGGTCTACGGCCACACGCCGGTGCCCGAAGCGGAGTGGCTGAACCGGACCGTGAACATCGACACCGGCTGCGTCTTCGGCGGAAAACTGACGGCGATGCGCTGGCCTGAACGCGAGTTTGTTTCCGTCCCGGCCAAGCATACATATGCCGAGTCGCGCAAACCGTTCCTCGATGCGGACGCGCGCGCCCCCTCGCTCACCGCGCAGCACGCTCACGACGATGTGCTCGACATGGATGATGTGCGCGGCAAGCGAATCATCGTGACGCAACTGCGCGGGAACGTGATCATCCGTGAGGATCAGTCCACCGCCGCGCTGGAGGTCATGAGCCGCTTCGCCGCCAACCCGAAGTGGCTGATTTACCTGCCGCCGACGATGAGCCCGTGCGAGACGCACTCGGAGGGCGACCTGCTTGAACATCCCGACGAGGCTTTCGCGTATTACCGCGGGGCCGGGGTGCCGAAAGTGGTTTGCGAAGAGAAGCACATGGGCTCGCGGGCGGTGGTGGTGATCTGCCGGGATGAAGAAACGGCGCGGCGGCGCTTTGGTGTGGACACCGCCGAGAGCGGAATCGTGTACACGCGGACCGGGCGGCGCTTCTTTCAGGATGCGGTTTTGGAGTCAGCTTTGCTGGAGCGGCTCCGGTCGGCCATGACCGCGGCGGACGTGTGGGAGACATTCGAAACCGATTGGGCCTGCCTGGACTGCGAGTTGATGCCGTGGTCAGCCAAGGCGCAGGAACTATTGCGCGAGCAGTATGCGGCGGTCGGCGCGGCGGGAGGTGCGGCGCTTCCCGCTTCGCTGGAGGCGCTGCAACGTACGTCAACGCGGCTCGGAGAAAGTGCGGAGGCTGCCGGCCTGATCGATCGCATCGGTTCGCGGGAGCAGGCATTGCAGCGTTACGTGGACGCCTATCGACGTTACTGCTGGCCGGTGAACGCCCTGGACGATCTGAAGCTTGCCCCGTTTCATCTGCTGGCTACTGAAGGACGCATCCACACGCATCAGAATCACGTGTGGCACATGGACACGCTGGCGTCGATCTGCGCGCAGGATGAAGCCCTGCTGCTGGCGACGCCCTCCCGCGTGATCGACGTCACGGATATGGCCAGTTGCGCGGAAGGGGCGGCATGGTGGACGGAACTCACGGAGCGCGGCGGTGAGGGCATGGTGGTCAAGCCATTCGAATTCCACGTGCGCAGCCGGCGCGGGCTGGAGCAACCGGCGGTCAAATGCCGCGGCCGGGAATACCTGCGCATCATCTATGGGCCGGAGTACGATTCCCCGGATCACATCGCGCGGATGCGCAAACGCGGGCTGAAGACGAAGCGCTCGCTGGCGTTGCGGGAGTTTGCTCTCGGCATCGAGGCGTTGCAGCGTTTCGTCCAGCGCGAGCCGCTGCGGCGGGTTCACGAGTGCGTCTTCGGTGTGCTGGCGCTGGAGAGCGAGCCGGTCGACCCGCGGTTGTGAACCTGTGACCGGAAGAGCATGTTCCGCCCGACCCTACGAGTGGCGAGGCGTCCATTCGCTCGAGACTTCGGATTTCATGCCGCCCGATCAATTGTCGCATGCCGGGTCGGCGGGAACATCGGCGCCGCTCAGGCACCCCATGAAGATCGCCAGGTCCCCGTCATCCACGTCCTGATCGCCGTCGAGGCGGGCCTTGAAGCATTCGGGGGCGTTCTGGGCGATGCCCACGCCGCTCAGGCAGTTCTGAAACCAGCCGAAGTCGGTGATATCCACGTCGCCGTCCAGATCCTGGTCGGGCTTGGCGAACTGAGAATTCTCGACGGTCAGGGTAACCGTGAGGGTCTGCGGGCTGTTGGTGGCATTGCCGCTGATCGTGATCGGCGCCGCATAGACACCGGCGTCGAGGGATGCCACGTCGTACGTGATCGTATGCGACGTGGCCGGACCGGTGGAGGTGCCCTGGGTCGGGCTGACGGACAGCCAGGAGGCGGTCTCACTCAGCGTATAGCTCAGGGTCGTCGACGGCTCGCCGTTGGCCACGGTGAAGTTCTCGACCGGCAGTGCGTCGCCTTCGGTGATGGTGTGCGCAATCGAGGTCGGGTTCTGAATGATCGAAGCGGAGCCGACCGAGAGCCCGACCACGACAGCGATCAGATCGCGATCGGTCACGGGCGTGTTCTCGAGCCAGAGGTGGCCGTCGGGATAATTGTCGCTGTTGACCGCGTAGGAATTGAATCCCCCGCCGCCGAGCGGGCGTACCTTCAGCGCGTAGCGCTGGCCCGGCGTGACCTGCACCGCGTTGAGCGGCCAGTGAGCGATGACCGGCACGAAATCAATCGGGCTGTGATGGCGCGATGTCGCCGTCGGCCCGACTTGAGGCCAGGTGTGGATCGGCCCGCCGTTGTCGGCATGGATCGAGGCGACATACTGATAGTTGACGGTGTTCACGCCCCAGGCCTTGCAGCTGATGAGCGTATTGATGCCGTCAGGGACGACAAAGGTCTGGTAAATGTGATCGCTCCAGGAGGTCAGCGAGAAGCTGTCGCTGTTCGTGCCCGGCGGCTCGTTGAACGTGGATGAGTTGATGCCGTCGACGAGATCATAGTGGTAGACGGGGTTCGTCGGGTGCGGCGTGATGTTGGTATCGTCGGACAGGTAGAGCCAGTGCGTCTCGAAGCTGTAATTGGTGACAAATTGGCCCGCGGGATTATAGCTGTAGAAGTTCGGCGTCTGATCGGTCGGCACGGGCGGGTCGTAGATGCGGACATCGCGAAATCCCTGGGTCGAGGGTTCGATGCGATGCCACCCGTCGGCGGTGGACTGACCCCAGATGGCGGTGGACAGGTTGAACTGGTTGGTCACGCCGACAGACGCGCCGGGCGAGCCGTCCTCGCGAAACAGATGATTCTCGACGGTGAGACCTCCCCCGTTCACCTGATTGCCGATCTGCCGGTAATAGACGAGCATCCAGCGTTCGCCGGCGACGGCGCTCCCCGCCATGACCGAAGTCAGGAGCAGGATCAGCGATGCTCGAACAGTGCGACCCGACAGGGACTCGCAGCGCAACCCTCGGCTGACGCCCATGGTGAACTCCTTCCGTTTCGTAATCCTGTGGATGTGGGAAGCCCGGTTACCGGCACTTCTGAATCTCCGCGATGCTTCTACTTTACTGGCTAGGTAAATGCTTTTAAAGAGGATTTTTCTGATCGTCGACGCGTGCAGGGGCGTCACGCGAGTTACCCGACCGCGTCTCTACCGGGATGAACGTCTTTTCCCTATCATGCGGGCTGGTAGCCTCAGGATTATCACGCGGAACGCCGAATCGAAGGAAGTGCATCATGGCCAGGGAATACGGAATGGGGATCGTCGGGGCGGGGATGATCGGGAATTTTCACGCCGAGGCGATCGCGGGGTTGTCGAACGCGAAGCTGGTGGCGGTGTGCGAGCAGGTCGAGGACCGGGCCAAGGGGTTCGCCGACAAGCACGGCTGCAAGGCGTACACCGATCTGAAGGACATGGTGGCCGATGACGCCATCGACATCATCACCATCGGCACGCCCAGCGGGCTGCACGGCCAGGTGGCCATCGAAGCGGCGAAAGCGGGCAAGCACGCCATCATCGAGAAGCCGATCGAAATCACGCTTCCGAAAATCGACGAGGTGCTCGAAGCCTTCGACAAGGCGGGAACCAAGATCGGCGGCGTCTTCAACATGCGTTACACCGAGACCGCCAAGCTGTTCAAGAAGGCCGTGGAGGATGGCCGTTTCGGCAGGCTGACTTTCGGCATGGCGTACGGGCCTTGGTGGCGCGACCAGGATTACTACGACAAGGGCGGCTGGAAAGGCACGATCGCCATGGACGGTGGCGGCGCGATGATGAACCAGGGAATCCACACGATCGACCTGCTGCAGTGGTTGATGGGTCCGGTGAAGCGCGTTCAGGCGTTCTGTTCCACGCTGGCCCACGAGCGGATCGAGGTCGAGGACACCGCCACTGCGTCGATCGAGTTCGCCAACGGCGCGCTGGGCACGATGGCGTGCACCACGAGCATGTGGCCCGGGCACTTCCGAATCGTGGAAGTCTCGGGGGATCAGGGCACGGTGGCGATGGCGGACGAGAAGTTCTTCTTCTGGCAGTTCCGGGAGGAGACCGAGGCCGACAACGAGATCCGTCAGAAGTACATGGAGTTCCCGGCGGTATCGGTGGGCGCGTCGGATCCCTCCGGCGGCATGACGGCGGATAATCACCGGGCGAACTTCGCCGATTTCCTGGCGGCGCTGGACGAAGGCAAGGAACCGCCGATCTCCGGGGCCGAAGCGCGCAAGGCGGTGGCGATCATTCTGGCGATCTACGAGTCGGCGCGCACGGGCAAACCCGTCGAACTGCAAACATGATTCTTGTCAGGGGTGCGCACCCAAGAAACCGCTGCGATCAGCAAGGGTTATTATGGAATCAATGCGAATCAGGGCGGGGCACTGATTCACTCTGATCCGATCAGGCTGAGATCAGGCCCTCGCGTATGGCGAAACGGGCCAGTTCAACGCGGTCGTGGATATCCAACTTCTTCATCAGGCTGGTCTTCTGATTGTCCGCCGTCTTGTAGCTGATCTGCATCCGCCCCGCCGCCTCCTTCAAGCTGGCCCCCCGGCCGATATGCGCCAGGAGTTCACGCTCCCGCCGGGTCAACCGGGCCATGGCTTCACTTCGCGGGGCCACGAGCCTGGGAAGGCCACCCTTGAAATCCAGACGGCGGCAGATGGACTCGCTGAAGAACAGTCGCCCCTCCATGACTTCCCGAATCGCGGTGTGAAGCACCTGAATCCCGTCGCCCTTCAGTACATAGCCCTTTGCGCCGATTTCCAGCGCCTGTTCGATGTAGGTGTCGTACTCGTAGCCGGTCAGGAAGATGATCCCGCACTCGGGCCGGAGGCGCAACATCTGTGATGCCACCTCGAAGGCAGACCCGCCCGGAAGATCGATGTCCAGGATGACCAGCTGCGAAGGCTCCGCCTGAAAGATGCGTAGCGCGTCTTCCGCCGTGCCGGCCTCCGCAATGTCTCCGACTTGTGGATTCCTGACCAGATGAGACTTCAGCGCGTCCCGTACCAATTCGTGGTCGTCAACCAGGAGAACTCGGAGCATAAAGACCCCTTTCGTTCCTCACGTTTTCCCGACCATCCCCAGCTTGTAAACCCCCCGGGGACCCCACCAGTACATTCAGAGATGTTTCAAGACATAGCAAATCAGATATTGATACTTATCGGCCATCGGGCTGGTGGGTATTTGCCCTATTCTCTTGACCCACTAATCATTCTAAGAGTTTCTTCCGCCTTGGCATCGCGGGTAAACACCCCATTCAGTCCTATAAGATGCCTTTTCCAGGATCACGCTTCCGCTAGGGGATATCACTCAGCGGCTCCATCGGGTTTGTCCCCGGTTCGCGCCCCGGCCCCTCCTCGGTCAGCATGACCATCCGTACCAGTTGGGCGATCGAATCGGCCTCGAGCTTGTGCATGATTCGGGATCGGTGGATGTCGACCGTCTTACGGCTGATGTTCAACTGCAGGCCCACCTCCTTGCTGGTGCTTCCGAGGACGAGCAACTGCATGACCTCGGTTTCCCGTGGCGTGAGCCGCTTCAGACGCTGCTGTACCCGTTCCTTTTCCGCCCGCAGGGTGAAGTTCTGCCGACTCTTCTCCAGTGCCTCCGAGATGCGACCGAGGAGGACTTCGTCGTTGAACGGTTTCTGGATGAAATCCAGCGCCCCGGTCTTGAGCGACTCCACCGCCTGTGGAATGTCGCCGAATGCGGTAATGACGATGGCGGGAAGATCGATATCCCGCGCCTCGAGCTCCTTGAGCAACTCGAGACCGCTCATGCCGGGCATTTTCAGGTCCACCACCAGGCAGGCCACCTGATCGAATCGAGCTTGCTCGAGAAAAGTCGGGGCATCGCTGAATGCTTGTGTACAGAGATGGGCGGACTCGACAAGTCGCGAGAGCGATCGGCGGACGACCTCATCATCATCGACGATGTAAACGGTTTCCTTCATCATCCCGGATCACCTCTCCCCGACGCGGCCGGCAATGTAAACCAGACGACCGACCCGCGCGAAGGATTCGACTCGGCCCAGATTTCGCCCTGATGCATCTCCACCAGGGATCGGCTGATGGCCAGCCCCATGCCCATGCCTTCCTTCTTCGTCGTGAAAAACGGTTCGAAGATGCCATCGAGAATATCCTCGGCGATCCCGGTACCCGTGTCCCGGACCCCGACCGCCACGGTCGAGGCATCGCGGCGGATTGCCCGCACGACCAGTTCCCGGCGGCCCGTCCCCTCCATGGCCTCCCATCCGTTTCGCAGCAGATTCAGAATCACCTGCTGGACCTGGACCCGGTCGATGTTGATGCGTGGAAGCGAGGGTTCGCACTCCATGCGATAGTGTATTTGTCGGCGTCTCAACTCCGGCTCCGAGAGCGCGAGGATTTCCTGGATCACGTCACTGAGCACTTCGGAGTTGCGCTGCTGCTCTCCCTTGCGAATGAAGGAGCGCAACCGGCGAATGATGTTGCCCGCGCGCTCCGCCTGGTCGGCGGCATTTTCCACGTCTTCAAGCAGGTCGCGCGATTCATACTCCCCGCTCTTGATCCGGCGGGCGCAGGCCCGCGTGTAGTTCGCGATGGCGGCGAGGGGCTGATTCAGTTCGTGCGCCAGACCGGCGGCCATCTCGCCGACCATGCCCAGCCGGGACACGTGCGCCAGGTTCGCCTGCTGCCGGCTGGCCATTTCCTCGGCATGCTTCCGCTTGGTGATGTCCAGCGTCACCCCATCCTGCCGCAGGAGCGTCCCGTCCTCGCGGAAGATGGGCACGATCCGCTGGTGAACCCAGATGGCCTCGCCCGACTCACCGTGGATCATACGGTATTCCATTTCGAAAGGATGCCCCGCTTTCAGACCCCGCGTGAACTCTTCGAACATCCGGTTCTGATCTTCGGGGTGAATGATGCTGGGACCGAAGTCGGGACACTCCATGAAGTATTTCGTCGGGTAGCCCAGCATGCGCTGCACCGAACCCGCCATGAAGACGTGTCGGTTGGTCTCCGCCTCGACCGACGTGACGACCAGCGGCAGCGACTCGAGCAGTTGTCGAAACCGATCCTGGCTTGCTTTCCAGGCCTCTTCCGCGCGAATCCGCGAGCAAAGGTAGCCCAGCGACAGCGCGTAGAGTCGCAGCAACTCGCGGTCCTGCTCTCGGAGCGGAATTTTGCCGGGGTAGTTGTCGGCGCTGAGAAATCCGAGCACGTCTCGCCCGTCCCAGATGGTCGCACGCAAGCGCGCGCCGTCGCCGATGTAGTGATGGTGGTGGTCGTAGAGCTTGGCGTTCGGCTCGAAGATGGTGATGGGGTGACGCATCGTCAGCACTTCAACGGCCTCGGGCGTCAGGGGAATCACGGCTTCGCGCTCATCCCGAATCTGCCCCGTCTCGTCCGTGCCGAAACTGCCGACGATCACCATCGAATCCGGTTCGTCTCCCTGCTTCATGAACCACATCGACAGGCGCTCGTAGCCCAGTCGTTTGCGCCCGAGTTCCACAGCCTTCCTGCTCAGTTCGTCGAGCGTGCTCTCCTTGGAAAGTTCATACGACAGCGAGAGCAGCGTCTTGAGCTGGACGGAATAGCCCCGATCCGTTCGCCGACTGTTCATGATGGCAGCTTGAGCCTGATTCTCGTCACTGGCCGCGACGCCGACCTTGTAATCCCCCAGAAACGGAATCGGCCATTGCCCCTCATCGCACAGCCAGATGATCCGGCGCGGCTGACCCGTCATTGTCCTGAACCGTGTCGAGGCAATCCCATTGGCGGAGGCGCGCAGCATCCCGTCCTGATGAGTCTCGTCGCGGTCTCCGGAATCATCCTCGCTTGCCACGAGCTCTCGAAGGGTCATCCGCCCGACCACTTCGGAACTCGAAAAACCGGTCAGGCGCTCGCATTCCTGGTTCCAGAGCGTAACCACGCCCTCCGCATCCAGCGCGCAGACGAACATGGGAAGATCCCAGACCATGGCGCGAAAACTGTCTGCGAGGAAGTTGCGCGGGATGTCGGCCGTCCGCGTGTCGGTGGCCTCCCGGTCGGAGATGAACGGGTCGGAATGGTATTCCATGCTCGATGACATCGGCCTCTACCTGTCGGAGATCGAATGGACTCGAAGATCGGCGTTCCGACTGGGGCCGGCGTGCCGCGCTCGTGACGTGAAAGCTGTCGCTGCCGACCTGTTTCCGCAGGGAGCGGCCTTCGATGAAGGCATTGCGCGACTCCCGTGAAATCTCACAGGTCTTCGTCACCGCTCGGGTCGCCTGCCGTTGACGAAGTATGGACCTGATCCGCTATGCTCTCGGCATGAGAATCAGCATCTCATTTGCCAGCAGGCATTATAGCGTAATGGCTTGCTCGGACGTAAGCTTGAAACTTCAGGTCGGTTTTGACTCGACTTTGCCGGTCGATAACGGAGTATCGAATACATGGGCTTTGCACAGGGAAGTGTCACGTTCAAACGTTTCTTCGTTCAGGGCGACGCCCCCCGCGTCGTTGATGATGCCCTGCTGACCGCGCTCTCCGAGCATTCCATCGCCCAGCCCCTGCGGGCGACGGACCATATCGACGTCGGCTGGACGACGGGCGAGCACCTGCTCGACACCCGGTTCGACCTCGCCAAGAACGCCATCGCCGACGGGCTGCACTTCGCGATTCGCGTGGACACCAACAAGCCCCCCACTGATCTTGTCCGCAGCTACCAGCGGATCAACGAGGAAGCGATGCTGGAGGCGAGCGGCCGAGAGTTCCTGTCCAAGAGCGAGAAACGCGAAGCCCGCGAACAGGCCCTTTCGCAGGCGGACAAGGAGGCCCGTGGCGGCGCGTTCCGCAAATCCCGCCAGACGCCTGCGTTCTGGGACTTCAAACGGAACGAGGTCTATCTCGGGGGCACGAGCCCCACGCTGGCGGATCACTTCATGCTGTTGTTCAGTGAGACCTTCGATCGCCCGCTGATTCCCGCCACCGCCGGGGAAATGGCGGCGCGATGGTCGGCAACGGCCGCTGCGACGCACGAATTCGACCAGTCCCGGCCGGCCTATTTCACCACGCCCCCGGCCGACGTCGACACGCAGAACGAGGTCGCCGGGTTCGACGTCCAGACGCGCGACTATCTGGGCACGGAGTGGCTGATGTGGCTGTGGTACACCTCGCACGTCGAGTCGCCCGAGGTGGTCACGGGCCTGGGTCAATCGGTGCCCCTCTTTTTCTCGAAGGGATTGCAACTGGAGTGCGCGTTCAAGCTGACGGGCACGACGACGATCACCTCGGAAGGCCCGACGCAACTTCCGGAAGCACCGGCGGCGCTGGCCAACGGCAAGCGCCCGGTCCGCGTGGGGCTGCAAGTGGACCTGCACGGAGATCCCGTCGGGCTGACGCTCCGCGGCGACAAGATGCACTTCACCAGTGTTACGCTTCCGCCGCCCGCCGAGGGGAACGATCCGCGCGTGCTGTTCGAGGAGCGCATGGACCACCTGCGCGACATGATCGAAACGGTGGGCAATCTCTACGAGGCGTTTCTGAAGAAGCGGCTGTCGTCGAAGTGGTCGCAGACGCTGAATGCCATGCGGACCTGGGTCTCCCGGCCCAATCTCCGGCTGGCAGACGACACGCGGGAAAGCCTAGAAGCGGCCTCGTGATCCGCAGGCCTACCGTACCGGATAACGCTTTACTTCATCCGAAGCACCTGCGATCGCGATATGAAATGCGGTCGCTTGCCGATCGACTCTTGCGATGAGATTCGTACCGCCTTCGGGATTAGCGGCATTGGCGATGAATCGCTCCGGGGTTTGCTCGTCATCTTCCAGTCTGGCGTTGCGGTGGAGTTGCCAGTAGTCCACGAAGCCGGGGCTGGTCAGGAACGTCTGGTAGACCTCCACGGCGGCACCTTTGCGCGGGGCGTTGCAGCACACCGCCACCGTCGGCCGCACGGCATGGATGAAGACCGGATTGCTGCTGGCGGACAGGCCGTGGTGCGGCACCTGCATCAGATCGACGGTGCCGAAGGGATTGGTCGGGCACACGAAATCCCGCTCGAGGTTCCACGTCAGGTCCCCGGCATTCAGGAATTCGAACGCGCCATACTCCAGCAGCAGGACGATGCTCTGACCGTTCTCGCCGGTGTCGGGTGACTTCGGGGCGTGGGCGTCGCAGTGCGTGTTCACCACTTCCTTCGCCGCGTATTCATCGCGAACACTTTTTTGCGGTTTGCCGCTGGCCATGAGACATCGCAGCGCGATCGGCGGGCCGTCGGCGACCTGCGCGAGCGGGATGTCGCCTCCGGCGCGAAGAATCGAGCGCGGCTTGCCGTCGATCGTGCGGCGGTAGGCGGCCATGAGCCTGGGGAAGTTCTTCGGATCGTCGAGGGTCTGCTCGGGGATGCCGCGATCGTAGAAGCGGCGGATCTCCACGCGCTCGGCCAGAGGTTCAATCCCGCCGTAGTGATCGAGGTGCCAGTGTGTGCTCACCATGTGATCGATACGGCGTCGGCCGGTGGCGTCGTCCAGCGCGGCGGCGATGCGATCGGCATCGCGATCGCCGGGTGAGCCGCAATCGACGAGGATCGTCTCGCCGCGCGGCGTGACCATCAGCTTGGCCGCCCCGCCATTGACGTCCACGAAGACGATGGACAGCTCACGCGGCGAAGAACAGCCCACAAGTCCGAGCGCGAGTAGGACCGCCATCGCGCGGACGGATGTCACTCGATGCGTCGACCGACGCCTCGCCTGGGTAGTTTCCGCGTTATTCATCGTCCTGGTTCTCCGGTTCATCGGCTTCGTCCGTATGAGTTTCCACCGGACTCTCTTCTGATGTCTCCGCCATCGGCTTGACGTGATAGGCGAGGAGTCCGCTCTTTGCGGCAATCAGCAGGAGTGACTGCTCATTCTTCCTGGCGTCATAAATCGCCACGCGGGGGGCATTCTCGTCCACGACCACGTGGGCGATCCATCGCCCCTCCTTATAGTCCGCCACACGAACGTGACCACCACGGAAGCCCACGGCAACCCACGGTGCGGTCCGGCTCACATGCATCGAATCGGTATGGCCATCACCCGGCAATGACCAGAGGAGCCTGCCCTGAGTACCCAAGGCAGCTATCGTCTCACCGTCATCACCGCTGCCACCCACAAGAATCCGCACGGGCGTGTCCTCTCTTGTCGGCGTCAGACGGATCATGTTGGCATAAAGATCCACCTTCAGGTCGCGAAGAGATTTACCCTCGCTATCGAAGAGATGCACCTGCCCTTTGGCGGAGGTCGTGACCACTTCCTTCCCGCCATCACCGTCGAGATCTCCACTACACACGTGCCATACGTTAGCAATTTTCGTATATGTCCAGAGCGGTATTCCGCGATTGTCGAGGACGTGTAACCCGGTACGACCGTTGTATCCGATTACGACCTCATCCATGCCATCGCTGTTGAGATCGACGCACCAGACGTCATCGATTCCTGTGCCCTTGGGGTATTCCCACAGTTTCCCGCCCTCGCGATCCACGGCGGTGAGCGAGCGGCCCCAGGGTCTGCAAAGCAGGAACTCCGGGTCGTCATCGCCGATGAGGTTTCCCAGACGAAGCAGGGCTGTTACAGCGGGAACCTTGATCCGGCGTTGTATATTACCTTTCAGGTCGATCACATCGATGGACTTATCATACGTGGCAGCGTAGATCTCGTTGACTTTGGGAGACGTGGCCACATCCCCAAAGGTACCCTTGACTTTCCAGGCGAGTTCGACGCCTTCGGTCTCGGCCGGCGCGGGCATCTGCTCCTCCCAGGCTTCCATTTGCTCGGCGGCCAGATCCTTGCCTTCGAGCAGCGCATCGAGTTCCTCTGCAATCTCCTTCTTCATGTAGGCACCGAAGCCGACATGCACGGATTGCACGATACCTTTCTTGTCGATCAAGACGGTGTGCGGGATGCCGTTGACGCCGAACGCTCCGGCGATGTCCCCTCGCGGATCCATCGCCACGTCGGTCTCAATCTCCTTGCTTTTGAGGAAACGTTCGACTTGCCGCTCCGATTCCGCCTGGTTGACCGCGTAGAAGACCACACCCTTGTCTGCATATTCGTCTGCGATCCTGCTGATCACCGGCAGTGCTTCCACGCAGGGGCCGCACCATGTCGCCCAGAATTCGAGCATGACGATTTTCTTGTCCCGGAGGTCGGCCAGTTTGACCTTCCTGTCATCCAGCAGAACGAGCTCGACGTCGGGCGCCTCCTCACCAAGCAGCGGCGGCGGACCCTCCTCATACCCCTCGAAAAAGGAGTCGACTTTTTCCGCACCCTCTGGAGGATCAAATGCAAACAACCCCTCCTCGAGCCTGACGTCGGTACTCCACTCCTTGAAATCGATGACGTAGCGGAGGGTCATCTTTTCCGCGTCATCCCTGCCCTCCATGAGGTTCATCTGTTTTGCGATGTCGGGCCGAATACGCATCGGCAACGGCTTGTCACCGTCCTGAATCCAGATGTCCCAATCAAAGAACTGCTGCTCGTATTTCATGTAATGGCAGGACTCGCCGTTGACCTCTTCCTTGCCGACGTACTTGCCCGACGTGACGCCTTCCATGGCCAGCTTGTAGGGGTCGTCGGCGATCATCGAGGCAAGGAACATCGATTCCCAACCTGCCATCATCATGCCCTCGGACTCCGTGGCCAGTGCATTCAGATCAGCGGGAGCATCGTATACCGTGTACTTGTTCATTGAAGGCGAGTGAACGTAGAGCTTCTTGCCGTCGCAAACGACGTTGACGCCCATCTCGCCCTTCTTGAGACGCATCACGAGGCGGTTCGGCCGGACGACAACCACGTCGTACATCGATTCAATCGATTGCTTGACGGCGTCTGATTCGATCTTGATGGTGCTGTGCGTACTGACATGAAACGAGCTTTGCTTGGCCAGATACTCGCTCATTCTCCGCAACAACTTGTCGGCCTTGGGATCAATGCTCGGTTCATTCCCGCCGTCCTGCGCATGAAGCGGCATGCCCAAGCACAACAGGACTCCAATGACCCCAACGCTTTGAAATGCTTTCGTGGACATGTTGCCTCCCTCGGTCGCTTGTTAGAGTCGTCCCCACCAACGGCTATACCGCCCATCGGCGGCAGATGCAGTATATCAGAGTCCATCGAGAGTGTGCAGCGGGTTCTTCGAGCGGCGTGTTTGATGGCAAGCAACTTCCATCAGGCGCGGGGTTGCTGCTGCGTCAGGCAGTGCAGCGTACCCATGCCCCAGACGAGATCGACGGCGTGAATGCCGACCACCTGCCGCTCGGGAAAGCACTCCGCCAGCGTGTTCAGGGCCAAGCGGTCCATGGGGTCATTGAACGTGGGAACAAGCACGGCGTGGTTGGAGATATAGAAATTCGCATAACTGGCGGGCAGCCGCTCGCCTTCGAAGATCACCGGGCGCGGCATCGGGAGCTTCACCACACGAAGCGGGTGACCGTTAGCATCGGTGGCCTGTTGCAGTCGGCGCAGGTTGTCTTTGCTCGCTTCGTGGTTCGCGTCCGCCGGATCCTCTTCGTACGCCAGCGCCACCACGCCGGGCTGCACGAAGCGGGCGATGTCATCCACATGGCCGTGCGTGTCGTCCCCGGCGCAGCCCCGGCCGAGCCAGAGGGTCTTGGTGATGCCCAGGTCGTGCGCGAATGCCGCTTCATATCCGGCGCGATCCAGCCCTGGGTTTCTCACTTGGACTTCTTCGCTCAGCAGGCATTCCTCGGTCACCAGGAGCGTGCCCTGCCCGTCGGTATCGATGGCGCCGCCTTCCAGGACGAAGGGCTCGCCGGTGTCCGGACGTGTGGCGTCGATCCTCGGCAGGCCGGTCACTTTCGCGATCGCCTCGGGCACGTCTTTGTCGCGCTGGTAGTTGTCGTACTTCGCCCAGGCATTGAACCGCCACGCCATCAGGGCGCGTTCTCCCGAGTCGTCCCGCACGAAGGTCGGCGCAGAGTCGCGCAGCCAGCTTCGATCGTTCGGCACGTCGTGCAGACGATAGCCGGATGCGGTGACGCCCACCTTGTTCAGGCAATCGACAGTACGTTCGCGCGTGGCGTCATCGTGGCAGAGAATCTCGACCCGTTCGCCCTCGGCCAGCACGCGGACGATCTCGGCATAGACCCAGTGGATCGGTTCGAGCTTGCCGGGCCAGTCGGGCTCGTGATGGGGCCAGGCGATCCAGGTCGCCTCGTGCGGCTCCCATTCGGCGGGCATGCGGTACTTCGTTGAGGTATCAGACGGCATGTGCGGCTCCGCCGGGGTCAGCGGCGGTCTCCCAGCCAGCGGTTGAGAATCGGCCCGTATGCATCGATCCGACGATCGCGCAGGAACGGCCAGTTGCGTCGGACATCCTCCATCAGGCGGCGGTCGCAGGTATGCACGAGCACCTTCGGATCCGCGCCGGCCTCGGCGACGACACGTCCGAAGGGATCGCTGACGAAGGATCGCCCGAAGAACTCGATGCCGTCGGTGCCCGGCTCGGGCTCGTGCCCGATGCGATTGGGCGAAGCAACGTAGACACCATTGGCGATGGCATGGCTGCGCTGCATGGTGCGCCAGGCGTCGGCCTGGGCCTCACCGAACTGGGCTTTCTCCGCCGGATGCCAGCCGATGGCGGTGGGGTAGAAGAGCACTTCCGCACCGAGCAGGCTCGTGATTCGCGCGGCCTCGGGATACCACTGGTCCCAGCAGATCAGCACACCGATATCCGCGTAGCGCGTTTCGAACACGCGGAACCCCTTCGTCTCGCCCGCGGTATCCCCTGGAGCGAAGTAGTACTTCTCGTAATACATCGGGTCGTCGGGGATGTGCATCTTACGGTAGGTGCCGAGGAGCGTGCCGTCGGCATCGACCACGGCGGCAGAATTGTGATACACCCCCGCTGCACGGCGCTCGAAAATCGGAAGTACGAGCACGACTTCCAGTTCGCGGGCTAGCTCGCTGAAGGCCTCGACCGTCGGCCCGGGGATGGACTGGGCGAGATCGAAACGGTCGGCTTCCTCGACCTTGCAGAAATACTCACCATTGAAGAGTTCCTGCAGGCAGATGATCTGCGCGCCGCGCTCATTTGCCTGGCGGATGCCCTGCATCGCGGCGGACTCGTTGGCATTGCGATCAGGGCTGCAGGCATGCTGCACCATCCCGATCGTGAAGTGGGGTTCGGTGTTCATGATGGATGCTATTGTTGCAGGGACGCGAGTCGTTGACCAGTGAGGCCCGAACTACTGCTCGACCTTCCAGCCGTGCTTGCGGCAGGCGGCGACGATGCCCTCGGCCAGTTCCAACGCCGCCAGCCCGTCGGCGGCGCTGACCTCCGGAGGCTCGCCGGTTCGCACCGACGACAAGAACGACTGCAGTTCCGCGCGAAGCGGTTCGACATCGTCGATCTGCAGCGGTTCGACCTTCACCATCGAGCTGAAGTCCGTGCCCGCGAGTTGTGAGAGATCCTCGGCATTCCTCTCGCGGGCGAACTTGAGCAGGTCGAGGTTGGCGTCCTTTTTGACCGCGATACCGTTCTTCTTCTGGTAGTCGAGGGAGAGGTACGCCTGGTCACTGAACACGCGGATTTTGCGCTCGGTCTTCAGCGCCAGCCGCGACGTCGTCAGATTGACGACGCAGCCGCTGTCGAAGGTGACCCAGGCATTGGCGACGTCTTCCTGTTCCGAAAGGACGCTGACCCCGACGGCCTCGATCTGCGCGGGCCGGCTGCGCGCGAGCGACAGGACGATGTCGATGTCGTGGATCATCATGTCCATCACCACACTGATGTCGGCACTTCGGAAGGTGAACGGGCTGATCCGGTGCGTCTCGATGAAGCGCGGCTCAACATCCATGCGGTGCATCGCGCGAACGACCGGGTTGAAGCGTTCGGTATGGCCCACCTGGATCAGGGCATTATGGCGATCGGCGGCTTCGAGCAGTTCCCGGGCGGCGGCGCTGTCGGTGGCGAGGGGTTTCTCGATGAGCACCGCCAGACCTCTTTCGAGGAAGGGCATGGCGACTTCGACATGCGCCACGGTCGGCACCGCCACACTCACCGCGCGGACCTGGTCGATCACAGCGTCAAGCGAAGTGTGTACCGGGGCGCCGAAGGGTTCGGCGATCTCGCGGGCACGCGCTTCGTCGAGGTCCACGACGCCCACAAGCCGGGCCTCCGGCAGTTCGTGATAGACCCGCACGTGATGCCGGCCCATGTGCCCGGTGCCGATGACCGCGACCGGAATCGGATCGCTCATGAACTCCCCCCGCCCGCGTTGCGGTAATAGCCGTCGCGATCCTTTTCCGAATCGCGGCGGGCATGTTCGAGGTAACGTCCGTACACGCCGTCACGCACGCTCCGAAGAATACAATCGCAGATCCGGCGGACCTCGTCGGTCATCTCGACGGATTGTTCGAGCTCGGCGAGACGCTCACTCACCGGGCGGCCGGTGCGCTCGGCCCGGCGACTGAACAGAATGCGATAAGCCTGACGAACGGCCTGGACCTGCCCGTCGGCATAGCCCCAGCGCTTCATGCCGGTCTCGTTGAAACCGCGAATGCTGGACGGATTGCCCTCCACGATCATGAAGGGCGGCACGTCACTGACGATGCGCGTCAGCCCCCCGATGTAGGCCAGAGTCCCGATTGTCGTGAAGTGATGAATGCCGATCAGTCCGCCCATGGTCACGCGGTCTTCGAGACAGACATGCCCCGCCAACTGGACGTAGTTCGACAGGATACATCCATCCCCCACCTGGCAATCGTGTGCAATATGAACGCCGACGAGAAACCGGTTGTGCGAGCCGATCTTCGTCAGGCCGCCGGCGACCTCGGTCCCGGCGTGAACGGTGACATTCTCGCGAAAGATGTTGTCGTCGCCCATCTCCAGGCGCGTGTCGCCTCCCTTGAACTTCAGATCCTGGGGCGCGGCGCCGATCACCGTCTGCGGGTAGAACACGTTTTCCCGGCCACAGGTCGTCTGCCCCGTGATCGTCACGTTGTTGTGAAGGATGCATCCGTCACCCAGCACCACGTTCGGACCGACGTAGCTGTACGGTCCGATGCTGATGTTTTCGCCCAGGCGGGCTCCGGGTTCAATCGTTGCTGACTCGTGAATCATCTTATGCTTTCGTCTTCCGTCCTCATCCGCGCGACAGGCGCGGCCGCGATCCCGCGTTCGATCACAGCGGATCGGCATCCACCATCATGAACTTGATGTCCGCCTCGGCCACGACCGCCCCACCCACCGAGGCGCGGCAACTGACGTGTCCGGTCCGCGACTTGACGCGACGCGCGTCCGCTTCGAGCACGAGTTGGTCACCGGGCGTCACCGGCTGGCGGAACTTGACCTTGTCCAGACTGAGCAGCACCGCCACCTTCCCCGTGTGCTCCAACTCGCGCGAGAGCAGCAAACCGCCGAGCTGGGCCATGGCTTCGATGATCAGCACGCCCGGCATGATCGGCTGGCCCGGATAGTGACCGCTGAAGAACTCCTCGTTGACCGTCACATTCTTGATGCCCGTCGCGTGGCGGCCCGGCTCGAGCCTGATCACGCGATCGACCATGAGAAACGGAAAGCGGTGCGGAAGGATACGCTGAATCTGCCGCGTATCAAACGCCGGCTGCGCGCCGAGCCGGTCCTTCAGTTCCGAAGCCTGCTCGAGCTCGCGAAGCTTGCGTACCATCTCGTGGTTCAGCGCATGGCCCGACTGGCGGGCGAAGACCTGGCCCGAGAGAAAGCGCCCGAACAGGAAGAGATCGCCAATGAGATCGAGGATCTTGTGGCGAACGCATTCGTCCGCGTAGCGCAGTTCGTTCTCGATCGGGCCGTCGTGATCGAAGACCAGGATGTCGCTGTACGACAGGTGCCGCCCCAGCCCCGCCGCCTTGAACTGCTCGGCCTCGGCCTTGAGCACGAACGTTCGGGCACGGGCGATCTGCGACTCGAAGCTGTCCGGCGTCAGGCGGAGCTTGAGTATCTGCTGACCGATCGAGGGGGTGCCCGAGTAATTCAGGTCGTACAGTAACTCGAGTACGTCCTCGCCGTCGATGCCCGGCGTGGCGAGGATGTAGCTGTCTCCTTCCGAGACACGCACCATTTCCGGAATGCGAAACACCTCGCGCGGCTTGGCCTGCTGGACGATGCCCGCTTTCTGTATCTGCTCGACGAAGTCCAGGGAACTGCCGTCCATGGCGGGCACTTCGTTGGCGTTGAGTTCGACTTCGGCGTTGTCGATTCCCAGACCCGCCAGCGCCGACATGCAGTGCTCGATCGTCTCGATCTCGACGGTGCCGTTGCGAATGGAGGTGCGACGCAACCGCTTGGCCACGTTCTCGACGCGCGCGGGAATGCGCACCGGAGGATCCTGATCCCTCCGGACGAAGATGATCCCCGTATCCGGATCGCCCGGGCGGAAACGGAGCTGCCCTTCTTCCCCGGTGAACAACCCGCGACCGGACAGTTCCACCGGTGTTTCAATCGTCTGCTGAGGCCTCAAGTCGCTCAATCCGCCTGATCAGTTCTTTCAGTTGATCCGCCATGCGCGGAAGTTGTTTGACCTTCGCCCGCTCCCGCACCCATTGATCCATGTCCTGGGCGGGAATGCCGATCACCTTGGCCCCGTCGCGGACGTCCTTGGACACGCAGGCACAGGCCGCAACCAAGGAGCCCTCTCCGAGGCTCACGTTATCGTGAATGCCCACCTTGCCGGCCAGCACGACTCCCGCTCCGAGTTGGGCGCTGCCGGCGATCCCGACCTGCGCCACCAGGATGCAGTTGGGACCAATCTGGACATTATGAGCGACCTGGACCTGGTTATCAATCTTCGTTCCCGCGCCGATACGCGTCGCCCCGAACTTCGCGCGATCGATGCAGCATCCCGCACCGATCTCCACGTCGTCCCCGATCTCGACCGTGCCGATCTGCGGGATCTTCACATGGCGGCCGTCGCGGAACAGGTAGCCGAAGCCGTCCGCACCGATGACGGTGTTGCCGTGAACGATGACGCGCTCGCCCAGCGTGCATCGCTCGCGAATCATGACGCCGGGCCACAGTTCGCAGTCGGCCCCCAGTCGAACGTCATCGCCAAGGTGAACACTGCCGTGAATGACCGTACCCCGCCCGACGCGCGCCCGCTTGCCGATGATCGTGTACGGACCCACTGCCACGCCGGCATCAATCTGTGCATCCTGTGCGATAATCGCCGTCGGATGTATACCGGTTTCGGGCCTCGGCACCTCGTCGGCGAATCGTGCAAGCAGCTGCGCGAATGCCTGTTCCGGATCCTCCACGAGCAGCGCGGGCATCGGTGTCTCACCGTACCGTTTCGACACGACGACCGCGCCGGCACGCGATACGTTCAACGCATCGCCATACTTGGCGGCGGCCAGCCACGTGAGATCCTCAGGGCCGGCCTGGCTGATGCTGTTCACGCCTGATATGCGCGTTCCGGCATCGCCTCGAATCGATCCGCCGACCTCCTTGGCCAACTCGCTGAGAAGAAAGCTCTTGGTCATGATACGCTCGCGACTTCCGTCCCTGTCACCTGGTCCGCCCGATTTACCGAGAGAACTGGATCGAGGCGGCGCCCCCCGCTCTCTCGAAGGCGTTGTTGAGATTCGTCAGGACCTCGTTCGTGATGTCGTACGCGGAATTCGAGTAAACGACCTTGCGATTGATCATCTGCTGAATCAGCAGCTTGGTGTCATCGACGTCCGTCTCGACCTGGTCCTCGGTCACGACCATGTCGTAGCCCCGCTTTCGCGCGACCTTCTCGACCTCGTTGATGATACTCTCGTACGTGATCTTGACCCAGCGGCGATGGTCCGAATCCAGATCGTCCTGGCTCACCATTTCCCAGATCTTCGCCTCGACCGCCATGCGGCGCACTTCGTTCTTCTTGGTGTTGTATGCGGGCATGTTCGGGTTCAGTGCCTGGAGCGCCATACGCTCCTGCTCGAGCCTCTTCAGCTTGGCGTCGCGCTCCATCGACAGTTCGCGAAGGAGGTCCTTCTTCTTGTCGGTGAGTACCTGGGTCTGCTTGTACTCGTTGAAGACCTCGACCAGATCCACGACGCCCACACGGGCCGGCCCCGCGCTTGAACTGACCTGTGCCTGGTTGTCTCCCGTGGCCACCATCCATACCATCACGGCGGCAAGCACCACGACCAATCCACTCCACTTCGCTGTCATCATATAACTCCTTGTCTGCGGCATTCCGGTGTCGGTCATCTCTCTCAACGCGTCCCTGCCGGCCGTGCCATCCTTCAGGCGTAAGGGTAGCTTGATCACGGGGTGAGGTGGCGGGACAAGAACTCTATTAGAACCCGCTCTCCCGGGGTTGGCAACCTGCACATCGGTAATGCACCATCGTGAATTGAATCCGAGGCGGAACTCCGTTTTCAGCCTTTGACCGCCCCCACCGTCACCCCCCGCACGAGATGTTTCTGCATGAGCAGATAGACGATCAGCGTGGGGATCATCACGATCACCAGGCCGGCGAACAGCACCCCGGCATCGGCTTTCCCTGCCTGGCGGTAACTCGCCTGCATGGAAAGATCGGCCAGCCCGAGCGGCAGGGTGCGCAGCGCGTCATCATGGAGAAAGACCAGCGCGAAGAGATACTCGTTCCACAGCCCGATGAAATTCAGAATCGCTACGGTAATCAGGCCCGTCCGCGCCAGGGGCAGCATGACGTGAAGAAATACCTGTCCCTCGCTGCAGCCGTCGATGATGCCTGCCTCGTACAATTCCTTCGGCAGCGTCCGGAAGAAGTTCGTCAGGACGAACACCGTGAACGACAGCGACGTGGCCGCGTAGATCAGGATCAAGCCCAGGTGACTGTTGTGTAGGGAAAGCTGTGCTCCCTCCATGCCCAGCAGGTGGAACAGCGGGGACGCCAGCGCAGTGAGCGCGTTCGACCAGGAGGTGTACTGAAAGAAGAGCGGGACGAGGATGAGCTGTGCCGGCACCATCAAGCCGGTCAACAGGTAGATCAGCATGAGCCGGCTTCCGCGCAGGGGCAGCCGCGCCAATGCATAAGACGCCGGGGTCGCGACGAGCAGGAGAAGAATCAGCGAAACCCCGACCACCGCCAGCGAGTTGTAGAAGTAGCCTTCGAAACGCATCTCGCGCAGCGCGGTGACATAGTTTTCACCGGGCTCGAGGACACGGGAAGCCGGGTCATCCGCCGCAACGTCATCTTTCGATGCAGCATCATGTCTCTGCGACAAAGCTTTTGGCAGACTGAAAGGGTCTTCCCGCAGTTCGTACTCCGTCTTGAACGACGCTAAAACCGACCAGAGCATCGGCACGATCACGAGCAGCGACCAGATCACCAGCGCCTCATAGCCGACGACCAGGCCCGGCGTGACCAGACGGGTTTGGGGTTCAGATGGCATCAGTACTCCAGGGCTTCCCGACGCCACAGCTTCAGCAGCGCCACGGTGATCAGCAGGACCAGTGCGAACTGCACCACGGCGATGGCCGTGCCCTCCCCGATCCGGTACTCCTCGAAGATCTTGCCGTACATCAGGGTCGCCAGGGTGTTGCTCTGCGGGCGCGGCTGCTGCTGCTCGAGAATCCACACCTGGTCGAAGATCTTCAGACCCCCGATCCCGAAGAAGACGAGGGCGACGACCACGGTGTCCCAGATGAGCGGCACGGTGATGAAGAAGAAGGTATGGACCGGCCCCGCCCCGTCGATGCGCGCGGCGTCATAAAAGGATTCCGGAATATTCTGCATCGCCGCCAGAAACAGCAGCATGAAGAAGCCGACCGAGGACCACACGAGCATGGGAATCACCGCCCACACCAGCACGGAGGACTCCGTGAACTGGATCGGATCGTCGGCCGGCCGACCGGCCGCCCGGAGCAGCGCGTTGAGAATGCCGTACTCCGTCGTGCTGTACATCAGCATCCAGAGGACCGACACCGCCACGGCGGAGAGTACGTTGGGAAAGAAAAAGACGGAGCGGAAGAACCGTGCCCCGAATACCCCGCGATGGATGGCGGCGGCGAATCCCAGCGAGATGACCAGCGCCAGCACGGATGGCACGATCATCAGAATGAGATTGTTTTTCAACGCCAGCAGAAGATGGTTCGTCCCGAAGAGTACCGATCGAAACGAGCCCCATCCCGCGAAGCGCGGTTCACTCAAACCGTTCCACTCGGTCAGGGCGTAGACGAACGCGCGAACGGTCGGAAGTCCGACCCAGAGCGTGAACAGAATCAGCGCGGGCAGGACGCAAAGCAGCGCGAATCGGCGTTGCCGGCGAAGGCGGAGACTCATGCGGGGGGCACTCTCGTCAAGGGGCGACACCAAGAGTCACGGTCGTACCGCCCCGGTTCCGGAGTGTCAAGCCGCCGCGCACGAACAAAGCCGACCAGCGGCCGCTGACCGGCTTTGCATCATGTTCTTTCAAGCTGCGGCGGGCAAATCGCTCTCCGCCTCGAGCTGGCTTAGAAGTCATCCCCCATCGGGAAGTCATCCGCTTTGATCGATGGCGCTGCGTTCCCGGACGGCTTCGTCGGCCGGGGCACCGGCGTTTGTCCCGATCGTGTCTGCGCGATGTTCCGCCGAACCTGCGGTGTGGGAGTTGACGAAGTCGCGGCTGAACGGCCTCGCCCGCTGACCAGGCTGACCAGACCCTCGACGGAACTCTTGAGATTGTGCGCCTGTGCCGAGAGTTGCTCGGAAGCAGCCGCCGACTCCTCCGCACCCGACGCGTTCTGCTGCGTGACCTTATCCATCTGCGAGACGCGTTCATTGATCTGGTCGACGCCCCGCGCCTGCTCACTCGATGCGATGGCGATGCCGTTCAGCAGTTCGGAGACCTGCGTGACGTCTTTCACGATCGTCGCCAATGTTTCGCCCACCTCGCCGGCCACGTTGACGCCTTCCCGCGCTCGCTCCACCGACGTCTCGATCAGGCCGGTCGTCTCCCGCGCCGCCTCGGCACACCGCTGCGCCAGGTTGCGCACCTCGTCCGCCACGACTGCGAAGCCCTTGCCGTGCTCCCCGGCCCGCGCTGCCTCGACCGCCGCGTTCAACGCCAGCAGATTCGTCTGGAACGCGATCTCCTCGATCACCTTGATGATCTTGCTGATCTGCTCGGACGAGTCATTGATCCCCGCCATGGAGGAATTCAGACGATCCATGACCTGGTCACCCTTCTGGGCGGCCTCGCTGGCACTGCCCGCCAGTTGATTCGCCGATGACGCGTCGGTGGCATTCTTCTGCGTCATCGAGGACATCTCTTCCAGCGCGCTGGATGTCTCCTCCAGAGAAGCCGCCTGTTCGGTCGCGCCCTCGGCCAGGCTCTGCGACGAGGACGACACCTGTGCGGAGGCGTCGTTCACCTGGTCCGCACCTTCGTTGAGTTCATCCACGATCCGGTTGACGGGTTTGACCACGTTGCGTGTGATCAGGAAATAGAACGTTCCACAACCCAGTCCGACCAGCAACGAGACCACGCCGATGCCCTGCCACATGGAGGCCGCGATCTGCGCATCCGCCTCATCCAGCGACTGGATGACCTCAAACGCGCCGTGCACCTCGCCTGCTCTCCAGTTCTCCATGCGCACACCGGTCGGATCGAGGCCGTCCGCATTGCCCCAGTACTCCTGCGACCTGGCGGGATCGCCGTGGCACAGCAGGCAGTCTTCCGTCAGGTGAATGGGACGAAAGTAGCGGATGGCGTTCATCGATTCGTCAATCTCGTAGTACTCCTTGATGCCCTCATCCTTGAACATCTTCAGCACCTTGGCCTCGAGTTCATCCGGCTCGTTCTCGGGGTTCCGCGGCTGGAACTTGGGCACTTTGAAGATGTATCCCCCCTCCTTCGCCTTGGCCATCGCCGCCTTCCATGCCGTCACGACCGGTACCGCCGCGAGAACTTTCTTCATCTCGCCCTCGTCCGCCCAGTGGCGAAGCTGATTGGCCGTGAAGATGCCCAGATCCCATTTCTTGCCCATCTCTTCACGCGTCGATTCCGCCGTGAGAATGACACTCCGCGACTTCTCCACGTACTGCTGGACGACCTTGTCCGAGGCTTCCCGGTAATAGGCAAAAAGCAGAATGGCCGCCACGACTACCAACTGAATGGCGGAGATGAGGACGATTTTCTGACGGAGGCTCATGGACCCTTCTCCAGATAGGCGACATGTGTGGGGTTACGCTCGAACAAAGGAGTGATCGGCTCGCATGCAGGTGTGCTTAATCTAACTGATCTGCAGCCGTGCGTTTGTACCCCAGAATTAGGGTATCGTCTCTATCCATCCCGAAGGATAATGGCGGTAGCCCAAGATTTTCGGACCTGCCATTCCTGATTGGCGTGCCAGGAATCTTTCCGTTACGATCCGCCGCACAAAGATTTGTGATCAGGATACCGCCTTCTCCTCTCCGCTCGCGTGGTGAACCTCCGCGTGGCCTGTAGGAACTCCCGTCATGGCATCCGAACCGCCGCAACTCAACGACAAGGCTTTGCCCTGGTATCGGGGCCTCTCACGATACCAGTGGTGGGTACTCATCATCGCGACCTTGGGCTGGCTGTTCGACACCATGGACCAGCAGTTTTTCACGCTCGGACGCGGCCCGGCCATGAAGGAGATTCTCGGTGTCTCGCCGCTCGACGCGGGGTTGGAAAGAATCGGAGACGCCGTCCTGAGCGAGTACCGCCGGGACGATCTTGAGAAACTCGTCGACCAGGGCCTCCTGCAGCCGCGAGACATTCCCAACCTGTTGCGTGATGACGATGGTCAGCCCACCGATACCGCCACACGCGGCAACGTCGCCGTGGCGGTCGGCGAACACCTGCTGACGCCGAAATACATCGAGTACGGGACACCCCTTCTGCCTGAGAGCCTGGGTTATCTCACGGTGGCGTCGCACATGGGTCGGCAAGCCCTCACGGAGAAAGAGATTGAAGGCGAACAATTCGGCCTGAAAGACTTGCAGTCACTTGGCGAGAAGGGGCAAATTACTCTGGAAGTCGTCGCGCGCCTCGTGGAAAAGGAAAGGCTCGATACGCAGGAAGGCAAGTCCCGAACCATCACGCGTGAAGACCTGGCCGTCTACGTGGGCAAGCCCCTCGTCGACGCCCGGCAGAACTGGACGAAACAGGAGGTGGACTCCCTGGTCGCTGAGGGCGTCGAATTCAACCTCGAGTCATCGGCCGATGGCACCCCGCTCACGGCTGAGAGACTCGAACGCGCGATCGGGCAACGCAGCATCGCCGACCGATCGTCAATCTCCCGCGACGCGTTGCACAAACTCGTTCAGCTGGATGTCATCACGCCCGAGGCGGCCGAACAGTTACTGGGCTGGTCGTCCAACGCGACCGCCACGTCACCTGCCGCCACATTGCCGGCGACCCCATCCGGCGACACGTCCGCCGAGATAGGGGACCCTCCGGGTGTTCCGCAGGAAAACCTCATCCGCTACTTCGGCAAACAGAAGGCCGAAAAGATGGCCAGCGACGAGGGCAACTTCGCCACGTCCGTCTTCATTTTCGGCTGGGCGTTCGGCGGACTCTTCTTCGGGTGGGTCGGCGACACGCTCGGCCGCGCCAAGACGATGGCCCTGGCAATTCTGACCTACGCCGTGTTCACTGGGCTCAACGGCCTCGCCCAGGACCCGACGCAGTTCCACATCCTGCGCTTCCTGACGGCCATGGGTGTCGGCGGGGAGTTTGCCGCCGGCGCGGCATTGGTGGCCGAGACCATGCCGGAGCGTTCCCGGGCGGCGGCACTCGGCGCGCTGCAGGCCCTCTCCTCCATCGGCAACATGACCGGCGCGGTGCTGGCGTTCTTCATCATGCCCCTATTCGGTTGGCGCTGGCTCTTCGCGATCGGCGCTCTGCCCGCCCTGCTCGTCGTGGTCATCCGACTGACGCTCAAGGAACCGGATCGATGGGTCAATGCCCGCAAGAAATGGCTCGAACAGAAAGCCGCCGGGACCACGGACTCCCACTCCGGATATCTCGGCCTGTTCACCGATGGGCGGTGGGCCCGCCGGGCAGTGCTGGGCATGCTGCTGGGCGTCGTCGGCGTGGGCGGCCTGTGGGGTGTTGGATTCTTCACGCCCGAGTTGAATCGCCTCATCGCCCGGAACTATTCCGAGGAGGCCACGGAGCGCTTCGTCGCCGCCGCCTTCTTCCTCCAGCAGGTCGGCGCGTTCCTCGGCATCACCGCCTACACCTGGATCTCGCTCCGCATGGGACGCAAGCCCGCCTTCGGCATCTTCTTCATCCTGGCGTTCTTCGTCGTGTCGTACACCTTCCTCTACGCCGACAGCATCGGTGAAGCGTACGTCCTCGGCGTGCTGGTTGGTTTCGTGACCCTCGGACCGTTCGGCGGATACGCCATCTACTTCCCCGAACTCTTCCCGACACGACTCCGCGCCACCGGTGTCGGCTTCTGCTATAACGTGGGGCGATTCCTGGCGGCCCTGGTTCCACAGTTCAAGAGCGGCCTGCAGGGTCTGCTCATGAGCGGCGCGCTGGTGATCCCCTTCCTGCCCGCCGTGGCAGGCAGCGCCGAACGCGCCATTCGTTACGGCTCGTTCCTGATGATCTTCATTTACATCTTCGGGCTGTTCGTCCTCTTGCTGGCGCCTGAGACGAAGGACCAGCCGCTCCCCGAAGACTAGCGAAGAGGTTTACGACATGGCTGACCCCGCCATCAAGACCACCGTCGTCGGCAGCTATCCCGTCCCCGACTGGCTCAGCGCCATGCCCAATCGGCTGACCTGGCGCGACGCGGTCATGGTCGTCCTCAAAACACAGGAACTCGCCGGGCTCGACGTGATCGCCGACGGGGAACTCTCGCGCTTCGACGTGAATCACCCCGAAACCAACGGCATGATCGATTACTTCATCCGGCCGCTTTCCGGGATTCACTCCAAACTGACCCGTACCGAGTTGGACGCTTTCCGCCGCAACGCGAACATGGGTTTTCGCGTGCGCCCGGCGGGGGTCGTTCGCGAACCCCTGGGAGAGGGCGAACTCAACCTGCCCGACGATTTCGATCAGGTCCGCTCCCTCACGCGTTCCCCGCTCAAGTTCACCTGCACCAGCCCGTACATGCTGGCCAAGACACTGGTGGACGAGCACTACGGCGATCGCCGCGAACTCACGCTCGCCCTGGCGGACGTGCTAGCCGAACAGCTACGCGCGATCGACGCACCGGTAGTCCAGATCGACGAAGCGAACCTGCCCGGCGCGCCCGACGATGGACCCTGGGCGGCCGAGGCGATCAACCGGCTCTTCGCCGCCATCACCGGTGAAAAAGGTTTCCACCTCTGCTTCGGCAACTATGGTGGACAGACGATTCAAAAGGGCTTCCACAAGCAGCTCCTTCCCTTCTACAACGCCCTCGAGTGCGATCACCTCATTCTCGAATTCGCCCGCCGTGGTGACGACGAACTCGAGTTGTTGAAGGATCTCAAGCCCTCGATCGCGCTGGGCATCGGCGTGATCGACATCAAGGACAATGGCGTCGAGTCACCGGAGGAAGTTGCCCGTCGTATCGAGAAGGCGGTGAGCGTGCTCGGCGCGGAACGCATCCGCTGGGTGCATCCGGACTGCGGCTTCTGGATGCTCAGCCGCTCGGTGGCCGACCGCAAGATGCGCACGCTGGTTGAAGGACGTGACCTGTTCCTTCGTTAATCTCCCGAGGTCTCTTTTTAGCCCCGGACACAATATGATCTCCCAACCCCGCAAACGTGAACTTCGTGGCGTCCTGCCCGTCTTTCAGACGCCCTTCCTCGATGACGACTCCCTCGATCTCGCCACGCTCGACAAGGAGATCGAGTGGCTCTACGAGCAGGGCTCCGACGGCATCGTCATGGCCATGGTGTCCGAGGTGCTGCGCCTCTCGACCGACGAACGCGAACTCGTGGCCGAGCGCGCCTGTTCGACCGGCCGCGAGCACGGCGTGGTGGTCATCAGCACCGGCGCCGAGAGCACGCACACCGCCATCCGTCTTTCCAAGCAGGCCGAACACGTCGGCGCGGATGCGATCATGGCCATTCCCCCCGTCTCCATCGCGACGCTCGAGTCGGAGACGCTCGCGTACTACGAAGGGCTCATCAAGGCGGTCAGCATCCCCGTCATCGTGCAGGATGCCAGCGGCTACGTCGGTCGCCCGTTGCCGGTCGAGATTCTCGTGCGGTTGCTGGAGACATTCGGCGAACGCATTCTCTTCAAGCCCGAAGCCACGCCGATCGGTCCGCGGCTCTCAGCATTGCGCGATGCCACGCAGGGCAAGGCGCGCGTCTTCGAGGGCAGCGGCGGTATCGCGCTGGTCGACAGCTATCGCCGTGGCATTGTCGGCACCATGCCCGGCGCCGATCTCATTCGTGCTATCGTCGCGCTGTACCACGCCCTGGAACGCGGCGACGAAAAGACCATCTATCGTATTTCACTGCCGCTCTCGTCGCTGGTCGCGCTGCAGACCGGTCTGGACGGATTCCTCGCCGTCGAAAAGTACCTGCTCGTCAAACAGGGTGTCTTCAAGAACACGAAGGTGCGCGGTCCGGTCGGCTTCGATCTGGACGAAGAGACCCGCCGCGAAGTGGATCGGCTCTACGATCTGTTGATGCATACGCTGGAGTAGAGTTGGTGAAACAAGGGTGAGATCTCATCTTCGACGGGTCACGCCGCCGAGAGCACCACGCTGCTGTTGTAGCCACCGAAACCCGCCGAATTGTTGACGACGTGCTGTACCGGTGTGGCCAGCGGACCGCCCCGCAGTGCCTCGGACGAACACGGCTCCAGCACGTTCTCCAGATGCCACGTGGGAATCAGCATCTGATGCTCGAGGCTCAACACGCAGCACGCCGCCTCCAGTGCCGCTGCCGCTCCCATCGGATGGCCTGTCAGCGCCTTGATCGAACTGAACCTCATGCCTCTCGAGAAGCAGGCTTCCAGCACTTTGACTTCAATGGCATCATTCTGCGGCGTCCCCGTGCCGTGGGCGCAGACGTAACCGATGTCTTCCGGTGACAGTCCCGCCTGCCGTAACGCCGCCTGTGTCGCCCGAGTCAATCCGTCGCCGTTCGGCTCGGGTCGCGTGGGATGGTAATTCTCACTGGCCTGGCCGCAGCCGGAGACGTGTGCCCGAATGCGCGCCCCGCGGGCCTTCGCATCCGACGCGCGCTCCATGACGAACATGGCCGAGCCTTCCCCCACGAAGAGGCCGTCCCGCGCCTGGTCGAAGGGCCGGCACACTTCCGACGCCATCACGCGAAGCCGCATGAATCCGATGAATGCCAGCGCGCTGAATCCGTCCGCCCCGCCCGCCAGGGCGATATCGCAACGCCCTTCCAGCAGGTGACGCCGGGCCATGCCGATCGCCATGTTCCCCGCCGCGCATGCCCCGTAGAGATCCGTCGCTTCGGCGCGGCCGCCGACGTATCGCCGCACATTGCCCGCGATCGACCCGGGACAGCCGCAGGCGATCTCCTTCATGTGCGCGTCGTCCAGCCAGTCTTCATCCTCACCGGAAAGACGTGATTCAATGAACTCCGTTTCCCCCATCGTGGTACCGACGATCACGTGACACCGCGGTTCCTCCGGCAAACGGCGCCGCTCACTGGCCGGCGCCAGTTGCGCCGATGCGATGGCCTGCTCGGTCGCGTCCACCGCCAGGCGCGAGGCACGGCCGATGCCTTCCGGCGCATGCAACGCCTCCCGAACCTGGCAGGCCAACTGACGGGGCAACTCCTGGGTATTCATTCCCTCAACCGGACCGGAACCCGACCGCCCGGTGCTGAGTGACTCCCAGAACGCATCCTCGCCGCGACCGATCGGCGACGCGATCCCTAACCCGGTGATGACGACGTCATCCATGAAATGCCCCTCGCCGTGGCGTGTCGGGAAATGAACGAAGCCGACTTCGTCACGTCCGAGTCGGCTCCGGTGACAGGTCCGTGGGAATGGCCCTTATGCGGCGGCCACCCGTTCCTGCATCATGGCAAAGATATCGTTCAGTGAACGCACGCGCTGAACGACGTCCTCAGGCAACTCGCGCTGAATAATGGATTCGATCGTCGCGATCAGATGCACCGCGTCCAGGGAATCCACACCGATTTCCGCCAGCGGCTTGTCCAGCGGAACCTCCTCCGGCGGCAGCTTCGTGGCTTGCGCGACCCAGTCCAGCACTTCCGCACGCGCGCTTTCCATATCCACCATCATCACATCCTCCTCCCGAAGCCCAGAGCCTCGAAGGGTACAGCTAATCCTCTGTCGTCCCGCGCACGCCACGCAGTGACGTGTCCGGGGCAGCCGGTTTCATCGGCCCGAGTGGATAATCCACATGAGCCTCCATCCAGAACGCCAGGCGCTCACGCCATTGGCGGTAGGCATCTTCACGTCCTTCATCCCGTACCTGAAGCTCAATCCGGTCGCACTCCCGGATCGCCGTGTAGACCGCCTCCTGCCGGCAGGCGGGCTGGTTCTGCATCCAGTTCTCGAATCGCTCCACATCGTTGATGCAGCGCGCCTTGAGCCCGAAGCACATGCCCTGCTGCACCGCCGGTTGCCACGCCGCATCCATGCGCGCGGCGAGATCGATGGCCACGTCGAGCTGCTCATCATTGATGAAGACCGAGGCCAGGCCGACACCCGAGGCGGCATCTGCCCCGTACTCGTTCAACTCACGAAGCCTGTCCACCAGCACTTCAGGATCGGCGTCCATGTAATGAAAATAGAGCGAACGCCCCAATCCCTGAAACGCGGCGTGGCGGGCGTAGCCTTCCAGCCGCATCAACGGCGCCACGGCCTTGCCTTGTCGCTCGCCGAAGAAGCCGTGCTTGAAGCCATAACCGTCGTAACACAGATACCTGTACAGCGGATCCAGTTCGCGCGTCAGCGAACACATCCTTGACGGAGTGAAGCCGCGCATTCCGCCCCAGAAGCCCAATCCGACGTAGTACAGGTAGCGATACTGCGGAAACGCCCGGACGACCTCAGCCTCGAACGCCTCCCCGCTGTACATGCCCAGGCGGCGAAGCGGGTAACCCATGGCAGCGCCCTCATGCGCAAAGGGCCGGTAAAACGAGGGAAGAGCGTTGCAGTAATCTTTCCAGGACGCGAAACGGGCATCGCAGATCATGCGGTTGAACCCGCCGGCAAAGTGCTGAAGCACGCCCTCCACCTTGGCGCGATGTTCCTCCGTGGTCACATCAAATCCGAGTCGCTCGAGGGTCATCGTGGTTTCGCGGATGGCAAATAACTTCATCACGCCACGCCAGCGACTGCCCTGGACCAGGTAGACCGCAGCGCCCGTGACGAGAGCGCCGATCAGAAATACCACCATGTACAGGATCATGAACTTAACGCCAGATTCGGTTCGACTGTCTCGACGGCCAACCAGCCGCGGAGCACCTGCTCACCCACCAATTGGTCTGCGGGCGAGATATTCTTTCTTTTATGGGATCCTCACCGCCACGATCAATATGCGGCCGTCCGGATCCCACGGGAAGTGATGTTCTTCGACGGCAAGACACACGTGGACTCGATCGAAGACGCGCTACGATCGTAAGCTCGTTTCGTTACTGAACTTGTGCCCTGCGTTGTATTGCCCGAACGAACAGTGTCAATTGATTTTACCAAACCCTGCTAAGGGACTCCAGAGATTCCTGAGGAATTTCCGAGGATCCGTGAACTCAATTGCCGCCCTTAACGTCCGATAATTGTACACGTATCGCGGATCAGCCTATCTTACCTGATTTGACAGTGTTTGTGGATATTAAGATACTGACTTATGGATTCCGAAATGATTGTCGAAGGGAAGCTGCCGTGAGCACCAATGCAGACATGGGGGATCGTAAATCACGGCCTGAATCCAGCTGGTAATGCAAGAAACCAGCTCTCCGTCATGGTTCGTGTTTTTTCTGTTTAGTCCCGCACAGCAAGCTGTTATGATGTATTGAGTCGTGGAACAGTAAATCGGGATGAACACTAAACCGATTCAGAACGAGAAGGGCATGCCCAATCAGTCGGCCTTGCCCCGGATCGTCATCATTGCGTCGTAGAGTTAATGTAGAGGGTTCAAGTTTGGATGGATCATGTGGTGGGTCATTCGCGGAGCTCCCATCACATCAATGATGCATCCACAGCGTCGGACAGGAGGAGGAGAATGAATTTCATGAATCGAATCACAGTCTTAGCCCTGAGTATCGCATGCGTAGCCGGGGGCATGGTCTCCCAGGCGTATGCGCAGTGCCCGGTGGACGTCACGGAAGTGACGCCCCCCGTCATCGGCCGAACCATCAACCCGGCGACAGCCCGCTTCACGCTCGACGGTACCGTCTTCGATGGCGATACCATCACGCTCGATGCATCCGGGTCGCCGGTGACCTTCGAGTTTGACACGGTGGGCGGCGTCGCCGGCGGAAACATCGCGGTGCCCTTCGCGACCGATCCGGATCCGGCGATCGAGACCGACAACGTCCGGGAGGCCTTCATCACCGCCGTCAACAATGAAGTGAGCGCCCCCGCGACCGCTTCCGCCATCAGTGCGCCCGATCTCCCCGATCAGATCATGCTGGTCTGGAAAGGCGAGGCGGACGGCTACACAGCCACCAACAGCGATACGGGCGCCAACATCACCACGCGCAACTTCTCGCATTCGGGTCGTGCCCAATCCTATGTGCGTCTGACCGGGAGCAATCTTGACAGCGTCACGTCGGTGAATCTCAACAGCACGACCTCGGCGGATGTGATTGCCGCCGGCATCATCAAGCAGACCGCCACGGAACTTGACCTGCACATCATCGTGGTCCCGGACGGTGTGGATCCCACGGTCTCCGCCCCGGCGATCGGTGCTTACGACATTGAACTCATCGGCTCCTGCTCCACGGTCACGGTGAACTCCGGTGTGCAGATCGTCGACAATCTTCTGAACGACGGCACATTCTCGATGCACTTCCTCGGCAATACGAATATCAACGGCTTCGGCGGTTATGGATCGTTTGACAACTATCCGAGCCCGGTATGGGAGAGCGATAACGCTCCCGGCGCCGCGGCGGGCAGTCTCGTCTTCCGCGACAAAGGCAGCATCTACATTGAAGGCGCGCAGCGCAATGATCCCGATACGGTGGTGATCACGGAGGATCCACCGAACTTCGGCGATTATATCTGGGGGTCGGTCACGTCCGACCAGGCCGGTGTCCACCAAGCCTGGCAGACCATACCGGTCAACTTCACCGAACCCACAACGGTCACCCTGACCGGTTTGCTGGGTGGTGGATCCGCGAACGTCATGCGTTACGGTGCGGAACTTCAGGACCAGAACGGCACCGTCTTCGCGGATAACAAGGTGCTCAAGATCAGCGGCGGATTCATTCCTCCGTCGGCAGGCAACAGCTTCTGGAGTGAGTTCTCCATCTCGGCGGAGTTCCCGGCCGGGACGACGGAAATCAAGCCGGTGTTCCTGATCGAGATTTTCAACAACTTCCAGGGCGGGATCATGCACATCGATGACCTGCTCCTGTTCGAAGGTGAGATCTGCACGGATCCGCCGACGATCGATTCGATCAGCCCCAACTTCGGCGAACGGGATGACACGTCTGTGGCCGTCACCGTCACCGGTACCAACTTCGTGGATGGTGAGACCACCGTGAAGTTGTTCCAGGGCAGTGACGAGATCGTTCCCGTCAGCATGAGCGTCAACAGCAGCACGCAGATCTCGGCGACGTTCGACCTGACCGGTGTCGATCGCGACTACTGGACCGTCAGCGTGCAGAAGTCGGGTTGCCCCTCGGCGGATCTGGTCGATGGTTTCATCGTGGCGCTCGCCGGCCCGGGCCTGACCAACGGCAGTTTCGAGTTGCCCGAGGATCTCTCTCAGTTGGACTGCAACTTCGGGACGATCACGCCCGACGGTCCGACGGACTGGACATCGATCCACGTGCACCCGCACGGGGGTGGCGGCCACAATCGCAAGAACCTGTTCTACGCCGGTTCGCCGACCTGCCCGCCGCCGGACGGCATCTTCTGGGCCAGTTCGGAAGGGCCGTTCAACAGCACGGCCGGCAAGCGTCTCCTGACGCAGACCGTTACCGTCCCGAACGGCACGTACACGCTGAGCGGGTTCTTCGCGGCGTACGGACCGACCAACGTCACGATCCTGCTGCGTGATGGTGGCTATCAGGATGCCGCCGTCGCTTCACAGCAGGTGATTCCCACCGGCGATAACGACTGGACCTTCGGCTATGTCTCGGGTGACATCACGACCGGACTGCTCACCGCCGAGTGGGACAGCGATCTGGATGACACGGGTGTGAAGGTGACCCACGCCGACGACCTGCTGCTCGAGGAGTGCACGGTACCCGTGGATATCACCTCCATCGATACCACGAGCGGCGCCTCGGAGGAGAGCCTGGCTGGTCTGACGATCACGGGAAGCGGGTTCAGCGGAGGATCGCCGATGGTGGTCTTCGTGCGACCCGGCACGACGATCTTCGCCACCAACGTCAGCGCGATCAACGATACGACGCTCGGCTTCGATATCGATCTGGCCGGGGCGGGCTTCGGCGCGATGGACGTGATCGTGAGCAACAACGGCTGCTACGCCACGTTGATCGACGGCTTCTTCACCGCCCCCGCGGACCTGCTGAACGGCGAGTTCGAGGATCCCGAGGTGTTGATCGAGGATCCTCAGAATCCGGGCGAGTTCATTCCCGATCCGCCCTGCGACGGTCCCTTGCTCGGCGAAGCGGACATCTGGTCCACGACGGATCCGACCAAGTTCCGTCGTGACGATACGGTTCTGGCCGATGCCCTGACCTGCCCGAATCCGAACGCGGCCGGCGGTCATTACGCATCGCTCAGCACGGATCAGGCCGAGACGCTTCAGGTCTGGCAGACCATCAAGGTGGACCCGGGCCGCAACTACCTCCTCAGCGGCTGGTTTGCCGGAGGTGGCGGCACGACGGTAACGCTTCGGTTGATCGACGGCATCGATCCTCTGGGCACGGAAATCGCATCCGAAATCGTGATGCAGACCTCCGGCGCCGAACAGGTCGATTGGCAGTTCGGTTCGGTCTCCGGGTCGCCGACCATGGAGTTCATGACGGTCATCTGGGAGATGACGGGTGACGGTCTCGGCGCGGCGGCCAGCCATGCGGACGGCCTGATCATCGACGCGCCCTGCCCCAGCCCCTTCGCCGATGCCGATTCGGACGGCGACGTGGATGGCCTCGACTTTGCCCTGTTCCAGTTGTGCATCTCCGGTAACGGGAATCCGTACCCGGTCGGTGCCGGCTTCGAGTTCTGCGCCTGTTTCGATCGCGAAGGACCGAGCGGTCCGGATGGCGACGTGGACCAGGGCGACTTCGCGGCGTTCAGCAACTGCTACAGCGGGCCCGAGGTTCCCGTGAACCCCGCCTGCGAGAATTGACCACGAATGACACCGGCGGATGCCTTCGGGCATCCGCCGGTTTGCTTTACGCGGAGTTCGAACTCAGAGATGTTCCGGCATCCGACGAATACACCCGGGACGTTGGCTCCTGGCCTTCAAGGGCCGGTCGTTCTGGGATAAACACTTTAATGGCAAAACGAACTGGGTAATCCTGCCGCCTTCCCTTGTAGTTTCAGCGGCAAGCAGGAACTCCCCCTTTTCCCTCATAAGGAGGACAGTATGAGAGGCGCATGGATTGGGTTGACATCCTTTTTGCTCTTGACTTTTGGCGTGTTCTCGGCGAATGCGCAGACGGTATCCACGGTGGAACCATCGATTCTCGGGCAATCGATTCCCCGCGCGAGTGTTCGAATCAACATCAGCAGCGGCTCGAATATCGCCGACGGCCTGACGCTCACGATCTCCAACGATTCTTTCGATGCCGCGCACCAGGGGTCCTGGATCTACGAATTTGACACGGGCGGCGGACTCAACAACGGGAGCGCCATGGCGGTGAATCCCCCGTCGTCGGACTCTTATGAAGCCTTTCTCGCGCTGAGAGATCAGATCAATGCCGATCCGAGTGTGCCGTTCTATTCGAAATTCTATACGGACTTCGGCTGGTTCCTGCTGATCTGGAAGTTTGAGAACGAGTGGGGTCTCAGCGGGCCGTCAACGCCCCCCACCGGACTCATCGTCACGGAAACCGGCGACTCCACGGCGGTCACCAACATCGCCGACGCTCCGAGCAACTTCCGCAACTTCCTGAGCAACAGCTTCGACACCGCCCGGTACTACCTGCAACTGCAGGGAACCGGCCTGACTACCCTGAACAACGGCGGCGCGGTCAAGCTGCGGCACGATGTCTTCACGTCGGAGGTCTACAACGGCGCTATCCGCGTCAAGGATGCCAACGCGGCGACGGTCGCCTTCAGCGCGTTCCAGACGGGGACGGGCAGCCCTCCGACGTTCCCGAGCGTGGGCGAGTATGATCTCCTTGTCGACACCAACAACCCGGTCGACGGAACATTTGAGATTGTCATCGACAAAGCGGTCACCGTTGTCGACAACCTGCTCGACGATGCGACCTTCCGCGTTCATGCCACCGGAACCTCCATCAACTACAATTGGAATTTCGAGAACGGGCTCCTGGGTGTTCACTGGCTGGCCCTGCCCTATCCCGATACGGATGGCATCGAGAAGGGATCGGTCAATCAGCAGCTCTGCCCGAGGCTTTACCCCTTTCCGACCGGCCCGGCCGCGGATAACACTGTGAATCCTGATAACGAGTACGCCGGGCTCACGTGGTCCACGGATGATGGTATCCACAAGCTCTGGCAGACCAACTACGTGGATTTCACCAGCGATACCACGCTGAAGCTCACCGGTCTCTGGGCGGCCGGCGCGGATCAGTTGGGCATGGAATTCGGTGCTCAGCTCCGTGCGGGCGACGAGAACGGCACGATCATTGCCGAGACCCCTCCCGGCCAGAAGGTCATCACCCCGTTCAACTGGACCGACTTCTCGGTCAGTGGCGTCTATCCGAACGGCACCACGGAAGTCACGGTCGTCATCTACGGCGACAGCCCGACCACGAATGAGAAAGCGATCCATGTCGACAATCTGATCTTGCAGGTGGACAACGATCATCCGACTCCCCCGAGCATCACGGGCATGACCACCCCCGCCTATGCGGAGACCGGTGATACGGGCGCGACGATCACATTGACCGGGACGAATCTGACCAACGGGCAGACCTCGGTCACACTTCGCGCACCCGATATCGCGCTGGGCGATCGCATGGAGTGGGCCGACGTCGGCAGGAAGCTCGTCGATGACGACGATGACTCCTTCGCTGCCTACGAGTTCGGAACCGGCGACACGGTCGTGCTGACCAGCGGCCCGGGCGTGATCCTGGGTGCGTACGAGATTGCCGCCAAGGACAATGACCAGGTCATCACGCTGGTCGATGACATCAACGGCGGTGACGGCGATATCGGAGAGGCCGTTACCGGTTACATCGTCAAGGCGCCCATCGTGGCCGGCAGTGTGGCCGCCAGCGGCGCGCAGGCGACGGCGACGTTCGATCTCACCGATGCGCCGACCGGCTATCGCAATATCATCGTCGAGGTGGGCACGCATGATCCCATCGTCTGGCGTGAAGGGTTCAACGTCGTCGGCGCCGGCCCCAACCTGGCCAACGGCAGCTTCGAACTGCCGGAATCCTTCCAGGACTGCGTCGCGTCCCGCGTGGAGACGTTCACGCCCGCCAGCGACTGGAAAGCGCGCTTCTGGGGCGGCTACATGTCCGGGCCCAATCCCATTCTGCAGTATCGTGACGACCAGTGGGGTGCGGACGATTTCCCCTCGTGTCCCGATCCGGCGTTGGGTATTCACTACCACAGTACGTCGACCCAGACCACGAGCGGAACTGCGCAGTTCTACCAGACGGTGACCTCCACGCCGAGCAGCACCTATACGCTCAGCGGCTTCTTCGCCAACCGATCGGAAGGCGGGGCGTCGAACAGCGTGACTCTCAAGCTGCTCGATGGCGACAGTTCGGCCGCCCCCATGCCGGGTGCCAGTGTCGAGGTTCTCAGCGAGGCGGTGAACGGTGGTACCGATTGGACCTTTGCCTGGGTCGAGGGCATTTCCTCGGCCGACACCATGACTGCCTCCTGGGAGGTTCAGGGCAAGGGTAACAGCGCCCCTCACACGGCCTACGCCGACGGTCTGATCCTGGAGGAGTGCACCCAGCCGATCACGTTGACCGGCATCGATCCTCCCGCCGTGGACAACGCGACGGTCGGCCCGATCCTGCTGACGATCACCGGCTCCGGGTTCTCCGGCGCATCGCCCGAGGTCATCTTCGCCACCCAGGGCCAGACGATCTTCGGCACCAACGTTCTCGTGGTCAACGACACCACGCTGACCTGTGAGGTCAGCGATCTTCCCGCTCCGGGAGCGGTGGCCTTCGATGTCATCGTCCGAAGCAACGGGTGTATCGACAGCCTGATCGAAGGCTTTGTCAGTGCCCCGACGACCATCGCCAACCCGGGCTTTGAAGAACCCGTCGCGCCGCTCTTCTGCGGTTCCGAGGATCCCCAAGATCCGCGTATCCCGAACCTCGAGCCGGTCAGCTACTGGAACTTCTCGGACGAGCTGATTCGCGAAGGCGTGGTGCAGTTCCCGCTTGAGTGCCCGCTGCTGAGCTGCGCTTGCCCCGAGGCGACGACGGGCTGCGACGGCGGTCACTACGCCAGCATGTCCACGGGTGAAGGCGAGGACGAAGTGGCCTGGCAGGCCCTGAAGGTGGACGCCAGCGCCGGTGTCGTCTTCGGCGGCTGGTTCAGCTGGGGCGGCGTGGGCAACGTCAACATCAAGCTGGTCGACGGCTACGGACCCGACGGCACGCTGATCGCGAGCACGTCGGTACCGGAGGGCAACGACTGGTGCTTCTCCAGCGTCGAAGGCTTCGCCCTCAGCGAGGTCATCACGATCGTGTGGGAGCTGGTCGACACGGTCAATGGATCGCCTGCCGCCGTCCACGCAGACTCGATGACCTTCGAGTTCTCGATCTGCAATGATCCCTTCGCCGATGCGGATGCCGATGGCGACGTCGACGGCGTCGACTTCGCCCTCTTCCAGCTCTGCAGTTCGGGAAGCGGCAACGCCTACCCGACGGGCGCAGGGTTCGAGTACTGTCAGTGCTTCGATCGGGATGGCGTGGATGGACCGGACGGCGACGTGGACCAGGGCGACTTCGCCGCGTTCGCGGGATGCTCCAGCGGTCCGGACGTGCCGGCCGATCCCGCCTGCGACGATTGATGTTCGTCCTTTCCAAGCCATACCGACGACTTTGATCGACGTCGATTGATCTTCAAACCACCACCGGCGGATGTCCCCAACGGGCATCCGCCGGTTTTTTTAATCTTGGTGTCTTGCAGCTTACAGCGTGGACCGAAAGCTTAGCGCCTCAACCATCGGGTATGACATCAAGAGTAAGAATTCTGGGGAACGAAATCCCTTATCTAATCATTCCTTATATTTCGCCAATTGAATCCTTAATATGCTACGGATACGATGGTGGAAATTCCGCGGAGTTCCCTCACGCCGATCGTGCATCATCCCATGGATGCATTGGCTTTTTTTCTATTCAGGAGCACATTATGAGAAGCGTATGGAGTGGGTTGACGATTTCCTTTGTGTTGACGGTTTGTGCATTCCCCGTGAATGCGCAGACGGTCACTTCGGTGGATCCGCCGCTGTTGGGGCAATCCCTGAGCCGCCCCGTGGCAAGAATCAACTTGAGCGGCAGCTTCGGCGACGGGAGACAAATCGCCGATGGACTCGCGATCACCATCTCTGACGACCTCTACGGGAGAGGATCGCGCACCTATGAATTCAACACGAGTGGCGGAGTAAACATCCCCGGTGCGATCGAGGTCGCCCCTCCCACGGCTGAGATCTTCGATGCGTTCATCACGCTGGAGAATCAGATCAATTCGGATCCGACGGCTCCGGTCTGGGCGCAGTACTACTATGCCGATATCGGTATCGGCAACGGCTGGATTCTGCTGGTCTGGAAGTACGATGAGGAGTGGCGGCTGACCAGCGGCCCGCCCAATGGTCCGAATCTGATCGAGGCCGCCGACCCGGGCGGTGACTTCAGCGTCTCCAACTTCACTACGAACAACACGGACACGGCGCCGGTCTACGTGCAGTTGCAGGGCTCCAATCTTACGTCCCTCGTCGACGCGACCAGTGTGAAGCTGCGGCACGACGTTCAGACCTCAGAAGTGTACGACGGCCTTGTTGTCGACAAGGATGAGAATGCGGCTACCGTGCGATTCAATTCACTTGCGGCCGGATCCGGCAGCCCCCCCACGTTCCCCACGCTCGGGGAATACGATCTCGAAGTCAATGGAGGCATCGTGCTCGACAAGGCGGTCACGCTGGTGGCCAACCTGCTTGACGATCAGACGTTCCGTCTGCACGCGACGGGTTTTCAGCTCAATCTTCAATGGAACAGCGGTGGCGCGGAGCTCAGCCCTTACTGGCGAAGGACAAATTCCTATCCCGACACGGACGGGGTGAAGAAGGGCAACGTGAACAGACAGATCACCCCGCGCATTTACCCCTTTGCGACGGGCCCCTCGGAGTCCAACAGCGGTAACTACGACAACGAGTACGGCTCGCTCCAGTGGTCTGAGAACGATGGCGTTCACAAGATGTGGCAGAGTGTATACGTGGACTTCAACCAGGATACCACGCTTACGCTGACGGGACTCTGGGCGGCGAACGCGGATCACTTCCCCATGACTTACGGCGCGCAGCTCCGCTCGGGAGACGAGAACGGCACAATCATTGCCGAGACCCCTCCCGGCCAGATCGTCGCGAACAGTTTTGACTGGACCGACTTTGCGGTGAGCGGTGTCTTCCCCTCTGGAACGACGGAGGTCACGGTGGTCTTCTACGGCGAGCAGCCCACGACGACGTCCAAGGCGCTGCACGTGGATCGCGTGCTGCTGCGGATCGACGATGACCATCCTTCTCCTCCGAGCATTACCGGTATGAGCACGCCGAACTTCGCCGCCACGGGTGATACCAATGCCGCGATCACCTTGACCGGCGTCAACCTGGCCAATGGGCAAACCTCCGTGACGCTTCGCGGGCCGGACATTCTGCTCGACTACATGAGCTGGGCAGATGTCGGCAGGAAGCTCGTTGAGGAAGATAACGCGTCTTTCGCTCGTTACGAGTACAGCCCGGGCGACAAGGTCGTCTTGACCGGTGGCCCCGGTGTGATCCTGGGCGAGTACGACATCGCCGCCAAGGACAGCGATTACGTCATTACCCTGGTCGAGGATATCAATGGTTCCAATGGTGATATCGGCGGAGAGGATGTCACCGGCTACATCGTCAAGGCACCCCTTGCCGCCGGGAGCGTGAATGCGAGCGGGACGCAGGCGACAGCCACGTTCGATCTCACCGATGCGCCGACCGGCTATCGCAACATCATCGTCGAAGTGGGAACACATGATCCCATTGTCTGGCGTGAAGGATTCGTGGTCGCTCAGACCGGCCCCAATCTCATCAACGGCAGCTTCGAGTTGCCGGCATCCTTCCAGGACTGCGAAGGTGGGCGCGTGGAGACGTTCACACCCGCCAGCGACTGGCAGGCGCGCTTCTGGAACGGCTACATGTCGCGAAGCGATCCGATTCTGCAGTTCCGGGATGACCAGTGGCAAACGCTCGATTTCCCGTCGTGCCCGGATCCGAGCCTGGGTATTCACTATCACAGTACCCTGTCCTACGAGGATTCGGGAGCGGCCCAGTTCTACCAGACGGTGACCTCCAGTCCGAGCAGCACCTATACGCTCAGCGGCTTCTTCAGCCACCGGTCCGAGGGGAATGCGGCGAACTCCGTGACCCTCGAACTCCTTGACGGAGACAGTACCGCCGCCGCGATGCCGGGCGCGAGTGTCGAAGTACTCGCTGGAGAGGCGAACGCAATTGTGGATTGGACTTTCGGTTATGTCGAAGGCGTGGCCTCCAGTGGCATCATGACCGCCGCGTGGGAAGTGTCGGGTGTCGGCGATGAAGCGCCTCACGTAGCCCATGCCGACGGTCTGATCCTGGAGGAGTGCACGCAGCCGATCACGCTGACCGGCATCGATCCTCCCGCCGTGGACAACGCGACGGTCGGCCCGATCCTGCTGACGATCACCGGCTCCGGGTTCTCCGGCGCATCGCCCGAGGTCATCTTCGCCACCCAGGGCCAGACGATCTTCGGCACCAACGTTCTCGTGGTCAACGACACCACGCTGACCTGTGAGGTCAGCGATCTTCCCGCTCCGGGAGCGGTGGCCTTCGATGTCATCGTCCGAAGCAACGGGTGTATCGACAGCCTGATCGAAGGCTTTGTCAGTGCCCCGACGACCATCGCCAACCCGGGCTTTGAAGAACCCGTCGCGCCGCTCTTCTGCGGTTCCGAGGATCCCCAAGATCCGCGTATCCCGAACCTCGAGCCGGTCAGCTACTGGAACTTCTCGGACGAGCTGATTCGCGAAGGCGTGGTGCAGTTCCCGCTTGAGTGCCCGCTGCTGAGCTGCGCTTGCCCCGAGGCGACGACGGGCTGCGACGGCGGTCACTACGCCAGCATGTCCACGGGTGAAGGCGAGGACGAAGTGGCCTGGCAGGCCCTGAAGGTGGACGCCAGCGCCGGTGTCGTCTTCGGCGGCTGGTTCAGCTGGGGCGGCGTGGGCAACGTCAACATCAAGCTGGTCGACGGCTACGGACCCGACGGCACGCTGATCGCGAGCACGTCGGTACCGGAGGGCAACGACTGGTGCTTCTCCAGCGTCGAAGGCTTCGCCCTCAGCGAGGTCATCACGATCGTGTGGGAGCTGGTCGACACGGTCAATGGATCGCCTGCCGCCGTCCACGCAGACTCGATGACCTTCGAGTTCTCGATCTGCAATGATCCCTTCGCCGATGCGGATGCCGATGGCGACGTCGACGGCGTCGACTTCGCCCTCTTCCAGCTCTGCAGTTCGGGAAGCGGCAACGCCTACCCGACGGGCGCAGGGTTCGAGTACTGTCAGTGCTTCGATCGGGATGGCGTGGATGGACCGGACGGCGACGTGGACCAGGGCGACTTCGCCGCGTTCGCGGGATGCTCCAGCGGTCCGGACGTGCCGGCCGATCCCGCCTGCGACGATTGATGTTCGTCCTTTCCAAGCCATACCGACGCCTTTGATCGACGTCGGTTGATCTTCAAACCACCACCGGCGGATGTCCCCAACGGGCATCCGCCGGTTTCTTATCTTTTGCGTCTTTGCGCGCCCTTCACGTTTCCCCCGCATACTGAAATCGCTATGCTGGATGAATGATCCCGCTTGCGATCGCGTGAATCTCTTTTACCAGGAACAGGTTCACCCTCATACAGGACGATCCCATGGCCAGAGTCACTCCACGATGGTTCTTCATCCTTCTGTTGTTACTGTTCGCAGGCCAGGCCACCAGCCTCGCCGCGGAGAAACGTTCCCCGGAGGCACGTTGGTACAAGGGGAACACGCACACGCACTCCTGGTGGAGCGACGGCGACAGCCCGCCGGAGTTGATCGTTCAATGGTACAAGGAACACGGTTACCATTTCCTGGTGCTCAGTGATCACAACATCCTCAGCGAGGGAGAGAAATGGATCGTACCCACCGGCGCCCGAGCCAAGGCGGCGAAAACCTACGAGGATACCTTCGACGCCGCGTGGATCGAGAAGCGCACGCGCGAGGGACAAACCCATTACCGCTGCAAGCCGCTGAACGAGTTCCGCGCCTTGTTCGAGGAGGCTGGCCGGTTTCTGATGATCCCGGGCGAAGAGATCAGCGACGGTTTCGAGAAGCGCCCCATCCACGTCAATGGCATTAACCTCAAGGAAGTCATCCCTCCACCCGGGGGCGCCACATTGCAGGAAACGCTGCAGAACAACATCGATGCCGTCCTCGAACAGCGGGAACGGACCGGCCGTCCGATGTTTCCTCACGTGAACCACCCGAACTTCCGATGGGCGCTCGGGCCGCAGGATCTGATGGTGTTACGCGGCGAGCAGTTCTTCGAAGTGTTCAACGGCCATCCCGTCGTCGCCAATGCCGGGAACGAGACTTATGTCTCGACCGAACGCATGTGGGACATCATCCTTGCCAAGCGTCTCGGCGATCTCGATCTTCCCATCATGTACGGCCTGGCGACGGACGATGCCCACACGTATACGACGACCGGCCGCTCGGTCGCCAACCCGGGCCGCGGATGGATCATGGTCAAGTCGCGTTACCTCACGCCCGAGCATCTCATCCTGGCCCTGGAACGCGGTGATTTCTATGCCAGTTCGGGGGTCACTCTGCGTGGCATTCGCTTCGAGGACAACACTCTGCACGTCGCCATCGATCCGGACGACGGGGCGACCTACACGACGCAGTTCATCGGCACGATGCGTGACTACACGCGCCGTGAATCAAGTCGACACGAGGATCCCAAATCGGTCCTGCAACCCAAGTACAGCGACGAAATCGGTATCATCCTGAAGGAAGTGAAAGGCATAAACGCCAGCTATACCTTGAGCGGCGACGAACTGTACGTCAGGGCCAGGGTCATCTCGAGCCGTCCGCATGCCAACCCGATCGACCACTTCGAAAAGCAGATGGCCTGGGTCCAGCCGGTCACGCCCGAATGATCGGGACAATCATGTCGGAAGCCGACGTAGACGTTCGGTGGTCCCTTTACGACGCACGATGCGCTTCAAGCCTGGCTACATCCACCTCGACGCCCAGCCCCGGGCCCGTCGGAAGATGCAGGTGGCCGTCCCGCACCTCGAAGGGCTGCTTGAGGATCGATAATTCCGAGAGAAACTGTGGGCCGTTCAACGCGGCGGGGGTTTTCAGATCGTACGCCCCGTACAGCAGCAGCGATGCCGCCAGCGAGATGTCGGGATCGGTCAGGCCGCTGCCGAGGAACATGAGCCCGTGGGATTGGACGAGATCGATCTGCGCCTTCGCCTCGGTGAGTCCACCGCAACGCGCGGGCTTCATGGACAGCCCATCCAGCATACCGAGATGAATGAACTCCTCCAACTCTGCCGTCGAGACGATGCCCTCGTCCATCAGAATGGGCAATGCTCCCTGCTTGCATAGTTTCTGGTAACCCCGGATGCGATTGGGCTTGAGTGGCTGTTCGAGTACCGGCACGCCGAGGTCCGCCAGTTTCGGGGCAACTTCCAGCGCGGTGGCTTCGTCGTAACCGCCGTTCGCATCACACCAGAGAAATCCGTCCGGGACGAGCTCTTTCACTTTCCGGCACATGGCCAGGTCGAACGCCGGATCCGGCGCGACCTTGACGTTGAAGTGCGCGTAGCCCTTCGCTTTGCCTTCCTCGACCAGACGCGGAAGATCATCCAGCGACTTCGGGTTGAGTGTCCAACTCAGCAGAACACGATCACGCCCCTTCTTCTTCCATCGCTGTTGGGCGGTCTGGTTCAGGAGTTTGCCGGTCAGGTCGAACAGCGCCAGGTCGATGCCCGCCTTGCAGATCGGCTGTCCGGTGGAAAATGACGGTGCGATGATCGCGTTCATCGCCTTGAAGATGCCTTCGTGATCGAACACGTCGAGCCCGGTGATCACCGGCGCGAGATACCGGTCGATCGTCGTCTGCACCGACTCGATCGTCTCGTAGCTCCACTTGTTCGTCGGCACCGACTGCCCCCAGCCGACCGTTCCGTCACTGGCGGTCATCCTGATGACGACGGTCTGCCGCCCGTGCGGGCGCCCCGCCGGGTCCTCGAAGAACTTGAATCGCCCACGCGTCGGATAATTCAAAGGCACAGTCTCGACGCGATCGATGGTGATCTTTCCTTTGGGCATCGTGGGTACGTCTCCCGCCACGTTGGCGACCTGGCCCAGCATCACGGCGCCGGCTGTTGTCAAACTACCCCGTAACATATCCCGACGCGTGCATTCCAGCATGTTCACGTTCCCTCTCATCCGCCGGCCACGTACCTACAGATAATTCAGATTCAACTCCGACGCGCGACCTGCTACCGGACATCCGGGACAATTCTGCCCGCCTCGGCATCGTAGCGTTGACGCGCTCCCGTGTGCAGGGCATCGGCGGTCATGATCGTCGCCACCGTATGCTGCAAGCCATACTCGATATCGGCGTTCGGCCGCTTGCGCGTACGCAGACAGGTGAGCCAGTTGCCCATGTGGCTGTCCCCCTCCACCTTCTCGATCGGCGTGTTGACGATCTCCTTGTCCTTCGGTCCGCCGCTGGGCAGGAATTTCATCTTTTCCACGTCGAAGGTGCCGTCGCGTCCCTTGATCAGGAATTCCCCACCGTACCCGTTGGCGAGGTTCATGCTCCAACTGAAAAGCAGTTCCTCGGGATATTCGATCAGGGCATGGAAGGTGTCGCAATGCTCGCGTTCCTCCTTCCAGACGTACGTCCCCCCATGCGCGACGGCCGTCGTCGGATAAGTCGTGCCCAGAAGAATGTTGATCGCATCGGCAAAATGGCTCATCCACAGGCCCGACAAACCGTTCGTGCACATCTTGAACAGATGCCACCGCCGCAGCAGCGACGGATTGAACGGGACCTTTTCTTCGACGTTGAAGAGATAGGCATCCCAGTCCACGTCGTCCTTCTTGCAGTCGCTCGGATCGCGAAGCCAGCGGGCGTGATTCACGTTCACCGACGCCGTCACCTTCGAGATGTGGCCGAGAGGTCCTTTCTGGATCGTCGCTCCGGCGGAGAGATATTTACCGTCGCTGCGGCGTTGCGTGCCGACCTGGACCACCCGCGAACGTGCACGGGCCAGGCGAAGCGCTTCCCTGGCGTTTTCCAGTTTCAACGCCATCGGCTTCTCGACGTAGACGTCCTTGTTCGCCTTGAGCGCCTCGATCATGATCGGCGTATGGGCGAAATCGGGTGTGGCGATGACGACGGCGTCGACCTCATCGAGAGCCAGCAGGTCGCCGAATCGCGTGAACGCCCGGGGCTTGTCGCTGAACTTGTCCTGCACGTTGGCGACGGCTTTCTCGAGATTGACGTCCCACACGTCGCACACGGCGGTGACGCGCACATTGTGCTGCGCCTGAAGATTGGCAATTTCCTGGGTGAGGTGCGTGCCTCGCCCACCACAGCCGATCACACCGATCTGGATACGATCATTGGCACCCGGCGCAGCGCGACCGGCAAGTGAACTTGCCCCCAGGGCAGCGGCACCCGTAACCGATCGAACGACGAACTCACGACGAGTGGAACCGGACGTGGACATGATCCTGACCTCCGCGGATGGAATGTGAGTGTTTCGCTTATGGGACGGTGTATTGTAAAGGAACCAAGATCCGGAGGTAAAGTGAAGAGAATGAGACGCCCCTACGGTCATCGGTTGAAGGCGTATCGTATGCTTGCGGGAACGCCTCCGCCGACCGGGGTCCGGTGGAGGTCGACCGGGTCACGTTGAAGGGAGGATCGCCCCCATGGCCGCCCGATACCGCGAAATCCGCCGCTACCCCGCGCACGCCCTGTCCGTCACACAGATTGTCGAGGCGATGCGTGCGTGTGACATGAAAATCGACGACGTCGGTCACGCTTCGGTCATGGGCTCCATGCCGCTGAATGCCTGGAGCTTCGGCGAACGCATCGACGTGCTGATCAGCCCACACGGGGATGACGTCATCATCGACATCACCAGTCGGTGCAGTCTGCCGACGCAGGTCATGGACTGGGGCAGGAATCGTAAGAACGTCCGCAAACTGTACCAATCCATGGATGGGCAACTTCCGGAGGGCGTGACAGCTCGGCCGGTCACGCGTTGCGGGCACTGCGATTACGTGATTCCCGACGAGAGTGCCGGGCGCTGTTCGGAGTGCGGACAGGATCTCAATACCCCTGAAGGACGGATTGCCGGAGACCGCCCCCCCAGACTGCTGTTGCCCGCCTTGGCGGTCGCGGCGGGATTGACACTGGTTCAGACGGTGTTCTGGATGCTGACCATGGGGGATCTGGCGGCCTTTGGCATCTCTGCTTACGTATGGGTTTTTCTCGTGGTTGGTGCGGCGGGTGTGATCAATTTCTCGGCCGTGACCTTCATCTTCCTTGCGCATCACTTCGCCCAGAGGCGCGCCCAGAAAGCGTGAATGCTCACTCCGCGTTCTGCACCGCGTCCATCGCGTAGAGCAGCATGCCCGCGCTCCACGCCTGCCCCTGCGCGCCGATGCCGCGGCCGCTGATCCCGTGGTGATGCTCGCAGAACCCCCACTCCTCCACGAACTCCGGGTTGTCCGTTCGAGTGGCGGGGAGACGATTCAGTTCCGCGAGCTTCTTGAGTTGCCGCCGCGCCTCGTCCCCGCGACCCGCATGCGCGAGCGACGCCACGTAAAACCCACCCACGAACGCCCAGATGCCCCCGTTGTGCCCGGTATCCTCAGCACAGTAGCCCCGGTTCTGATAGTACCCGTGATAGTCCGGATCTCCCGGCCGCACGACCGGGTGCGTGACGCGAATCGGATACGGTTCGTCCACCCCGCGCTCATGGATGTAGTTCAGGATCCGAGCCGTCTGCCGTTCATTCGCCACGCCGAACAGGATCGCCGCCACGTTGCCCATCACGTCCAGCCGCCGCGGCGCCGGATCTTTCATCGGCAGTCGCGGAAAGTAGAAATCGCTGATCCAGTTGACCGCCCGATTGATGTCGTAGTTGTTGCGAAAATGGCCCGGGCGATGATGCTCGGCATATTCGCGCTCCTTGTCGGGATCGTCATGGTTGATCCAGAAATTGGCGTTGATCCGATCGATCAGCAGTTGTCTGCGCTCCCGCCAGATCTCCGCATCGTGGCCGAGCGCCTCCTCGATCCCCGCCATGGTGCGCATCGCCTCGACATACAACACGTTGACGTTGAGGTTGTGATAGCTGTTGTCCCACGTGTCCTTCCAGTCGCAGCACGGCGGACATTCCATCAGCCCGTCGTTGTTGACGTCCATGTAGCGTGCCCACCGCATGGCCGCGCGCATCGTGCCGAGGTATTTCTCCGCGAACGCGCGGTCCTGCGTGGCGCGAAGATACGCCCCGTGCCCGATGACATACCAGAGGTTGCTGTCGAACGATTCGTTGATGGGCAGTTCGATCCGGTCCTGCCCGAGGGGAATGTAATTGGGAATACGCCCCGTCTCGCAGCATTGAAATTCCGCCAGGGATTCCAGCGTCCGCCGCGACGCATCGACGAGCCGCGCATCGTCGGTGGTCAGCGCCCCAAGCAGCGTGATCACGCTGTCCCGCGCCCAGACCTGGTCGTAGTAGCGCACCGCCGCCTTGATCCCGCGCTCGTGCGCGCATTGGGAGACGATCTCGATGGCTCGGTGGCGGGCGGTCTCCAGAAGTGTCATGGGTATATCCTTGGGAAGGAATGTGATGAAGACAAGCGAAACAGGCAATGGCCGACGCGTCATGGAGATTCACGCCGGCGAGATCGGTGAGCGAAGGCTCAGATTACTCTTCCGGACGCAGGCCCGTGCTGTCGCCGAGATCGGGTATGTAGTCCCGCCCGCCGATGGCGGCGTTGGGCGCGCCCTCGGGCCAGACCGCCACGCTCAGACCGAAGTCCTCCTCGATCTCGTTGACCCGGAAGATCAACGCACCGTACCACCTCGGGAACTTGCGGATCACGACGATATCGATCGTTTCTGTCTTGCTGCGATCGAGGTCGTAGTAGAAGCGCGTCGCGAAGCGATACTTCTCGCTGATCTTGTAGTTCACACCGATCCCCGCCAGGTTGGAATCCGTTTCCCCGATGTACCGCCAGCCCAGGGCGTACGAGAAACGCGGCGTGCGTTCCACCACATAGGAGATATTGAAGATATCCAACTCGCCGTCGGTCAGGTCGATGTTCGAATCTGAAAGGATGGCGGTGGTGTCGCTGATCCGGTAAAGGAAATCCGTCTTGATGTGGTTCCGCGCTGTGCTGTTTTCCGGGCGAAAGGCGTAGAAACGCCCGAGATCCAACTCGTTCGGCGGCGTGTTGCCAAACAGGTTCAACTCCACGTCGAACTTGATCCAGTCGACGGTCCGCCACTCCCCCGGCGCGCCGCGCTTGGTCTGCCAACGCTGACGCAACGCCAGCGACGTCCCGTAGAAATCGTCAACGCCCTCGATCTCCTGGTCGAAGGGCGACAGGTCGAAGCTGTTGTGATTCGAGGCGCTCGCCCACGTGACCGATTGCGGTTCGATGATGTGGCGGACACCATTCACGTCGAGAATGTCCGACGAGACGTCTTCAAACAACCGCCAGATCTGCGTGCCGGTCCGGATACCGGCGCTGCCCAAAATACGGCCCATGGCGCTGTCGTGCGGCGTACCGTCCCACCACCCCGCCTGCCCCATCGCATACGGCACGACGCTGACCGGACCGAGCTTGATCGGGAAATCGATCTCGTTGCGCTGGTTCATCCGGTAGGTGACGTCGGTGCGCTCCTCGTTATCCCAGAAGCGGTCTTCGTCGAAGATGCGGCGGTCGTCCGGGCGATAGCGCACCGCCCCCACGTGCGACGTGCTGTACAGGCTGGCGATCTCACCCAGAGGCTCCCCGATCAAACGGAAGGCCGCGTCGGGCAGATGCTCGGTCTGGGTCATGAAATCGTTGATCCGCCACTGGGCTAGCGTCGTGAACGCCCAGTTGTCCTTCTGCTTCTTCAGGTAGGCCAGCGTCTCCTGCGCCTTGTCTTCTTCAAAGATGTTGCGGAAGTACTCTTCGAGGAAATTGGGATCGCTGACGTACGAGGTCTCCAGCGTCAATTCCCAGTCGTCGGGCAGGAACTCACGGTGGCGCCACGTGAGGTAACCCCGGTTCTTGTGATCGACCGTTCCATCCCGAAAGTCGCCGAGGTTGTCCTCGCCATCGTCATAGATGTAGTAGCCGCGCAGCAATCCGTAGCGATTCTCCTGCTCGTACTCGATCTCCGGTCCAAAGCCCGGTCCGCGATCGGTGAAGTAGTCCGTTCTCAGAATCGCGTCGACACCCTCGGGATCCTCGACGCCCAGCAGACCGAAGAGATACCACTTCGCCTGGAACGCCGCGCCGAAATCGTCGCTGTAGCCCGCGCGAATGCTTCGGATCGCCGTCTCACTCCGGCGGAAGTCACCCGCCGTGTACGGCCAGTAGAGAATCGGCACGCCCTCGACGTTGAGCGTGGTGTCGTACATGCGATAGGCCCCGCCGCCGATCCCTTCCGGACTGTTCGTCGCCCCGCCGGGGGTGAGGTCCGTCAGGTAGACGCGCTCGGCGCCCAGGTGAACGTGAGGCGTGTGAAACTCGCTCGTCGACACCCGGGCGGTCTGCGCAAAGTACTCCGTCGAGGAAAGCTGCCGCACCTTGTCTGCCCGCACGTACAGGGGCAGCTCCCGCGCAGGGACGATCGACCACATGACCGCATCGAGTATCAGAGCCCGGTTGAACTGAAAGTCGTAGTACAACTCGTTCGCGCGGATGCGCTGCTCCCCGCGCGTCAGCAGGACATCCCCGGTCAGGTAGGCACCGGTCACGCTCGTACCGAGATCATCCTGCCCCGAACCGAGCAGCCCCGTGCTCGGTGCCCCGGGCGTCTCGGGAGCCTCCGTCGGAAAGGGAGAGTCGGGATCAAGCGACGGAGCCTCATCGGACTCCCCCTCGCCATCCGATTCGACCTCGGCACTGCCCGCGTAGTTCTCCAGGAAGATCACGGCGGCATCGGCGCGGATCTCCAGAAACGCAGCGCTGTCCACCAGCCCCCGGGAGAGATACACATCGCCGTCGGCGGTCACCAGGCCTCGCCGGTTGTCCACGACCTTGGTGTCTGCCCGCACCTGGACCGTCTCGGCGGCCTTCGCGCGGACGCCGACCAGCGCCAACCGCGGATCCACGACGCGCAGATCGCGTTCCAGGCCGTCACCGTCTTTCGCCAGGGCGCTTCGAACGCGTGAGGCTTCCTGATAGAGCTCGGTCCCGTCGGCAGGCACTTCGGCAATGACGTCGGCATTCATGGCCGAGGGAGGTTCACTCGAATTCAGCGTGACGAACAGCGTAGGACCGGTCGTGATGGTGCCCGCCGTCTCCCGCACATAGGCCTGGTGCGAGAGAAAGACCTCGAAGTGGTAATAGGTGAGTTCGGCGGACTGGGATTTCCGCATCCAGATGACCGCGTCGCGACTGTTGAGCCGCCGCTCACCGATGTGCAGGGAGAAATCACCGTAGTAGAGGATGATCTGATCCCCATCGGGACCAGTCCAGCGATGGGCGTAGTTGCCGAAGAATTCAGGCGCCGAACGGCTCAGGCCCGCCGGCAGCAGGGCTTCCTCGGCCGCGGCATCATCGATCGGCACGGGAGTCGTGGACTGTCCGGAGACTCCCCCGGTCACGAGCATGACGCCCAGAAACCACAGGAACAGGTTGGGCGACATCAGGCGCACGATAAGACAACCTCACACGGATGGGTCTGCCCGGCGAGACGGCGGGGCGCCCTCGCCAGCGACACACCCGCTTCGCGTCTCGGAATGACATGCCAGGACCGGTATGGACCGATCCTTCCAGTGCGGTGCCGATTATAGGAGCACCCGTATACGTGTCAACGAGCCGCGCAAGACCGTGGCCGTCTTCCGTCTCGCCCGCGGGCGCAGCGTTCGAAACGCGCGACGAGTGCACATCGCCCGGATGCGCCTTCTCCGCACCTCGCGCGTTCATCCTCACGCGCAAGGTTGGCCCTCGGGCGGTACGCGTCGGACGACCTCAGCCTGTTGCTTGCACGGGCAACGCGCATAGTTCTTTTTGGTACACACTACACGAAACCATTCCACTCGCTAGAATGCTCGCATGATTTTGCAGGGGTCGGCCCGCTCCTGTCTGCGCACATCGCAAAGCCGGCTCTTGTTCGACATGAGAAAGGGTAGCAGTATGGACAAACCCAAGAGGTCGTATTACTCCCGAGCAAACTGGTGACCTTCTTCGATAACGAATGCTCCAAATCCGGGTATGTCAAGGAAAAGGTCGTCGCGGCATCCATGCTCCACTTCCTCGAGAGCGATCCCGAGAATCGAAGCCGGATGTTCGAACGGCTCGATGGGTACCTCCGGGGACGCAAGAGCGGATAAGACCAGTGCCATTCTTGCCAAAGCCACTCAATGCAAATTGCCACTAATTAGGTCTACATACCGCCAAGGCCGCCTTCGTCCTCTCCGGCCCGACATTTACCCGCGTAACAAGCCGACGGCGTCGGCCATCTCAAGGATCGCCGACGCCGCCTGCCGAAAGAGGTAGTCGATGATCGTGGAGAATCACTCCACGCGAAGATAACGCGTGGTCGGTCCGGCCACCCGGCTGTGCATCCGGATGAGGACCCCCTCGGCCAGCGCGCTCTTGCTCAGGGCCTTCCTGAAGTCACTCACCGACTTGACCGGCTTGCGCTGCACCTCGAGGACCAGGTCGCCCTTGCGCGCCCCGATGGTCCAGGCCTCGCCGATGGGTTCGACGTCCGTCACGATCAGGTGTCCCTTGACCTCCTCGAACTCCCAGCCATGCTCCTTGGCCAGTTCGGGCGTGACCGGCTGCACCGTCATCCCGATGGTTTCAATCTCGGATTCCTTCTTCTCCGACGCCGGCACCTTGCCCGAGCCGCACTCGCCGCGGTCCTTCTCCCAGTTGAAGAAGTCCTCGGGCTGCTCACCGATCTCGACCGGAATCGTGATCTCCTGGTTGTTTCGCCAGACCTTCAGTTTCACCGTCTCCCCCGGCTCGGTCCGGGCGATCATGCGCTGCAGTTCGGCGAAGTCGTAGATGGGCTCACCGTTCAACTCGAGCACCACGTCGTCATGCTGCAGACCGGCCTCGCACGCCGGCGTGCCTTCATAGGCAAAGTCCACGCGTAGACCGCGCGACTCTTCCAGGCCCAACGCCTCGGCAATTCCCGGCTCGTCGGCCAGATCCTTGAATCCGGCGCCCAGGTAGCCGCGTACCACCTCGCGACCTTCACGCAATGCCGGCAGGACATCCTTCAGCGTCGTGCTCGGCACCGCGAAACCGATGCCCATGTACCCGCGGACCATCGAGTTCGTGGCGATGGCGGTGTTGATGCCGATGATCTCGCCGCGCATGTTCACCAGCGGTCCACCACTGTTGCCGGGATTGATGGCGGCATCCGTCTGCAGGAAGTTTTCGTAACCCTTGATGATGCGGGCATTGCGATTCTTGGCGGAGATGATCCCCTGCGTCACCGTCTGTTCGTAGCCGAACGGGGCGCCGACCGCCATGACCCAATCACCGACCTCCACGATTTCGCTGTCACCGATCTCCAGTTCCACCAGGTCGTCGGCATCGATACGAACCAGCGCCAGGTCCGTCTTCGGATCGGTCCCGACCAGTTCGCCCGTCACGCGACGCCCGTCCTGAAGATTCACCGTGATCTTGGCGTGGTCCTCATTGTCCTTCACCCCGGCGATCACGTGATTGTTCGTGACGACCAGCCCTTCGTCGGCATCGACGATTACGCCGCTACCGCCACTGACCTGTGGCCGGGGTTCGAGCATGTCATACCGGCGTTCAAAGAACTCCCGGAACTCCCGGGGCAACCCTTCCAGATCGGGACGCTGGCTGACTTCTTCCTTGTCGCGGGTCACCTGCGTTTCGATCCGGACGACCGCAGGGCTCACCTTTTTGGCCACCAGGCGGAAGGCCTGCGACAGCGATTCCACGCTCTCGAGCTTCGAAGGCGGGATTTCGATGCCCGTCTTCGCCTGGGCCGGGCTCATCCATTGGCCGATCCACGGCGAGACGCTGCCCACCACCAGCCCCGCCGCAAATGTCATGATCATTGCTCGACGCCATGATTTCATCAGTCGTACCTCCTGCTATCTTTCGAGATTGCGATCCTGGTGTCCTGTTTTCAATCGGTGAACACGGAATCTTGCTCCGGTCACAAACGTTCCTGATTCTAGACGCCCGCGAACGGGGCGTCCGGTCAACGGATTTCGGCTTAATCTTGCGATGCCCCAATGAACGCACCAACCGGACGGGGAGGACTGCAAGTCACTTTCACGCAATCACTTATGTCCCTTGCGCGAGAGTCTGATGCCCCCCCAGGCCCCAAGCAGCAAAAGTCCTCCGCCTGTCATCCAGGCTCCCGGCCCTGCGCCCACAGCCTGATACCGCCATCGGACCTCCCGGCTGCCCTCCGGCACGCAAATCCCCTGGACAACACCGTTGACGGTGAGTATCTCGGCGGGACGGCCGTCGATCCACGCTCGCCACCCCGGATCCGCCGTCTCGTTAAAAACCAGAAGTCCCGTCTTCGGACACTGGACCTGAACCCTGACTTCGCCCGGCCTGGGACGCTCCCACGACAATACTTCCCCCGTCGCCCCTTCCGCGACCTCGCGCAAGGCGGCATCTGCGCCGATCGCCACCCGCGCGGGCTTCCCGGTGTCCTCCGGCATGGTCAGTGCATCCACCACCTCGCCCAGGCTCGCCACCTGATCGCAACCCTCCGCGAAGTAGACCGGTTCGACCGCCCCCTCGAGTTCATACAGCGTGATGACCTCTCCGGACAACGTCTTCAGATCGGCCACGAGGCGGTACCCCAATCGGCGAGCATCCTCACGGCGACGTGCTGAATCACCCGCGATGGTATCGCCTACCCGTCCGAACTCGGCACGACCGGCGGAGAGCGCGACGCCCATCTCCGATTTCACGCGAACGCGGGCCTCGCCGACCGCGCGATCGACCATGAACAGAAAGTGAAGCTCACGCGAACCGGCAGAGAGATCCACCGGGTCAAGACTGCGTGTCCGGTCCAAGGCACAACCTTCGTTGTCCTCCAGCGTGACGAACCATCGGCTTGCCGAGTCGCCGCGACGCGCGGCGCGAAAGCTGAGCCGGTACAGCCCTGCCTCGTCGATGCGCACCGGCCAGAATACTCCCTCCTTCCATGGAATCGCCGTCATCTCGCGCGATGCTGCAATCATCTCGAACCGCGGCTGGACCACGGCGCGCACCGTCGCCCGGTGAAACAGCATACGCTCCTCATCCGAGCGGACCGCCACAAACCGCACACCCATCATGCGCATCAACCGCGTGTTGCGCAGTAACTCCACGATGGATTCGCTCGCCCCCCACGGCGCCATTCGGAAGATCAGCCGGTTTGCCTGCGGCCAGAGCGGGCCGTAGCTGTTGAACGTCGGTACGTTGAAGATGACGTTCGTCGACGGAGAGAGCGTATCCAGCGGCCGATGTCCCTCAAAGTAAAACCGTGGCACGAGCAGTCGGCCCGTCTCGTGCGGGTCTAACGCGCGAAGTTTCCGCGCAAGCAGCGGCGGTTCGCGCAGATCGCGCGCCGTCATCCATCCGCTGTTGACGTCCGCGACCGAGACAACGCTGATCAGGTCTACCAGCCATACCAGCGCCAACCCATATGCCCACACCGCCCGGCGCGACTTGAGCCACCCCAGCAGCATGGCCCCGGTGGCCACCATCAGCAGGAGCGGTATCCACAACGCCGGATTCGTGGGCTTGGCGGCGCGGCGCAATCCATCAAAAAACACATTCGCCGACCAGAGATCTCCAAAGTGATGTTCCAGCCAGTCCACGTTCACGCGCGCCACGAGAATCGTGGCCAGAAAGAGCAAGGCCAGTGCCGGCATGACCCCGACAACCATCGCGCGGACCGCCCGACTCACGATGAGGCGTGTCGCTTCCCCGCCCGCCAGCAGGGCATGCATCGTCATGGCCGCCAGCATCGGAAAGGCCACCGACCACACCAGCAACCATCGGGCCGGCACGCGCAGATTGCGATAGACCGGCACGTGAAACAGCCACTTGCTCATGGGCGTGAAGTCGCCCAGCGCCACGAGCAAGGCGAGGATCGACACGATCCACCAGAACAGTACCCGCCGATTCCATCGCCCATCCGCGCAACGCAGCAGAGCGATAGACGTCCCCGCGAGAATGAAGACCAGAATCGTCGCGTAGACATACTGTTCGCAGAAGTGCGACAGCCCCCACCAGGTCTGACCGTAAAACGTGAATGTCGTGTTACCGAAAAACATCGGAAACAACAGCATGATGGCGGACGTCGGCAGCCACGGGTTCTCGATGAACACGTAGTACGCCGCCACCTGTCGCGTGCTCCCGGCGAATTGCATGTAAGCAGGCCATGTCTGAACACCGCTGATCATCACGCCCAGCACCATCGCGAGCGGAAACACCCACGCGATTGCCCGACGTCTCGGCCACAGCACGAATGCGATATACATGCTCAGCAGCACGCACAGCATGATCGTGACTTGCATGTGCTGCACGAGCATGTGCAGTCCGAAGGTCATCACCGCCAAGGTGATGTATCTGAAGGTGCCTGTGTCGGCGTATCGCGTCCAGGCGTAGAAAATCCACGGAAGCCAGGCCACGGCGTGATGAATGGTCAGGTGAGCCCGGTGGGCGATGAGAGACGCGCCGAACTCGAACGCGATCGCACCCAGCAGCGCCGCCGGCCACCGCATGCGTTCGGCGCGAAGCCAGCGGTACATCCCGGCCCCGGCGAGTGCAAAGTGCAATACCTGCGTGACGGGGTAGGCCCAGATGGCGGGCATGCAGGCGAACAACCATGTCCCCGGGTAGAAGAGCCCCGCCTGCGGATCGGCGACCACCGATGTGCCCATGGCGCTGAGGGGATTCCAGCTCGGCCAGACGCCCTCCGACCACCACCGCGCGACGAACGCGCGCATGGGAAAGTAATAGAGCGTGTCGTCCCCGAAACCCGATACCCCCGCCGCCGGCCACGCCCCCGCCAGCAGCACCATCGGCAGCGCCGGCAGCAACGCGGAGATGAACAGGCGGCGCCGCACGACCGCGCGACGATCGGTCGGCGGAATGGAAATGTCAGGCGCGTGCATAGTCCGGAATCATCGAGGCTCGATTTTCCGGCGTCAACAGGCCGTTCGCGCGATCACCAGTGCTCCCCTTCGCCGATCATGCGTTGAAGCCGGCGCTCCACCATGCCTTCAGCATCCTCACGCATCTGTTTCACGTGTCGGCGCAACTCGCTCAGTTCCTCTTCCAACCGGCGGATCTCCATTTCACGGATTTCCAGCCGGATTCTGAAAAGTTCCCCCAAGCGATCGCGAAGTTCCCGCGCGATGGCTTCCTGTTCCTCCGGACCCACCCTGCGAACCCGCTCCGCCAGATTCTCGCATTCGCCATTCAACCGGAAACTCTCGCGTTCGAGGTCGTACCGTTTCGGATGGGCGAGGCGGAGATGCTGCATCTCGAACAGATGAGGCAGCACATCTTCCAGGACGACCTCGAAGTGCTCCGGATTCTCTCGCCGGGCGCGCTTCAAACGTTCGACGTGAAGCGGACTGAATGCTTGCATCCAACGAAGCGCGACGAGAGGTCGAAGATACTCCTCATCTTTCAGCATGCCGCGGAGTTCCCGCAGGATGTGCTCGTACTCGCCGATCATCTCCGGCGGGGCCGGCTCATCCTCGCCTCGCTTCTCCTCGATTTCATGGGACAATTCTTCAAGCTCTTTCAGAAGTCCCTCGACCTCCTCTTCGACCCTCCGCTCGTGCGCCTCATCGTGCTCCTCATCATGCTCATGGAACGCCTCGATCTTTTCGATCTCGGCGAGGAGCTTCTCTTCGATCTCGATCAGCTCCTCGGGCGGCTCCTCGTATCGTTCCTCGTACCGTTCCATCTTCTCGTGAACGGTCTCCAGCTTGTCTTCCAGCACTTCGAGACGATGGTCCTCCGCGACGGCGGGCATCGTCAGGCTCAGGACGGAACTGAACACACACGACAACATGACGTGATGATCGAATGGTATCATTGAATCGTCTCCTGTGGGGTTGGTACGGGGATGGGCGCGGTTCCTTGATCCTCGGTATTCAAGCCTTCCCAGCGTTGCGATATCCCCCAGACGTCGCTGCTCGCCACCTGGCGGACGTTCTGCCGAACTCCAGCGAGTTGCCGATCGAGACGCTCCATCTCGGGAAAAGGTTCGTGAAAGGAAGACTCCTTCGCAAGCTGCTCCATCGGGGTGACGGCAGATGGCGTATCGATGTGACCCGTCAGGTTGACGGCCCACCAGGCGATGGCGGCGGCCAGTCCCAGCCCGGCCCCCGTCGGCACCCATCGACGGACGCTCGAGGAACGTTGAACTCCCTCGTCGAGCACGAATGCGCGCACGCGGGCACACGCATGTTCCGTCCCCTCGGGGTGGCGGTACGCATTCAGCAGATCCTCCTCCGGAATCTCATCTGAAGGATGCTGCCTCGCGTGGACCTGTTGATGACGTCGATTCACGTTGCATCTCCTCACGGAGCTGAGCCAGGGCACGCCGCAACCGGGTCGCCACCGTACCCACCGGACATTCCAAGACCTGAGCCATCTCCTTCAAGGTCATCCCGGAATAGAACCTCAGGAGCACCACCTCACGATACGCGTCACGCAGGCATGCCACGCGATGCCGCAACCGCGCCCCTTCATCCTCAGATTCCATCAAGGCTGCCGGTTCCTGCTCTTCAGTAACGACGCGATCGGAGGCCATGCACTCGTCGAGTCTCGATTCCCGACGCCGACGACGGGCCCGCAGCGCATCGAAGGCCAGATGGCGCGCGACCCGGAATGCCCAGGGCCGCACGGGAGCACGCCTCCTGCGCATTTGACTCATCGCCTGGAGCCAGAACCGCTGGAGCAAGTCCTCCGCCAGTGCCCGATCCCGCACCAGATCCGCCAGATAGCCGTACAGGTCCGGGCTCAGGTGATCGATGAGATCACCCAGCGCATCGCGGTCGCCACCCTCGGCCCGGCTGGCCAATTCGTCTAATGCGATCTGCTCCATGTCGCACTTCACTCAATCAACGTTTGGCCCCGGCCCTTTTGTTCAGCAATCTTCGCCCATTCACAAGATAGGCAAGAATCGATTCGTCCATTCATGGATTACAGGTTGACGAACGTGAGCCGACGAATTCCCGCCACGTCTAGCCATCTTTTTATCTGGAAAGTCCGATATTTCGCTTGAACACTCACGGCAATCTCCGATAGTCTCTTCGCTCGTGGAACGCCCCTCGAAACCGAGGACGTCCTTGATTCCACCCCACTCGCCCGTAACGCTTGTCGATCAGTCTCAGGAGAAGATGCGATGGTAAGTCCATTTCAGTTCACGACTTTGTCCGTTTGCATGCTTGTGATGGCGTCCGCCGTCCACGCCGACATCAGCGCGGGCAATGGAAGCGGAACTTCGGAAGTCTCACAATTCGTCCTCGACATCAGTACGGATCCTTTCCCGAGCATCACCACGCGGGGCACGTGGATTGTCACGGACGACTTGAACGATGATCCGTTTACCGTCGTACTTGATGAAAGTGCAGGGCCCTGGATCAAAGAGTTCGGCGAACTCGAATTCAATCCCGAGCAAGGTCCCACATTCGGGAACGTCCGTGCCGAGCAGGGCGATGTCTTCGGCATCGTCGAGTACATGGAGGTGGGCGGATCGTCATCGTGGAACTTCTGGGAAGAGCAGATCCTCACGGACGACTGGGAGTGGACCGAGGTCAGCGCGGCGGTCTTCGGCGATCGCAGCGGAACCAGCATCAGCGACGCCGACAATCTCGCCGTCACTGCCACGAGCGACACGATCAGCTTTTCCTTCGATACGATCACTCCCGGATCGATGGTCGGCGTGATGAAACTCATCACGTACACGGGCGCGAACACGTTCGATGGTGTGCTCCAGGTTCAGCAGTACCCCGACCTCGTCAATGCAAGTAACCCGATTCCCGCGCCCGGCTCGGCCGGTCTCTGCCTCCTCGGCATGGGAGTCGTCTTCGGGTTCAGGAAACGGCAATAGAAACTTCATTTCGCACAGGGCGTCTCAGGACAATCCGAAAAACGCCCGACCGTTACCGTACAGGATCTTCGTGGCCAGTCGCCTGGCGTCTGCCGGCCTGAAGTAGCCGGCATGAAGTTTCTCCGCCAGCACCTCGCCGATCAGCTTCCGCGCGAATTTCAACGTGCCGTACGTCTCCTCGATATGCCAGTTGTCCCCCCCGATCATCATCCGCGACTCGTCCGGCAAGATCTCGATCGCTTCGTGCAGCGCCCGCTTGAAGTGACTCGGGCTCAGCAGCGGCGCCCACGTGAGGTCCAGCCAGATGTTGCGATACACGAAGGCGAGCCCCAGCAGGTCCGCGCTCCACGGGTAAGCCAGGTGCATCAGCAGGAAGCGCGTGTTCGGGTAACGCTCGATCAGACCGGCGGCGTTCATCGGATGTGAGCCGCGGATCTGCGCCGTACCGAGATGCATCTGCACCGGTACGCCCTGGGCACCGGCGGTGCGGCAGAGGCGATCGATGACGACATCGCCGAAGGCCTTCTTCTCTTCCTCCGAGGGCTCCCGCTTGCCCCACGCCGAGCGAGCCCGCTTCTCATCCACGTCATCAAAACGGATGCCACGATCGTACGCCAGCGCGATCTTGAGACCGACCTGGTGACGCGAGGACAGCGTCGCCACCAGCGCATCCAGCATCTTCATGTAATCGTCAAACGTCTCGATCGTCGCGCCCATCCGCTGCGCGAGGATGTGCCCGCTGTTGCCATTGTGATCCAGTGCCTCCGGATGCCAGCCGAAAGCAAACGCGTTCACCCGAAGCACGCTGCTGTACCGCTCCCCCAGCGCGCGGCGCGTATCCATGAGCGGGTTGGCATAAGGATCGGTGACCACGTGCTCGATCCGGGCCCGCGCCAGCAACGACGGAACCCACTCGGGATCGCGATGGCGGCGCTGAATCTCCGCATCGAGGCGACGCCAGTTGTCCTCCGTGATGGCCGGCTGATCAAGCTCGTAGAGCTCCGCCAGAGCCCACACGAGATTACGCACGAACGCGTTCGATCCGCTGCCCTCGACATAGGCGGCGATCTCAGGCCATCCGCCCTCTCCGACACGTGTGAGCATCGGCTCCGCCGGTGTTTCCGACGGCAGCGCGTACGGCCGCTGCCGGGTCCAGCCGGCGTAGCTTTGCTCCAGTAACTGCAGCAGGCCGACCTCCCGGTTCAGTAGTGTGCCCGGCATGTGATGCTCGTGCACATCCGTCAGGGGCAATCCGTGGACGACGTCCTGAATGGTTTCACTCATGGGGGCTCTTCCACTTCCTGGTTTCGGCGATCCAAGCGCACAGGTGGTCCCGATGGAATCGCGATCATTATAATCAGGGGCGTAGCGGAGGTCAGGCTTGACCCGGATTCCGGACGCAAGGAGAAAAAGTCATGAAGACCTATCGCTTCGAACAGACCCAATTCGTTCCCAAACCCCTGGACGAGGTCTTCGAGTTCTTCTGCAATGCCGAGAATCTCGAGATTCTGACACCGGACTTTCTCGAATTTCGCATTCTGACCCCGGGTCCGATCACGATGCACGCTGGAGCGCATATCCGCTACAAGCTCAAACTCCGGGGAATCCCCATCCGCTGGAAAACGGAGATTCTCGTCTGGCAGCCTCCGCGCACCTTCGTTGATGTGCAGCTCAGCGGGCCGTACCGCGTCTGGCATCACACGCATCGTTTCGAGGAGGTGGATGGCGGCACGAAGATGATGGATGTCGTCCGCTATGCCCTGCCACTGGGACCGATCGGGCGGATTGCCCATGCGTTGAGCGTTAAACGCGATGTCGAAACGATCTTCAACTATCGATATCAGAAGATTGAGGAGATGTTCGGCTCCCCGGATCCGAAAAAGAACGAACAGTTTTCTGCATCGTCCTCCGTGCCCGCCCTGTCCACCTGAGATAACACACCGGGCACGTGAGGGAGATTCTCAGAAACCGCTCCTACTTCCAGACTGAGACAGCCCACAACACAATATTGCGCTCGTCAACCGAGACATGTGCAGGATCCGGGCTGATACTCCCACTCGAACACACCCTCTGCTGCAAACCGTAGGCAACGTGCCGATCGCCGCGTATCATGCGCGGCATGCGATGCTTCGTGGCGATTGAGATCCATGATACGCTGCGCGAAAGGCTCACCCTTCTGCAGCGTGAACTCAAGGCCTGCGGCTGGCCGATGAACTGGGCCCGCGCCGAACACCTGCACCTCACGATCAAGTTTCTGGGCGAAATCGATGATACGCGGATCGACGATGTATGCTCCGCGGTGAGAGATGCATCCCGCCGACAGGCCGCGTTTTCGCTGTTCACCGGCAAGCTGGGTTGCTTTCCGCCGCGGGGTCCGGCACGCGTGATCTGGCTCGGCGTTGACGATCCGGATGGTGCGCTGAGCAATCTGCATGAACGAGTGGAAACCGCATTGGAACCACTGGGGATCGCGCGCGAATCGCGAGCCTTTCACCCTCATCTGACGCTGGGACGCACGAGAAGCCGAGTCTCGCCGGAAAACATCCGCGACATCCTGGCGAAACATGATCTTCAGCCGGAGCAACCCCTAAGAGTCGAGGAAGTCGTGGTGTTTCAATCCGAGTTGACCCCCCGAGGCCCGATTCACACGCCTCTCGCGCATGTCCGACTTCCGGCATGACGTCGCCCCGGCGGCACCGGGCTCACGCGACCGTAGCCGGCTGCGCCTTCAGCAGATCCCGGATCCCGGACACGATCGTCGACGAATCGCACGTCTTGGTCAGGCAGCGATCACTCCCCACGGTCACGCTGAGGTTGTGAAGATGCCGACGGACGATGCCGCTGTCGCATCCGGTGAGCATGATCACCGGCAGATGGCAGCCCGACGGCTGACTCCGGATGTGTTCGCAGATGGCAAAGCCGTCCATATCCGGGAGATGAACATCGAGAAGGGCCAGATCGACTTCGTCCTCCTCGAATGCCTGTATGGCATCGGCACCGCTCTCCGCCATCACGACATCAAAGCCTTCGTGACTCAAACGGGCGCGGAGGGCTTCCCGCCAACCATGGTCATCATCGGCGATGAGAATACGCGGGAGTTGAGTGTTCACGGGTGATCTCCGGGCGAGTTTCACACTTGCATGGAATAGCCGACTACTTTGATTTTCGGATCAGACGCGTCGACGATTCACTTAATCGCGCGAGTGGCCGACCGGAGCAATCTGATAATGAAACTATAGGACGGGCAAGAGGTTCACGCCGCCGCGGGCTCGAGGATGCGATCGATCACATCGAGCAGTTCCCGGGTTTCAAACGGCTTCGTCAGGAAAGCGCGGGCCCCCTGTCTCAGCGCTACGAGGCGACTCGTCGAACTGTCACTCGCACTGAGATAGACAACCGGAATGTCGCGGCACCGCCCCGCATACTGCAGGCATTCATGAAACTCGAGACCGGTAAAGACGGGCATGTCCACGTCGAGAATGATCAGATCGGGACGCTGGCGAAGGGCCAGAAGCATCGCATTGTGAGAAGAGTGGGAAATGTCCGTTGCAAAGCCCAAGCCTCTCAGCCGCGCGGCCAGCGCGACCGTCACCTCAGGGTCGCGATCCACGATCAGGATCCGAGCGACCGGCGTGTCGTTGGCGATGGGTGAAGTCACCTTCATGCTTACCTCGTGCGACCGCGCGCACCTTCCCCGCTGCCTCAGGGTCAGTTGTTCTCGCCGACCTGCGGTGAATCTCCGATCACGTCCCAGTACGCGACGGGTTATCGGCGACGCTGATGTGGTGGATGCCTATCCCCGTAGTTCCCTGCACTGAACTGAACCTCAGCCGTGCATGCCTTCTATTTACGATACAGCGACGGTCAAAGGCAACTCGCATCGGCCTGATATCGTGACAAATGGCGCCTTCCGAATTCAGACTCATGCCCCCCGCGCAATTGCTCGATGTCTACATGCACTCGTTTTTCAGGGGAATGCACTGTGACGTGTTCGAAGCCTGCCGCAAGCCTGCTTACCGAATTACCGGAATGTCCATTACCGCAATCGGGCCGAGACCCGTCGAACACGCCGCGTTCGATGTCCTGCCAATTCGAAAAACAGCGCCCTGAAATCCTGGCGTGCAGCCTTGTTCGTCTCCTCCGGCGTTCCGATCTCGAATCCCAGAACGCCATCTATCGTCAGGAGATGCTCTCGAAAAACCGTCGCCTCGCCGAGCTGGTCGATCTCTCGCACGCGCTGGTCGATAACGTCTCCCATGAATTCCGGACCCCCCTGGCGGTACTGAAGGAATTCATCGCCCTTCTGCTCGACGGACTGACCGGCGAGATCAATGAGACCCAGCGCGATTATCTGACCATCATGGCCGGCAAGGTGAACGATCTCACGCTCATGGTGAACGACCTTCTGGACACCAGCCGCATCGATGCCGGATTGCTGGGGGCGGCGCGAATGCCCGGCTCGCTGACGGAGGTAATCGATCTTGGCAGCGTGGCCTGGCATCAACGCGCCATCACGCAGAAGATCGAACTGAATGTCGATTGCGCAGCACCCCTCCCTTCCATTTACGCGGACCTCGAGAAGTGCGGGCGCGTGCTCACCAATCTTGTCATCAACGCCATGAAATTCTCTCCCCAGGGCGGGCGGGTCGATGTGCGCGCCGAGCGCGATCCCGACCGGCCGGGGATGCTGCGGGTGGATGTGATCGACGAAGGACCCGGCATTACGCCGGAGCATCTCGAGATCATCTTCGATCGTTTTCGTCAATGCGGGAACAGCGGTCTGGCGGCCAAGGGCTTCGGGCTCGGGCTCTCCATCGTCAAGGAACTGGTCCAACTCAATCTCGGTGACGTGTTCGTGAAGAGCGTTCCCGGCGAAGGGAGCACGTTCAGCTTCACCGTGCCCGTCTACGAACCCGCGCACGTGATCGAGCTGTACCTCAATCGTCTCTCTTCGCTGAAGAGTGATTCACAGTCCATCGCGCTGATCCGGATTTCCGTCGATCACGCTGATCTCGCCGCGCGCCGCAGCGCCGCCGACTACATCAATCGAAGCCTTCGCCCGTTCGATCTGTTTCTTCCGACCGAAGACACCTCGCGCTGGTTGATCCTCGCCTCGTCACCCAGCCACGAGCAGATTCTCAAGCGACTCCGCCGAAGCGTCGATCAAGCGTACGAGGGGCTGCCGAGCAGACGCGTCCCGAACATCACCATGGAACCGGCCGGTGCCTTTCCCCCCGGACGGAATCGGAACACAACCCTGATCCGGACGTGCCTTGAAGAACTCGGCAACAGCAGTGGAGAAGCCGTTCATGTCTGACTGGATCATGTTGGTGGACGATGAACCGCATCTCTTGATTGCGACGGCGCATCGCCTGCGATCCTGCGGTTATCACGTGTTGACCGCGCGCGACGGCGGCGAGGCGCTGACCATCGCCCGTAATCGCAAGCTGAACCTGATCATTCTGGACATCCGCATGCCGGACATGGATGGGTTCGAGACCTTCGAGCAACTCCAGACGCTGCCTGATTGCCGGGAGGTGCCGGTGATCTTCCTGACCGCCAATGCCCAGCCCGACAACCGTCAACGTGCCCGCGACCTCGGCAGCCGCTTCATTCTGCAGAAACCGTGTGAATCATCGCTGCTGATCGATGCCGTCAAGGAAGCCCTCAACACGACCGTCTGATGCGATGGTTGAACGTACCCGCACCCGACGCACGCCCTCAAGGTCATCGTGATGTCGCGCACCAGACCAACAAGCGCTCCGGGATCGACGGTTCGGTCGGCCCTTCCGCCGTCTCGACGATCAGGCCGCTGCCCGCCGCCACGTCAAGAGCGCCGTCACCGTTGATGTCACCCAAAGTCACCCCCGCCGTGGCGGCAAGACCCGTCGTCGGCAGGCCGCTTTCAGACGCGAAGCGATATTGCCCCTTGCCGTCGCCGAGCAGGAGGAACACGCCCCGTACATAGCCGCCTTCCAGGTTGAGCCGCCCGGACACCACGATATCCATGTGCCCGTCGCGATTTGCGTCCCCCGTATCCAGGCCATACGCCCCGCCCTTCATCTCCGGGAAGACATCCTTCGCCTTCTTCCACGTGCCCCCGGGCTGCTGGAAGAAAACTTCCGGACCATCCACCCAGTTCGCTACCGCCAGGTCCACGCGACCGTCCCCGTTTAGATCGCGTGGCGACAGCCCCGTGTACAGGCCGCGCACCATCGGCGACGGCAAGCCCTTCGAAGCATCCTCCCATTTACCGTCCGCTTGCTGCAGCCAGACGCGCGGCCCTTCCCCTTTCGAGGCGGCGATGTCCGGACGGCCGTCCCCGTTCACGTCAGCGATCGCCACGCGATTCGCCCAGCCCGTCTTGGGAAGAGCGTCGTCGGACCAGTTCCAGGTGATGCCCGTACCGTCCCCGAAGAAGAGATTGATGCCCCCCTCGTCGCTCGCCCCGGTCACGAGATCCGGATGGCCGTCGCCGTTGACGTCACCCATCGCGAGATCTTCGGCCCCGCGATACAGATCGACCCGCGGATGGTCTTCCGGCACCAGCGGCGGAATCAATCCCCTCACCACCGTCGACCAGCGCCCCTTGCCGTCGCCGAGATACACGGAGATCCCGTGACAATGATCGCCCGCCGCGAGGTCGGCGTGGCCGTCCCCGTTCACGTCGCCCACCGCCAATCCGCCGCCGCACGAGCGCTTCTGCTCGCGCAACCCCCTCGACGACTCGCGCCATGTACCGTCGGCCTGCTGAATCCACACCGCCGGACCGTTTCCCAGTCGGGGCAGCCCCGCCACATCCAGACGCCCGTCGCCGTTCACATCCGCCAGGACCGGATCGCACTTCCACATGCCCGTCTTCGGCAGTCCCTCCGCGCACAGGCGGTAACCCGGCCCCGAAGGCGACGAAGTACGCCTCGAGGGTTCGCCGGTCTGTTCCGAGGGAGCGCCACCGTCGCCTGGCGGAGTACGATCCAGACCGGAAGATCCCGCCTCCGCGCCGGTCGGCGAACACCCGCACACCAGCACGATCACCAGGAACGCCAAGATCCCGACACCGCGGTATCGAACATCCATATGCCAGAACCTTTCGCCATGATGGCCGCGAACACGTGAGTTCAGCCGCAAGATCGCCCTTGAAAACAAGTCCGAAGCCTCCCATGGTTTCGCGACATCAAGTAACCGGGAACAAGCCACTTCCAAAGCGGCACACAGCCCTGGAGTGCAAGAGGATTAAACAACGGACGACGAATCGAAGCAAGAACCAATCCCACCCCCAGCACTTTCAACAACACGCACACCCGCTGTCAGCCAAACTGTACCCGCGCAACCATCGCGCTGAGATCCGTACCCCCAATGGTCAGTATCGCGACCGTGATGGAGCGGAGAACATGTTTGACCGGGCATCTGGGTAGAGCGCGCCTCGGTCAAGATGAAGATGCATCCGCAGATTACACAGATTGCGCAGATGAAGAAAACAAATGCAACCGATGCGAAGCATGACCTCATCAGCGCATGACAACGCGGGAATCGAACAGGGTCGCTCTTCCTACTACTCTTGAGGACGAGAGGGTTCATTACCGGGCCGGCTATTCAGAGTCGCATTGAAATGGGACCGTGTCGATTATATGACAACAACCTTGTTGTAATCCTGTTCGCTCACTCCATGTCCGAGACGTTTTGAATGAGCCATTCCTTTCGTGAGAAGAATGGAACTTCATGCGATAGGACCATTGTCCATTCCAGATCAGTCGGAAAGATGTACGATTCCTGAGGCCAGGTCGACAGTTCAAGCATGGCGGCGGCGGAACAACGTAACCCGCTTCCAGCTTCAGGGATGACCAGGAAGTGATTGACAGGACATGCGAGGAATTGACGCCACGCCTTCTCGCCGAGAACGCAACGAGCGTAGCCTTCCATGAACGTGTTCCAGTCCCAGCGACCGATCCTCCACTTGCCTGTTTTCTCATAGATGGGCGCGCAGTAACACTCCCGCCAGCGCTGTTGGTGCTGCCATGTTACCTTAGGGGATAACTCCTCAAAGGACACACCGTGATTGCGCAGGTCCGCCAAGAAGCCAGGATCAGCATCAAGAGATCGCATGCGCCAGATTATACCGCCACCGATCCGTTGCCGGCGTCTTCTATCTGCGTAATCTGTGTAATCTGCGGATGATCCTTTAGATCGTGTGATCTACGGACACGGAGATAAGGTGAAACGAATCACGCCCCGACCGCCACCGGCGCATCGTCCGGCGGCGTGAACTGCCACCGCGCCGACTGGCTGAAGAACTCGATGGGGTTCTCGTACACGACCTTGCGGATCGTGCGTTCGCTGTGGCCGCGCAGCTTCAACTCCATGATCAGCTCCGGCACCGCGCTCGGGTTCGATGGCCCCCAGTCCCCGGCGGAGTTCGCCATGATGCGTTCCGTGCCGTAACGCTCGACCATGTCCGCCGCGCGCTGCGGCGTACACTTCGTCACCGGGTACAGCGTCATGCCCACCCAGTGCCCGGCGTCGAGGGCCGGGCGAATGGTATGCTCTTCGACGTGATCGATCAGTACGCGATCCGGGGAGATGCGGCTGTCCTCCGCCACCATGTCCAGGATCATCCGCGTGCCCTTGTACTTGTCGCGCAGGTGCGGCGTATGCACCAGCACCAGCTCGTTGTACCGCGCTGCCAGATCGAGATGCTCCACGAAGATCGTCGCTTCGTTCGCCGTATTCTTGTTCAAGCCGATCTCCCCGATGCCCAGCACGTTCGGCCGATCGAGGAACTCGGGGATCAGCTTCAACACCTCGCGCGAGAGCGAAACGTTTTCCGCTTCCTTGGCGTTGATGCACAGCCAGCAGTAGTGCTGCACGCCGTACTGCGCCGCGCGCTTCGGCTCGAACTCGACGAGTTGGCGGAAGTAGTCGTGAAACGATTCGGCCGAGCCGCGATCGAAGCCCGCCCAGAACGCCGGCTCCGACACTGCCACGCAGCCCTTCTGTGCGATCGTGTTGTAACAATCCGTCAGACGCGACACCATGTGAATGTGCGGATCGAGGTAATACATCGTCGTGGTTTCCTTGCTGCTGGGGAGTCTTCGGCGCGGTGAGCGCGACTCATTCGGGCCATGGCGGCTCAGCCACCGGTCAGGACCGCAGTGTCGGCCGGCTCCATCCTGATTGGTAAGGATCCGAGAAGGTCATCTGCACCCGCGTCGCTCGCTCGGCTTCGCCATCGATCAGAATACTGATGGCTTCACGTAATTGAACCATCCGCTCGTCGTGAGCGAGGTCGTCATCCATCCCGGCGCGATCCAGCCGGTCCAGATCCGCCGCCACTTCCAACACCTTCGCCCGCGTCTGGAAAAAGAAACGGTCCAGAACGTCTTCCGCCTTCATCGGTGTGCCCATCGCTGATACTCCGCAACTGTTGTGAGATTCAATAGTTATGATAGGCTCGCGGTTTCCGGCGGGTCAAGATCCTTCGCGGCCGATCCAAGCCTTCTCCGGCAGGTCGGCCCTCCGCCGAACGCACCCCATTGGCACGTCGCGGATCGGGCGGATATCATGCCCCGGTGTCCAGCTTAAACATTCCAACTTCCATGAACGCCTTGATTTACGACGTGAACGCGGTCCGGTGGACCTTCTGCAAAACCGCCGCGACATGGGTCCCATCGGTCTATTGGTCGCGCTGGTCCAATCTCAAACTGCGGGAGGTCCTCGTCCCCCCGCTTCCGAGCGGCCGCTGGGTACGCCTAAAGTCAATAATGGGCGGGATTTGCGGTACGGATCTCTCCGCCTTGTTCCAGCGACAGCACCCCGCCTCGATCATGCAGGCGTTCTCGAGCTTTCCCGCCCTCCTCGGCCATGAAAACGTGGCCGAAGTGACCGAAATCGGACCCGACGTCCACGAAGTTGAGCCCGGCCAGCGTGTTGTGGTCGAGCCGAGCCTCTCCTGCGTGCCCCGGGGGATCGATCCCGTCTGCCGCTCCTGTGCGGAGGGGCGGTTCACGCTCTGCGAGAATTTCCATAAGGGTGAGATTCCACCGGGCCTGATGATCGGCTGGAACAATTTCACCGGCGGCAGCTGGTCGCCCTCGTTCGTCGCCCACGTCTCCCAGGTGTACCCGGTCCCGGATGCCATCCCGGACGAGGTGGCGGTGCTGACCGATCCCGTGGCGGGGGCTTTGCACGGGGTCTTGCGACGTCCGCCGGCCGAGGGCGAACGGGTGCTGATCCTTGGCGGCGGCATGCTGGGCATGGGCCTGGCGAAGTGCCTCAAGGCCCTCGATTTCGCCAACCCGGTCACGGGCCTCGTCCGCCACCCGTCCCAGGCGCATCATCTGGATGTCGCTGAATGCCTGGTCTCCGGGAGAAAGGAGGGCCAGGGCGAGCGCTATGCCCGGGTGGCCCGCGTCGTCGACGGCGAGGTGTATCCGACGCGATTCGGCCACCAGATGCTCATCGGCGGGTTCGATCTGGTTTACGATTGCGTCGGCACCGGCCAGAGCCTGACCGATGCCCTGAAGTTCGCCCGTGCCGGCGGTACGGTCGCACTGGTCGGGACGTCGCAGATCACGCTGGTCGACACCGCCCCGATTTGGTTTCAGGAGGTCGACGTCGTCGGCGCGAACGGCCGGGCGATTGAAGACCACGAAGGGCAACACCGGCATACCTACGAGATTGTCTTTGACCTGATGTCGCGTGGCCGACTCAACCTGGATGGCTGGCTCACGCACGTGTTCGCGCCCGAAGATTACCCGAAGGCATTCGAGACGCTCTATCATCGTGGACGAAGCGGCGCGCTGAAAGTCGCCTTCGCGCCCAACGGCGTACCGCAGACCTCTCCTCGCGGTCAGCGTGACAATGAGGACCCATCGGTTGCGTGATCTGAAGCATACCCAGCTCAAGCGGATCCTGATCATCAAGCCGAGTTCTTTCGGCGACGTGATCCACGCGCTGCCGGTCCTCAACGGTCTGCGGCACACCTATCCCAATGCCCATATCGCCTGGCTGGTATCGACAAGCTGTGCCGGCCTGCTTCAGGATCATCACGCCCTCGACGAGATCATTCCGTTCGACCGCAAGCGCTTCGGCAAGCTCGGACGCGATTGGGCGGTCACGCGCGAGTTCATCGCATTCGTCAAGCAACTCCATCGCAGGCGTTTCGATCTCGTGGTGGATCTTCAGGGCCTTTTCCGCAGCGGCTTTCTCGCGCTGGCCAGCGGCGCGCGTACGCGCATCGGGTTCGCTAACGCACGCGAACTCGGCTGGATCTTCTACAGCGATCGCGTCGCCGTACCGCATCGCGACATGCACGCGGTGGATCGCAACTATCTCTTTGGCCGGCCGCTGGGATTTGCTCATCAGCCTCTCCGCTTCGAACTGCCGGTCACCGAGCAGGACCGGGCGGAGGCACGAACGCTCCTTCAGCAGGAAGGCGTCAACGGCGTCGGATATTGCCTCATCGCCCCCGGTACGCGGTGGGAAACCAAGATGTGGTCGGCCGAGGGTTTCGCGCAAGTGGCGGACCAGCTCCGCGAACGATTCGCACTGACTCCCGTGCTGATCGGCATGCCCGACGAACGCGACATTGCGGAACGTGTCGTGGGAATCGCAGAGGGCGAAATCGTGAACCTGGCCGGACGCACGAATCTCGGCGTCTTGAAGGCCCTGGTCGAAGGGGCGACACTGGCGGTCATGCACGACTCCGGCCCCATGCATCTGGCAACCGCGCTCAACACGCCTTTCGTGGCCATTTACGGGCCGACCAGTCCACAGCGCACCGGCCCCTACGCACGACCTGACGCGGTCGTCCGGCTCGATCTGCCCTGCTCGCCCTGCTATCTGCGGCGCGTCTCCCAATGCCCGCACGCGCACCGCTGCATGCGCGAACTCTCACCGGACAGTGTGATCGCCATGGCCGGCCGACTGATTCGGGCAGGGAGGGACGCACGATGAACTTCAGGATCCTTCGAACGTGTGTACGAAGTCCAGGGACCGTCCCCGTCTTGCAGGGAGGAGTAGTGCGCCTGGGGCGGATCAGCGGCTCATCGCGTGAGATGAATGCGAAACGGGGACCGTCCCTTTCCCTGGAAAAGCTACTTACTAACGTTCTCAGCGCCCTGACGGCACTTCTGTGGCCCGCGCATCTGTACGCCGCGCCACTTTCCGCCATCGTCAGCACGAGCGTTCACGACACCAATGCGGATCGTGGGATCATCACCTTTCCTGCACAACGCTCCGAAGGCATCGCCCTGAACGATCCCTTCTGGGTGCAGACCGGAGAGGATCGGATCACGTGGGGTTCGATTTTCTACATCGATGACAAAGGTTGCGCCGGACGCATCGCGGGTGGTGAGGTTCCCGCCAAGGGGACTTCCGCCCTCATCGTCAGGGTCGACGGCATGGCTGCATGGTGCGACGGCTTGCCTCCCGAGACGACCCTTCACGCCACTGTTCAGCGCGCTCCACCGGGACGCGGCACGGTCTGGATTGATCGCGGCGCGCGCTCAGGCCTGCGCGTCGACGACTCGATGCTGATCCAGCGCGACTCCACGCCGGTGGCGCGGGGACGAGTGGCCATGATTGAGGAGGAACGCGCCCTGCTTGTCCTGACCTCTTTGGTCAGCAACGCCCGTGCCGAAGCCGGCGACCGCGCGCGGCTCTGGCCTTCCCCTTACGATCGTCGCTTCGGTCGCGTGGACTCGATCATCCTGGATGTCCAGGAAGAGGACGACACGATCCGCATGCGTTTCGTGGCGGCGCACCAGGAAGGCCTGCATGTCCATCGCGTCGGCGACATCTATCGCGGGCGAAACTTCATTGCCGTCGCGGAAGTCAAGGAGGTCGGCTACCCGCTCAGCCGCGCGGAGATCGACTCCCAGGCCAGCATGCGCGAACGTCCGCAGGTGGGCGATCGCTTGGTGTTGCGCCCTTCGCCGCCGCGTCGCGATATCCCGATGCAGGCTGCCGTTTTTCTGGTGCGCCGTGTTGAGGGCGAACCGCACGATTACGCGCTCGTGGCGGCCGGGGAGCGCGATGGTGTCGAAGTCGGCGACCGGTTCGTGGTCATGCACCGCCTTGCAACCGACCCCCTGCAGTCACGCCGGATCGCGGAGCTGGTGGTCGACAAAGTCAACGTCGGTTATTGCGGAGCCGAGGTGCGTGATGACGTGCCCGGCGATGATGAACGGGTTCAGGCCTGGGATATCGCCGAGCGCACCAAACCCGCCGCGCCGCGCTGGGAACCGATGGGGGTAGTCACGGCGGTGACCCAGGAAGCGCGAGTCGGCTGGGCGGATGTGGACGACAGGGTCGCGCTCCAGCCGGGTGAGCGGCTGCGGTGGGAAGCCGATCCCGAGCAGCCGGAGTATGCCGCCATCGTCCTGGGCCAGAAACGCCAACGCGTGCTGCTCTGGGTACCGCCCGGATGGGGCCCCATCCAGCGGCTGCACCACGCCGGTGTGGACGTCGAAATCAAGCCCTCCGCGAAGCCTTGAACGCCCGGATTTGCCCTGTGGACAGCCTCCCCTGATCAGCCACACCGTGAAATTCATTTCCTGACTGTCGTTGGTCGCTTCCATCTCCCTTCACTAGAATGAGGCTGATTTGGAGCAGGCGGAATACCCTGTGCTCTTGCGCAGGATCAAGTTTCAGGTCGTCTGTTCAGGCCTCTCGCCTGGTCAATGTTGAATCGACAGGATACCCAACATGAGCTTTGAAGAACGTGGTGAGTCGGTGGTGGCGGCGATGGAATTGGACGATCTCAAGCTCGTCTACCGTGTGCTCCACGGGCACCTCGCCGAACATCCGGAACTCATGGAAACTGATTTTCTGATTGATCTTCAGACGTTTCTTCATCAGCGCGCCGAACGCGAGGGCGTGGATGGCACGCATCACGGTGAGTGGGATGCCTGGCTGGGCAATTCCGGCGCCTCCTGTGCGTCACGCGTTGAGCGTCGTCGGGAGATCTAGCAGGTCGTCGAGCGGCATCGGTGCCGGGAACATTCGAGAGCGAACCTGACGATCAGATCGATTCGAAGGATGGGTTTCCGAAAGAAAGGGAGTCATCGGGTGTACGTCGTTGCCGTTGTCATCCTCGTGCAGGAGGGTAGCGGCACGTGCTCGATCAGCCGGTGATGTATTATGGAAACTGATTTCTGCCACCATCCATTTGACATGTTGATGCACCAGGGTGTCCAGCGGATTCGGCTCGCCGAAGCGGCACTTCTGTTTGCGGGCGATCACTATCCCGGTCTGAACCCCACATGCTGGCTTCACCGTTGTGATCAACTCAGTGACCGTGTCCGGGACCTCCATGCCACATCGCCGCAAGATCGCATTCACGCCCTTCGCCACGTGCTTGTCGAGCAGGAGGCATTCTCCGGCAATACGGAACACTACTACGACGCGCGGAACAGTCTGCTCAACGAGGTTCTTCACCGGAAACTCGGCAATCCCATCTCCCTCTCCGTCATCTGGCTCGATGTCGCCCAGGCGCTCGGCTGGCCGGTCACCGGAGTGGGCCTCCCGGGTCATTTCATCATCAAGTACCACGACGACGGCACCGATACGCTGATCGACCCGTTCCACGAGGGTCGGATCGTGACCCCCGGCGATTGCGAGAAACTCGTGCATCGTTCCTGCGGGCAGCGGGCGCGACTGACTCGTACGGACTTCAGCAGTGCCTGCACCAAGTCGATTCTCACGCGCATGCTCAACAACCTCCGCGTGATCTTCATTCAGCAGCAGAACTGGGCCCGTGCCGCCCGCGTGGTCGATCGACTGATCGCGATTCATCCCCAGAACGAAGATCTGCGCTGCGAACGCAAGCAACTCCTCTGCCAGCTCGCCCGGATGAACTGAACCCCCGATAACCCGCAGATGGATCACACGACCAGACCTCGCTGATCGGCTTCGGACGCGATCGGTGCATCTCTCTTGAGGAAGATCAAACCCTCCCGCACAGGCGGCGTATGAACTTGCTGGACGTGGGGCTCGGCACTACGCTGACGCCTGTCGATGACCATCGTGCAGCGATCGCCCCGGCAAACGCATGATGCGGACGTGAGTTGAATTCGACGGGAGTCTCTCCCGATTCAGGACGGTACACATGAGTTGGCAGGACCGAGATTACGCGCGCGAGCAACCCCCGGTCGACCCTTACGCACCCGCCCCGCCCCGCGGTTCGGGAACAGTCGGCCGGTACGGCATCGTCGACATGCTGATCGGCGTAAACGTGATCGTCTATCTGGCCAGTGCGTTCATTCAGCCGGTGGGACTCTTCATTTACGGATGGGGGACGCTCGTCCCCGGCTCGGTGCTCGGCGGGCAGATCTGGAGATTGATCACCGCACAATACCTCCACGCCAATGCCTTCCACATCCTCCTGAACATGATCGGTCTGCACTTTCTGGGTCGTCCACTCGAGAGTCTGTGGTCAGCTAAGAAATTCTTCGCGATCTACACCCTGTGCGGCCTGGCGGGGAACGTGTTTTACGTCTTCCTGGCTACGAAGCAGGTGATCGGGCTGTGGGACCACGCCGTGGGCGCTTCCGGCTGCATCTTCGGCCTTCTCGGGATCGTGGCCGTCATGTATCCCCACGCGACGGTCTACGTGTATTTTCTCTTTCCCATACGCATCCGTACCGCCGCGTTCGCTTTCGGCGTGCTGGCGGTCTTGCGCGTGATCTCACGCGGCTACAACTACGGCGGCGAGGCGTGCCATCTGGCGGGATTGATCTTCGGCGTCTGGTGGGCCGTGTCCGGCGAGGAATGGTGGAACAACACCGAGTGGCGAATACCGTGGAGAAAGAAGCGGCAGGATTAACGGGATGCATGTGATGAGGACCGCATACCGTACATCCTGTTAAACCTGTCGATTCCATTCGCTTGCCATGTGTAAAACCATCGCTACAGAATCCACCCCTCGCGGTATTCCTTGTGCAGGAATTTCTCCGCCTCGGGCGCATTCGGGATGCGCATCCGCCTGGCATCCCATTCGATCTTCTTGCCCGCCAGGTACGCCACGTTGCCCAGCAGTACCGTCTCGGTGAGCTGCCCGGCGTAGTCGAAGTGGCACAGCGGCTTGCCGTTGCCCTTGCACGCCTCGATCCACTCGCGGTAGTGGCCGATGGAATCCGGAATGGTTTTTGGCGGCGGCGTGTGATCCGCGAACTTCTCTTCCGGCAGCAGGACGAACCGGTTGTAGTCCGCCAGCATCATCCCTTCGCTGCCGATGAACAGCGTGCCGTCGCCCCACCTGGGCAGCTTGCCCTCGGCGAAGTGCGGAGGGCGGTGATCCTTTCCGTTGTACCACGTCAGCTTCACAGCCGGCTGCTTGCCCTGCGCAGCGAAGGTGTACTTGACCGTCAGCCACGGCGGGCAGCTCTCCTTGTCTACGGGCGGGCCTTCCGCCTCGATCGTCTCCGGGACGCGGATGCCCAGCGCCCAGAACGGCAGGTCCATGTGATGGCAGGCCATGTCCGCCAGCGAACCACCGCCGAAGTCCCACCAGCCACGCCAGCGCTGCGGCAGGTAGGCCTCGTGATACGGCCGATGCGGCGCCGGCCCGAGCCACAGGTCGTACTTCACCTCCGGCGGCACGGGCATGGGTTCTTCGGGACGCTCAAAGCCGCCCCAGACGCTCCCCGCCCAGACGTGCACCTCTTCCACCGTGCCGATTACCCCCGCCTGGATCGATTCCACTACGCGACGGTAATTCTCGCGCCCGTGAATCTGCGTGCCCATCTGCGTCACGCGCTCCATCCGCCGCGCCGTCTCGCACACGATCCGCGTTTCGAGCAGCGTGTGCGTCAGCGGCTTCTCGCAGTACACGTGCTTGCCCGCCTTCATCGCCGCCACCGCGCACGGCGCGTGCAGGTGGTCCGGTGTCGCGATCAGCACGGCGTCGATGTTCCCCTGTCGCAGCATCTTGCGGTAGTCGTGATAGTAGTTCGCCTTCGGGTGCGCCTCACGGGCCTGGCCGCTCATCCGCTCGTCCACGTCGCACAACGCCACGATGTTCTCGTCGGCCATCTGGCTGAGGTCGTACCACCCCTGCCCGCCGACCCCAATGGCGGCGATGTTCAGCTTCTCGTTCGGCGACTTGCTCTGGCTGAACAGTGGCCGCGGCGCAACCCAGAATCCGAACCCGGCCGCCGCACCGGCCTGAAGCACTCGACGACGCGAAATCTTGCGAGACATGGAGACACTCCTGAACAAAGGCGATACGCAGGCCGGCGGATGACGAATGCTGAACGCCCGCCTGCAGATCTCAAGACATGATCGGGCCATGACGCGGGAACGTCAATCACGCGCTGTCCGGCGAGGCGTCGCGCTGTTGTGAGGATACGACGGCGCCGATACGATGAATAATTAAGAAAACACTTGGGGAGGATTCATGGATGGTATTCTGCCCTATCGGCGACCGAAGCCTTATTCGAACCGGCATGCTTGCCCTTATTGTCATCGGAGCCTTGGCCGGTTGTACTGGGCCGGGGCACCCCACGAAGCCTGCACTGACCATTTCGGACGACAATTCAGTGCACCGTCTCCCCGCGACCGAATCTCATGGGCCTCGTACGCTAGAACTCATGAAATTGGCCGAGTGGGGCAGTGGCGACATCAGCAATGGCTGGGGCGGAGACGAATTCCTCCTGACAGTCACGACGGATGGCGGGCAGAAAGTTCTCGAGGCACCATTTTTCTCGTCATATGGCGACTTCCAAATCGATCTGGTCGACCTGACAGGCGATGGGTGCGAGGAGTATGTTTTCGTGGTCGGTGATGGCCGGGGCACAAGCGCCCGGCGCGAGCACCTGATCGTGAAGCAGGAACGGAACAGCCAGCTCGTGGAGATCCTGTCGATCGTGCGATCTGACTACTTTGGCAGCGGCGTGACCTGGTGGTACGACTGCGAGTACATCGACCTTAACCGCGACGGCATCACCGATGTGCGCCTGACGCTGGACCATTCGCCCACCGACATCACTTCCCTTCAGGCACCGGAGGACATTCCGAGCGAGCAGGTAAAGGTTTATCGCTGGGACCCGCGCTCAGGGCTCATGCGTCTGGCAGCCGACAAGCCCTAAATGACCGCACGGGCAGGATGGCTCAATTGAGCGACGATCATGAAAGGCAAGCCCAGGAAAACACGCTACCGATTCTTCCTCAACCCGTACGAGGACATGGCATTCACGAAGTGCCCAAAGTGCGAGACCAAGACAAAGCAGCGAAAGCTGCCACTGGTGATCCATATCGAACCGGCGCAGATTCTCGTCCTGAACAAGACCTGCCGATACTGCCCGGAATGTGATCTGGTCATCGCACGGAAACACGAGCTTGAAGCCATGATGGCTTCCACATTCGAGGAGCACCGCCCCGAAATCATCGGCAATGAGTACCTCGTCGTCGGGACAGTGGACCGGGCTGACTGGAGAGCGGGCAGCAAAGAACAGGCATCCCCGGCCGACACGCTCGAACGGGTGTATGTCTTCAAGGATCAATGGCACTTCGAGATTGAGCCCGGCGGCTGGTATCTGCCAGGGAAGTAGCTGGTGGGTGTCTCACATCGTCGGCATCGGCCTCGGCATGAACATGTTTCGCCAAGCCGAGCAGGCCGCCACCAAGCGCGGATGCTGGGGCACCTTCCTCAATACCGCCACGTTCCAGGCCCGCACGTTCTACGAACAACTCGGCTACGAGATCTTCGGCACCCTCGAAGACGATCCTCGCGCCCGCAACCGCTACTACATGCGCCGATATCTGAAGGATGGGTCTTAGCGATCCGCAGCACTCGCAATAGACGGGTCGCGGTTAAATCCCGTTCTTCATCTTCATCATCACTTTGCCATTCGCGATCGTCACCGTGATGTGTTTTGACTCGCTTCCCCAGCGGATCACCTTGTTCGACAGGGAGAGACCGCCGACAGAGACATCTCCCCCCTGCACCACCTCGCCCTTGCCGAGAATGCCCTCGACTTCGGATTGCGACATCCCGATTTCAATCTTGTCGTAGTTCTCCGCCGTGACCTTTCCGCCACAGCCCGACAACGCCACAAGAACGAGGCCGCTCAAGACCAACATCATCAATCGTGAACGCATGAGCCATCTCCCATGGAAGGGGTGTGACCTGCCCTCTGAACATGCAACACCATGCAGACGAGGACAAGAAGTGAATGTCGCTTCCCCGAGTACAACAACGGGCAACAGCTCGAAAGCTCCTGCCCGTCACCGCGCGATACCCCCAAGGGGACTCGAACCCCTGTCTTCAGGATGAGAACCTGATATCCTAGGCCGCTAGACGATGGGGGCTACTGGATACTCGTCGAAGTTTAGGCGATCGGCCATCCGGCGTCAAGCCTGCTAACTGCTTATCAACGCTGTCGTTAGCCGACATCGGCCGCCTCGTCGATGCACCCGGCGAAGTCACGTTTCACCAGCGGCGACCCGCTTCAGCGACTCCACCAAACGATCCACGTCCGCCTCGTCATGATCGGCCGACAGACTGACGCGCAGGCGGGACTGCCCGCGCGGCACGGTCGGAGGGCGAATGGCGGCGATCAGAAATCCTTCCGACTCCAGCGCCCGGGCCATGGCGGTCGCGCGCTCCGCCTCTCCCACGATAAGTGGGATGATCTGGCTTTGGGACTCCCCGACATCCATCCCCAGCGTGCGAAGCTGCTCGCGCAATCGCTCCGCCATCCGCAGGACCTTCTCCCGCCGCCAGGGTTCGTCCCGAACAACGTCCAGCGCCGCATCCACGGCAATACATGCGGCGGCGGGTAGTGCCGTCGAGTAGATGAACGCCCGTCCCGAATTGACCGCTACCTCGATAAACGCCCGCTCCCCCGCCACGTATCCGCCGATGCCGCCCAGCGCCTTGCTCAACGTACCGACGATCACATCCACGTCATCCTCGACACCGAAGTGCTCCGCCACGCCTCCACCGTTCGCCCCCCACACCCCCGTCGCGTGCGCTTCGTCGATCATCAACAGCGCCGCGTAACGCCGCTTCAGTTCCACCAACCGGGGAAGATCCGCCAGGTCACCGTCCATGCTGAACAGCGCGTCGGTCACGATCACGCGGCGGCGCGCGTCCTCACTCTGCGACAACAGCCGCTCCAGCTTCGCGTATCCGCGATGCGGAAAGACACGGACCGTCGCCCCGCTGAGTTGCGCGGCGTCGATCAGGCTGGCGTGATTCAACTTGTCGAGAAGCACGACGTCGCCCTTGCCCGCGAGTGTACGCAACGCCACATGATTCGCCTGGTAGCCGGTCGAACAAGGGATGGCAGCGGACTTGTGCTTCAATGCCGCCAACCGCTCCGAAAGATGTGCGTGCGGCGAATGGTGCCCGGTGATCAGCGGCGACGCCCCCGAGCCCCATCCCCACGTCTGCACGGCACGGCTCACCGCCTGCACCACGCGCGGATCCTGCGCCAGCCCGAGGTAGTTGTTGCCGCAGAAGTTGACCAGCTCGCGCCCCGCCACGCGCACCCGCGCCCCGGACACCGCCTCGATCATCCGCAGCGATCGCCGCAGTCCCTGCGCCGCATACTCATCCAGCATTTCATCCCAAGGGGAGTTCACGAGACCGGAGGGGGCTTGTCCCGATGAGGATTCACGATCATCGGCCATGAGGGCTTACCGTTTTCACGAGGCATCGCGGGCGTCGCGCTCGCGCCGAAGGTCCCGGGCGCGAAGTGCAAGGCGATCCGAATCGACCATGAAGGTGCGCTTGCCATCGGAGCGCGAAACGTCCTCATCGGCATCGTCATGCCGCGACGAAAGACTGGGCATGCAGGACGAGGCACTGCCGCAACATCCGCCGCCCCTCTTCGTGCGGCCCAGCAGAAGCATCAGGTAGCCCACCGCGCCCAGCACGATCAGCAGCACCGCCCAGTTTTCCGAGATCGCGATCACTTTGCATACCTTTCGTCATGGCCATCAGGCGTCCATGTTGAATTCGCTTTACAACGAGACGCCCCAGTCATTATTGGCTTTCTCGACGCGCACGGCCAATTCATGGACCACCGGCATTCTCATCCTCCGCAGGCACCAGCAGCAACGCCCTGATCCGCGACTGTGTCTCAGCGGAAATCCCGAAGCCCTCCAGGTACGTTTCGATCCCGCCGGCGGCGTCGATCTCGTCCAGGAGCGCCAGCACCGAATCCGTCGGAAGCGTGTCGTACACCGCCAGCGAAAGGTGGTAATCGTCAAGGATCGTCGCCTCGTCCACGCCCAGCAACGATAGCAGCAGCACCGTGACCACGCCGCTTCGATCCTTGCCCGCCGCACAGTGATAGAGCAGCGGGTAATTCTCCGCACGTGACAACTCCTCGAACACGCCGCGGTAGGACGCCGTGTGTTCATGCACCGAGAGCCGATAGCCGTCGTTCGGCCCACCGCTCTTGCTGATCAGCATCGGGTACAACCGCACCGTCGCCTGCCGATGCACGCACACCACGTCCCCGCCGAACAGCGGTGTGGGCGACAATCGATTACGCAGGTCGAGCACCGTGCGAATACCCAACGCTCCGAAATCCTCGCAACCCTCTTCTGTCAGCGACGCGAGGTTGGCCGACCGATAGAGCACGTTCCACTTGATCCGCCGGCCGTCCATCGTCTCGTAGCCGCCCAGATCGCGCGTGTTCACCGCGCCCTCCAGCGACACCCAGCGCGAGGCGTCCAGCCCCGGCGGCGCTTCGAGGGTCATCACCGGTGGCACATCGGCACACATCGCACCCGATAGCGCGAGCGCCGACGCAACACTCACCATCCCTGCCCATGCTCGGTACTTCTGCATCAGTCTCACGTCCCTCTCAAAACATCAGGCGATAGAACAGATCGTCGCCGCTCCGGGTGCGTTCGACTTTCTTGGGAGCATATACCTCACTCATCTGCTTCGCACCAAGGCCGCCAAGCGCCCCCGGCGCCTCTTTCCCACCGATCAGCCGCGGCGAGACGAACACCCACGCCTCGTCCGCCAACTTCGCGTCGACGAAACGCCCCAGCGTTCGGCCGCCCCCTTCCACCATGATGTTCGCCATCCCGCGCGCGCCCATCAATTCCAGCATTTGCCCCAGGTCCAGATCGCGACCGCGACGCCGAAGCCCCGCCACTTCCACGCCCCGCTCACGAAACGCCTTGACCTTGGACGAGTTCGACATCGCGTTCGATGTGAAAACCAGCGTGGGCGTTTCCTCTGCTGACTTGATTAACTTCGCTTTCGTCGAAAGGCGCAGTTGCGGGTCGATCACCACGCGCGTCGCCACGCGCCTCGCCCGCCCCTCGCGGCAGGTCAGCTCCGGATCATCGACCCGCGCCGTTTCGACACCGACCACCACCGCATCCACCCGGCCGCGCAACCGATGCACGCGCTTCAGCGACGCCGGACTGCTGATCCATTTCGAATCACCACCGCGCGTCGCGATCTTGCCGTCAATCGACTGCGCCCATTTCAAGATCACCCACGGCCGACCCTCGCGCATCAACTTCAAGTACGGCGCCATCATCCGCGCCGCGTCTGCCTCCAGCAGACCGCGCTCGACGGCGATCCCCGCCCGGCGCAACCGACGCATCCCCTTACCCGCCACTTTCTCGAAAGGATCCCCGTGAGCAAACACCACGCGCTGCACCTTCGCCGAGATCAAGGCTTCGGTACACGGTGGCGTCTTCCCCTGGTGGCAGCATGGCTCGAGCGTCACATACGCCGTCGCCCCGGAAGCCTTCGCCCCGGCGGCTCGTAATGCATGCACCTCGGCGTGCGGACCACCGAATCGTCGATGATACCCCTCACCAACAATGCGACCGCTCTTGACGATCACGCAAGCCACCATGGGATTCGGTTCGACGTACCCTTCCCCCCTTCGCGCGAGGGCAAATGCGCGACGCATGAAAGTCTCGTCCCGGGAAGTGAATGCTTGGGCGCGCTGGGCCATCTCGGTTTCCGACATGGAGATCAGTCCGGCGGGTGACGTCTCATTCTTCCTGCAATTTCGCCCGCTCGGCAGCCAGTTCTTCTTTTCGGTCGCGCCAGAAGTTCAGCATTAGCAGCCCTACACCGAACACCAGCCACGCATCGGCCAGGTTGAACACCCACGGCCAGATGTGGATTTCCTGACCACCGATGTTCAGCCGCGGCTCCATGTAAATGAAATCGCGCACGACCCCCTGCTGGCGATGTTCCGGATTCCACTCGCCGGGGATGCGGTGCTCGTGGGCGGGCAGCCCTTCCGGCCAGAAACTCACCCGATATCCGCCGTCACGTTCCGGTCCAGCAATTTTCTTGCGCGCCACCGTCCGCTGCTGGTCCCCGACCTCATAGGTGAACACGTCCGCGATCATGAACGTCCGGTCGTATAGATTGCCCAATGCCCCGGCCAGGATCAGCCCCAGCGCGATATGCAGGCTCCGACGACGGGGCGTGCTGTGTGCAAAGAGGTAGAGCACGAATGCCAGCGCGAGTACCGACGCGACGACGAACAGCGGTGTCCAGCCTTTCCCCAGACCGAACAACGCGCCCGTGTTGAGCGAACGCTGAAACGACATGAGATGCGGGATGATGACCATCCCTTCGTTGGGGTCGGGATCCAGCTGCGTCATCGCCCAGTGCTTGGACCAGAGATCCAGCACCAGCCCCAGCACCGCCACAACCCATAAACGGGCGTGTGAACTGCCATGCCGGATGGCGGAAAGCTCGGAGTGGTCGCGCGGCTCCGACGCGACGTTCGCATTCGGGGCAGACCCGACTCCACGCTCAGCATCCGGGGATTCGGTGGCCGTCAAATTCGAAGAGTCACTCATGGGGATCGCCAATGGGAAGCGGTTGGGGGATCACTGGTAATCCGACTGCGAACCGAACCCGGCCCGGCAGACCACGCTACGCCAGGCCCATCTCTTTGCGACGGGCATACTCAATACAGTACTTCGCCCAGGGCTTGGCGCGAAGCCGCGCTTTCGTAATCGGTTTGTTCATGCCGAGGCAGATGCCGTAGGTATTCTGCTTGATCCGTTCGAGGGCTTCATCAATCTCACGAACAAGCCCGCGTTCGTTCTCCAGGAAGCTCAACGTCAGTTCCTGCTCCCAGGTATCCGAACCGATGTCGGCCATGTGAATCGGCATCGACGAAGAGCCGACGGTCTCACCGTCCGACTGGACCCGCGCCTCGTTCTGCAACCCCGTCATGTCCCCGAGGATCTCGGCCCGCTTCTGAAGCAGCAGATAGCGGAACTCCTCCAGTTCGTGCGGTTTGAGCCTGGTCTTCCGCAGCGTGAACGGCTTCTCAGCCGCGCCGTCATCGTTGACCGGGGCGGGGCGAGCTGTGGCGGTCTTGGCCTGAGATGAAGAGTCCTTCCCGCCCTGCTTGCGTCCATTTTTCTGGCTGACCGGGCTTTTGGAGGGGGTCTTGGCGGAACTCCGCGATGCGGAGGGCTGATCCGCGCGATTCTGCTTCGTCCTCGTGGCCTGCTTCTTCTTCGCGGCCGTCCCGGCGCCGGCTGATTCTTTAGTCTTTGTGTCGGGTTTCTTGCGGACGGCCTTGGTCTTGCTCGCGCCGGTAGCTTTGCTCGTGGATTTCGCGGGGGACTTGCTCTTGCTGCGGGTGGCGGTCGATTTTTGGGAAGACGAAGCCTTCTTACGTGTCGAGACCTTCTTTACAGACTTCTTTTGTCCGGAAGTGCTCTTCTTCTTGGCAGATGACTTCTTCGCGGAGGACGAAGTCGAGTCGGTCGCCGATTTGGACTTGGCCGTCTGGGACTTGCTCGACTTTGCCCCGGTCGACTTTGAAGACCCTGAATCGGCTGTGGATTTTCCGCGGGTCTTCTTCCTGGGCGAAGCCTTCTTCGAAGCGGTCTTCTTTTTGCTCGTCTTCCGTTTGGCCACGTTCGATACGCCCGACTCAAAACCCCATAACTTCATTGCTGACAACAAGAAAGGAAAGTTCAGCGTTGCGTAAGTATAGAGGTGCCCCCTACCCCTGTCAAGATACAACTCTGCTGACAAGAGCGGGGCCCGCCCCCTTGATCAGAGGGCGAGCCCCGCATCTATCCAGCTCATCCGTGAACCATAAGTTCCGCGGAAATCAGCGGCGGCGTCGCAGCATCACCAGCCCGCTCAGAGCCAGCAGGCAAAGCCCCGCGGGCTCGGGCGTGACAACGATGTTGTCAGCAGCCGACATGTTCCACTCAAAGCCGTTGTTCTGGATGGACTTGATGAAAATCGTACCTGTCGTTCCGGCACCGCTCATCATCTGGGCGGAGTGCTGCGAAAACACACCAGCGGTGGAAAACTGGTTCCATTCACCGAAGATCCATGTGGCATTGTTGATGTCAGTGCCACCATTGGGATCGTAGAACACGTCAAGGCCGACCGCCCAAGGGCCAATGGGCTGCCCAAAGTGGCGTGCGCCGCACCACAGTTCGCCCGAGAAATCGAGCATGGTGTTCGCGGGCTGCGTAAACTGCTGCATGATGTAGGCACCATTCCGGTCGGTTCCGTATCCGGACAGCCACTGAGCGTGATAGGTGGCATCCTGTGTTTGCGGAATTTCGGTGAGGCCGAATTCAGCGCCGCCACCAGCATACAGCTGGGCCAGGGCCGTCTGCCCCGGAGCCGGTAAGTTCTGCCAGCCATTGATGGTCGTACTGCCAAAGTCACCCGCAAAATCGCCGTTGGTCAGCAGATTCGCTGAGGCCGGAATGGCCATGGCCAAGACTAACATCGCTACAAGGATTCTCATTCTTTTTCCTCCTCTTTCTGACGATTGTGTGTACTCGTCAACCTCTGAAGATATGCCAAGTGATGCCGAAGCATCACGAACCGATTCATGGTGATTCAGCGGATCGCCAGAGCTGAGTCGCCCCTCCAAGATCCGCCGGGATACCGGAGGAAGCACGGCCGCTAAAACGGCTTACTTCCGGATTAGATTGTCTCTTGGTCCCCAGGTGATTTCAAGCGCACATCCCCCAAATTGCCATTGGAAAACTTACCAAGTTCCCTTGTGTGCCATGGGTAATGAAGAGACAAGCGAGTGATTCATGTCCCTGCGGATCGAGCCCGGGGCCGGCATCGGGCGATAGCCTGGATCCGAAACGACCGATATACTCATGGCCCTTGTGGCGGAACACCCGCACGAGCGAATGCACCCCCATGGCAAAGGAGTCCCCATGCGCGTCTTGATCACCGGGTCCAGTGGCCAGATCGGCACCAATCTCGCACTCCGCCTCATGGAACGCGGGGATGAGGTGCTGGGTATTGATTATCGCCCCAACACCTGGACCGATCGCATCGAGACGCTGCCGCTCAACCTGCTCGAGACCTCGCCTGAGGACTTCCCCAAAGGCCCCTTCGACGTCGTCATCCACCTGGCAGCCCATGCCAAGGTGTTCGAATTGGTCGAGCACCCCCGCCGGGCCCTCGAGAACGTGATCGACTGCTTCAATGTGCTCGAGTACGCCCGCCAGACTCGCACGCCGATCATCTTCGGCAGCTCCCGGGAGGTTTACGGCGACATTCACCGCCACGTCACCCTGGAGGGCGAGGCGGACTTTGTCGTGGCCGAGAGCCCCTACTCGGCCAGCAAGATCGCCGGCGAGGCTCTCATCTACTCCTACGCCGAGTGCTACGAACTGCCCTACCTCGTCTTCCGGTTCAGCAACGTCTACGGGCGTTACGACAATGACGGGGACCGCATGGAACGCGTGTTGCCGCTGTTCGCCGGCAAGATCGCTCGCGACGAGCCGATCGTGATTTACGGCAGGGAAAAAGTCTTCGATTTCACCTATGTGGACGACTGCATCGACGGGGTGTGCCTGGGCATCGACGCCCTGGTGGCGGGCAAGGTCACCTGCCAGACCGTGAATCTCGCGTACGGCCAGGGCAGCACGCTCGTCGACGCGGTCAACATCATCGCCCTCGCCCTCGGAAAGACACCGGAGGTCAGCTACGAGCCGGCCCGACCCGGCGAAGTGATGCGATACGTCGCGGACATTACCAAGGCGCGACAACTGCTCGGTTACGAACCGCAGGTCCCGCTGACCGCCGGGATCCCGCGCGCCATTCGGTGGGCGCGTGAACGCGGCGACCTCTGACATCGTCTCCTGTCCCGCGACCGCGTGTCCGGCGACCCGGACAGTCCACCCCACCTTCGGCCATCCGACGTCCGATCGCCCCTGTCCGCCCTGTACCCACCTGACCTGTCACAGCCCCCCACGCCGGGTCCCGACACCGCCGACTTCCCGAATAAGAGACCACAATATCCATTAGTTTTCTTAGAAATCCAGTAGCGCATCAAACCCTTGATCGCGCAGTTTCCCACGTGTCTCGAATCCAGACACCCCACCATGCTGCTTCCCGGAAAATGTGGGGTCTCTTCCCCGCCAAATGAACTGGGTATATCCGCCCATGGATCGTAAGATGCTGAATTACAATAATTTACAATAAGGCTCCGTGCGAGACGATATTGAAGAAAAGTCAAAAAGGGGATTGACATGATTTCGTCAATCGGACATAATCAAAGCGTGAGTCGGAGAATCTCTCACTTCCAATGAATTTTCGGGAAGTCCCGAGAGCCTGACAAATCTTGGTTTCAGGTCATTCCGTTTGAACGAGTGCCGCCTGATAAGAATCGGGCGGAAATTCCTGGAATACCTCGAAACGTCATGATGCGTTAAAGCGGATCAAGCGCGGGCTTGATCGAGAGGAAATACCGTCAGATTTGAATCGCGGAAAACACGTCTCTTTTGGGAGGAGTTAGAAATGAAGATCAGACTTGCTTTGGCTTTGGTGTGCCTTGTGGCCACGCCCGTGCTGGCGAATCTCGTCAACAACGGCAGCTTCGAGGACAATGGTGGCAGCACGGCCGGTTGGACCGATGCGGCGAACTCGATGGGCATCGATAACACGGTCCCGGCCTGGAATCCCCCCGATGGCGGCAGCCACTGGGCCGGTGCTTCGGGCGGTTCGCCCATCCGCACCTACCAGGAAGTCGACGTGACGTCGATTCCGGGTGATGTGGACTTCTCCGGCTGGTTCAGTGCCGGTGGCTTCACCTGGGGTGGCTGGGAAGGCGGCGTCCAGATCTACGACGGCGACTTCGCGACCGGTACGCTGATCACGGAATGGCGCGAGAACAACACGCAGACCGCCGAGATGAACGTCACCTGGTCCGGCCCCGTCCCGAGCGGCACGCTCACCATCGTGATGGACATCACCTTCGCCAACGGTGGCGGCCTCAACTTCGACGCCTTCGAAGTTACGCCCGAGCCCACCAGCCTGGCCCTCCTCGGCTTGGCCGGTATGCCGCTGATCATGCGTCGTCGGCGTCGCTAAGAAGGGTATTTGCGGATCATCGATTCGTAAGACCTTCTGACATGACTATGAACGTGCGAGTTACCGATCGGTAGCTCGCACGTTTTTTTGCGCCCGAAGTTCGCTGCTGAAATCCTGTCCTGGGACAGGGGATCTGGCAGGAAGCTGCAATCTCCCCCCACGTGCCGCCATGGTCCTCGGACTGCCATGGCCCTCGGAACCGTGCGGCGGAAGCTCTCACCCTCGTGCTTATTCCGGAATGGTGGCGGGCTGAGTCGCCGCCGCGAGCTGGCGTTCGGCAATCGCCTTCATCTGAAGCGCCTGCGGAAAACCAGGCTCGACTTCAAGCGCGGTCTCCATCAGTTCGATCACCTTGCGTGGCTGCCCGGCCATGCCATGTGCCTTGGCCGCCCCCATGAGGTAGTGCAGCCGAACCGGATTCAACGCGACGCAGCGATCGAACGCCTCGACGGCCCGGCCGATCGGCTCCCGCACTTTCGGCGAATGGGAGCCGTGTACCAGGGCCCCCTCGCGCACCGCCAACTGCATGTAAGCGTTGCCCCGAACGAAGTAGGCGTCCGCCGCATTCTCTTCGATTTCCAACGCGGCCTGGGCCTGTTTAAGCGCGTCTTCCGGCTGGTTCAAATCCAGGTAGATCCAGCCGGCGGTGGTGTAGGTTTCCGGACGATCCGGAGAAGCTTTCTGGGCACGCTGCACCCAGTCCAGGGCTTCCTGAAATTGACCGAGCCCCCGCAGGCACGCGGCCAGTTGCGTGGCGTTGCGACCGAACACCACCGGGTCATCCTCGTACTTGCCCATGATCGCCTGGCCGAGTTCGGCGGCCTCCGCCAGCTTGCCCGCTGCCAAGAACTGCTCAAACCGCTGTAGATCCGGATAGCGCGTCGTGGTGAGCAATCGCACGGCGTCCACGAGCGGATCCTCCAGATTCGCTTGCTGAAGGGTTCGATCAAGGGCGAGTTTGGCGTGCACCTCTGCCTCTTCGTCGGATCCCAACTGCCTGTAGACGATACTCAAGAGCCGATGGCCCAGCGGCCCGATCGGCCCGAGCCGGCGTGCCGTTTCGAGATCCTCGCGCATCGTGTCCCATCGCTCCAGGCCCTGCTGCAACTGGGCGCGTCGAACGTAGCCGTAAGGATCCTCCGGGCGCAGGGCGATGAACTTGTCGACATGGGCGATGGCCTCTTCCGGCTTGCCGTTCTCGATCGCATGTTGCGACAGGCGAATCCACACGGCGGCGTAGCTGGGGTCGTGCTCACTTGCTGTCGCGAGCGCCCGGGCGGCTTCATCGCTTTGGCCCTGCTCGGCCAGCAGCGTGCCGAGCAGGTAGTGCCATCGATGATCATCCGGCATCCGGTCGATCGTCCGGCGATAGAGGGATTCGGCCCGCTCCTCGAGATTCTGCGCTTGATAGAGTTGCCCCAGCACGCCGTAGATCTCAGGGTTCTTCGGGTTCTGCCGGATCAAGGCGAAGAGATCGTAGAAATGTTTCTGCGCGGCGGGGTCGAACTCGGTGAGGTCCGGCAGTTCAGGAAGATGAAGCTTCTGACTGATTTCGGCGGCCGGCGAGGGATCCTCGCGGAAGTCCTCCAGGTCGCCCATGTCGGGCAATGTGATGACCAGTGTCAGCGGGCCATCCGGACCGGTGTGGGGAAAGAAGACCACCCCGTAAATCTGCCCCTTCGCCGTGACATAGTACAGAATAGCAGCGAGGAAGAACGACAGGCTCACAATGCCGCGCCAACGGTACTTGATGAATCCCAGCAGCGAACGATTCGACTTGTCGCCGTTCACCTCTTCCTGCTTTTCAGGCGCGTCCGCGTCGTTGCTGATCTCGTTGCTGTTCGATGCCTCGGGCTGCGTCTCGTGTGATTCCGTAGGTTCTTCCGGCATGGGATGGGTCCAATTGTTGAGATGTTCAATGGATATTCGGACGAATGGGTTCAGTCAGGATCGCTCGGGGGCGCCTCGGGATCATCATAGCGCGCGACGAAGAGCTGATCGGCGGGCACATCCCGCCAGGTGCTTCGCTTGCCGTCGATCCAGCGCACGGTGAGGCTGTCCACGACGTCCGATTTCCCGAGACCGAAGTGTACGCGCGGGTCGGCGCTGCTGCAATAACTCACCGCCACGTACACCTGCCGCGTTCGCACCGTCTTGCCGACCCTGGCTTCCACGACCGCACCGTAATGGTCGCGCTTGCCGTCCGGGCCGATGCAGCGCACCTGAAGGTAACGGTTCGACGTCGGTGCTTCGCAACGCAGCAGCCGCGGGCGGGCATGGTTGTCGCACGCCACCAGGTCCATGTCGCCGTCATTGTCGTAGTCCAGCACGGCGGTGCCGCGCGTCACGCCGACAGGCATCGCTTCGAGATGAACGGCCGGGCTGATGTCGGTGAAACGTTCCTCGTCATACGACCATGCCAGCAGCAGATCCTGCTCGGCGTAGGGCTCTTTCTCGTCCGGGATTTCCTTGTCCGTCAGGTTCACTTTGCCGTTGGCGAAGTAGAACTGCATCCGCCCGTCGTTCAGCAGATCGAGAACGCTGATGCCGAACGTCGTCACGCGCAGCGTCAACGCGTTCAGCTTCACCCGTAGGCTGACATCTTCGAAGTAGTTGCCGCGGTGCAGGTACAGTGTGTTCGGGTCGCGATAGACGTGACCGAGGAGAAGATCGAACCCGCCATTGTGATCGAAATCCTCGATGGTGATGCCCATGCTGGACTGCATGCGCCCGGCGGCATTGGTGGCACATTGATATTCGGAGGCACGATCGACGAAGACACCCGACTCGTTCATGACCAGCAAATGATTCGGTCGGGCATCGTTGCCGATGTAGATGTCCTGCCCGCCATTGCCGGTGAAGTCCGCCACGCCGACGCCCATACCCGACCCCGGCATCGCCTCCAGGCCCACCTGCCTGCTCACGTCGGTGAACGTGCCGTCGCCGTTGTTGCGATAGAGCGTGTCCGGCTCCGCCTTGTAGATCAGCGGACCGCAGTAGTCCCTTCTGGCGGTATCCTCGGGATAGCATTCGATATCGATCTCCGGCCGCCACTCCACGTAATTGCAGACGAACAGATCGAGATAGCCGTCACCGTCGTAGTCCAGGAACGCCGCCCCGTCCCCCCAGCGGGGACAGCCCAGCCCCGCCGCCGTGGTGACATCGGTGAACGTACCGTCGCCGTTGTTCCGCAGCAGCACATCGGGGCCCACGTTGTACACGTAGATATCGGTCCAGCCGTCGTTGTCGATATCGCCGCAGACCACGCCCATGCCGTAGCCGGTGACCTGGATGCCGGCCTGGTCGGTCACGTTGGCAAACGTGCCGTCGCCGAGATTGCGATAGAGTTGATCCGAGGGCAGCGCGGTATCGGATTCCCCTTCGTCGGACGCGAACCGGCCGCTCTGCACGAAGTAGAGGTCGTACCAGCCGTCGTTGTCGAAATCGAGCACACCCACGCCCGAGCCCATGAGTTCCGGGAAGTAGAACTTCCCGGTCTGGTGGCGATCATGAACGAAGTCGATGCCCGAACTGTCGGTCACGTCGCGCAATGTGCCGGAAAACTCCGAGTTCGAGGCGATTCCCTGCGAATCGGTGGACGAGGAACCTTCCGGGGTCCTTTCCGATCGATCACAACCTGCAAGGAAGCTCAACATCAGACCACTGAGCAGAACGAGGGTCGTGGAGCGTAAGCCGATGCTCTTGAATTCGTCATGATGCATGTTGATGCCACGATGTGAGGTTCGTTTCAGTCAGAAGATGGCGACTATACGAGCACCGCCAAGGCGCCGCCAACGCCACATGAACGCGGGTGAGCCACCAAGCCTCTGACTCATTCATCAGGCGCGTCCGACTGCGAAGTCATCGGCTTTTCAGCGACCCCGGGAGAGCGATACGTCTCGAGTTCTTCCCGCAGGCCGCGCTCCACGGGAAGCGTGTTCCCTTCCCAGCGTTCGCGAACGGTGGCCGCTTCCTCCGGGCGTCCGGTGTCCTCCATCGCCCTCGCCAGGTGCCCGGCCCATCGCGCGGCGCCCGGCTCGATCTCCAGGGCCCGGCGATATGCCCGGATGCCGGACTCGACATCCCCGCAGGCCTCGAGGATCAGCCCGAGCGTCCCGGCGGCATCGGCATCGGTCGGATCACGCCGCAATCGACCGTAGGCCTCGTAGACGGGGTGAATTTCCGGATATGGCCAGGCACTGACGTCGGGTGGTCGTGGCAGGTCGAGGGCGTCGGCCAGGGGGTGCATGCTCTCGGGCTCCGCGCGGAACCGCTCCACCGGCGGCAGGCCGGGAAGAAGGAAATACCAGTCGGTGGTCTGTCCGTAATAGGCGATGCCGGAGCCCGCTCCGATAATCGGGAGGGCAATGACCAGGACCCAGCCCCAGCGGTTGAGCCAGTTCGGAGATTCGGTTCGAGGAGACGGCTCGGTGGACATGGCTCGATTATATGGGCGAAGATGCCGATGAATCGAATCGGCAGTGGACCATATCCGTTTATCCGGATATACTGCTGAAGGGCCGGGAGAAGCCCCCGGACGATGGGGTGCATCTATGCCTGTATTGGCATAACCCATCATAGTCTCATAATTAACAATGACTTAGAACCGGATTGTCTTCCTGATGCTACGGCTTGGGAGGGAGAGAATGGCGTTCTGAGTCCCGCAAAGTCGCCTGAGCACCCGATTCGGCACGATATTGGGTGAGTCAGAGACCCCTTACCAGGTTGGACTCTATGAGTAAATTGCTGAAATTAATGGATGAGCGCGTGTTGATCCTGGATGGTGCCATGGGCACGATGATCCACGAGTACGATCTTCCCCTGAGCGACTACGACGACCTCGAAAACTGCTCCGAGATTCTGAACGTGACCCGGCCGGACGTGATCCGGGAGATTCACGAAGCCTTCTACGAGGCGGGGGCTGACGCGGTCGAGACCAACACATTTGGCGGGATGCCGCACGTGCTCACGGAGTTCGATCTCCAGGACCGGGTAGACGAGATCAACCGTGCGGCGGTGCGGAACGCCCGCGAGGCGGCGGAGAAGCATTCCACACCGGAGAAGCCGCGTTTCGTGCTGGGCTCGATGGGCCCGGGCACGAAGCTTGTGACCCTGGGGCAGATTTCCTACGACAAGCTCGTGGAAAGCTACCGGGCGCTGGCCCTGGCCCTGCTCCATGGCGGCCCGGGAGTCGGCGTCGATGGGTTGCTCGTCGAGACCTGCCAGGACATTCTGCAGATCAAGGCGGCGGTCAATGCCTGCATCGAGGCCCAGAGCGAGATGGGGCTTTGGGGTACGGATCAGCAGGTGCCGATCCTCGTTTCAATTACGATTGAACAGACGGGAACGATGCTGGTCGGCGCGGACGTGGCAGCGGCGGTGACGGCCGTCGCGCAGTTGCCGGTCGACGCCATCGGGATGAACTGCGCCACCGGTCCGAAGGAGATGACCGAGCATCTGCTTTACCTCGGCCAGAACAGCCCCAAGCGTGTGTCGCTTTTCCCGAACGCGGGTTTGCCGCAACTCATTGACGGCGAGACAGTCTTCCCGCTGGCGCCGGACGCCATGGCCGAGCAGGTGGCGGAACTGGTCGAACGAGGCGGCGTCAGCCTGATCGGCGGGTGCTGTGGGACGACTCCGGATCACATCCGGGCCATTGCGACGAAGATCGGCACGCGTCCGCCCGCCAACCGCGAGGTTCAACACACCCCCTCGGTCTCCAGTCTCTACGGCTCGACCGAGTATCGGCAGGATAACTCGCTGCTGAACGTGGGCGAGCGCTGCAACGCCTCCGGGTCGCGAAAGTTCAAGCGTCTGCTCGAGGAGGAAGCGTGGGACGAGATCATCAGTATTGCCCGCGATCAGATGAAGGAGGGCTCTCACGTTCTGGACGTGAACGTGGACTACGCCGGCCGGGACAACGCGGCGGACATGGCGCACCTGGTGAGCCTGCTGGTGCGGCAGGTGGACGCCCCGCTGATGCTGGACTCGACGCAACCCGCGACGATCGAAGCCGGACTCAAACACGCCGGCGGCAAGTGCATCATCAATTCCGCCAACCTCGAGGACGGCGAGGAGAAGTTCGCCGAGATGTGCCGCCTGGCGCGGACGTACGGCGCGGGGCTCGTGCTCGGAACGATCGACGAGGACCCCGAGGAGGCGATGGCCCGAACCGCCGAGCGCAAACTCTCGATCGCCAAGCGCATGCACAAGATGGCTACGGAGAAGTACGGCCTCCGTGAAGAGGACCTGATGTTCGATCCGCTGGTTCTGCCGATCAGCACGGGCATGGAGAAGGATCGCCGCAGCGGTCTCGAGACCATCGAAGGAACCCGGGCCATTCACGAGGCGTTGCCCGCCTGCCAGTTGACGTGCGGTCTGTCGAACATCAGCTTCGGATTGAAACCAGCGGCACGACAGGTGCTCAACAGCGCGTTCCTGCACGAACTGACCGAGGCGGGGCTGACCAGCGCGATCCTGCACGTCAGCAAGATTCTTCCCCGCAATCGCGTGGACGATGCCCTCTGGGATGCGGCGCTCGACGTCATCTACGACCGGCGTGAGAATAGCGACCCGCTTCAGGCGTTCATCGATCTCTTTCCGGACGATGCCGCCGAGCAGAGCATGCGCGAGGAGCTGGATGACTTGCCGCTCGAAGAACGCATGCAGCGTCACATCATCGACGGCGAGAAGAAGCACCTGGCCGAGACGCTCGATGAAGCGCTCGAGAAGTATCCGCCACTGGACATTGTCAACAATCACCTGCTGGCGGGGATGAAGGTCGTCGGCGAACTGTTCGGATCAGGCCAGATGCAGTTGCCGTTCGTGCTGCAGAGCGCGGAGGTGATGAAGATGGCGGTGGCCCACCTCGAACCGCACATGGAAAAGGTGGAGGGCCAGAGCAAGGGCGTGATCGTCCTGGCGACCGTGAAGGGCGATGTGCACGACATCGGCAAGAACCTCGTGGACATCATCCTGACGAACAACGGGTACACGGTGCACAACCTGGGCATCAAGCAGCCGGTTGCCAACATCGTGGAGGCCTGGCGTGAGCACAAGGCGGATGCCATCGGCATGTCGGGCCTGCTGGTCAAGTCCGTGAACGTCATGGAAGAGAACCTGCGTGAGATGGCGAAGGACGGCATCGATGTGCCGATTCTGCTCGGCGGAGCTGCCCTGGCACGGCATTACTGCGAGAGTTACCTGCGTGGCATCTACGCCGAAGGCGGCGGGAAGGTGTACTACGGATTGGATGCATTCGCGGGCCTGCACCTGATGGACGAAATCATGGCGGGGCAACTGCCGAAGCTGGACGCCGAGATCGAGGAGCGCCTCCAGAAGCGCGCCGACAGCGAGAAGAAGGCCTCCGCCGCCCGCAAGGAGCCCGCACCGACGCCCGAGGGCGAGACCGGTGGAGCCGCCGTGGCGGTGGCGGCTTCGGCGCGATCCGATGTGGCCACGGACGTTGCCATCCCTGCGCCCCCCTTCTGGGGATCGCGACTGATCGAGACGTTTCCGCTTGAAGAGATCTACCCGTACGTCAACAAGGTGGCGCTTTACCGCGGGCAGTGGATGTTCAAGAAGGGCAAGATGTCCGACGAGGATTACCAGGCCCAGTTACGCGACCAGATCGAACCGTTGTTCGAGCAACTCTGCCGCCGGTGCATCGACGAGTCGATTCTCCACCCGGGCGTGGTGTACGGTTATTACCCGTGCAACAGCGACGGCAACGATCTGATCATCTACGATCCAGAGGATCACGATCGCGAGGTCGAACGGTTCAGTTGGCCGCGCCAGAACGGCCGCAAGCATCTCTGCGTGAGCGACTTCTTCCGCAGCGTCGACAGCGGCGAAAAGGATGTCATCGGCATGACCTGCGTGACCATGGGTCGGGCCATCTCCGAGCTGACGCAGAAGCTCTTCGCCTCCGACAATTACAGCGAGTATCTCTACATGCACGGCATGGGGGTCGAGACCGCCGAAGCGCTGGCGGAACTGTGGCACAAGAAGATGCGTGAGGAACTCGGCATCGCCGGTGACGATTCGCCCGAGATCCGCCATCTGTTCACGCAGAAATACCGCGGCAGCCGTTTCAGCTTCGGCTACCCGGCGGTACCGGAGATGTCGGACCAGGAGAAGCTCTTCCGCCTGCTGGACGCGGGGCGGATCGGTTGCGTGCTGACCGAGAACTGGCAGATCGACCCGGAACAATCCACCAGCGCGATCGTGGTGCATCATCCCGAGGCGAAATACTTCAACGTGTGAGCCGACGCAGCGCCGATCGCCAATCCAGGAACAGGATCACGCGGCCGGGCGTTCAGGAAGCTGATCCTTCAGCGGAATGCCGAGTTCTTCACCGAGCTCCACGATCTCATCCAGAACATTCGCGGGATCTTCTCCCTTTTTCATGATGAGTTCGTGGGCCCGCTCGATCTCGGCCACGGCTTCGGCGCGATCCTGCGAGGCGGAAGGATTGCCCTCGACCCTGCTGCGACGATGGAACCCGACGGCGGCGTGATAGTGCACTTCGGCCATCTGCGGCACACCCTCGATCGACTTCCGCACGGCGGCGATGCCCTGATCGTAGTTGCCCATGAGGATCAGGCACCAGCCCACCGTATCCATGACGCTGGGATTGTTGGGCACGATGTCGAGCGCCTTCTGCGCGTAGGGTAAGGCCTTCTCCGGGCTGTCGAAATAATCGATCAGCACGAACGCGAGATTGTTCAACGTCTCGACATCCTCCGGCGCGATCTTCAACGCCTGCTCGTAGAGCCGGCGGCATTCATCGTATTGCTTCGCATCCAGGCGATAACGGGCCAGCCGCTTCAGCAGGAAGTTCTTCTCCATGCGCTGATACGGGGTCTCCGTGCCCGACGTGTTGAGCATGTCCGTGAAGAGCGCGATCACCTGATCGAGCATGGCCTGCCCGTCCGTCTTGTTGCCGGATTCACGCAATTGGTAGGCCGCCTCATGCCGGGCGATGCCCAGCAACAACCTGGCCTGCCGATTCTCGGGATTCGACTGGACGTGCGCCTCAATCGCCTTGACGAGGGCCGTTCCCTCGATACGTTCCTTGACGTCCGCGCTCAGCCGCATGGCCACCGCGTCCGGGGTGAAACGCCGCGCCTCGAAACTCGCCAGATAGGCTTCGATGGCTTTGTCCATCTCGCCCTTCGCCGCCAGGGCGGAGCCTTTCATGAGCAGGACGGCCGCGCGCTTCATCGGGTCGGGCAACTCGTCGTCGATGAAGGACACCAACGCGTCATAACGATTGAATTTCATGTACATCCCGATGAGATCGTCGCACGCGCCCGGGTGGAAGTCACTGAGCTCGACCGCCTTTCGCGCGTTGTCGATGGCGGCATCCGCCTGGCCCTGGGCACTGGCCACCTGGGAGAGATAGGACCGCCAGAGCGGACTTCGGGGTTGCTCGAGGGCGCGCCGCTCGGCGAGGCTGCGTGCCCGCGGGTACGACTCCTCACTGATCAGCAGCGCGAACAAGGCGCGCAGCGCCCGCTCGTGATTTCGATCCGATTCCACGATCGATTGCAGTTCGTCCAAGGCCCGTGAAATCTCACCGGACTCCTCGTAGCCCAATGCCAGCAGGAGCCTGCCGTTGAAACTGGAATACGCAGGGTCGATACGTTTCAGCGCCTCGAGATCCGAGATGGCCTTCTCCCACTGGCTGCTGCGGAGATAAAGCTGACCTCGGCGAAAATAAGCCGGCGCCGGCTCGGTCACGCTCTGGATGTAGGCCGTCAGATGATTGATCGCCTCGGGCTCATGGGCGCGAATGACACTCAATTCCGCCTGCAGAAGATGGATGACGGGCGCGGTCGGGAACCGCCTGCGCAGGGCCGCGATTTCCTTTTCGACGTCCAGGCCTACCTGTTCGCCGCGTTTCATACCTTCCGTTCGTAGTCGCTGCTCCTCGTGAACGAGCATCGTTCGGATGAGCGCTTCGCGCGCCTGCAGTTCCATCTCTTCGCGCTGCTCGGCCTCCGCAAGTTCAACCGTACGCCGATACCAGGTGAGGGCTTCCTCCACCTGGCGGGTCCGCCGGAAGTGATTGGCGATATCGAGGCAGACGGTCGACAGGTCATGATAATCGGCCGCCTTCGTGAAGGCGGCGTTCACCTGTTCCATGGTGACTTCACTGTCGGGCTGACTGGCCGAATTACGGAGATGCACCGCGACCGAGAGCTGAGCGGCGGCCCTTTCCGTCTTCTGATCGGGCTCCGTGCCTTCGATATAGCTCTCGAGTAATTGAATCGCCTTCTCATACTCGGGCGGTCGCTTCATGGACAACAAGCCGGAATAGGCGGAAACCACCCGGAGATTGTTGGCGTCGATCTCCATCGCCTCCTGGGAAATCTCTTCTGCCTTGTCGAGGCGACCGACACGCGCATAGAGGCGGGCGAGCTGCGCCAGGTTCTCCACATCTTCGGGATTCTCCTCGCGCTTCCGCTCGCGGTCGGCGATGCCCTCCTCGGGATCGCGCAGATCCTGCATGTTCTGACGCATCTGGACAACGAGCGGGCTGTTCGGGATCAGCCGTTCGCACACTTCGAGCCAGCGGAGAATCTGGGCTTCATCCTCGCGGATGCCCGCCAGTTGGAGCAGGCGGTACGCGGCCATGGGGTTGTTCGCGTTCATTTCACGCGCCTTCATGAACGCCTCTTCGGCGCCGTTGTAATCCTTGACGAGCATGAGCGCCTGACCGAGGTAGACGTACCCGTCCTGGTAACTCGAGGTGGCGTTCAGACCGGTCCGGAATTGCTCGATGGCTTTTCGCGCGTGATCCTCCATCTCCGTCTGGGCGAGGAACAGGCGACCCCGATAGAAGTACCCCCCTGAAGGATCAAGTTGCAGGTCCACGGCCTCATCAATGAGCCTCTCGGCCAGATCCCATTTCTCAAGTTCCAACGCCAGGGCGAATAATTGATCCACCAGCACCGGGCTTTCCGGTTTGAGCTCGTAGGCGTTGTGAAGATGCGTGAAAGCTTTCTCATTCATGTCTGGCGTCCGGCGGTAGAGGGCAAAGAGCTCCATCTCGCGCGTGAGCTCATCCTTCTCGAGTTTGACCAGCTCGACGACGCCCTCGAACTTCTCGTCATCCGGCACGTCGGGATCCAGTGCCAGCTTGAGTCGATTCGCCCCTTCGATGACCCGGCGGAAGTTGATCTCCCGCCCCTCCTCGGTGGTGATGGACTCGCCCTTCTCGGCGAGCATCTTCTCGGCGTAGTCCTGCGTGCGATCCAGAACGTCGCGCACCTCCTCGTAGCGCTGCGGGTTTTGAAGCGCCAACAGTACCAACTGACGCATGGCCAATTGATTCAGGCGGTCCTCTTCCAGGACTTCTTTGAGGAGTGCGATCGCCTTGCCCTCCAATTCGGGGCTGATCCCCTGGGATGACGAATCGTCCTCTTCGGCTTTCTGCTGCGCCTCCAGGAGGATCATCATCGCCTCCTGCAGCTTCTGTTGGACGGGCGACGCCCCGACGGCCCGGGCAAGCTGGTCGGTGACCCGCTTGGCCTCCTGGGTGGATCCCAGATCCAAGAGCGCCGCGCGTTTGGCCGTCAGCGCCGTGATGTTGTCCGGCGCCTGTCGCAACGCGATCGCCGCCGCCTCCAGGGCCTGCTCCGGCTGATCGAGTTCCGCCAGCAGCTTCGCTTTCATGGCCAGCGCGGTAACATTCGCCCTGTCGATCTGGAGAATCTCATCCAGCTCACGCAGGGCGAGGTTCGGCAGCGACTGCTGGGTATACGTGTACGCCAGCGTCCGTTTCAGGTTCAATTCGATACCCGGCGTCAGTTTGTCGGCTTCCTTCAGGGCCTCGATTGCCTCGGCGTACTTGCCGTCCAGCAGCAGCAAACGCCCCTTCATGAACAGCACACCGGGATCCTGCTCGCCACTGGCGGCCTCGGCTTTCGATTCGTTGTAGAGATCCTGCATCAAGCCTTTGATGCGGTCGAGTTCTTCGTCCTGCTCCGCAAGAACGGTCCTCGTCTTGGGAAGGGCCCACGCCTGATCCATGAGTTTGTTGAACGCCGCCCTGCGGGCGATGGCCATGTAATTCCGATTCAGCCCGCTCAGGTAGTGATCACGCTTGATGGGCAGCTCGAGCCGCTGCTTGAGAACCTCGTAGGCTTTCTCCGGTTGGTTTTGCCGGGTGCGCAATTCGGCCAGCGCGAAGTAGGGTACGAAAGACTGAGGATCTTTCTCAATGGCTCGCTGATAGTACTCTACAGCTTTCTCCCAATCACTTTTCATCTGCTCCTGCCGAACTTCCTCGGAGCGATCAAGCGAGCGGTTGTTGAAGTAATACAACCCGAGCGCAATGACCGGCTCAACATCCTGTGAGCCGTTCTCTTCGGCGAGGCGCACCGCCTCGCTCAGGTACTCCGCAGCTTTGTTGTCGTAGACCTTGATCTGCTCGACGAGGGCCGGCGGATCCCCTCCCGCGCTGCGAATCCGGTGCTGAATCAGTTCTGCGTACGCATGGCCCTTCAACTCCCTGAAGAACTCACCACGATGGCGATAAGAGTCGACCATCTCTTCGGGGTCATCCGACGAATTCGCTTCGAGTGTCTCCATCACGGCGATGGCCTTTTCCCGCAGTTCCCTCGCCTCGCGGTCCTGGTTCTTCTGCTCCATCTCCCGGGAGGACGTTAAGTAGTAATTCGCGAGGTGTCGGGCATATTCCGGATCGCTCGGGTCGCCTTCGACCGCTTCCCTCAGGTATTTCTCCCCTTCCGCCGCACGGCCGGCATCCACAGTGCGTGTCCCCACCAACGCGCGACCCAGCGCATTCTTGGCTTCGAGATTGTCCGGGTTGATCTCCAGCAGACGCCGCGCGACACGCTCGATCTCCGACCATTCATCTACGCTGGGCGCATTGCCGGGCAGATCCGCAAGTTCTTTTTGGAACGTCAGGATCTTCAACTGGGCTTCTTCGTTCTTGGGATTGTCGACCATGACATCCATCCACATTCTCATCGCCCGCCGGGCATCTCCCGCCTTGATGAGCATGTCGCCGGCCTCGATCCGGTAGTCCTCGCCTTCGTCATCGGAGGCGCGCTGGGCATTGACGTAGGCGCGAGCCGCCTTCATGTAATCCCCGGCCTCCCTGAAGGCCGCCGCCTGCTGGAGGTAACGCTCGGGGTCGCGTTCCGGCATCAGCCAGATCATCGCGACGCAGGCCGCCGTGATGGCCACCATCCCCAGAACGGTCAGGACCATGACCAGATTCTTGTTTAATCGCTTCGCCATTGTTTCGTTCTCTAGTTACGAATGCCCTCAAGCATTCTGAAGGTTCTCGATATCCCTGCCCTGACTCGGGCTCGTCGTCTCGCGATACAGATCATATTAACGGCATCCGTGGTGGGGTGCATCGGCCGCGTCCTATGACTGAGCCGTCGTTTCCGCCTTCGAAGTATCCTGATCCTCGGGCTCATCCGGGGAGGCCTGATGCGCCGCCGCTTCGGCAGCCTCCCAGTCCGGCCAATGCTCTTTGACCAGCACGGGAAGCAGGACCTGCATGAATTCGGTGCCGGCTTCGATCGCCCCTTCCCGGGTCGTCGCCGCGTCAGCCCCGCCGAAACTCAATTCCACTTTGCTGAAGTAAGCGTACGTGCTGCCGGGCTCCGTCACCCTGGCCTGCACGCCCTGCCGCGTGCAGCGGAATACCCCGTTCACATTGAACGTGTACATCACGTAGCGATGCTCCCTGCCCAGGAAGCTGTCGTGCTCGAATCGGATCAGCTTGGCTTCGATGACCTTGTCTTCGCCGAGTGCGGGGAGTGGAATCTGCACGATCTCAGAGTGTTGAAGATCGAAACCGCTGGCGACGTAGCACTTGTCCGGCACGTGCGGAACGCGGTCGGGTGTTCCCGTATAGTACGTCACGAATAGCTGGATAATGCTTTCCGGGTGCCGCGCTTTGTCGGGCCGGGGATCGTGCAGTGCCCACTGGATGTACTGATCGGTTCCCAAGGCGTTGAGCACGTCCTGCTGGATGGTGGTCGCCTGCAGGAAGCTATAGGGCGCCAGCTTGGTCTTATCGAGCTTCGCCATGTCCTGGCGCAGGTCGATCGCTTCCTTGACCAGCACCTGGCCGTTGGCCTGCAGCCAGTAGTGATAGATGCCCGCGAAGAGAATCAGCAGCACCACGCAGAGCAGGAAACCCCGGTTGCCGAAGACGTCGCGCCAGAGAACCCCTGGCGGCGGAGAAGTCACCTCGGACGTCAATTCATAAGGTGGAGAAGACATATACCTTCTTTTCCTCGATGGTCAGGACCTTGGCGAACGTAAAGTCGGAATCGCACAGAAGCCGCGAATGGGCGTCACGGATGCGAACACCAACTATATCGCCACAAACCAAGCCAAGTCAATGATTTACGCCGAAGCCCCCCTGCCGGTTCGAGCTGATCCTGGCGACTTGCCGGCCACATCGCATCGGCGACACTCGCCGAAAAGAAAAGCTGCCGCTAACTCCTGGCAGATCTAAAGTTACGGCATCCTCACCTGATCGCCCGCGGGTGCAGGGCTCACCGCCCTACATCGTCCGGGCGCGCGTGATTCTGAAACCTCGGGCTCAAGCATTTCATCCCATCGCCTCAGTCCGGCGCCGCAAGATATTACGATCGACCCTGAAATCATGTTCAGCCCCCTCTGAGGCCGTCCGATAAAGGATTCAGTATGAGTCAGACTCGTCGACGTCCTCGAATTCCTTGCGTCATCGTCGGTGCGGGAGGGCACGGGCGCGTGGTGCTCGACATCCTGGCTGCCGGGGACACCTATGAGGTCGTCGGCTTCCTGGATTCCAATGCGCAGATCCATGGGCGGCGTGTGGATGGCGTCCCCGTTCTGGGCGGCGTCGGCGTGCTCGATCACCTGGTCGCTCAGGGGGTCCACCGCGCCGTGATCGCCATCGGCGACAACGGCGTCCGCCGAAGGTTCGCCGATCAGATCGAACAGCACGACGTCCAGTTGATCAACGCCATACACCCCTCGGCCCAACTCGCCTCCAGCGTCACCCTGGGAACCAACGTGGTCATCGCCGCCGGAGCATTGGTGTGCGCCCATTGCCAGATCGGCGACTCGGCCATTCTGAATACCGGATGCATCGTCGATCACGAATCGATGATCGGCACATCCGCCCACATCTGCCCCGGCGCTCGGCTGGCGGGTCGGGTTACCGTGGCGTCGGGTGCCTTCGTCGGCATCGGAGCCACCGTCATCCAGAACGTCCATATCGGATGTGAAGCCATCGTCGGTGGCGGAACCGTGGTGATCCAGGATGTTCCTCCGATGACCACGGTCGTCGGTGTTCCGGCACGTCCGATCAAGGACCTGGCGGGGGCCAACGAATTCGCCGCCATGTTCGCCCCCCCTGCCCCCCCCGCATCGCAGGCCCTGCACCTGGCTCATCAGCACGATTCCTGACGGCTGTTCATCCAACGTTCCGAGTAAAATCATCCCATATCTCTCCGCACCCGACTTCTTATCAGCCCCGACATTAGTTTGTGAAAATAGGTGACTCCGATTGGCCCCGGGCAATCTGGTATTTTACGCTTCGTTGTCGTCAGTCATCCTCGTGAGCCCGCTCATCGAGATGACCCTCGAACAATTCCGCTAATAATGGCGGTACGATCTGGAAGTGAAGTTGGATTTCCGTCGATAGTCGGGAAGTCATGGGACACGTGACCGGGGTACGGCTTTCACATCAGCAGGACAGGGGAAGCGACGCAGGTGTCAGGGAAAGAATCGAAGCCGTGATGAAAGGAGCGAAAATGCAAGTAATCATGGAACGCTGCCGAACGTTTTGGGAGAGTGAAGATGGACCGACAGCCACCGAGTACGCGGTGCTGCTGGCATTGATCATCGTGGTCGCCATTGCCGGGATCACCTTGCTCGGCACGAAGGTCAACACGGTCTTCACGAACGCAGACAGCGTCATCGATCCGGGCACGGCCGGCGCCTTCGCCACCACCACTTGATCTGCGATCTTGTTCCACCATCAAGCCTTCGATGAGTTCGAAGGCAGAAGTGAAATGACCTTGGATCCGCGGTGTCTCGGAACACCCGGATCTGTGGCCCAGATGCGCCACCGCACGCCTGCTCTGTCGGGCGTTCGGGCATGGAGATGCATTTACGGATTGCAGGTGTCGGTCTCGCAGGACGAGCTCAATCGATACCGGTTCCGTGCGATCCACGCGTAGACCTTCTTGCAGAGGGCGTGGATCAGCGGCAGACGGTAGATCCATACGATCCACCGCCACGGCGTCAGTCTGCGAGCGATCTGGTAGACTGCGTCGGCGCCGATGAAGAGTCGGTCGTCGGCACTGATGAAGCGCATGCCCGATTCGCGATTCGCGAAATCGTGGTGGGCCAGATGCGCATCGCTTTCCGCCTCCTGAAAAGGCAGGTAGCGAAACTGATTCCGACGGTCCATGCGTCGCAGCCGCTCGACCTGATGTCGGCAGAAGCCACATTGACCATCGTAGATGACTGTTTCCTGTTCCGGCGTGGTCATTCGCTCAACTCCCATAGTGCTTGAGAATTGTAGCGCCTGCCGCCGCGGAAACGTGAACCTCGTCAGGAAGCGGCATTCTTGAACCAGGCCAGGGTGGCGTCACGCGCTTCGGAATGATCGATCAGGGGGTGTGGGTAGTCCTCCCCGATCACGCATTTGCAGAATTGCTGCCGCTCATCATCGGTTTCCCACGGCGCATGAATCTCCTTGGCCTCAAACTTCGACAATTCCGGCACGTAGCGGCGGATGAAATCCCCATCGGCGTCGAACTTTTTGGATTGGCTGATGGGATTGAAAATCCGGAAATACGGCTGGGCGTCGGTGCCGATTCCGGCAGTCCATTGCCAACCTCCGATGTTCTGCGACATGTCGTAATCGAGAAGCTGGCGTGCGAAGTAACGCTCGCCCCACTTCCATTGAATGCGGAGATCCTTGGTCAGAAAACTGGCGGTCACCATGCGCAGCCGGTTGTGCATGTACCCGGTGGTGTTGAGTTGCCGCATGCCGGCGTCGACGATCGGGTAGCCGGTCCGTCCTTCGCACCAGGCCTGGAACTGCTCCCGATCCTCGCGCCACTCGAGACCCGCGTATTTCTCCTGATACGGTTCATCGACCAGGCGAGGGTTGTGCGCGAGCTGCATGACGTAGAACTCCCGCCAGATGATTTCATCGATCCACTTTTCCGCCCCGGGCGAACCGTGATCCCGCGCTTCGCGCACCAGCTCCCGGGGGCAGAGCGTCCCGAATCGAATGTGCACGGACAGTCGCGAGGTGCCGTCGACGTCGGGGAAATCGCGATCCTGACCGTAGCGTTCGATCCGGGTGAGGAACTGATCGAAGGCGGCTTTGGCCTCGGCGCGGCCTCCCGGCTGGGCGAGATCTGATTTCTCGAAGCCCATATCGCCGAGTCGCCAGCGCGAGGAGCGAATCCTGCCGGGCGGTTGTGCCAGTTTGCCGTGAGCGCCTGTCGCATGCGTGGCAAGATCGTCGTCCGTCAGCCTCGCCCGCCACGCCTTCTTGTACGGCGAGTAGACCCCGTAGACCGAACCTTCCTTGGTCAGGACTTCGTCCTTCTCGAAGACCACGTGATCCTTGGACGTCATGAAAGCGCGTCTGGCCTCGGCGAGCTTCTTCTCGACGTCGGCGTCACGCGCGATGCAGGAAGGTTCGTAGTCGCGATTCGCGTAGACCGCTTCGGCCTCGAGTTCCTCGGCGAGTTGGGGGATCTCGTCGCGTGCCCGCCCATGGCGAACGATCAGCTCGCCACCCGCATCCCGCAGCTTTTCCTGCAGCTCGGTGACGGACTCGTGAATGAAGTGCACCCGCCGGTCGGCTTTATCATCGAGCTTGTCGAGAATTTCAGTATCGAAGCAGAAGACGCAGAAGACCTGGTCCGCCTCGCGCATCGCGCGCGCGAGCGCGGCGTTGTCGTCCATGCGAAGATCCCGTCGAAACCACATCAGCGCGCGTCGCACATCTCACCTCCTCAAGGCTGACCCTGTCTCACTGAAGGCGATCCCAGGTGCGCAGCGCCGGCCTTTTCGGCCTGCGTGCGAATCCCGCGCAGCATGCCGTTGAAGACGAAGGCGTGAAACGGAAGGACGGCATACCAATAGCCCAGACCGAGCAGGCCGCGGGGACGGAAAAGCGCGGTCTGCACCAGCCGCGTTCCGGGACCGTCGGTCTCCGGGATGATCTCGAAGTCGAGTACCGCTTCGCCGGGCAGCTTCATTTCCGCCAGGAGTTTCAGCCGCTTGTTCTTTTCCAGCCTGACCACGCGCCAGAAATCCAGAGCGTCTCCATAGCTCAGTTCCTCGGGATGTCGCCGGCCGCGAACCAGGCCGGGTCCGCCGATCAGCTTGTCGAGGAGGCCACGGAAACGCCACAGCGCGTTGGCGGCGTACCAGCCCTGCCGGCCACCGAGACCGCAGATCGCCCCGTACACATCCTCTGGAGATGCCTTGCAATGGGCTTCCCGTCGGTCGGTGAAGAGATTCCCTCCCGACCAGGTCGGATCTCCCGGGACGGGTCCGGCGCTGTGCCAACTGGTCTCGACGTTCAGTTCCTCCTCACGCTGACGGGCGAGGCGAATGGCCTCGCGAACGCTGAGCAACGGTTGAGGCATAAGTTGTTGGGCGCGATCTTCCCGGCAGACCACGCGATTACGCAGGCCCTCCGCCAGCGGACGCGCGATCCGCGCGCTGAGCGGCGTCACCAGGTGAATCCACAGCGAACTCAGCTTCGGTGTGAGCACCGGCACCGGAATCACGAATCGAGGTCCGAGTCCAAGCTCCTCCGCCATGATGTCCATCATGCGGCGATACGTCAGTACTTCGCTCCCACCGATGTCGAGAATCTGCCCGGTGGTCTCGGGGACGTCGAGGGCGTTGACAAGGTAGCCAAGCACATTGCGTATCGCGATGGGTTGAGACTCGGTCTGGACCCAACGCGGCGTGACCATCACCGGCAGCCGCTCGACAAGATAACGCAGGATTTCAAAGGAGGCGGAGCCGGAGCCGATGATCATGGCAGCACGAAGCACTGTCAGCGGGACCCCGCCCGCCCGTAGCGCACTCTCGACTTCGCGCCGAGAGGTCAGATGCTGGCTGAGGTCTTTTCCCTGTTCCCCCAGCCCGCCGAGATAAATGATCCGTTCGACACCGGCGTGGGCAGCGGCCCGGGAAAAGTTTTCCGCCATACGGCGATCACGTTCGGCGTAGGCACTGCCCGCCGCTTCCATGGAATGGATCAAGTAATAGGCGGCATGGCATCCTTCGATGGCTTCGACCAGACCGCTTGGATCATTCAGATCCTGTTCCACGATCTCCACCCGCTCGTGGTTCGCCCAGACGCGCGACCTCAGTTTTTGAGCGTTGCGGACCAGGCAACGAACGCGATAACCCTTGGCGATCAACTGAAGCCCGAGACGTCCACCAACGTATCCGGTAGCACCGGTCAGCAGGATACACTTCGAGGCGAGTTGCGGGTTGTCTGCGTGCATACGAGACCTGTCCTTCGAATCTGCCGTGATACGGCTTCAATATCCATCAGTCCTTGCGGCTTTGCCCGTTACCGTTGGTGTCGAAAGTGTCTTCTGCCGCTGCTTTCTGTGGTGTCAGGCTTTCGACAAAGGAGACCAGGTGGCGTAATCGATCGCCGTAGGCGGAGTATTCCATGCGCCGACGAACGGGTTCCGTCAGGGCCCGGCCGCCGACCACGATCGGAATCTTTTTATCCCGCGCATGGGCACTGAGTTGGGCGAATCGCTCAATAAAGCTGACGCTGTCCCGGAAGGCGGAGACACTGAGCCAGAAGAGTCTCGGCTGGAGTTGATCCATCGAGGCTTGCAGGGTATTCACCGGATGTCCGCTGCCCAGCGACTGTGCGTTCCATCCGCACTCTCGAAGGGTCAGTTCGATCATCAGCGTGGGAAGTGTATAAGGATCGTCTTCCAGCGTGCCGCCGATGGCCATCGGAGAAGCGCTCGCAGGCTGCGGCACCACCTGACGAAGCTCATTGAGCACGCGCATGACCGAGTCGCAACCGCGACGCTCCTGGTATACCTCCAACTCACCCTCGTACCAACCTTCCCCGACCTGGATGAAGACCGGTGCCACCACCTGGTCACAGATGTCCACGGCAGCCACACCGGCCAGGTAGAGGTCGAAGATATAGCGGCGGATCTGCCCTTCCTCACCGCCACGCAGCGCGTCGAGAACACCCTGGCGAGCCCGATCGATCACCGGCTTGCCCTGCCCCGTGGTCGGCGGAAGGCCCAGGATTTGCGGCTCGACCAGGGGGCTGCCGGAGGTGCGAATGAACTCGATGACGCTGTCAATGGCGATGCGTCGATGCCCACCGGGTGTCCGCATGGTACGGAGCAGACCTTTGTCACACCAACGTTTCAGCGAGGCTTCACTCACTCCAATGGCTCGTGCCACCTGTTTCGGGGTCAGAATCTGCTCCATAAAACACACCATCCTTTGAACGTTTTGTCTGATTTTAGTACACGGGAAGTCAGAATGCAAGGTTGACCAATTCCAATTTCACAACACGGGTTTGTCATAAATAATTTAACAACAATATTTTATGAGCATATGGCAATTAATAAACGGATTTGCCGTCAATTTGATTTGCTTGCTCGGAAATCATGGGCTATATTGGATGTGAACGATTTGAACGAATTTTGCTGATGAGCAAAGGAGAGAATGATGAAATCGATGGATGTGGCTGCTGCGATCATCGTTGTGATAGGAGCGATCAACTGGGGCATGGTCGGCGCTCTGGACGTCAATCTTGTCAACCTGCTATTCGGACAGAGTTTCCTGAGCAACTTCGTCTACGTTCTGGTGGGCCTTGCCGGCGTATATCAGGCCGTGCAGTGGAAAGCCATTCAGAATCGCTGGCAGCGGGCGGAAGCAGTCCCGGCTTGAGTCAGTGTCGTTGTCGGATCATTTGAGAACTCGAAAATCGATCAATCGCGGTATGCTGCCGCAAAGGAACACGCAAGATGACAACTACGACACGGCAACCCGCCGACTCGACACGAAAGAATCACTCAGCCAAGAGTGAAGTCGATGCCTCGTTGCTTTGGTATGTGCCCAACAAGAAGATTCGTACCCGCGAGGCCGCCGACGAGGCGATCCATATCGCCGATACATTGCTCAGTCATGGACAGGCAAAAGGCTTGGACGAACATCGCCTCTTCGTTGCGATGCACACGTGTGCCTACTGGGCCTCGGGGAGCAGTCGCTCGAGGAAAGTGACTGCTTCACAAAAGCGGATCTGGATGGGACGTTGGGATAAAATCCGCAATCACATTGCGGATCTCAACATCGGCCTTGTCTATTCCATGATGGAGCAGGTCCAGGCGACCCATTTGGATTGGGACGGCATGACGAGTGAGGGCATGTACGCGTTACTTCGTGCCGTGGATCGTTTCAATCCCTGGCAGGGCTACAAGTTCAGCACCTATGCGTGCAATATTATCGTTCGTGCGCTTCTTCGTTACCGTAAGACTGTGGTCCGCCACCAGGATCGTTATCCCGCTGTCCTCGAGAACACGCCCGAGGAGTATGAGCCGGAAAGCGATCTGAATCTCGACGTCAACCTCGACCGCCTGCAGCACGTGCTGAGTACCAACAAGGCGGATCTGACCGGGATCGAATCCGAGGTGCTCAACCTCCGCTTCCCACGCAGGGATGGTGAAGGGCAAACGTTCAAGGAGATCGCGGGCAAAATCGGCCTGAGCAAGGAACGCGTCCGCCAGATTCAGCTTCGGGCACTCGAGAAGTTACGTTCGGTGCTTTGCGAGGACTCGCTGGTGGCCTGGCATTAAGACGCCCTGCTATCGCTACTGGCAGTATGGGCGACTGGCAGCAAAACTTCAGGACATCCTCTTCGAAGGCCCCGGGCGATGCGAGATTTTACCCCTGTCTCCATCCCCGGGGTCTACTTTTTGGCAGATCGATGGTGGATACCCCGACGTTGAAAGAGGCATGCTTACTCAGGCAGCACGGTGGCGGTCTCGGCGGTAAGCTTGTCCCGGGTCAGCATGAGGGTGTCGGACCCGACGGTGAATTCGATGGATTCCCCTTCGAGCAGCGTGAAACGCGAGCGTTGCCCGTTTACATCCAGTCCGATCGTCCGGCCCCGGTAATGGACTTTGAACCGGTAGCCGTCCCACTCACGCGGCAGGACAGGTCTGAAGTGTAAACCATCGGGCTCGTCACGCATGCCGGCAAATCCGAAGACCGCCGCCATCCATGTCCCCCCCAGGCAGGCGGCGTGCAGGCCCCCGTTCGTGTTCTCTTTCACGTCGCTCAAGTCCATGAACGCGCTGAAATGGAAGTAATCGTATGCCCGCTCATGTTCGCCGATCTCCGAGGCAATGATGCTGTGAATCGATGGGGACAGCGAGGAGGCATGGTTGGTCCTCGGTTCGTAGAACATGTAATTCGCCCGCTTCTGCTCGAGCGTGAACTGGTGGCTCTGGGCGAGCATCAGCAGCACGACGTCAGCCTGCTTGGCGACCTGCATCCGCCATAAATTCAACGGATGGTTGATGGCCCGCAAATCATGGTGGAGAGGCACCAGGGCCATATCCACCGGGTCGAGATAGAGAAAACTGTCGTCCTGCATGTGGATGCCGCGCTGCGCATCGTAGGGGATGTACATACGATCTGCCGCCTCCCGCCAGGCACGCACCTCCTCTTCGCTCAGCCCGATGCGTTCGGACAATGACGTCAAGTCCTTCGGACAATTCCGCGCCATCTGATCGTAGACCTCGGCGGCGTAGCGCAGATGCCACTGGGCCATCACGTTGGTGTAGCAATTGTTGTTGACGCCGCAGCCGTATTCGTCGGGCCCGCAGACAACATTGATGCAGAACTGATCTCCCTTGGTTTCGACATAGCAGCCGCGATCTTCGAGGAAGCGCGCGGTCTCGAAGAGCATCTCCGCGCCGTAGCGATGCAGGAAATCCTCATCGCCGGTGGTCGCGATGTAACGGTGAATGGCGTAGGCAATCGCGCTGACGAGGTGATACTCCGCCGTGGCGGCCTCGAAGATGACACCGCATTCTTCGCCGGAGATCGAGTTCCAGGAGTACAGCGCCCCCTTGCCATGCATTTGCGCGGCGCGCTCGCGGGCGCGATCGAGAATATGGTAGCGGTACATCAGCAGCGGGCGCTGCAGCCCGGGCTCGGTGTAGGCGTAATACGGGGCTAGGTACATCTCGGTGTCCCAGAACACGTGCCCGCCGTAGTGCTCGCCGGTCATGCCGCACGCGCTGATGCTCCGATGATCGTCCTGAGGATGATTCTGGCGGAGCTGGTAGATGCAGAACCGCAGGGCCATCTGATCGGGGATGTGGCCGTCCACCTCGAAGTCGCCCTCGGTCCAGAACTCCTTCCAGAACGCGGCCTGTTCGCTTTCCAGCACGTGGAAGCCCTCGCCGGCGTCCGCGCGGACGGACGCTATCGCCTCGGTGACGACGCGATCGGCCGGCGTTTCGACACTGGTGTAGAAGCAGGCGTGCTTGTCCAAACGAACGGTTTGATCCTTGCCGGCGTGAAATCGGAACTGCTCACGAAAGACGCCTGAGGAGACTTCCAACTGGGGATCGGCGACCAGTTCGCCCGCCGTGGCGTGGGCGAAAGCCATGCCGACGTCGAAACCCGAAGTGGTCGTCTGAGCATGGAAATAGCGGACATCGCCGCGGGTGTCCTGGGCTTCGATCCGGGTGTACTTGCCCGATCCCAGCGACTTGCTGTCGGCCCAACCGCGAACCACGCTCTCGAGGGTGATATTCAGGTCGCCTTCGAGCGGCGTGACTTCGTAGCGCATGGCGACGCTGTGCCGACGGACCATGCTCGCCAGGCGCCGGGAGACGATCCGCACCCGGTGCCCTTTCGGGCTCTCCCAGACGATCGAACGAATCACCAGGCCGGTCTCGAGATCGAGCTCGCGCTGATAGTCGGTGACTTCGCCGGAAAAAAAGCTGAACGGCTCGCCCTCGACGACAAGGTTGATGATGCGAAAGTCGCAGAAGTTCAGCATGTGGTGCGTGTGCGGGGGAAAGCCCGGGAAGCTGACCACGTGGTGGTAGGGCTCGTACTCGTAGATGCCGTTCAGGAAGAACCCGGGTTCGGACAGGTTGCCCCAGGCGTCATCCTCTTCCTCGTGGGCGCCGCGCATGCCGAGAAACCCGTTGGTCACGGTGAACACACTCTCCCAGTGCTGGGCGCGGCGCGGGGAGATGCCGGATTCGAACACGCTCCAGGGGTCGCAGGCGATCGGGGACTTGCGGCCGGCGCGAAGGAGCGTCTCCAGATCGATTTCATCATAGCGTTGAATGACTTCCGGGGCGTTGGGAAGCACCTTGCGCGTGCCCACACCGACGCATTTCATGCGTGCGGCCAGCGCCGCCTCGACCCCGGAGTAGGCATCCTCGAAGACCAGGCAGTGGAAGTACGGCACGCGAAGCTTTTCCGCCCCGAGCAGGAAGATCTCCGGATCCGGCTTGGCGTTCGTGAAATCATGACCGGTCACGACGGTATCGAAGAGGTGCGTGAGGCTCAGCTTGTCGAGCACGAGGGCGGCATTCTTGCTTGACGAGCAAAGGCCGATGCGGATCCCCTTCGCCCGCAACGCCTGGATGAACGGGATGACGCCGGGGTACAGGTCGGACTCGTTGATCTCTTCCAGCAACTTCTTGTAATAGCCGTTCTTGCGGTCGGCGAGAACTTCCTTTTCGTCCTGGGGCAGTTCCACGCCGTTGTGGTGAAGGATCACCTCGAGCGAGGCCATGCGCGGCACGCCCCTGCACCCGTGGTTGATCTCCTCGTTGAAGTCCCAGCCCTGCTCATCGGCCAGTTGCTTCCATGCCAGGTAGTGGTATTTATCTGTGAATACCACCACGCCGTCAAGGTCGAAGAGCACGGCTCGCACCAGATACTTCATGTCCAATCCTTCCTGTCCATGGCAAGGTCATCCGGCCTTCGAGAGCGATTCGCCTGTGCGATCAGGCCGACAGGTTTCGGTCATTCCGAGACGTCCGGCGAACAGCCCGGCCGGTGATTTTAATCCGGGGTTCCGAGCGAGGGTGGGCCAAAACGCGAGGAATCCGCAGTCCACATCGCCGCCTATGGTAGCGAGCCCGGATGCGCATGCAAACGTCGAAGTCCCGCGAGCCCGATTGCGTGAATCTCAGGCGGTCGGGGGAGCGACGTCGGTGATCGGCCAATAGACGTGGAATGCGGTTCCGCGACCCGGTTCACTTTCGACGCGGATGCATCCGCCCGATTCCCGCACGATGCCGTAGACCGTGGAAAGCCCCAGCCCGGTGCCGACGCCCTCGGGCTTGGTGGTGAAGAAGGGCTCGAAGATTCTCTCGAGTACACTTTCCTCCATACCGATCCCATCGTCCGCGACGCTCATCTGAAACGCGATGGCCCCGGGGAAACGGCTGGGCTCATCCTCGGGTGACGGGACAACACTTGTCTCGATCGTGATCTCGCCCCCCCGGCGTTCCAGGGCGTCCCGGGCATTGATGACGAGATTCATCATGACCTGTTCAACCTGGGCGGTATTCGCGTTGATCCGTGACCCCGACCGGTCGAGCCTCAGGTGAAGCCGCGTGTGTTTGCCTACCAGCCGCCGAAGCATGGGGCCCAGGGACTCGATGATCTCAACAGGATCGACCATCTCCCGAACCACGACGCGGCGCCGACTGAACTGCATAAGATCGTTCGTCAGGGAAGTCGCTTTTCGGCAGACCTCCTCGATCAACTCGAGCACTCCGCGCACTTCGTGCTGGATCGGAGGTTGGTTCGCCCCGGGCGTCGGGATCAGGAGCAGTTCGGTCTGGCCCAGGATAATGGCCATGAGATTGTTGAAATCGTGAGCGACCCCGCCCGCCATGTAACCCAGCGCTTCCATCTTCTGTGCGTGCAGTAATTGCGACTCGAGTTGCTTCTGCTTGCCTTCGGCCGTGCGATAGTCGGTGAGATCGGGCACGATCGAAACGGCGGCAACGATTTCACCGGAGGCGTCGCGTATCGGCGCGGCGGTGACCATCACCCAGCGCTGCTGCCCGTTGGCCTGGAGCAGTGTGAAGGGCTGGTTGCGCGTCGTCAGGCCGGATTCCAAAGCCTGGATCAAGGGCAGTTGATCCCCAGTCACGCGCCGGCCCTGTTCATCGAGGTAAACCCAGTCCGGATAGCGGGCAAAGGAGGCTTCCATGATCGCGTCCAGCGGCTTCCCCGTGCACATGCTGCGCCATGCGGGATTGGCCAGGCGAATGCGGCCTTCCGGCGCATCCACGACGGTGATGCCCACTGGCGCGTTCTCCAGCGCGCCGAGCAAAATGGCTTGGGCGCGTTCCAGTTCGCGCCGGGCATGATGCTCTTCACTGGTATCACGAATGATCGTCTGCACCGCGGGCTGACCACGATAATCCACCGGGATGCTGATCACCTCGGCATCGAATTCTGCGCCGTCGATCCTGAGCAACCGTTCGTAGATGCGTTCGGCCTGGCACTGCCGTGTGGCCACGCGCTTCACGCGCCGGCGAACCAGATGGCGGTACTCGGGATGCACGACCTCGGCGATGGGCCGCCCGACGAGTTCCGAGGGGGATCTTGCCCCGAACATGGCCGTCGCCGATGGATTGACAAACAGGATTCGCTCGTGGCGACTGATGACGATGGCGTCGTGGCAGGCCTCGACGAGGCGGCGGTAGCGTTCATCCGTCTCGGTGAGCAGACGTTCGAACTCCATCCGTGCCGCCTGCTCCGCATGGAGTTGCCGCAGGAGTATCTCGGGATCCAAACTGGGTTCGAGAGCTATCGCCATACGTCAACAGCGGGCCTTTCGGCACGCACCGCCCCTCCGTAAAGCATCCGGATGCTGTGTATGTCGTCCTGTGTAGCCGGGCCTTTGACTTAAAACCCTTGCCCGCATGAGCTTTGTCGGAAGACGCCCCGTGCTGGTCACATTACCGGAGCAGGCCCGTCTGATAACAACATGATGGTTCAGATTGCAGGGCTGGAGATACGGCCTGACGTGTTGATCAGGGCATGATTTGTGTGCCGATCCCCCTGTCGGTGAAAATTTCGAGCAGGGGGGAGTGGGGGATGCGTCCGTCGATGACGTGGGCTTTCCGGCAACCGGCGTCGAGAGCCCGCAGGCAGGCTTCGACCTTGGGAATCATGCCCTTGCCGATGACACCCCGCCGCATGAAGTCGGCGATTTCCTGGCGGTCGAGCGACGTCCGGAAGGATTCGGGATCGTCGGGGTTTTCGCGGATGCCGTGGGTATCCGACACCATGACCAGCTTCTCGGCGTCGACCGCCGCCGCCACTTCGCCGGCGGCGCTGTCGGCGTTGACATTCAGCTTTCCGCCGTGCGGATCGCGCGCGATCGGCGCGATCACAGGGATGACGTCCGCCTGGCAGAGGAGCTTGAGGATCCGCGCATTGACCTGGTGGACCTTGCCGACCATACCGACGTCGATGCGCCGGCCCTCATCTCCGGTCAGGTAGAGTTGCTCGGCAAAGAGTACGCAACTGCTGAGGCTGTTGAGGGCGATGGCTTCGACACCGAGAGAACCGAGGGTGTCCACGAGCCTCCGATTGATCCGCCCGCAGAGCACGCGTTCGGCGATCGCCAGCGTCCGCTCGTCCGTGTAACGCAGGCCCTGCACGAAGTTCGGTTCGAGCCCGGCTTCATCCATGGCGGCGGAGATTTCCTTGCCCCCGCCATGCACGATGATCGGACGCATGCCCACGTAATTCATGAAGACGATGTCGCGGAGCAGCTCGGATTCGGCTTCGCGGTCGTCCATCACCGACCCGCCCAGTTTCACCACGACGATCTTCTCGTAGTAGGCCTGGATGTAGGGCAGCGCCTCAATGAGTACGTTGGCTTTATTGATGGCATCCTGCACGGTGGGACCCTCGCTGGGATACAAGGGGCAAACCGTAACGACGTCACCGCCCCACCGTCAAGAGGGAGCGCGTACAGCGTGCGGACCCACCCCCCCGGTTGGGCCCGCGTTCACTGCACCTCTCCTCACTTCGCCCGAAGTCGGCGGAATCTGCCGCGGCCCCTCATCGAGTCCCCGTTCCCTTTCCCGAGAAAAGACACAATGGCTGGGCCGCCAGTCTGGATTCGGCGGACCATGAAGTCCCGATCCACAACTCGGCTCACCAGTTCAGTACCATCCGGTGTGCCAAGCCAAATTCCAGCCGAGAGATAAGTCCATAAAACATTATAAAAAATGATCTTAGACCGATTGCCGTGAATAGTGGCCCCAATCAGACTGGGCGATATTGCCCGGTTCCAGGGATCCAGACTGGGACATAATCCCCAATAGTGGGTCGTGTTTACTCCATCGGTCCGTTTGGAAGAGATCCCGGATTGCCATGGTAGCGGCGTTATAATCTGGCAGAGTCTTATCTTCGCGGAGTGCCGACCTGCCATGAACGGGGAAAAACATCAATTCTGGACCTGCCTTGGGGTCCTAGCGGTCATGCTGCCAGGGATCGCGATCCAGGCGCGTGCGGACGCCCCGTGGATTTATGGAATCCACTGGTACGGCTCGAGCGGCTCGACCGATGTCGAGGCCATGAGTGGTGGCAAGGGCCTCTGGGTGCTGGAGAATGTGAATACGTGGTCGAGCCCGTCGGCGTCAGGGCAAAAATCCAAGTTCGCCACAGAGGTCGCTCGGGGGCACTCGATCATCGTGCGGCTTCAGCCGCGCTGGGGGTGGGCGGTGCCGACCGAGGCGGAGATGGACGCCTATCTTGATGCCGTTCGCGATGTGGCCGAGACGCTCAAGAACGAAGTGCACATCTGGCAGATCGGGAACGAGATGAACAATCCCGGCGAGTACGGAGGCATGAACCTCTCGGCCGCCGATTACGTCAGCCGATTCAAGCGTATTCGCGACGTCATTCACGAGGTGCAGAGCCCGCTCGGACCGCAGATGGTGCTGCTCGGGCCGACCTCCTCTTTCGCGCTGGGGTACCAGATCTCCATGCTGTTGTTACTGGACCCGCAGGACGTGGACGGATTCGCCATTCATGCATACGGGCTGGATCCCAACTTCGACCCGGAACCAATTGCCATCAACTCGGTGAACAACTTCGCCGCCGCCGTGCAGGAGCATACGGAGGTCATCGATCAGTTTGGATTTCCGTACAAGCCGGTGTGGATCACGGAGTTCGATCGCTGCTCCTCACCGCAGACCGACGCCCAGGAGGCGGTGAGTGCGCAGTTTCTCCACATGGCGTACGACTGGCTCGCCGGCTGGAACGCGAACCCGAGCAACCATCCGGTGATGAGCGCGATGTGGTTCGTCTATCCGGATGATTCCAACTGGGGGTGCTACTCGATCCTGAACTTCAAGGGCGGACCGTCGGGGCCGAACGCGGACTTGTGGGACGCGTTCGCATTTGCGGCGGGAAAGAACTATGCGTCTCCATCGCTCGTGCAGGCGATGGAGACGGGCCCGAGTGCCTTCGCGCGCGAGATCACGTATGGCGAAGATCCCTCCGACGATGCGATCGAGATCACGAATCTCGGGGCGGGGGCAATGGTCTATACATTGAGTGAAAGTGTCGCCTGGCTCAGCGTCACACCGAGTACGGGCACGAGCTATTTCGAAACCGACAGTGTGGCAGTGAATTACGATCTTTCGTCGCTTCTTCCCGGCAGTTACGACACGACGATCCAGATCGAAGCCCCAGGCGCGGTGAATGGCTCAGCCACAGTGAACGTCTCGATCCGTATCAAGCCGTATCCCGGCGACATGGATGGTGATTTCGACTGCGACATGGACGATTTCGCCTTTTTCCAGAGCTGCATGTCCGGAACGGGCGCGCCCTCCACCGCTCCGAACTGCGATCTGGCCAGTCTCGACGGTGACATCGATGTAGACGTGAATGACCTGGGCTTGTTCCTGGGCTGCATGAGCGGCGCAAACCTGCCGATGGCTCCCGACTGCGTTCCGTAGAGGCAGTGTTCCCCACTTGAAAACGCTCCGAGTCCGATGCCCCAACCAGTGGAGGCTTTGCCGTAAGAGCAAGGATCACTGTGGGATCCGCTCCCTCACGGTCGCGGTACGGACAGGGCGGCGATTGTTCTATGCAGTAAGTCCACCCATGGGCTGGTTCGCTCTGCATGACGGCTTTATAATCGCCGCCTTGACAAGACGTTGAACCGTGAATTTCAAACCACATCCGAGGCCAGGAGAGACCGAACATGACCGGGCGAGCGAAAATCACCGTGATCGGAGCTGGAAACGTCGGCGCGACGTGTGCGCACTGGGCGGCGGCGAAGGAATTGGGCGACATCGTGCTGGTGGACATCGTCGAGGGGATGCCGCAGGGCAAGGCACTGGATCTCCGCCAGTCGTCCCCGATCGAGCGTTTCGACAGCCACATCATCGGCGCGAACAGCTATGACGAGACGGCGAACAGCGACGTCATCATCGTGACATCCGGTCTGCCGCGCAAGCCGGGCATGAGCCGCGACGATCTGCTGGCCAAGAACGTGGAGATCGTCAAGAGCGTGACCGAGCAGGCGGCGCCGCTCAGCCCGAACGCCGTCCTGATCGTGGTGAGCAATCCGCTGGACGCGATGGTGTACACGGCGTGGAAGGCGTCGGGCTTCCCCACGCAGCGCGTCGTCGGCCAGGCCGGTGTGCTCGATACCGCCCGCTACCGCACGTTCATCTCGATGGAACTGGACTGTAGTATCGAGGATATCTCCGCGTTGCTTCTGGGTGGCCACGGCGACGACATGGTGCCATTGCCGAGTTACACGTCGGTGGCGGGCATTCCCGTAACACAGCTCATCCCGAAGGATCGGCTTGACGCCATCGTGGATCGCGCCCGCAAGGGTGGCGGAGAGATCGTCGGCCTGCTGAAGACGGGCAGCGCGTTCTACGCCCCCGCCGCCGCGTCCGTGCAGATGGCCGAGGCCATCATCAAGGACAAGCGTCGGATCCTCCCCTGCGCGGCTTACTGCGATAAGGAATTCGGCATCGGCGGCTACTTCGTCGGCGTGCCCGCCATGCTCGGCAAGAACGGTGTCGAGAAGGTGCTCGAAGTGGAGCTGTCCGACTCGGAGAAGGCGGAGTTCCAGGTCAGCATCGATCATGTGAAGGAACTCACCGCCTTAGCGCAGAAGCAGATCGGCGGCTGACGGCTTCGCATCGAGATCGCCCTACCGGGACGCCCCCCCGGTGGCGGCGGAAGTGAGCCCCCATGTCTTCGGAGAATGAAATACTCCTGCCCCCCGCGCACGCCGGGATGCTCAGCCGCGTGCGCGTCATCCTCGTACGCCCGCAGGTCAGCGGCAACGTGGGCTCGATCGCGCGAGTCATGGAGAACTTTGCGGTCGGTCCGCTGGTGCTGGTTGCCCCGGAGGCGAATCACCTCTCCCGGGAATCGCTGGCCCGCAGCACGCACGGGGAGGCCCGGCTTCATGGCGCGCGGATTGTCAGTACGTTGAATGAGGGGCTCGAGGGTGTGGTGTGGGCGGTGGCGGCCAGTCGGCGACCGGGTCCCGTGCACCAGAAAGCGGACCTGCTCCCGGACGCCATGGCCCAGACGGCGATCACACGGCTGCAGGCGGATCCGGGTGACGTGGCGCTGGTCTTCGGCCAGGAGGACAACGGGCTGTCACGCGAAGATCTGCTGGCATGCGACGCGGTGGTGCAGATCCCGGGGCAGCCGGCGTACCCGACATTCAATCTCGCGCATGCCGCCGTGATCTGCCTGTACGAGGTCTTTCTCGCGGTGGCGGGAAGCGGGCATGTGATTCCCAAGGAAACGGTACGCCATGAAGCCGCCGACGCCGCACTGGTCAACCGGCTCATCGACAAGATGCAGCACGCCCTGCTGACCATCGGCTATCTCAATCCGCAGAAGCCGGATCATCTCATGTTTCCCATTCGCAATATCCTCTCGCGGTCTAAACTCACGCGCGGGGAAGCGCAGATCCTGATCGGCCTGGCACAGCAGATCCAGGAATTCGCGCAGTACGGAAAGTGATGCCATGTCGGACGCCTGAGATTCTCACGGCGACGTAGGCTCCAGATCATGTCCCCTCCCTCACGGTCGGCATACTGGCTGATCACGCGTATTCATGATCAGGCGCAATTACACCTCGTTGGATCGCCTGAGGTGCCGACGCCGCATGAGTGCTTCGATCAGCCATATGGCGATGAAGGGCAGCCAGATCAGCATGCGTGAAGCGGTGGTGAGCCGCCATTCGCCCTGCGTGAACTCGTGATGCCATGTATTGAGATAGAAGAGCATCGTGCCGCTCAGCAGAATCCATGCCACGCGAAACTCGATCACCAGGAACACCATCACCCAGGTGACATACCAGTAGTGAACCACGGGCATGAGCAGGATCATGGCGGCGAAGGCACGCAAGGCGAACGGCGCAAATTCCGTATGGCGTTGAGCGGCTACGAGCACGTAGAGAAATCCGATCACCACAAAGGCGACTCGGACGAGATGGTTGGGTGCATAGGGAATGATCCACTCGGCGAAGGGTGTGTTGAAGTAGTCACCCCCACTGAAGATCCAGAGCGAGCGCACCAGGCCCTCGCCGGCGGCGATGTACGGCAGGTATCCGGCGATGATCACGGCGACCGCAAGTGGCAGGACGCGTTTGTGTCTGAAGGCGAGCCAGATCAGCAGCACGACGGCGGTCATCTTGCTGAGCACCGCCAGCCCGATACACACCGTCGCCGACCTCCACCGGTGATGATGCACGCATAGCCCCGCCAGCGCCATCCAGAAGATCATGAAGCTGTCGTGATGGCCTTCCATGGCGATGCCACTCAGGACCAGCGGGCATAGCCCGTAGACTCCCACCCACGCCGGATCGCGTCCGATTGCCCGTAGCCACCGCATCAGCACGGCGATCGCGGCGAGGTCGAAGCCGATCACGACGCACTTGGCCATGAGCGGTGTGGCGGCGAGAACCCCCAGGAGCGCGAACACGAACTGACTGAACGGGGGATAGATGGCGGTGAGTTCAGGATGGTTGATCTCCGTCCAGGTGGCGTCCCGAAGCGGGATCAAACGTTCGTCATTCGGGGGAATGGCGTACGGATTGTAGCCGTGGCTCTGGATGCGCCCTTCCCAGAGATAGCGGGCCATATCGTCGGAGGTCGGCCCGGTGAATATGATCGCGCGGGCCAGCACCATGACGATCACCAGCGCGCGGATGTGCCGGAGGGAAAAGCGCTCGCCCTGGCCGCTTACCAGGACGTGAAGGAACAGCGCGTAGCCGACGAAACCGATGGCCCAGGCGATCTGCAGGATGCGGGCGTGGGTGAGCAATGCCTCGCAGTGACCGGCGATGGCGGCGAAGAGCAGGGTCAATGCGCAGGCTGTCGCGAAGAGAACGTGACGCATCGGACGGAGTCGTCAGGGGACCGGGCAAGTCATGCGGCGGTCAGGACGCCATGGCGGAGCCGGGCTGGACGGGTGTCGCCGTCGCGGTGACGAGTCCACCGGGCAGCGTCGCCGTCGAATCCGACTCGTCGACAAGGACCATGCTTCGCTTCTTCCAGCTGGCCTCGGGGCGGGAGATCCATCCCATGGTAAGAAACGCCATTGCATAAATGATGAGAAAGACGCTGAAGGCGATGCGATGCCAGGCGGAAAGATAGATCGCCCAGTTAGCGAGGCAATACGCCCCGAGCAGCATCTCGGTAAACCACATGTGCTCGAGATGCTGGGCGCGGTAGCGACTCTTGAACTGCTGGACGCGTGTGCTGCCCGACTTGGGTGTGCGAACGAACTCCCCGCCCTTCTCGTAGAGCCCGCGGATCACCGCCATGCCGTTGTTGATGGACAGTCCCGTCCCCAGCAGCATCATGGCGGGGATCGTGCGCAGACCGGTCCACCCTCCGCCGAGGCTGTACCTGGCGTAGCCATACACAACCGGCGGGGCTATCGCGCTGAGCAGGATCAGGACCCAGCCAAACACGAAGCACCACCACAGGGGCATATCCCCGATAAGCACCAGCATCGGCCGCGCGATCAGGGCGAGGAAGAGCATCCAGAGCGCGACGGAGTAATGGGTGAGATGCACGGTGGCTTCGAGTTTCTGGCAGAACGTCACCGCCTTGGATTTCCAGATGCGCGGCAGGAGCTTGACCGCCGTCTGGATGGAGCCGGTGGCCCAGCGGCGCTGCTGCGCCTTCAGGGCGTTGATGGTATTGGGAAGTTCCGCAGGGCACGGGAGATCGAGGCAGTAGTCGATGCGCCATCCGGCGAGTTGCACGCGGTAGGACAGGTCGAGATCCTCGGTCAACGTGTCGGCCGACCAGCCTCCGGCGGCGGGATCCTCGATGGCGGCTTTTCTCCAGATGCCGGCGGTGCCGTTGAAGTTCATCAGGAGATTGTTCCAGGCACGCGCCCCCTGCTCGATGGCAAAGTGCCCGTCGATGCCGACGGACTGGGCCCGGGTCATCCAGGATTCATCATCGTTGAGATGCGCCCAGCGCCCCTGCAGGCAGGCAAGTTTCTCGTCGCGCACCATCAAAGGGACGGCGCGGCGCAGGAACTCACGCGGAGGCACGAAATCAGAGTCGAAGATGGCGATGAAGGGATGACGGCAGTAGCGCATCGCCTCCTTGAGCGCGCCGGCCTTGTAACCCTGGCGGTTCTCGCGACGGACAACCTGAATATCCACACCCTGCCGGCGCAGCCTGCGGGCCGTGCGGTCGACCATGAAACGCGTTTCATCGGTACTGTCGTCCAGCACCTGGATGGTGTGCTTGCCTTTCGGATAGTCCATGGCCGCGGCTGCTTCCATGATGCGGACCGCCACTTCGGCTTCATTGTAAACGGGGAGCTGGGTGGTGACCCCGGGCCACTGATCGTCAGGCGTGGCGCGGGTGTACGTCTCGATGGCTTCGGCCTGGGCGCGGCGGACGCTATCGGACTTGCGCCGGAAGAGATAAACCAGCACGTACAGGTGCAGCCCGTACAGGGCCAACATCGCCGAGCTGATCATGAAGACAATGACGAACAGGTATTCCCAGATCTGAGCCACGTCGATGATTCCTAGCAAGCACAAACCACACCGGACTGAGACGATTACCGATCACGCCGCAGGCGACGCGCCTCCATGTCTCAGCGACACAGCAACAATGGAGATAGCCCGGCAATCGCTCCCGAGAACCCATTCTAATGCGATTGGATGTTCAAATGCCAATCGTAATCCAGAAAAGCGACATCCCAGCTCTCATCCCGCAACGAATTCGCCAGATCGGTGTCCTGGACGAAAATCGCCAGGTAGGCCGGGATCGAATCGGAATGCGGGGTGAAATCCGGGCTCACATAATCTTCCCGGTACCAGTCGAAAATCTTTGCCGTCGTGACCGTCTTCGCAGCGCGATCAAACCGGCACCGCTCGGGATCGGCGACGAATGCCTCGCCGCGGGCGTGCAACTGCCCGTCAAGCCCTTCGACGGTATAGGCCCGATTCCAGAGCGGCGGACAACCCTTGGCCGCACAGACCAGCGCCAAATGGATCCGTGAATCCTGCAGCGCGGGCGTCTGCCGGATCAGGCCATGCTCGATACCATCCAGTGTGTGCCAGTTTCCCCCGACATTGAACTGAAGCGCCTTCCAGAAGCTTTCACCCTGGTGCTCAACTTCCGTGATACGGTAGTTGGGCCATTCGGCCTTGTCAACGCCGAGCGTCGCCAGCACCCCCTGGATCGTCAGGGCGTTGTAGGCGTTAATCCAGAAGGCGAGTCGCGCGGCGTCGCTCTCGAGACCCTCGGGATCGGTGCCTCCCAGGCGATAGAGATACTCCGCGAAGCGCGGGTCCTGCTCGATGGCGGCGTAATCGATAAGGCCCACGTCATCGACATGCTCCTGGAGCACGGCATCCCAGAGATCGTGGGAAAAACGGCGCTTGTCCCACTCGGCGGTAAAGTCGCCTTCGGGCACGGCGATCTTTCCGTCCTCGGCGATCGTCTGAGCTTTACGCATCGTCGCGCCACCACCGGAATCACGGCCGTTCGACGAGCAGCCCACGACAACGGGAAAGACCACCACCAGCGCGAGCGAAAACGATCCACCCGAAAAAGTTCGTGTCCACATTGCGATTCTCTCCTGGCGGCATGAAGAGGAGTACTTCGTCTGTTCTCTTTACTAAGCTTGTTCTAGCTCCCGGGACGGAAGTACTCCCGTGTGCCGCCGGCTTCGACCGCGCGGCCCATACGATTCAAGGCGTGGGCGTAGGCACTGGTGCGCATGTCGGTTTCCATCTTGCGCATACGTTTGTAGATCGCTTCAAACTCGCGCGACATCCGGGCCTGCAGACGCTGGTGCACGTCCTCCTCGGTCCAGTACAGCCCGCTCTTGTTCTGCACCCACTCGAAGTAACTCACGGTGACGCCGCCGGCATTGGCAAGAATGTCGGGGACGACCAGCGTGCCCTGCCGATGAAGAATGGCATCCGCCTCCGGCGTGACCGGTCCGTTGGCCAGCTCGATAATCGTCCGGGCGCGGATCCGCTCGGCATTGTCCCTGGTGATCTGGCTGTCGAGCGCGGCCGGGGCGAGCACATCGACATCCAGCTCGAGCAATTGCGCGTTGGTGATCTTCTCATGATCGACCAGATGGCAGACGCTGTCCTTGCAGTAGACCCCGGCCAGTTCGCGGTTCTTATTCTTCTGATACGCGAGGCTCTCGGCGTCGAAACCTTCCTTGCTGAAGATGCCGCCCTTGCTGTCGCTGACGGCGACGATCCTGTAGCCTTCCGCGTGCGCGAGGCGTGCGAACGCCTGCCCGGCATTGCCGAATCCCTGTACCGCCACCGTGATTTCCTGCGGATCCCAGCCATTGACCAGTTCCAGTTCCTTGAGGCAATAGTACGCGCCGCGGCCGGTGGCATCGGCCCGGCCCAGCGACCCGCCCAGTGGGATCGGCTTCCCGGTAATGACGGCCGGGGTACGTTTGCGGACGATGTCGGAATACTCATCCATCATCCAGCCCATGATCGTTGCGTTGGTGTAGACGTCGGGGGCGGGAACGTCGGTGTCGGGCCCGATGAAGTCGGCGATCTCCTTGATGAAACCGCGACTGAGCCGCTCGAGTTCCATGCGCGACAGTTCCTTGGGATTGCAGATCACCCCGCCTTTCGCGCCGCCCAGGGGCAGATCGACCGCCGCGCACTTGCAGGTCATCCAGAAGGCCAGCGCCTTGACCTCGTTCAGGTCCACGTCGGGGTGATAGCGAATACCGCCTTTGGTCGGACCGCGCGTATCGTCATGGCGGACGCGGTAGCCGGTAAAGACCTGCAATGATCCGTTGTCCATGCGGACGGGAATCGAGACTTCAAGTACCGCTTTCGTGTGTCGCAGACGCTCCAGGGCTTCCTCGGTGATGTCCGCGTAGGGAAAGGCGGTGTCCAGGCGCGTGATCGCCTTGGCGAAGAGATCGTTGTGACTCATGGGCGGGTGTCCTCCGGTCTCCCATACTTTCAGCCCGGCCGCTGCAGACCGCCTGCCAGTCGTACGATGCCTAACCCGTACCGGGCGGAAAACATTCACTTCACATGCATATTACAGGCAGATTCGCCTGCCGGGGCTCAGAAGTCCACCGCCGCTCCGGATGTTCCATCCGGGTCTTCCTGGCGAAGCGTCGCGTTTGCGTTCGAACCGATCCAGACCTCGACCGTCGTGCCGTCGGCGGGCAGGAGAGATTCGTCGGCGTGAAAGGCGTGATGGCGCCGGGCCTGGTCGCGGAGGGTGAAGGCGGCATTGGACGTCCGCCCGCCCGGGCAGGAAAACATGCACGTCACACAGCCGCTCTTCCATCGCGCGATGTAGCGCCGATGGCCCCCGAACCGGATCTCCACGGTGTCTTCGTCTTCACCGAGTGCGTCCGCCAGCGTCAGCGGTTCGGCACGCCCCTCCCAGGTCAACGACACGCTCAGCCGCGGACCCTTGACTTGCCGATCCGGGTGCGGATTCCCGTCGTCGTCACGTTCGGTCCAGGCTTCGCTGGAGAGATTGTCGCCCGGTTTCCATCCCAGCGCTTCGAGCTCGTCCTGAATTTCGACATCCGAGACATTTGCCTCGATCAATGCCTTGCGCGCGTTGCGCCCTTCCCGCCAGACAATGGCGTGGTGCCCCTGGGCACGATCATCGCGCGTGTTGTAGCGTCGCGGATAGATGGTGCCGGTGAAGCGTACGTTCCCGGGCTGCGTGGTCGTCGATCGGGTCGTGGTGGAGGACGTCGAACTCCCCTCGTGGCATCCGCCGGCCACGGCCATCACGATCGTGAACCCGACAAGCAGCGCGAAGCGAACGCCATGGACGCGCCTGCCGGAGGCTGTTACCTTGGGGGCGAGAGAGGGGCGCGCGTCACCCCGATGACACACGGTTGGATCACCGTATCTCCCCGCAGGGTAGAATCTCATGCATCCCGAGTTGTTCAATATCCCCGGTACGAACATTCCGATCTCCGGCTACGGGGCGATGGTGGCCATCGCATTCCTGGGCGCGACCTACTGGATGGTGCACGTCGCGCGGCGGCTCAAAGCGGACGAGGATATCGTCTTGAACCTAGCCTTTGTGGCGTTGATCTTCAGTACGATCGGCGCGCACACATTTTACGTGATCCACTACTGGGAGAGCCAGTTCGCTCATCGTCCCTGGGCGGCGTTGAACCCGTTTTCAGGAGGCTTCGAGTTCTACGGCGGATTCATCGGCGCCTTCGTGGCATCCTACCTTTACTTGAAACTCAAAGGGCTCTCGATCCGCATCTACGCCGACCTGGTCACGCCCGGGCTGCTGTTCGGCATGGGGGTAGGCCGCATCGGCTGCTATCTCCACGGCTGCTGCTGGGGCGGAGCGTGCGATCCGGACCTGATGTGGGCGGTTCACTTCCCGGTGGCCAGCCCTCCCTACGTGCGCCAGTGGGAGGAACGCCGCGTCACGCTGCCCGAGGAGTTCATCATCACGGACGACACCGGCGCGCTCTTTCCTGAAGCGACTGATCAGGCGGGGGTCCTTCCCCGTCACATCATTCATCTCACGGAACCGCGGCTCGAATTCCTCCAGACCAAAGCCGCGGACGCGAAAGCGAAGCTGACCTCCGCCGAAAAGGATGGAGACCAGGAGCGCATCGCTAAAGCACAGCGGGAATTCCATCTATATCAGAGCTACCTGGACCACCTGAAACGGTATGACCTGAAACTGGGCGACCTGGAGGCGACGATCGCGCGGCATGACTATCACTCGGTGGCGATGCATCCCTCGCAACTGTACCAGGCGATCGGCCCTTTGATCATGGCGCTGTTCACGCATGCGCTGCTGATGCGCCGCAAGCGTCACGGAGTGGTGTTGATCGTGGGATACGGCCTGTATGCCATTCAGCGCTTCATCGAAGAGGGCATCCGCACCGACAGCCCTGAAGACACGTTCGGATTGACCATCTCCCAGGGGGTCAGCATCGGCATCCTGGCGGTCTGCGTGCTCTCTTACCTTTACCTGCAAACGCTACCGCTGCGCTCGCCCAAGCCCGCACGCACGGATGCCGTGAAGAAAGACGATCCTTCCGAGGGGGTCCCGTCTCCCTCCTGAGCATCGATCGGACCTCTTCCGCCCTCGGCGAATAGGGGTCCGCCTCACGGACAGAATCCGACAACGGTCAACAGGCCATGCTCCTTCCCTGGGCATGGAGGCCCCTCGTTGAGCGGATCTCATCCGCACCCGTGCGTTCTACTGCGAATAAGAAACGAATGGAACAGCAGGCGGAAGAACTGGCGTGATACTCGTGCCGATGAAACTTCCAAGGCGAGTGCAAGAGGTCCTGCGAGAAAATCGAACGGGTTTCAGCGCGAGCGCCTTTTCTTGAGGCTCTTGTCGAGCTGTTCGAACATGGTCGCGCGTTCCTCGGGACCGCTCTGAAGGAACCGGTAGATAGAAGCCGCGATGACTTTTTCGCGCACCAGACCGGCCTTCTGGCATTCCTGGTCAAAGACGGAGATCAGCTTTTCGGGAAGAAAGTAAGATCGCTTGCTTTTCGCACTCATTGACGTCCTCCTGAACGGGAAGTCATGTAGGTCGGCTCGATTCGATGATGGACGGCTCCTGGACATTGCGATACACGAGCCCGTCTTAAGACGCAAATGGCGGCATGTCATCCGCCGCCTGCGACCGCAATGATCCTTCGACAGCTTCTCCTTTACCATCTGCGCGTTCAGAACGCAATGCATCCCTCAAGAACTCTTGGTAAAAAGCCGGGCATCTCGAGCGCGATGAAGTTGGCATGAAGAGTCCTTCGGGGCACCGTGGATTCTAAGGTCACCTAATGCTATTCAAAGACATATTATGGTCTCCCCCGCTTTGACGTGAATCGATTCAGAAGAAGCAAACACCGTAAAAAAACCGCAGGGCATCGTCGGTTGAGCGATGCCCTGCGTGGGTTCGAAGCTGTCGTGGATTCTCTGAAATACTGTTCGCTTTATGTTCAGGCGTGCGGATGGGCCTGGTCGTACGCCTGTTTCATGCGATCGGTGGTCACATGGGTGTAAATCTGGGTCGTGGAGAGCGACTGATGCCCGAGCAGTTCCTGGACGCTGCGAAGATCGGCCCCGCGATTGAGCAGGTGCGTAGCGAAGCTGTGTCGCAACGTGTGCGGGCTGATCGCCGCATCGAGGCCGCACTGGGACAAGTACTTATCCAATTTGCGGCGGACCGAACGCGTGCTGAGTCGCTGGCCGTGCTTGTTGACGAAGACGGCCTGCTGGTCGAAGGCGGCAGCGCGAGGATCCGCCCGTCGCATGTCCATGTACCTCCGGATCCAGGCCAGCGCGGTGGGCGTGATCGGCGCGATACGCTCTTTCTTCCCTTTACCGCGGATATGCAGCATCTCGCTCATGAAATCGATGTCGTTGATGTTGAGGTCGACCAACTCGCTGACTCGCACGCCGGTGGCGTACATGGTCTCGAGCATGGCGCGATCGCGGGCTCCGAGCAGCGTCCCGACATCGGGAGTATCGAGAAGCTTGCGCACTTCCTCCTCGGTGAGGAATTTGGGCAAACGCTTCTCCTGCTTGGGCGTGCGAATCGTGGCAAGAGGCGTGCTCTGCACGTAGCCGCGCTTCATGCAGAACTTGTAGAAGCTCCGCAGCGTGGCCAGCTTTCGAGCGGTCGTGCTCTTGCAATAGTCGCGTTCCCGGAGGAACCCGAGAAAGCGCTGCACGTCCTCCGTGGTCACGCCGACCAGGATGTCGCGCACCGGTGCGGCGGTAGCGGTTCCCGAACCGTTGGGCCCGAATCCGGGCTGCGGTGACGGGCCGGTTTCCGCGGCCGGTGCCTCGGTGAGGAACTCGCAGAATTGCGCGAGGTCCGCCGCATAGCACTTGGCCGTGTGCGGCGAGAAATGCCGCTCAAACCGCAGGTAGTTCAGGAATTCATCGATCAAGTTATTATCGCTCATGACACTTTACATCGGCGGCGAATGTCCACGTTTACCAACCTGGCTCGAGATAGATCCAGCGTCCCTGGTGTATCAACCGGAACCCTCTCAGGTCCTGGCTTCCTCGAGATCCATCTCGAGTCGTCTCCCCATCTGATAACTGAGCACGGCGGCGTCAAACCAGTCGAAGCCCTGCTCGGTGTCGGATGCCATTTCGGCGAATGCAGCAATGATGTCCGCTTCGCGTCCCGCCTTGTAGCGGAAGACGTAGCGCTGGTCCCCCTTGACGAGAGAGAGCTGACGCACATGCTTCATGGTTCGTACTCCTCGGCATCGGCGGCCAGCGCCATCACGGCGCCGCGACCCTGCTGCTGCATCAATTCATCGGCGACGGCATAACAGCAAAAGCGCAAGTACAGTTGCTGGCTTTTCAGATACTTCTCCCAGCCGTACGGGCTGTCTTTCGCCTCGCGCGACTTGGCATAAGTCTTCACGTCGCGACGAATGTCATCATGCTCGGCGTTGAATACCCGCTGCACCTGGGCGACGGGTATGAGCGTGTCCTGTCGATCCGGCACGGGAAAGGGTCGTGCCATTCTTGAAGCCGCCACCGGATCCAGATACGGCGCTCCGGGCTGCTTCGCATAGAGCTGTGCGGCCAGACCGACCACCGGGGTATAGGCGTCGTATTCCGTGATCGCGAAGACCAGAATCGACTCGGCTCCCACCCTTTCGGCGATCTGCAAGGCATGCTCGGGTGACTGAATTCGCCGGGCCCCCTGCTCGACAAGGATGGCCATCACGCGATTCGGCCCGATGACCCCGAGCCCCGGAATCGAGGACATCTCGCTGGACATCAGGTCGGCCACCGCCACGGGATCGAATTCGTCCGCTCCCGTGAAGTTCAGCGCGGGAGCAACGGCCACGAGCGTCGCCGGTTCGTAGGACACGCGTTCCACGCGGGTCCCGTCGTCGAAGCATCCGGTCAGCCCGATCAAGGCTGCCGCGACCATCCACCGTCCTTTCGGGCAGATCCGACCCTGGTGACGGCATGGTGCGACTCCGCTTCGTGTGCGTTGGCCAAGCTCAGTGACGATCATCCCGATCGATCACCCGAATCCCTTCCGGCCAAGTGGGAGCTGTCGTGCACCCCTTCTTAGCCATGCTGCCTAAATACCCCATATTGGGACACTTCAAGCACTCGTAACTTCGTCCAGATCCTAGAACGCCTTAATATCCAAGTTCCCTTATTTATCGAGCTTTCTAGCCGCCCTGACCGACCTTCTCGGGCATCTCCGCGGCCCCGATCGCCTCCGTCTCCACAGGACCAGGCGCCGCGTTGTCAGCGGATGTCATGGGCATCGGCCCGGACTCCACGGGCAGAACGGACCAGATATTCTCGGAACCTGTGATACGACTCGTGAAATACACGCGTCCGTCCGGGCTCCACGCCGGCCCGAAATGGGTGCCGGCCCCGTCGGTCAGTTGCTTGGGTGTGGATCCATCCGCGCCCATGACCCAGATATCTCCCTGGGTCATGATGGCGTCGGTCTCCGCCATGGGTTGACCGCCCTGGCCGAGCCGCGCCGTCCCGTAGGTGATGAATTGACCATTGGGGCTCCAGTTGGGCTGGATCAGTGCCATCTCCGCGCTGGAGGCGAGTTCCACCGGGTAGCCCGGCTCGCCCATGGCGAGATCGACACGCCAGATGCTGAACCAGCGTCCGCCGCGTTCGCGGGCCTTCTGATAGACGAGGCTGTCCCCGGTCGGCGACCATTCGGGAAAGAGGCCGATTTCAATCATCCGTTGCGACCCGGGCTGATCGAGTTGAAGCGTCCACAGTTCCCAGTGCTGGGCGACTTCATTGAACCGACAGTAGGCCAGGCGCTGCCCTTCCGGCGACCAGGTGGGGTGAACTTCATGCTGAGGCGAACTGGTGATCTGGCGGGCCTGCCCTCCATCGAGGGAGATGATCCAGAGATCCCAGTTGCCGGAGCGAAAACTCGAGAAGGCGATTGTTCGGCCGTCGGGGCTGATGGCCGGTTGCACGTCGCCGGCGGGATCATCCGTGAGCTTGCTGACCGCCCGGCCTTGCACACGTTTGAGGTAGATGTCGGGCTGGGCCGAGTGCCGGGTGGAACTGAAGACGATCGCGCCCCCGTCGGGAGAGATGTCCACATCGTAGTCCGCCCCCTCCGAGGTGAAGCTGTGCTGCTTCATGGACGAGGCGGCGCGTGCTTCGTAACGGACGCGGGACTGATCGGGAAACTCCCCGAACAGTGTCAACTGCGAGTCGCTGGCCACGCGGAGTGAAGGCTCCGGCGGCGGCGGTGGAGGAGGCGGCGCAATTACGACGGGATCCGGCTTTTCCTGTTGAAAGCACCCGGTGGCCAGCGCGAACGCCCACAGGGCGATCATGCCGATCGACACTCTGCATGCGGAAGGATTGTGTACAAAGAAAGCGTGCATGTGACGTCATCCCATCGTGGTCGGACTTACACCGGGTGAGCCCTGTTTTCAGCTCATCACCGGTCCATTTATCGGTTGTTGCGGAGAGCGATTCGATCTAAAAAACGGCTTTCCCATGGAGCTTCTGTCCGATAACACGACCGTACATCTATCGACCTGAAGGGAAGCCCTCCTGAAGCCCATTCCCCCTTTCCATCGGCACGGAACGCAAGGATTCGGACAATCGGCAAATCTTGCGCATGGCGCCGGCAGGCATGCGCGATGGGGCTTCGCAGGGAGCCTGGAACCCGACCACGCGGAGGCCGTGACAGCGCATCAGCGGCAAGTTCCATGCATTCATGGAGATAGCTCAGGCGTCGTGCGATGCATGCCTTGCGTGTGCCAGCACTCTCGCCTGATCCTCGCGTGCCTTGTGGCCGGATTCATTCGGTGAGGGGCACGGATCGCAGCGCTTGTCTTGACGGGTGCTGCGGGCAGGACTACTGTTGATTTTCTTCGACTGTCTCCGACCGATCGGGTCGGATCCGGCAACACGCTTACCGAGGGCGATCGGGAGACCGCTATTCCGGCTCCGTTGCGGAATGGTCGCACTCCGCCTCGCGCCGCAACACGGAACACCTATGCCACCGATGGATCTTTCAGCATTGGGCCACACCTGCGTCACCGGGATGCATTGGGGCGATGAAGGCAAGGGCAAGATCGTCGACCTGCTGACGGAACGGTTCGACGTGGTCGTTCGCTACAACGGCGGAGGCAACGCCGGTCACACGGTCATCATTGACGGTGAGAAGTTCGCCCTGCACCTCCTGCCGGTAGGCGTGCTGAGCCCGGGAAAGGCGGCGGTGATCGGTCCGGGGATCGCGCTGGACCTGCCACGGATGCTGGAAGAGATCGATTCGCTCGCCGAGCGCGGCAAGGATGTGGGCGATCACCTGAAGATTTCAGATCGGACCAACCTGGTCATGCCGTACCACAAACAGCAGGATCTGTTGAGCGAGGCGGCGCTGGGGAACAAGAAAATCGGTACGACTGCGCGGGGCATCGGCCCGTGCTACGCGGACAAGATGACACGAACGACGGCACTGCGCGTGGCGGACCTGCTGGATCCGGAGGGATTCCGTGAGAAGCTTCAGCGCGTGGTGGATCACAAGAACCGGCTCTTTGCCGCCATGTACGACCATCAGGAGAGAATCGACGCCGGTGCGCTGGCCGAGGAGTATCTCGGTTATGCCGATCGGGTAAGAACGAATATCTGCGATACGACACAGTATCTTTTTGACGCGACGCAGTCCGGAAAGAGGCTGTTGTTCGAAGGCGCCAACGGCACCTTGCTGGACATCGACCACGGGACGTTTCCGTTCGTCACCAGCAGCACGACGAGCGCGAGCGGCGTGCCAAGCGGCGCGGGCGTTCCGTCATGGACGGTCAAGACATGCCTGGGCGTAACGAAAGCGTATACGACGCGCGTGGGCGCCGGGCCTTTCCCCAGCGAACTTCACGACGACATCGGGCAATTGATCCGCGATCGCGGGCACGAGTATGGCACGACCACGGGACGCCCGCGGCGCTGCGGATGGTTCGATGCGGTGGCGGGGCGCTACAGTGTGATGGTCAGCGGGATCACGCAGGTGGCGATCATGCACCTCGACACGCTGAGCACGCTGGAACGGGTGGGCATCTGCGTGGGCTACGAGACCGACGACGGCCCCCTGCCGGGCTTTGTGGCGGACGGCAACCGACTGGAGCAGGCGCATCCGAAGATCGAGTACCTGCCCGGCTGGCCGGAAGACCTTCGCGAAGTTCGGGCATACGATGAGCTGCCTGCCAATGCCCGTGCGTACCTGGACCGCGTGGAGGCTCTTCTGGGGGTGCCGGTGGCGATCGTCAGTGTCGGCCCGGATCGAACCCAGACGCTCCTGCGGGCGTAGCATGGATCGAGTCGTCATATCGCCGGCAGGGAAGGCAGTACAAATTCGCGTTCAAGGATGACGACCCGGGGGTAAGGAGAATCCGCCAGGCATGTCAGAACCGCCACTGGATCCGAAGATCGAGCTCGGCCTGGAACGCGAGCAGATCCCCCGCCACATCGCCATCATCATGGACGGCAACGGGCGCTGGGCCAACCTGCGAAACATGCCGCGCATTCACGGTCACGCCGAAGGGGCAACGGTCGTCCACGAGATCACCACGCACTGCGCCCGCCTCAAGCTTGATGCGCTCACGCTTTACAGCTTCAGCACGGAGAACTGGAAACGGCCGAAACCGGAAGTCGACGCGTTGATGGATCTGTACGTGGATTACCTGGTCCGCGAGCGCGAGGAGATGATGGAGAACGGCGTGCGGCTGGTGCAGATCGGTCGGCGCGAGCGGCTGCCCGACAAAGTGCTGAATGAATTCGACATCACTCAGGAGATGACCCGGAACAACGACGGGCTCACGCTTTGCCTGGCGGTCAACTACGGGGCGCGCCAGGAGATGGTGGACGCGGTCCGGCGGCTGGCGAGGCAGGTGCAGTCCGGCGAATTGAACCCGGACGAGATCGACATGCACCACATCGATGAATCCCTCGATACTGCCGGCGTGCCCGACCCGGACCTGTTGATCCGCACGGCAGGCGAGATGCGCATCAGCAACTTTCTTCTGTGGCAGATCAGCTATTCGGAGATCGTGGTCGTGGACACGCTGTGGCCCGACTTCCGCAAAGAGGATCTCAACGACGCCATCCGCACCTTCGCCGCGCGGGACCGCCGATACGGAGCGGTGAAGTCCGACGTCTCCCTTCCGAGCGAATGATCCCGCATGAACGGATCTCTCGCTCGAATACACTTCCTTCAATGGCTATCATGCGGATTGAACACACGTTTCGTATTGTGATCCCATGGGAGGAGCCATGGTCTGGCTCTACGTGATCGGTGGACTTGTCATTCTGCTGGGCGTGCTCGCCTTCGTACTTTCCTCGCGTGAAGCGCATACGGCACATATCGAACTGTTCATGAAGCGTTCCCCGGAGGACATCTGGTAGGCGCTGCAGGATGTCGCCGCGCATCCGGTCTCGGCGGAGATGGCCCGGGACGTGACGTTGTTTTCCGCCGAAGGGGAACTCCCAAGCTGGCAGGAGGACATCGGCACGAGCGTCATCACGATCCACACGGTCAGGGAACGACCGCCTGCCTACCTCAAGCGGGACTGCAGCGACGGTGGCATCGCCATGGCCGCGGAGATCGAACTCTGGCTCGAGAAGGTCGAGGGCGGCACGCGGATCAACGCGTTCAACCGAACGTGGGTCACGGGCGGCACGATGCAAAGCCGAATGATCCGGTTGACGTTGCGACTTACGGATACGCTGGAAGAAGGGTTGCGAAGCTATTTCCGTCGCGTGGGGAAAACGCTCGACGCCGAACCGCGTTTTCACGCGCGGCCGGGCCCCGTTCCCGCTTCGCCTTGACCAGCGCATGTCATGGTATTCAATTGGGCGAGCAATCTGGATCCAGCGGCAGATCGGCGCCGGACAGGCAGTCGATGAACCGACCAATGTCGGCGGCATCGACATCCTCGTCCCCGTCGAGCCGCGCCCGGCGGCACTGCGGATCGCTGACCTCGACGCCCCCGCCAGCCACGCAAGCCTGGAGCCGACCGTAGTCGTCGAGATCGACATCGCCGTCGTTATCGAAGTCGGGAATCGGCGTGGCCGGGACGCCCAGCCAGATGTCGTCGAAGGCGGCGATAAACCACGGGGGATACGGGTAGAAGTAGTCCCACTTGTGTTGCGCGAAGATCGTGACCTGCGCGCCGGAACTCGTGAAGTCGATCCCATGCTCCATCCACTCACTGCTGGTGAAGCGGTAGCGCGACCATTGCACGGTCGGCGCGTCGGGATCGGTGCCGCCGGTGAGGTCGATGCCCAGCCTGGCCACCGCCACGCCGTCGATGGGATCGTCGCTGGAACCGAAGGCACGAGTTTGCGCGAACCCGGCAAGGCGGTACACCGTGCCCGGCACCACATTGACCGTGCGATACGCACCGCCGTGAATGCCGTTGACCGTGTCCGCACCGTTCGTGACGTACCCGATCCATCGATTACCGGTGCGGGCATCGACGTCGTACGAACCCGTGTCGAACTGGCCATCAAAGTAACCGAACGTGGTCCAGCCCGAGAGCGGATTGGACTGCGACATTTCGTACACCGGCGTGTACGTCGTCGTGATGACACCGAGGTCGGTGGATCCGCCGGGTGCCACTTCGATCTCCTGTTCGACGGATTCCTGCGCGACCGACTGCAGGCGCAGCGTGTGCTTACCGGTGGGCACGTTGTTGAAGGCGAAACTGCCGTCCGAGGCGGTGGTGGTACTCGCACCCAGTTCCAGAAGCGTGATATCCGCGCCGGCGATGGCTCCGCGCTGTCCGCCGGCGATGCCGGAGATATTGGCGGTGCTCACGGGAAGCGTGACGTTGACAGGCGTCGTCTCGGTGACATTGCGATCGGCGTTAGTGGCCAGCACGTGCATGGCATAGGTGGTCCCCGCTATCAGATGATCGACGACGATATCGTGCTGCGTGGATGCGACGTCGGCGGCGGGCTGGATCGTATCGAAGACGGGAGAGCCCTGGCGGTAGACGACGGTCGCATGACTGGGGACATCCGTGGTGAAGGTCGCGCGGACCTGCGTGGCGGAGATCGGCGTGAACTGAAGATTGGAGATTGCGATATCACCGCGATCCTCCTCCTCGTAGACCAGTCGCCCCGCCATGTCGATGCCGCCGTCGGGCACGCCGTCAAAGTAGGCCTGCTCGCCGCTGACACGATCCGTATCACCGTAGATAGCGATCGGCTGACCGTCGACGCGTGCGTAGCGGACGGCGTAGCGCGTGCCCGGTGTCAGCGGCACCTCGTTCGGTCCCCAGATGAAAGCGTGGAAGACGTTTTCGCCCATCTCGGCGGTCTTGGTCGGTCCGATCTGGGCGCCGTAGGGATAGTTGCCGTTCCATTCGTGGACGCTGGCGCGCATGAGATGCGATCCGCCCGGCCCCGCCACCATCATCGACGCGACGCGAAGGGCCGTTCCCCCGGCGGTGAAGGTCTGCACGTACTCGCTGAACGTATCGGGACGCCACCAGTTGGTCACCCGGTAGCCGTCGATGAACCCGTTATCGCGGCACTGGATCGAGACCGCCAGATCGGTCTCAGGGAGACGCTCGCCGTCGATCCAGGCTTCGCCGTTGGGAAAGGGATTCGGCCGGAAGGAGATCGCCATTCGCCAGGGCTGGATGCCGTCGAGCCGAAGAGCGTAAGTCCGGCCGGGCACGAGCGGGACCTCGCCGGGGGCGAAGCGCGGCAAGGCAGGAAAGAGCGAGCCGTTGGTGATGGTTTCGGTCGGGCCGATCTGCGGACCGAAGGGACCGCCCTCGCGAATGGTGGCATTGACGACACTTCCGCCGCTCGGTGAGATGACCGCGAACTGAGCCAGTTCGCGCCCCGTCGCTACGAAGGTCTGCGCGACCCACTGGCAGGAATCGAGATCGCCGAGGCCCTGGCTGTCCATGGTGATGTGATCGTCGAGATCGAGGTTCAGCGTGCCGGAGGCGGGCACGGTGATCGGCGTGTTCAGGATGAGGTACGGATAGGCGGTCGTCTCGCCGCCGACGAGGTAGTACTGCCCGGCGGGCAGACCGCTGAGGGTGTAATTCCCGAACCAGGAGAATCCGATGTCGTGGGCGGATGTGCTGTTGGCGCCAAGACCCTGAAGATAAATGAAGGTCTCGTGCTGGCCGGTACCGAAGAGGTTCTCGCGCCGGCCGCTGATGTCTCCGGCGTGAAGCATGGTGGCGGAGACGATCGCAGCGATGGCGCTCTTCACGAGGATTGTTTTTGATCTCCACATGCGCGTACACCTCCGCTCGAGACTCCACCCGTTCGCATGACGATGTCTGAAATGATCCGTCGACTCTAAATTGATTATAACCGCCGGAGAACGCGGATTCAGCCCGGTGTCGAGGTCGAGGGCGTATGGACGGCGCGAGCGGAGGTCTTGGCGCGTTGTTCGATCGCTTCCAGGCGGCGTTTCCAGCGTGATCCGCCGAGATCGGGTGCGAGATGACGTTGCTGGCGGATGGACTGGACGATGCCCTGCGGATCGCTGCCGACCCGCAGGTGGGCTTCGAGGGAGCCGGTATACGCCCGCCACCAGTAGTCGCTCTGTACCGGCAGAGTCTCCAGGACGGGCGTGAAGCGTTGAAGGGCATCGTCAGGTTTGTCGAGGGCGAGGAGGCATTCGGCACGTCCCAACTTGATTTCCAACTCGGTGGCGGAGACCGGCTCGCCTTCGGCGCGTTCGGGAATGGCGCACTTGTCGAATGCTTCAAGTGCTGATGCGGGCTCTCCACTGTGAAGTAGCGCCCATGCCCGCCAGGTTTTGACGGTCAGGAGGTCGCCGGATTCCATCGCGTCAGGATGATCAGCCGACCAGGCGAGCAGATCGTCGGCCAGCGCGGCGGCCTCGGTGGAGGTGCTGGTCACGAAATCCTGATCCGCTTGATCCAGGGCATCACGTATCGCATCACGCATGCGGTTGAGCAGGTGGGCCATGGCCGGACCGGCCTCGGGATCGCCGCGTTCGGCACGATCGAGCAGTGCCCGGCGCGCATCGTCCCACCGTTTCAGCGCAACCCAGGCGGTCACGCGCTCGGACATGGCGTCGGCGCGCGCTTCCCCGCATTCGGCAAACCGTGCATCGAAATCCGCCAGGACCGCCAGTACATCGTTCGGCTGGTCGATCTCCGGAAGGTTCGCGACGTGCGCGCGGAGCAATGTGGCGCGGGCGAGGTCGCATCGCTCAGTCTGATCGTCCCCCTGCGATTCGTCGCGTTCATCGGCGAGACGGTGGGCGTCGTTGGCGGCATCGAGGGCATGCCGGGCCAGTTCCCGATGAGTGTTCTCGTCGTCGGGCTTGTTCGCGCGGGTGATGTCGAGCAGCCGTATCCAGCAATCCACGCGGCGTTGTGAAGCGACGAGTGCCTGATCCTCATCGGGGGCGATCTGTTCGTAGAGGCGTGCGGCTTCCGCGAGACGTTCGCTCTGTTCGAGGGCATAGGCCATCAGGAAGCGCATGCGGCCGGACACCTCGATATCGCCCCGCCGGTTGGCGAGTTCGCGCAGGCGCCGGCCCGCTTCGATGAACTCGCGGCGGGCTAGATCGAGATCCTTCTCTTCTGCATCGGTCAGTCGGCGATGGGCGAGGATGGCAGCCTGTTCGAGGGCGAACGGCGTGCGTTCGTAGTCCGGGGCGACCTCGGCGAGGCGTCCCAACTCGCGGACGGCTTCGTCCTCCCGCTCCAGGAGGAAGAGCCCGCGGCCGCGAAGGTAGTGCCACTCGGCCTGTTGTGCGAGCGTGAGTCGAATCGAGGCGCCGGCGCCGAGATCGAGCAGATCGACGGTGGTTTCGAGGCGCGCGGTGATGGCCGGGTCGGGCTTGTCCTTGTGGGCGATGAAGTGGGATTGTGCCGCCCCGGCAAGAAGTTGACGGATGAACGGCGTGGGTGCGTCGGGGATCGGCGCGTCGTGCAGGGCGACCGAGAACAGGTGGTACATGCGGTCAAGATGCCTGATCGAGAGCATCGCCGTTTCCCGCAGCGGAACCAAAGCGGCAGAGGAGGAGAGCAGATCGGGATTCGCCACGCCCTCCGCGGGCGCCAGCAGCAGGCGATGCTCGAGCAGTGCCAGGGCCCACGCCATCTCGACGTCGTTTCTCAGCGCGTCGCCGGCGGAGTTCTTCATACCCGTCAGCATCTTCAGCGCATCGGTCATTCGTCCGAGATCGCGCTCGGCGCGGACGCGCTCCAGCGCCGCCGGAAGCAGCATCCAACGCAAACGTGCCTTCTGCTCGGGTGAGGTGAGGTCGCGGTAGGTTTCGATGAACATGCGGGCGTAGCGGAGGGCGTCGGCGGGCTGGTTCAGCAGCCGCGCCATCAACGCCGCCGCGAGCAGGTCCCGCGCCTTGTCCCCTGTCGCGCTCCGCGGGCTCGTGGTTTCGAGCGTCGGGGCAAGTTGATCGAGGTTGTTCTTCAGCGTCGAAGTCGGCTCATCCGCGCCTGCATTGCGTGTGGACAGTGCGGCATAAATGGGCGCCCAGAGGCTGAGTTCGCGCGTACGGCGGTCCGCCTGCTCGAGTTCGCGAATGACGCCCGTTTCCTTCAGCCAGGCGAGATCGGTTTCGCTCTGACGACCGACCTCGTTCCACCGGCGGGTGATCTCGCGTCGGGCGATGTGAAGATGCTCCACGGCTTCACCACTGTAGCGGGCCACATCGGCGTGATCGGGCAGCGGCATTTCATAGAGCAGCACGCGCCGGAACGCGCGGGAATCCAGGCGGTGCAGGCGGTCTTCGGCGGCAAGGATGCGCCAGGAGAGATGCGAGACGTGGGCGGGATGCTGCGCGAGCAGATCGTCGATCACGGCGGCGGCTTCGGAGAGTCGCTCGCGCCGCTCGGACATGCCCAGTGATTCGTCTTCGGCCTCGCGCAGCAAACGGTCGCGCTGACGGATGCGCCGGTCGATATCACTGGAGGCCGGAACGGTGTTATCGTGCACCTTCATCCAGTCGCCCAGACCGAACGTCCGAACGGCTTCACGGAAGGCGAGGTCGTCCCGCCGGGTATCCTCCGGCCAGACATGCTGGGCGCGAAGTGACGCTGTAAGCACGGTAGCTCCCAGCATCGCGATACCCATCGCAAGCAAGCGGCGCGGCACGGGCGTCGCGCATGAGCGCAGTCGCGAACTCTCCAGGCATGATCTCGTCATTCGACGAAGTATATCTTCTCGTATCCGGCTGCCAAACCCGCGTTGTAGGCGTTGACGACATGATCCCAGCGGACGCCCTCCCGCGGATAAAGATGAATCGGCGTGTCGGCATCGTCGAAACCGGCAGCCTCGGCCTTGATACGCTGCAATTCCGACAGGAGCGCTGCGACGGATATCGGCTGATCGTGAAGCCTGTCGATCGTGACCTGGCACGTGTCGGCATCGTCGGGGTCGGCCTGAAACCGGATGGCGATGGGCACTCTCGGGACTTCGATGCTCTGACCGCCCAGCTTGCGGGGCAGATCGGCGGGGAGCGTGCCCTCGCGCGTACCGAAGCGGGTCACCACCAGGAAAAAGAAGAGAAGCAGGAAGACGACGTCGATCATCGGCGTGAGGTTGAGCGAGAATCCGCCGTCTCGACGCCGTTTCCATCTCGGCTTCGGCCGAGCCTCGGCCTTCGTCGAGGCTGCCGTGGCGCTACGCGCCGAAGCGGCCGGCGGCGATGTTGTGGCGGGCGACGGACTCAACGGACTTCCTCGAGTTCGGTCACAACCTGCATTCGCACGAAGCGTTGATTGGCGATGATCCGCATGACCTCCCGCACCTGGCTGTAATCGAGCCGACGATCCGCCCGGAGGATGACCTCCACGCCGGGGTTCTGCTCGGCGAGCGCGGCAAGCCGGGTTTCGAGGTCGTCCAGAATCTCGATCTGCATGGGACCAAGCGTAAACGTGGGGGCTTCACCGGGTTCGGCGTACTGGACGTTGACGATGACTTTCTCCCGGAAGATGCGACGGACGGATTGATTCTCCTCGGGGCTGGGCAATTCGATATCGGTACGTTCCGCCGAGGCGAAGTGACTGGCCAGCATGAAGAAGGTCAGCAGGAGAAAGGTCACGTCGATCATTGGGGTCATGTTGATTCGCCCGGTGGAGCGCGACAGGGTCGCATGTCGTTGCCGGTAGCGCAGCATCGCGATCTCCTACGGGTTGTTCGGGTTGGTCGAGAGCGGGACCGGATTGCCCTCACCCGGAGGTGGCGGATTCGCACCGGGCTGTTGAGGTGTCGCGGTCGCGGCGGCGGGCGGTCGCGGCTGCTGTGCAGGCGGTGCCTGTTGGGATTGCTGCGCGGCGGTGTTGCGTGCCACGACCTGCTGTATGACCGTCATGAGGTCTTCGCACTGCTTGACGCACTCGGCGGCGAAGGCGTCGACCTTGTTGCGGTAAATGGCGTGCATGGTGAGCGAGGGAATCGCGATCAGGATGCCCCAGAACGTGGTGACCAGGGCGAGGGAGATGTCGCCGGCAAGCCTGCCGGGTTCGGGCATGCCGCCACCGGCTTCATTGATGGCGCTGAAGGCCAGGATCATGCCCAGCACCGTTCCGAACAGGCCGATCATCGGACTGATGTTGCCGATGACGTGCAGATATTCGAGGCGGCGCAACAGGCGGGTGGCTTTCTCGTCGACGACCTCTTCAATGGCGATGCGGGCGTGGTCGCGTCCCGCGCGGAGCTGGACGACCCCGGCGTAGGCGGCCTGGCCGAGCATCGAGGGATGGGCCTTGGCCACGTCGACGACCTGGCGAAACTGTCCAATGCCGGCGGCGTGGTTCAGCGTCTTGCCGAGGTCGGCCGGCAGGTGCGTGGCGCGGCGGATCACGAACGCGTAGTGAATGATGAGCGAGAGCATGACGACCGACAGCGGGATGAGCACGAACCAGGTGATCCATCCGCCGTCGCGCACGAAATGCTGCAGCATCGAGACGGCGAGCGTGCTTTCCTGGGCAAGAATGATGGGCCAGTCGATCGCGTGGGTCATGTGCGGGTATCCGTATTCAACGGTCTCGCTCGAGGCGAGTGGCAGCCTCAGGGTGTTTTTATCCGTTCCAGCATGTCGGCCGCGCGGCGGCTCCAGGGTTCAACATCGGGCCAGCGGCGCGCGGTTTCGCGCCACAAGGTTGCCGCCTGCTCGGCGGCGCCCATCTGGGCCGCGATCGCTCCGGCGCGGTAGAGGCACTCCGGAGCGGACCGGTGCTCCGGGAAGTGTATCACGACCCGCAGGTAAGCCAACCCCCCGAGCCGAAGAGCGACCTCACGCTCGTTTGCGGCCATCTGCTCCGCCAGCGCTTCATGCGTCCGGCCTCGCCAGTAGTACCACTCCGCCGGGAGGAGCGGATCGCGTGCCGCCAGTTCGTCGAGGTCCCTCATGACGTCATTGAAGCGGCCACGCTCGAATGCGTCGACGATTTCACGCATGCGTTGATGGAAGCGCTGGGACCGTGTACCGCCGTGCGAGGACGCGCGCGGTGTCGTGGGAACGACGGATCGCGGTTCGGTGTCCCTCGGTAGCGATGTGCCGTTCGACGGCCAGGATGCGCTCCAGGCGCTCAGTGAGGCTCGCGCCTTCTCGTCCAAGGAGCCCTTCAGAGCGGCCGCGAGATGTGCTTCCGCCGCGCGCAGGTGTTCGGCTGATACGTTCGCGGAAATTTCCGGGCGAAGCGGCTCGAGCGCTTCCGGCATGCGGGCAAGGACGTCCAGGTAGGTCTCGACCGCCAGATCGAATCGATCGCTCGCCGCGCAGGCCGAGATCAGCCGGCATTGGACGAGCAGGCGAAGATCCTCTTGTGTCCATCCGGATGGCAACATCGGCCGTGCGACCCGGGCCTGACGCCCCAGGGCGTCGATCACTTTTTCATAGGTATTGACGGCCATGGCGGTATTGCCGGCGAGACGCTGCTTCTCGGCGAGGTTGAACAGCGGCCAACGATTGAACTGCAGGAAGGCTATGCGGGACAGATCGAGCGTCACGTGCCGCCCGTCGGAGGCTTGGTAAAGGATTTGCGCGGAAGCAAGGCCCGACAGTTTGATGCCGTCTACCGGAGGCAGACCTTCCAGCTGGACGGTGTCCGCGCGGGCGTCAGTGCCGATCAGGCACGGCAGGACCCACAAAGCCAGCGTCGCAATTCGAAGATACCCGGCGGTCATGATGGAGACATATAACTTGAGGGGACTTAAGACGCACTTATCGATCCAGCACTTCACGGTAATGGCCACCATGCGTTTTGGCAATGGTCCGCAGGAAATCGGGATTGAACACATCGCCGGGCAGGCAGATGACGGTGATGCTGACGTCCCGTTCCGGATTGAGGGCATCGAGACGCGCGAGCAGCTTGTCCTCCAGGTTCTGATAGGAGCCATCGGTCAGAAAGTAGATCAGTTCCGGTCGGGGCTCGGACGAAAAGGCGCGGGTCATGGCGCGGACGGGATCGGCGCCGCCGAAGGTCATGCTGTCGACGCGGTCTCTGCCCGGCCGTGTGGACGTGAACAGCTTGTCGATGAAGGCGGAGGAACGGGCCTTGTGGGAGGTCAGGGCGGGCACGAGCCGGCCGCGGGTGAATTCTTCAATCTGTCCGTAGGGTTTGGCCAGCACGATCTGGAACGACTGCGCCGGGCGAAGGGCATCGACGGAGGCGCGAAGCTCGGACTTCAGTTGCGGGGCCACGAGCGACAGCGAGATGGAGACGTCCACGACGTACACGACGCGATTCGCATTGCCGCTCACGCCGAACAACTGGATGCCCATGCCGTCCGAGGCCATGAGGGGCACGTCGCCGCTGGAGGCTCCGTCGGAGGCCGCGGCGGAGGGCATCGACGGCTCATCCGGGACCCCGGTGGGCGTGGCCAGTCGGACATCCGGAAGTGCCAGCGCGCGGGGATCGACCGCGACCGGCTGCGGACGGACGGACTCGACCTTCTCCGCGATGCGAAGCGGCTCGGACCGCACGCTCGTCTCGCGTCCCGATGACGCCATGAGTCGTGTTTCGGGCACGATCTGCCGGCTTGTGCCTTCCTCCCGAAAGACCGCCTTGTACATCCCGAAGAGCAGCACGGCATGGAGGGCGACGGACAGCGCGACGGCAAACGCGTTGGACCGCAGAATTCGATGAAACACGGATTCCCGCGGGGCAAAGGCAGAAACGGCGGAGGTGTCGGGCGAGGTCGACATTGGCGGCAGCATCGCAATTCAGGTTTCGAGGCTCGAATGCAGGGCTCTCCGAGGCGCGATCATTATACTCGACTACAATAGGGGAGCACGTCTGTGGCGGAATCGGCTCCGGTCGCTATCCGTCGGCAGGCGTCCTGATGTCCTCCAGGGAATGATTCGTCACTACTCATCGGGAAACCGGTACATGAGCCTCACGCAGCCTTTGATCTGGAAAGAAATCCTCTGTCTGGCCGGTACGTTGGCACTGGCGGGAGTCAGGCCACCGCTACAGGCCGCATCGATCCCGGAGGTTGCCGAATACGCCGACATGACGCGCCTCGTTCCGAAGTCGGATGACGAAATGAACACCGCCCTCGCCATGTGGGAGGGGATGCAGGAACGCATCGATGCCGAGTCCGACGCCCTGGAGCAAGGTCGAATGTATGTCGCCTGGGGCAACATGCTGCTCGCGAAGGGCGCGGCGGCGCCGCTGACACGCATCGTTCTCGACCGCCCATCACCGAAAGATCAGCAAGCCGTCACTGAGAAGATGCGGCAAGCGCTCGAGCACTTCGGCAGCGCCCGGAAGACCTTGACCGCGTTGGGGGAGGAGGACTCGAATCCGGACGACGCCGATCCAGAGCGGGCCAGGTCGGCACGTCGTCTCCTGCGAGAAATTGCACTTCTGGAGAGCTTCGGCAACGCGATGCGCGTGCGGGCTTTCGGTGCTAGTTCATTCTCGAAAGAGGAACACGCACTTGCCGAAGAAGCGGCTCGCGGACTCGCCGTCGCGCGGGAATCGGAAGAGTCCGTGGTGTCCGCAGCAGCCGGGTTCTGGCAGGCGTACGCGTGGATCGGTGCCGGACGGCCGGATCGCGCGATGAAGGCATTACCGCCGGCGGGTAAACTCCCGAAGACATGGCCGTACGACTTCTATGGCCAGCTTGTCCGACACCGACTGATGATGTCGGATCAACCGGCGGTCGGCATGGCGCTCGCGATTCAACTGGAGCGGCACGCGGAAACCTGGACGGAAACACCGGCACCTCTCGTGGCGCTTCAACGCGCGGCGAGGATTCATCAACTCGGTCTCCTCCGCCACTGGTATGCTGCGTCGAATGCCCCGCACGCATCATCGCGTGAACATCTCGACGGGATCGTCCATCGATTGACCACCCTTCTCTCGGCGGAGACGGAATCCGAAAGCTACCGTACGTACCCACTCGCTCCGGCGGTCCCGCTGCTCGTGGTCCTTCCGGACATGAAAGCTCCCTCCTCGATGCCGGCGTCTCCACCCGAGGAGGCCACCGCCGCCACGGAGGAGAAGGAACCCGAGAAAACTCCGGTACCCGAACCGATCGAATAAACCCCTTTATGGGACGCGATTTCTCCTGTTCGATCCCGATAACCATCATCTCTCCCGAGATTCTCGGTTTACCGCCTGCATCTAGTTGAAGCACCCTACATGGTTGGTCGATGTGAGCTTCGCATGGATGGATCGTGAGAACATCCATAAGAAGCAGCTCGAAGCACACATCAAAGGAGAAATGCCGTGAATCGAAAGGCATTCAGGGGATTCAGTCTGGTGGAACTGGTCATCGTGATCGTGATCATCGGGATTATCGCAGCCATTGCGATTCCCCGGGTGAGTCGCGGTTCGAAGGGGGCGGGGGATTCGGCGCTGGCCCAGAATCTGGCAGTGCTCCGGAATGCGCTTGAACTGTACGCCAGCGAGCATGACGGCACGTATCCCGGTGCCGTGGGCGACGGCACGAACGCCGCAGGCACCCAGGACGCCTTTGAAAATCAATTGACGCAGTACACGAAGGCCGACGGCACGGTGAAGGCCACCTATGACGCCGCCAACGGTTTCATCTACGGGCCCTACCTGCGTAAGGGGCTTCCCGCGGCTCCGGTCGGCGCCAAGAAAGGTGAGGCGACAGTCTCGATTGAGACCGACCCGGCGGTGGCCCTGGCCGCCGATGACAGCACCGGCTGGATGTACAATTCCGGTACCGGCCAGATCATCGTGAACTCGACCGCAACGAATGAAGCCGGCACCGACTACGACTCCTACTGATTCCACGCGCGTCGCATCGCGGCGGGAGTGGGATATCGACGATCATCAACCGAAGGGGATGCCGGGGCCGACCGTGAGCGAATCGCGGTCGGCCTCTGCTACATGGTGTGAGGCATTCGTTGGCGAATCAGGTGTCGCCTTCGGATTTCGTAGAGCCTTCATCCCGAAATCGCTTCAGACCCCGCACCACAGGTTCGAACTTGTCCACGTTACGCGGATCGGCATCCATGAGATTCTCGTGTGCGTCGATGACCAGATCGGTCAGCCTGTCCGGAGCGGCGGGACTCACCGGGATGTCCACCCACGCGTCGATCGGATCGGGAAGTTGATTCACCACCTCAAAGTAGTGAAGCACCCCCATGGTTTCAAGGATGCGAAGGATTTCGCGATTCGGGTTGCAGAGTTGAAGCTCGAAGCCGGCGGGCCGGCGCTTGCGCCCGATCAAACCGATCAACACACCGACGAAACTGCTGTCCATGCTCCGGCTCTGCGATAAATCGAACACGAGGCGCCGGTACTCCGCGAACCGGGGATCCTTCAGAATGGCTTCAATGGTCGGACAGAGCGGTGCGAGACACCTCGGACCGGGCGCGATGATGAGCGCTTCAGGACACGTTCCCACACGTATGGTGGATCGAAGCTCTTCCGACATGAGCGGGCTCACTTGGGTTCGGCCGACTTCTTGGCAGACATGCAATCTGTATAGACTACCCCGCGAGACGGGGAGAACGCAACCTTCGCCCGCGAAATTCCTCCGGCGGTCCCACCTGACGCGACGTGTCGATTGACTTAGAATCTTGGGTTACGGAGACACGAAGAGTGATCGATCATGCATTGCAGGAGGTTTCATGCTTCGCCGATTACCGCTCATTCTCACCGGCCTGACTCTCTCACTATTCCCTACGGCCGGAATCGCCAATACGTCCTCAGCCAGGATTGAAAAAGTCGCCCTTACGCCGGGCCTGATGGATTCGGCGGGGACGATTTCATTCTGGTTCACGCCGGAATCACTCCTGCGCGACCAGGTCCACAAGTATCACGTCCTGCGCAGCGACGCGCTGGACTTCTGGATCGACGTCCGTGGCGGCAGCGTGCTGTTTCTGTTGCACATCAACGAGGCAATGGCGGGCAAACAGCCGGATGGCAGCGATCCGAAGCTTTTCTGGATGGCATCGGAGTTCAAACATTTCAACAAAGGGCAGCGCTATCACGCCGCCTGGACCTGGGATTGCGAGAACGGAGAGCGAAACGGCTTCTACCTCAATGGCGTGCGGCACACGAAAGGCTCGGTTTACAGCTATCCCGGCCAGATCCGACCGGCGGAGAAACCCATCACGATGGAAGTGATCTCTGACGGGCTTCGAATCGACGGCTTCAAGGTACATGACCATGCCCTCAGCGAGAAGGAGCTCCGCCGCCGCTTTCTCGAGACGGGCGAGAAGGATTACACGAACGAAGGCATCCACTTCTCAGGGAAACGTTTCGTTCCCAAGGACGTGAAGTGGGATACTCCCGTGTATGAATCGTCCTTTGAGGATCCGTCCGAAGAGCGTCACTGGTCGCTCGAGGGCGGCGATCATATGAACATCAAGGATGGGCATCTCGAGCTGTGGACCACGTCTCCCAAGGCCTTCGACAAGCGCGGCAAGCGCATCGAGTTCGACGAGGAATCGGAAGAACCGAAGGCCTCCCACCTGGTCTGCTGGCTGAAGAAAGAGATCCCGGCGGATTTTCTGCTGGAGTTCACGATCCGGCCGCGCGATCCGATGGAAGGATTGGGCATCGTCTTCTTCGCGGCCCGAGGGGTAAACGGGGAATCGATCTTCGACGACGGTCTGCAGGAGCGCACCGGCCGGTTCTCGCAGTACATCAACGGCGACATCAACAACTACCACGTGTCGTACTGGGCCGGGGGGCGCGGCAGCGCGAACATGCGAAAGAATGCCGGGTTCCGGCTGGTCTCCATCGGCAAGGATCTCGTCGCCGACTTCGGGCCACCTGAGTTCAAGACCGTCCGCGTCTACAAGCGCGGCGGACAGATTCGCGTGATCGTCAACGATGTCGTCAGCGTCGAGTTCGACGACCCGGAGGATGCCTACGGGAAGCCCTGGACGCATTCCGGCTGGATCGGCCTGCGGCACATGGCGCACGCCGGTTACGCCGAGTACGGACACATCAAGGTCTGGCCGTTGAAAGACGGAAAAGCGGTAAAGAAGGAAGGGAGTTGATCCCTCCTTCCGACCTTGGAGTAACACGGCCTGAGGATGGGGTCAGCTGAGGCCATTCCTTGAAGCTCGAAGAGCGATCTCTTTGCTTTCGGGTCTGGTTCAGTGATGCTTCTTCACGAACGACTCCACCTGATCTTCTCCGCGCAGGTACTTCAGATCGCGCAGAAACGCGTCCGCTTCCTTCACGGTCTGGATGAAGTAGGTCTTGGGTTCCTTCTGGTAATTGAAGAATCCATGCGGTTGACCGTCATATCCGACGAGTTTGCAAGGGCGATCCAGCATCTTCATCCGTTTCGCGAACGCTTTCGCCTGTGCGAAGGGAACCACCGTATCGCCGGTACCGTGAAGGATCAGAGTTGGAGGCGTCTTCTTGTCCAGATGGAACACCGGCGAAACGGCCTCCGGGGGCGCGCCGGCACGCGGAAGGAAATCACGCTCAATCTGCTTGGCGTTCTGATCGAAGTGTTCGGGCTTCAAGCTCAGCGCGGGATTGAAGAGAATGATCGCATTGGGCTCGGCCGAAAACTTCTTATGTTCCTCCTTGCGATCGAACTCGGAGATGGTGGCGGTGCACGCCGCCAGGTGCCCCCCTGCCGATCCTCCGGAAGCGACGATGCGTTCAGGATCGATCCCCAGGGTGTCGGCGTTCGCACGGACCCATCGTATCGCTGACCGTGCGTCCTCGATGCAGTCGACGATCCTGGCCTGGTGCCGAGACCAGACACGGTACTCCGCCGTCATCGTCACCATCCCCCTCGATGCGAAGTACGCGGCATGGGGCTTGAACTGAGCCGACGAACCGCCACGCCATCCGCCTCCGAAGAAGAAGACGATGACCGGCCGTTTCTGCCCGGCCTCATGCCCCTCGGGGTTGTAGATGTGCATTTTCAACTCGACCTTATCGACACGCTTGAATACTTCCTCGCGCGACGGCGGAAACAGGGTGTCTGGATTCTCGATCGCTGCGGAACGTGTCGATGCATTCGATGGGGTCGCTGCAGATTCTTCGGCTTGAAGCGTCGTGAAAATCGGCAAGGCCAGAAGCCATGCTCCGATGACAACCGTCATCATATGGATTGCCTTGCGAGAACGACCGGTGTATGCAAATCGCATGAGTGTCCCTCACTGGATGGCAGTCATCGTGGCCACTTCACAAGTGTCTGATGGGTGTGAGCATCAGCTTATGCTTCCGTCCCTCTATGGGCAAGAATCCACATCCGCAACCCCCTTTCAAGTGCCGGGTATAAGCGGATGCCGCGAGGCAGGATCGTTTCCGGGGTGTGTTCCGCTTATGGTGTAAGTTCCCAATGTCCCGTTCTTCGCCCGCCGGGGGTCCTGTACGGCTTGCGGTCGGGCGGTTCAACAATCTGTCGGCATGTCCTGCAAGGAGGAAATCCCGATGTTCAACTCGAAAATGATTCTGGTGGTACTCTCGGCGGTGGGTGGCGCGGTACTGACGGCGGCGGTGTGGAGCGGCGGGTTCGATCGTTCCGCCGAAGCTCAGACCGGCGGACGCATCATCGACCCCGCCAACGTCCGCGATCCGGTGTATCAACTGACCCGGATGGAGATGGACGTGTATGAACTTGTTTGCGCGCGGGATCGCATGGCGGACCTGGACCTCAATGTCGTGGCCGAGGCCGCCCCGACGCCTCAGGCTGTCCGTATGGAACTGGAGAAGTTCGGCCGCGTCCGAACGCTTCTTCGCTATCAGAATGAGTTCGATCTGTACCGCGGTACGACGATTCGCAGTGGTGAGACGGTGCCGGTGGTGCAGGACATCCTGGTCAGCGGCAATGATGTGTTCACGCCTTCGATCGGATATCAGGGTACCGGCTTTCGCGCGGAGATCGCCGGGGAGTGGCAGAGCGACGTCAGCCCTACGCAGGCGCGGCTTGATCTTGCCTTCGAGTTCAGCGACCAGCACGATCAATCGCTCCGGATCACCGAAAACATCGAGCTGCCGCAGTTCACCGAGCGGCTCATCAGCGAGTACTCGCGCGCAGTCAAGAGCGGGCAGCCGGTGCTGATGGCGTGCAACCAGCTTGAATTGACTGCGACCGGGGATCAAGCGACGACGACCATCGTGCGCCTGGTGGCGACGCGATTGGGCGATTGACATTGATGGCGAGATGCCGTTCATCGAACCGAACGGGACGGAGACATACTTCTATACCGACGAAGGGAATCAACCATGACGCATGGGAAGCAATGGATCTGGATCGTGATGGCCACCGTGTGTGTGTCAACGTCACTGTCTGCGAAATCCCCCTGCGACGAAGCGAAGGAAAAAGCCGACGCGCCGCGCCCCTCACCGCAGCATACCCACCTGCGGATCGATGCGTTTGAAGTGCGCGGCTCGGCGCGGACGCTGCTGCAGATCGACGCCGCGATGTTCGAGAACTATTCCCAGGCCAAGCGAACCGTGCTCGAGGCGGCGGACATGCTCGAGCGGTTGTCCGAGTTGGGAGACGCCCGACCCGTGGCCAGGCTGGATACGCGCGTGAATATCCGGCAGAAGAACATGTTTCAGGAACGCTTCGGTATACCCCCGCAACTGATGGCGGGTTCTCAGGCAGTTCACTCCTCCCGGCTGGGATGGAGTGTGACGGCCGAAGGCGCGTGGAAGGAGACGGATCTCGGAACGCTCGCCGATATCGACTACCGCTTCGAGTACAGCGGTGTCTGGCCTCGTCAAACGGAAGGGGACAGCCGGCCGCGTTATTACGGGTACACGTGGAACGTGACGCAGAGCGTGGCCCACCGCGACGATGAGCCGGTCATCCTGGTGAAGTTCCGCGAGGACTCGGTGGACGGCTCGGACGCCATCGTTACCGTGCTCCGCCTTCAGGCGGACCTGCTCGAAGCGGGGGGTGAACCCATCGCCGCAACGGTGGAGAAGGCCGACATGTTGCTGAAGGTGATGATTTGTGAACTGACCGGGGACCCCGAGTCGCTCGACGAGATCGATCCCGACGAACTGTCCCAGGCAAGCGGAGATGCCTCGAAGCTGCAAGACACCCTTAAGAAATATGGCAACCTCGAAATCCTCAGCCGTCCCTCCATCCTGGTGAAGGAAGGGCAAGACGCCAACGTCACGATCGGTGAAAGGGTCCCCACGCTGGATTCCGTTGATGACCAAGGAAAGCCCAAGATCAATTATGAGGACATCGGCATCTCCATGGACCTGCAGGGCAGGTGGATTCGCGCGGGCGAGAGGGCGCGGCTGGCATTGGACATCAAGGAAACGAGCATCTCGCCAAGCAGTATCGACGTGGGCTCGGGGGGCACAAAGCTGCCTGTGTTCACAAGACGCATGACGCACAGCGTGATTGAAATCGACCAGGGGGGCATGGGCTGGACGCTCGGGCAGATCAGGTCGGAGGCGAACGATCGCAAAGAGGCGACGCGACTGATCGTCGGCATCGGACTTCAGCCTGTCTCTCAGGCCCTTTCGCGTGCAAACACACAAGACTCCGCTTCCGACGTGGAAGCGGTTCCTACTCGGTCTCCTGCGCGGACAAGGGGAGAGCGTGGCCTGAGGCGTAGGTGAAGACGATCGTCGGCTTCACCGGGTAGCGTCCGAGGCCGTCACCAAAGATCGCCAGACCGTGATTGACCTGGCCATCGTCCGAGGGTGGAACGGTCCAGCGAAGCGTGATCTGCCCTGAAGCGCGCGCCTCACGCAACGCGCGGATCAGTTTGGCCCCTTGCAGTGTGAACGACGTGAGGTAGCCGTACGTTCCCTGGTGGCCGCGATGGTGCGAGAGCGCGCCGCGGGCGTCGGCCGGATCGTCGGGAAGCCGTAGCGTCTCGACTTCGATACCGTTGATGGTCAACGTGACGTTGGTAGGCGTCTTCTTCACGTCCGTTTGCGGATAGTGCGGGAGATTCGTTTTCCCCGGTCGCGTCGACCAGGCGCGCTTTTCGTCCCCCGCCTTGGCGGCCAGTTCCGCCATGACGGTCAACTGAGCGATTTCGTCCAGTGGAATGTGCGCGGGCAATTCAATCTCGTACACCGCCTCCCCCGATCCGGTTGAGGCCAGCTTTTCCACCGCCAGCGCGACACGCCGTTCGCATCGCTCGGTGAACGACCACTGCGCGGCCTCCGAGGGATTGAACGCGCATGCCAATCGACGCGCATCCAGCACCCGCCATCCCGTGCCCGACTGGCGATCCACCCGGAGATTGATATAGTTCCGGGCGATCGGCTCGCGGCGATCGAGCCATTCCAGCAGCAGCGTCCCGAACACCTCCGTGCCGTCCTCGTCAATGTTGATCACCAGCGGCGGCTGCTCGACCACGCGGTACGGCTCGACCTTGGCGGGGCGTGCCCGCCACTTGCCCTCGGTACGCTGCCCCAGCGCGTCGTACCAGTCCACCCGCCAACGCAGCATCGGCGTGCGCATCACCCGGCCGGACATGTGGCTCAGCTTCACGGCGATTCGCGGGTTCTGGTCCGGCTTGAACTCCACACAGGGCGGCGCGTCGATCACGACAAAGTCCGCGCCGTTCAGGTCCGCCACGGTCATCTCCGGGAACCAGAAGTCGTACCCGAACTCCTTCGGCGTGCGATCGTAGTTCACGAATCCGTTGTGCTCCCACTCGATGTCCGACAGCTCGGTATAGACGTAGCCGCCAATCTTGCCATACTTGCGCAGCTCGTTGGTGAGATATTTGAAGCACCAGCTCACGTCCTGGTCGCCCATGCCCGAGCTGATCCCGCCATACTCGCTGTTGATCAGCGGTGCGTTGTCCTGAACGTATCCGGGGACGTAGTTGAACGCTGAGCCGGGGTACGTGCGTTCGACGACCTCCTGGATGTGATCGCGCGCCCGTTCGTAGTCATTGATGTAGAAGTGCCACGAGTTGATGTCGGTCTCGACGTGGTCGCGCCCGTTCGGGGAGTTGTCCTCCACGAGGCGGGTCGGGTCGAGCTTTCGGGCCAGACTGACCATACGCTTCACGAACGCCTGGTCCTTTTTGCCATACCCGTCACTGCGGAAGCCCCACGTCTCGTTGAACATGCACCAGGAAAATACGGACGGGTGCGTGGTGTCCTGCTCGATCACGCGCGGGGCCATCGCTTCGTACCACGCGAAGGCCCGGTCCGATTCTTTCCAGAAGTTGGGCATGTCCTCCATGATGAGCACGCCCAGCGTATCCGCCCAGTACAACGCCCGGGGGATCGGCGCCTTGATGTGAATACGGATGAAGTTCAGACCGAGATCCCTGGCCAGGGCGTAGTCGCCCCGGAGTGTGGCATCATCGGGATACTGGTAGATGCCCTCGGGATGGAAGGCCTGATGCAGGGCGCCGCGCAGATAGATCGGCTTGCCGTTGAGCGTGATGTATTGATAGTCCTCGCCCGGCACGCGATCGACGCCGATCTCGCGCAAGCCGAAGTAGGTCTGCACGCTATCGATCAATTCACCATCGCCGTCGATGAGTTCGAGGTCGAGATCATAGAGATGCGGCGATTCCGGGCTCCAGAGCCGCGGCTCCTTGACGTGTAGCGTGGCTTCAAGGGTCGCTGCGTCTTGATCATCGGATGCTGAAGCCGTGACTGTTTCGAATGAACCGTCGGGGCTCCGCAGGCGCAGCTTCGTCCCATCGGCATCACCGTTCAAGCGCGCAATCACGCGTAACGTGCCGGCCCTGATGTCCGCCACGCTGCGATACGACCGGATGAACCGCTTCGGGCGGGCTTCAAGGTAGACCGTCTGCCAGATGCCGCTCGTTGTCGTGTACCAGTAGACCTGCTTGCCGGTCGGCTGCTGTGGATCCGTCCGGTCTTCGACCCGGATGACCAGGTCCACGGATTGGCCAGCCTTGGCGTCATCACCAAGATGGACCTCGATCGGCGTGTAGCCCCCTTCATGATCCGTGACGTGCCGGCCGTTTACCCAGACCGTCGTGCGGAAGTCACTCGCCCCGATGATGAGCCACGCCTCGCTTCCCTGCCATGCGTCGCCGGATGGAACCTGAATCGAGCGGCGGTACCAGCCGATGTATGTCGCCTCGGGAACCTTGACGCCGCTCAGCGCGGATTCCCAGGGGAACGGCACCGTGATCTGCGAAGGAAATGCCGGCGCGTCAGGCTTGAACCAGCCCTCACGAACGCCCGCGTCGTCGGGGTCAAAGGCGAACGCCCATGGTCCGTTGAGATTCATCCACGCCTCGCGTTGGAAGTCGGGCCGGGGGTGTTCCGGCCAGGGGACCTTCGCGCGGGCGGACGCTGTAGACAGAGACATTGATACCATCAGACAGGCCAGTGTGAGAAGCGAGGTTCTGTTCATGATGCACGCAAAATAGCACCACCGTCACATTTTGGCCAGTTCCGCCGGGTCGGGTAGGATGACCCTCCGGAAAGGCGACGACCGGTCGCCCATGTGCGAAGTCCAGACAACAGGAGATCGAATCATGATCCGCGTGGGTCTCGTCGGCGCCGGGTTCATCGGACGCAACCACTTCAACCAATACGAGAAGCTCGCGGATCGCGCTCGCGTCGTGGCTCTGTGCGATCGCGACGCCGATCGCCGCGCGGGCGACTGGTCGAAGGTCGGCGGCAACCTTGCCGACGCCCAAGGCGATCAACGGGATCTTGGCGATATCCGCCCTTTCGACGACTGGCAGAAAATGCTCGAAGACGCGGAGATCGATCTGGTCGATGTGTGCGCGCCGACCGATCTGCATCGCGACATCACCATCGGGGCGCTCGAACGCGGTAAACATGTGCTGGTTGAGAAACCCATGGCCCTGTCGGCGGAGGATTGCGATGCCATGATCGCCGCCGCCGAAAATTCCAGCGGCCGCTTGATGGTCGCCCAATGCGTGCGTTTCTGGCCGGAATACCTCTGGCTGCGAAAGGCCATCGAAGAGAAGCGCTACGGCAAACTTCGCGCGTTGCACCTTCGCCGCCAGACCAGCGCGCCCAGCTACTCCCTGGGCAACTGGATCATTGATCCCATGCGAAGCGGCGGAGCGATCCTCGATCTTCACGTCCACGATGTCGACTTCGCCCTCTCGATTCTTGGCAAGCCCCGCGCCGTTACCGCCCAGGCGTACAATCGTCGTGGCGGCGGATACGATCGCGTGCATGCGTCCTGGCATTACGATCCGGAAGTCGTCGTGCAGGTCGAAGGGTTCTGGGATCTCTACCCGGGATTCAACTTCAACATGGGTTTCACCGCCGCCTTTGACGACGCTTCGGTCGTCTGGGACATGGTCACCGGCAAGCCGTTACGCGTGCTGTCCGGCAACGGGGAGTCCGTGGAGCCGGAGATGCCGACCGAAGACGCCTACTTCGCGGAGATCGCGTACTTCGCGGGATGCATCGAGCGGAATGAAGACCCCACGTTCACTACGCCGCAGGAAAGCCGCGATGCCGTCATGATCGCGCTGACCGAGAAGCAGAGCGCGAGAGAGAACAAGACCCTGCCGGTCGGATGAGCCGCCTTGGCGGGCTTTTTTCATTCGAGCGCTTCGCATACATTGCCCCTTGCCGCCTCTCCGGGTAGGCAGTAGCCTTTCGTTCAACACAATCACTCTACGATTGCGCGGATCATGGAGCGTCGGCGCTCCGTGCCCCTGAGTTGATGCTTTGAAGAGTACGCCCCCTCCGGCAAAGGACCATCGCCATGCATCGTCGTTCTCGTTTCATTGTTGCCGGGTTCTTCTCCCTCCTGATGCTCCCCGGCTGTGCAACCGGCGGCACCAAGGAGATCTCCGTCGCGGAATACCACGACAAGGTCTACGCCTCCTGGCTCGGCCAGTGCGTCGGCAACATGTTCGGGCTGTCCCACGAATTCACGTACAACGAGGAGCCACGGACCGAACCCATCACCGGCTGGGAAGAGGGCGCCTTGAAGCGCATTCGCGAAGCCAACGGTGCATTCAGCGACGACGATACCGACATCGAGTACGTCGACCTGTTCATGATGGAGAAGCACGGCGTCGAGCCGACGTACGAGCATGTCGCGGAGTTCTGGAAGCTCTGTATCAACCGCCGGATCTGGGTGGCGAACAAGTCCGCGCGCACGCTGATGGACAAGGGCTACCTGCCGCCGCTTACCGGGCGGAAAGGCATCAACCCGAACTGGTACCAGATCGATCCGCAGTTGGTGTGCGAGATCTGGGCGGTGACCGCGCCTGGGATGCTCGACTACGCCGCCGCCAAGGCTGACTGGGCCGCCAAGGTCACCAATGACGACTACGGCACGCATCCGACCATCTGGTACAACGTGATGTACGCCGCCGCTTACTTTGAGACCGACGTCGAGACCCTCTGCCAGATCGGGTACGACCACGTTCCTGAAGGAAGTCCGTATCGCATGGCCATCGACGATGTGCGCGCCTGGAAGGCCGAGCACGGCGACGACTGGGTGGCAGTCCGCAAGAAGATCAAGGAGAAGTACTTCGACGGCAAAGGCCTGGAGCAGGACCTGGAACTCGGGCCGATCACCGCCATTCTCAACGGCGCCATGGGCGTGCTGGCGTTGCTCTACGGGGAGGGCGATTTCGAGAAGACGCTGCATTACGCCTGCATGGCGGGATACGACGCCGACAACCAGGCCGCCACGCTCGCCGGGCTCCTTGCATTAAGCCAGGGCAGCGCGAGCATCCCCGACAAGTACCTCTACATCCTCGACGGGTGGGACAAACCCCTGAACGACACGTACAAGAACCAGACACGTGACCGCCTGCCCGATGCGAAGATCACGGAGATCGCCCGGCGCACCGCCGATCTCGGGATCGAACTCGTGAAACTTCATGGCGGCCGGGTCATCGGCGAAGGCGAGGACTCCCGGCTCCTCATTCCCACCGATGCGATTTTCAGGCAACCGGTCGAGGTCCGACTCGTACCGCATCGCATCCATCTCGATGAGCCGGCCACCGTGCGGGCTGAGATCATCGGCGGTGATCCACGACGCCCCACCAAGGTGACGCTCGAGGGTGAGCTTCCGCCGGGGCTGACCGCGGAACGCGAAAGAAACGGTGACGTTACCCTGGAAGGCACGCCGACGGCCGAAGGCACTTACGACCTCAGGGTATCGCTCGTCCATCAGGACGTGCAACGAAGCACGAAGCTGCCCGTGATCGTCAAGCCTCGCGACCTGGCCCAATCCGCCGACACCGTCCTGGCGGCAGTGACGCAACCGACCGGCGGAGGATCGCGCGATCTGGATATCATCCGCAACGAACTGGCCGAGGGGCACTACGACAGCTATGACGGAGAGAACAACCTGGATGAGGATTTCTATGGCTACGCTTGGAAGTCGCCCGTCACTGTCTCGCGCGTAAAATACAAGGTCGGCCGCGTTGCCGAGAACGGTGGCTGGTTCGAGACGTTGACCGTCCAGGCGCGGGACGCTGAGGGGCAGTGGCAACCGGTCGAGAACCTCTCCTGGGATCCACCGCACACCGCCGAGCGCAACCGCAAGGCGGGCCAGTGGTTCGAAGCGACGTTCGCACCGGTACGCACCACCGCCATCCGCATCGCCGGAAATCCTGGCGGAAGCACCCAGTTCACCAGCATCGCCACCCTCGAGGTCTACGCGAAGTAGAGAGGGGCGCGTGCCGTCACTTACCGAGCAGGTGCTCCATCACCAGCCGCTCGAGGCCTTCATAGTCGCGCGCCTTGATGAACTCCGCCTCCTTCTTCTTCGGGAAGGTGCGGACCTTCTGCACCATCAGTTCGAAGAAGCGCTTGCTGTTGGCCAGGTGGGCGGTGTTGTTCTTCTGCTTCTGCGTGCGGAAGGTCTTGACGTCGAGACCGACGAACTCGCCGTTCTTGCCGTACCCCGCCTCTTCGAGCACGCGAACCTGGTTGAAAGCCTGGCGGATGTTGGCGGCGCCGAAGTTCTTGTCTTCGTCGAACTTCAGGCTGTTCTGATCGTTCAGGTGCACCGACCAGAGCTTGTTGTGATACAGCGCAAAGGCCATCTCGTCCGACGGATCCAGACCCGCCAGCAACGCGTGCGCGGTCTCGATCAACCCGCCGACGCGCTCGGGATCGTCGCTCAGGTACGACAACGAGATCGCATGGCCGATCGTCGGCACATAGGCCTGGTCCATCGGCTCGTTCGGCTTCGGCTCGATCATGATGCGGGCGTCCACATTGTGGGCAAGCATCTTGTTGATGGCGGTCATGAGCCAGTCGTGAGCGAGGCGAGCGTTCTTGGCTTCGCGAATGTACGTGCCCTCCCGCGCGAGCCAAAGCACGATGTTCGGCGTATCCAGTTCCATGGCGATGTCGATGGCCAGGAGCGAACGCTCGATCGCCTGCCTGCGGACCGAGGCGCTGTTACTCGTGTACGCACCGTCGACGTACGCGGCGTCCTCCCACAGGCGCGGGGCCACGAACTCCGCCACCAGACCCTCGTCGTCCAGGGCCTTCTTCACCGAACGTGCCTTCTTGAGCGCCGCCTCGGCTGAGAGATTCGTCAGATCCGGCACGGCGTCATCGTCATGGAACTGCACGCCGTCAAAGCCGAGCTTCTTGTACATTTTCAGCTTCTTGGCGAAGGAGATCGGCTTGCGAACCTCGGGACCGAAGGGATCGGCGCCTTCATGAATGTTCCACGGGCCGAACGAGAAGCGATACTTCGTGCCCTTGGTCTTGGACTTCGACTTGGATTTCTTCTTGGCCACGGCTGATTCCTTTCCTTCTGCAGGATCGCGCTTCGACCTGTCGCGGCGGACCCTTTCGACTGACGTACGTGTGCGCTTGGATGAGCGGTCATGTGCGTTTTCGACGGATCATCGAAAAACGGGAGGAAAGCGTAGCCCAAGCCGTGCCACGGGGCAAGGGATGGCAGGAACGCTCGTCACTATCGAGCCACCTCGACATCCGACAATGTCGTGATGAGCCGGTCCAATGCGATGGCCACACGCGGACCGGCACTCAGCCACTCCAACTCCCCCACCGTGCGTACGCGACGATTCCGGATGGCATCCAGCGAGTCGAACCGCGACCATTCACGGTAGAGCTCGTCCCGGGTCAGCGGATCGTCCACCTCGCGAAATTCGAGAATAACCTCGGGATTGGTTTGCATCAGGGTCACGAGCGACATTTCCGTGAAACTGGTTTCGAGCCCCTTGGCCGCGTTCGAGTGCCCCGTCAGATGGAGAAGTTCTTCAAAGAACGAACCCGGCCCCGCCACCCAGAGCGATCTTGGCGGAACGGGCAGCGGCCCCGTGGTGACCAGCACGTTCCGTGACGGCAGCTTCATTGCCTTCGCCGCCTCACACTGGGCATCCATGTCCGCCCGGATACGACGATTCAGCAGAGCCGCGCTTTCCGGCCGATGACAGAGTTCTCCGACCCGATCGATCGCCAGGAAGACATCTTCCAGCGTCTCGTGCGGCACGGGTTCGCATGTGATGCCAAGTCGATTCAACCGGTCGATCACCTGACGGCTGTTGGCGGTGGCCAGCACGAGATCGGGCTCCAGCATGGTGATCCGCTCGAGATTGGTGTCCATCAACGCTCCGACGGCGGGAGCTTGTTCGATCACGGACGGGGGATGCAGGCAGTATTGCGTGCGGCCGACCAGACGATCCTTCAGCCCGAGGGCGCAGAGCGTCTCCGTGATGCTCGGAGCCAGGGAGATGATCCGCGCGGGGCCGCGATCCGCTTCTTCAGGTGCGATCACGGGATGCTGTGTGTAATCGGTCGGCTCGGGCTGGGACGGGCGAGACGTCGCGGCTATCGACGGTGTCGAAGATGACGAAGGATCCTCCTTGGGTGAGAATTGCCAGCGCAGCACCAATGCCGCCCCCACACCGAGGGCAATCACCAGGATGAATTGAACGCGCGTAGGCATCGGGAATCCCTTCAGCAGCGCCTCAAACGTGTTGAGTCCGCCATGCCGCCGAACTTCTCACTTCTTCAACTCGCGCCCCAAATGGGCTTCGACACTGGCGATCTTGCTATCCAGTCGCCCCGTCGCATCGCGGCGCCAATCCATCTTCACACTGCATGTCACGCGGTTGCAATCCTCGCTCATCCGTTCGAGGCATTGCTTCACCACGGCCATCACCTGATCCCACTCCCCTTCCAACACGGTTCCCATCGGGTTGAGCCGGTAGGGGACACCGCTCTTCTCGATGATCTCTAGGCTTTGCGCGACGTAATGCCCCACTGATTCGCCCTTCCCCAGCGGTGACATGGAAAACTCGACCAGCATCGCCATGAAACATCTCCTCTCTTTCAACCCGAACTTTTCAGACACGCCGCGTGCCCAGATTCTCCTCTCACGCTCCGGCATCCACGTCAACAGGCTGACCGACAGGGTGTTGCCTCGTGGACGCGTGGGTGTCCAATAATACTGCACTCCACACATGGCGTAAGCCAGTCCTCATGCAGAATAGGCGGACTTTCCCACTTCGCCAAAGAATACCGGGGTGAAAACGAATTGCGAGCCGACACAGCGTGCGTTACCATCTATGGAGGATTATTCTCCGCGATCGGCCACTGCGGTACGATCCGGCTTCACATCGACGGTCGGAAAGATTCTCATGAAGAGTGCATGTATTACCCTCGCGTGTTGTGTCGTGTTGCTTGGTTCGGGAGCAGCCATGAGCCAGTCGTCCAGCTACACGCACGACTGCGGAGATTCCTTTCGCGACACGAATTGCAGACAACCGATCCCCAACCTAGCCGCCGCGCCGCTCGTTTCGGAGCTGTTTCTCATCCCTCGCCCGTTGGATTGCGATCTCGATCACATCGAAGTGGATATCCGGATCGATCATCGAAGCCCGGTCGATCTTCGTGTCGTGCTCGAGCATGATGGCAAATCCATCGAACTGTGGTCTCACGTGGGTGGTGTCAACGGCGACGGCTTCGATGTGACGATGAGCGATACCGCCGCCACGCGGATCGACCAGGCGCCGCCCGACGGCTGCGGCACGGGCCAGTTCGACGCGGAGCGCGCATCCTGCAGCGGTACGTACAAACCCGAACCGCCCTTCCACCTCGCCAAGTGCATCACCGGCAACCCCGGCGGGAAATGGACACTGAAAATCTATGACGAGAATGGTCCGCCTTCCGCATCGGGCCGACTGCTCGGCTGGGGCGTCACGCTGAAGGCGCCCGATGGCGACGGGGACGGGACCGGGGATTGTGTGGATGAATGTCCGGACGACCCGGAGAAAGGCAAGCCGGGCGAGTGCGGATGTGGAAAATCGGAAGAGGACTCCGACCATGACGGCACGCCGGATTGCGTGGACGAGTGCCCCGAGGATCCGCTGAAAACCGAGCCCGGCGAGTGCGGCTGCGGGGAACGCGATCTCGACTTCGATCACGACGGCACGCTGAACTGCGACGACGAGTGCCCCTGGGATCCACACAAGACCGAGGAGGGGCAGTGCGGCTGCGGTCACGAAGAATTGCCTGACAGCGACGGGGACGGCGTCTCCGATTGCGTGGATGAATGCCCGGAGGATGATGCCAAGAGCGAGGCCGGCGATTGCGGCTGCGGCAAGGAGGACATCGATTCGGACGAGGATGGCACGGCGGATTGCATCGACGAATGCCCCGAGGATCCGAACAAGAGCGAGCCGGGCCTCTGCGGTTGTGGCGCTGCGGAGGATGACGCGGACCGCGATGGCGACGGATTCATCGATTGCCTGGACAATTGCCCCGATACACCCAACGGCTGCGGATGCGGCAACCAGGCGGACGGCGATGAGGATGGTGTGGGCGATGCCTGTGACAATTGTCCGGGCACCCCGAACGCCGACCAGGCCGACAACGACAACGATCTCATCGGCAACGCCTGTGACCCGACGCCGAATGGAATCCCGTCCGGCGGAGGTGGAGGTGGCGGATCCCCGGGTTCACCGGGCCGGCAACTGCCGCCCGAGGATATCTTCGAAATCGAGGGGCCGGTCGGCCCGGACGGCTGCTTCGAGGGCTTCATGCGAACCAACGAGGGGCAGATCCTGGCTCGCGTCCGGCTTTGCAAGGCCGAGGCGGGTACGCGTGTCTCGGCGCAGATTCGTGAGAACGACAACGCGCCGGGTCCCGATGGCGGTACCAACGTCGGCTTCGGTGACGGCGAAGCCCACGGACGTTGGCTCGAGGTAACCACGACCGCCGAGTATGGTGAGTTCGTCGCCGAACTCTTCATGCGCTACACGCGTGACGAACTGGCGGCGCTGGGATTCGAACCGGCGGATCTGGCGCTCCACGTGCTCGATGAAAGCGAGGACGACGCCATCTGGGTGCTCGAGGGCAATGACGTCGGCGAGAGCGATTCCACCGGCGACGTCGGCGACTTCGGCTACTTCATTCATCCCGGTGGAGATGTAAGCTACTGGGCGGTGCGCGATTCGCTGAGCCTGTTTGCCGCCGGTCGGCCGTTTGTCGAGGAAGACGAGCCCGACGATGACGCGCCGAGCCCACCGCAGGATCCCGAACCGGATCCTGACGTGGATCCCGAGCCGGACCCGGACCTGGACCCGGACGAGGATGATGCCGGGCAGGATCCGCCGGCGGATGAACCTGAAACAGGTTGCGGTGCCGGAATCCTGGGATGTGCCCCGGTCGGCATGCTGCCTCTGCTGCTGACCTTCACAGGTCTGGCGATGATGCGACATCGTACGCGGTATCCGTGAGATCAACAGCATGCTCACGCCGCCACCCGGTCCGATGCCGAGGGGCTGCGCTGCAGCGACATGCATTGATTTTCACCTCCCTTCCTACTAGATTCAACGTCGCTCGCGGAGGCTGACGCTTCGGCGCGAACCGACGGCCCCCTCGTGCGGTACAACACTCCTGGAAACGACCGCAGACTTCAGACTCGACAGCGAGGTGTGATATGAAAGATTGCATGCGAAAACTGTGGATCCTGTGCGGCTGCCTGTGCTTCATGCTCGGTTGCGGCGAGGATGCCGAACCGCCGGACACGCAACGCATCGAGGGACGCGTCTCCACGATCGACCCCGCCTCAGGGAAGGTCGGAATGATGTGGTTCAGCAAGAAACGGGGTAAGGAGATCCCGCTGGAAGGAAAACTGTCTCAGGATTCCGAAATCCTCATCAACGGCATAACTGCCAAAATCGAGGACGTGATGATCGACGACAAGGTGGAAGTGGTGGGCAAGGTCATCGGGGAAGGCGCGTCGCGGCAACTCATCGCCGACAAGGTCATCATCGAGCGTAGTGAGGACGCGTCTACGGCCGAAAATGATGAAGAAGGCAGCGAGGATGCCTCCGGGTCTGAGGGAGAAGCGACAGACGCCACCGGAGAACCCTCGGCTACCCAGTGAGAATTCTACCGCGTCCGCCTACCGCAGAGACGGAGCCGTCCGAGACTGCGTAGCAAAGCCGCAGAAAACGGCAAGATAACCCGACGGTAAGCCATAAACACGCGAGGCAGTGTCGTGGGACACTGCCTCGCCGTCGTTTCCATTCATCTGGAATTGAATCTGTCTGAAGGCGGTGTGAGCCTGATGTAACTCGCGACCGCATGCCGATAGCCAGTTCCGGATCTCCGACAGCGGGTCTCATCGCCATGGGACTAAATGCCCCGGGCGGTGAATCCACCTTCAAAAGGCCGGATCCACAAACCCGAAGGACCCACGCATTCCCAACAGACCCACGTCACTGTGATGCGATTCAACGCGGCAGTTACGCTTACTGATAGTAGGCGGCATTGCGCTCGATGAAGGAGTGCCACTCCTCGGGCAGATCTTCCTCGGTAAAGATCGCCTTGACTGGACACTCATCCACACAGAGTCCGCAATCGATGCACGTTTCCGGATCGATGTAGAGAAGTTCTTCCTTCTCGAAGTCTTCATCTTCTTTGGTCGGGTGAATGCAATCCACCGGACAAACGGCTACGCATGCGGTGTCCTTCGTTCCGATGCAAGGTTCCGCGATAACATGCGTCATGGTCGTCCTCCAATCGATGAGCAGCTTTCAGGGAAGTGCTCGACAAATCTTTGATCTCGGGGGGATTATAGCTGAGAGGGACGGCGCGGCAAGCCCCGTGCTACCGGTCTTGAAGAGACGTGAAGGCCGATATCATCGGCCTGGGGTGGGCGACCAGAATATCAGAGTCGACGACACCCGAAACTCATCGCCCCCTCTGAACTGCCGGTGTAGATGCGCGGCGACTTGCCCGACTTTCGAGCGTACTGATTGCAGGCGGCCTCCAGCGTCTGCATGGCCGCCTCGTTGGCGGAGAGCAGCACGGCCAGCGTTCCCCCGCAGCCACCTCCCGTCACTTTCGCCCCGTACAGGCCATGCGCCGCGCCGAGGTCGCGGATCAGATTCACCAGCACGTCCGTTTCGATACTCCCCATGCCGCATCGCTGACCGTAGCTCCAGTGCGAGGCGTACATAAGTTCGCCGGCTTCGACCAGCGCGTCGCGCTCCCCCGTGCGCCGGGCCCGGGACAGGCGCTCCAGGAAGCGGTGGGCGCGATCATTCTCGTAAATATGGTGCTCGGTCCGGCTGCGGATCTTGTACACCCGCGCCGGCTCGATCGGGGCGTCAAATTCGCCCGGCTGACCGAAGGCTGCGATGAAGTCCCGCCCCTTGAGCTTGACCGGCAGTTCGTTTCGGAAACGCTGCACGTATTCGCTGGGGGGGATGTTGGCCAGATAGCCCCCCGTCGGATCACTTGTCGCCCCCGAGGCGCGAAGGAGGCGTTCAATCAGGAAACGACCCATCATGGCGGCCACGTAATTGTCCGTGTAGCGATCGGCGTAGATGGGCAGGCGGACACCGGAATCCACGGCCACGAACTTCACGCCTTCCGGAAGCTGGAGCGTACCGAGCACGTCATCCGGCTGCGACCGGACCTGAAGGAGGCATCCCGGCTCGCCCATCAGGCACACCAGGTGATCCACCAGGTCGGCGCGCTGGCCGACGACTTCGCTGTTGGCGGTGCGGCACAGGCTCGCGAGCTGAAGCGCGTTGATCTCCACGTCGAAAAGTCCGCAAATCGCCAGTGCCGATGCGACCTGGATCGCCGCCGACGCGGCCATCCCCGTCTCGCTGGGAATGGTCGACCGCAGCACGATGTTCATTCCACCGGCAAAATGGGGAACGCTCCCGTTCTCGAGCAGCGACAGGCAGACGCCGGCGACGTGCGCGACCCAGGGGCATTCCTGAAAATACTCGCGGA